>JAJFFQ010000034.1 GCA_021776565.1 Robiginitomaculum sp. | reverse complement strand
TTGGATAACGAGCGTAAATGCGCTTATGCTCCGCTCGAGTGGTATCAGTCCAGGACATCGTGGCCTCCTTCGAATCTTCGACAATCCGAGGGAATCATAATCCACTGATATCACTCAACTACTTTCGATACAGGCTCTTAGGGTGCAGACTCATTCAGATGAGTCTGCACCCTAACCTGTTTGGCTATGTTTTACCCTAGCTTTTCGCCGCCCAGACCATGTCGTTACTCGTCCAGTCGATAATGATATGCAAAATAATCGGGGCAATAAGCGAGCCGGTGCTTATATAAAGTGCGATGAGTATAGCCCCGGTAATGGCAACACGAAAAATTTCCCTTGGGCGCTCCTGATACAAATGACCAAGCGTAAATATTATAACTGTAAGGCCAGCGGCCAGTGCGACACCGACCACAGGGCTGAGCACCCAAAACAGAAACCCACGATATAATATCTCTTCAGTAATGCCGGCTGTTATCGCCACAAGACGAAATCGTTGAAATTCTGCCCGGGTACCTGGCATAAGCTCATGAAGCGCCTCTGCCCCGTCTAACTGTTCACGTATCACTGTTCGTGCTTTTTCGCTATGTTTGACCTGCCATGTAGTCCAGAAAAGATAGATAATGGCGGTTAATGTGACCCCGTACCCGACAAACGCCAGTGTTGATTGCTCAAATCCAAAACCAAGACCATGCCAGTCTCTACCCGCCATAAACCAGGATACCAACAGAATTATAGTCGGCACCCAAAGCTCGACAAAAAGTCGATTATATCGGCGCATACGATCTCGTGGTATCCCTAATTTTCTATTTTTTGAAGCACGTCTTTGATCCACTAACCCCCAAACAGGTATAATAACAGCGAGATACACAAGAAGTAGCCAATCCACTGGCATTAACGCATTAAAACTATCCATAGTCATACCCTCCATTTCTTTTCAAAGACCAATAGCCGTCACAATCTTTTATGAAATGTCTGACATCTATTCTTTCAGACACCATTTCCGCCTATTTTTTTGTCCACAAAACATTCAACCGTCGTATTTTGCGATAAATTTGCCAAACTCCATTTCCGATTTTTCCAACTGCCGCAAACCCGGAACAACGCTCTTGCAGCACCTTCTTAATATGTTAATGTGAATCACATTTACAATATGGAGCATGAGATATTATGAGTCAAGGAACCATCCCGGCACAGCAAAAACGCTCGCAAATAACCCAGGACAAAATCCTGACGGCTCTTGATAGAATGCTAAAAACCAGAAACTTTCACGACATAAGTGTGGCAGAAATTGGCATTGCCGCGGGTGTTTCAACAGCAGCATTATACCGACGATTCAAAAACAAGGATGCGTTAATTCCGGTTTTATTTGATCTGCAAAGACAGAAATTGGAGCAATGGGTCGAGAGCGATCAGGCTAAACTGAGACTGGGCAGCGTCGGGCTAAAACAAGCCTTGCGCAAACTAGCCAGGATCGCAGTACGCCAACTGGTTCAGCAAAAGCATGTTATGAAGGCCATGTATGTTTTAGCGCACACCAGACCGGAATTAATTGGTGGTGATTGGCAAGACTGGATAAACCGTTCTTTGCTCTCCTGCACCTTGTTCATTGAACGTTATGAAAATGAAATTGTGCGACCGGACAGTGTGCAAACAGCCAGTGTACTTGCCTTTTTTTTCAACACCATTTTCGTAGAACGCATTCTTTTCCAGGATTTAACACCAGACTGGGGTTTGAAAATGGATGACGATGAATTTGCTAATGAATTTGCAGATTTTGCCTATGGCTACCTTACCACAGAATAATCCACTTCGGTCATAACCTCATCCAAATTATTTTTGGCAAGCTACATCAGGCGTTTGCGCAAAATCTGGCTCAACATATCAACAATGGTGACAGCAACAATAATTATCAGCAAAATGGCCGCCGTTTTGCCATACTGGAATGATCGGATTTGCTCGAACAACAGCTGGCCGATACCGCCAGCACCGATCAGGCCGAGAATAGTTGCCGAACGGGTGTTGGTTTCAAAGCGGTAGAGCGCATAGGACGTCCACAGCGGGGCAACCTGTGGAATAACGCCCCAGATCACCTCATGAATGGGGCGCCCGCCGGTGGCCCGAACGCCCTCTACCGGCCCCGGATCCATGGCCTCAACGGCTTCGGAGAACAGCTTGGCCAAAACCCCGGTGGTATGAACCGCCAGAGCCATAACCCCGGCAAACGGGCCAAGGCCAACGGTGACCACAAACATGGTGCCAACCACCAACTCATTGATCGAGCGAAACGCATCCATGATCCGGCGCATAAAAAACACCACCGGTGCCGGGGCAACATTACGCGAGGATAAAAGACCAAAGGGAATGGCAAACAGGATCGACAGGAAGGTTCCCCATAGCGCGATCTGTATGGTCACAGACATTTGTTGCAAATACAGCCAGCCCTCTTTCCAGTCCAGATGCAAAAAGCCTTCGGCATACTCGCCCATTTTATCGGCATTATTGATAAGGTCAGGGGTTTTATAAATCTCGGCGGCAACATATGCCCAGATCAATAGCGCCAGAAAAATAGCCCAGACACTGGCGTCAAACAGGCGTTCACGCACGGGCTTGGTCGGCCCGGCACCCCGGGTTGCCGAACTCCAGAAAAACAGGGCAAAGGCAACAAGGCCAATACTCAAGGTAAAGCCTATACGCTGCCATGGCACGGCTTTGGCCTTGCTGCGTGAACTTCTTTTGCTATTGGCATCTATGCCCACGGCCTCGACAATTTCGTCTTCACCAGCGCCAACGGCGTTCAGTTGCTCTTGCAGTTCTGTAAGTTTTGCCGCGCGCTCATCTTCGTCCAGAGAAAAATCGCTGCGCGTCTGCGCCATATCGCGGATAATCTCCAGCCGGATGATGGGGTCAAGGTGCGCGTCAGATGATGGCAAAAAGGCACCAAAATCCAGCTCCGCAAGCACCTGCCTTTGGCGTTGTAATTCCTCAGGATTGTCGGCACGCCGACCGTAGGTCATAAAAAAGTAAAGCAGTTTTTGCTTGATGACGGGATCAAGATCGCGGCGCCAGACAATGGGATCCGTCTGGATCAGTGGTGATTGCCACAGCACCCGGATACGGGACAATATATCCGGCTGCGTTCGGGCCAGGCGTTTCAAGTTCGTGGTATTGTTGGTCGCCACATCCACCAGCTTGTTGGCCACCGCATAGCCATTGGCTTCGTGGGTGGCATTGGTGACATTCTTGAAGCATTCTGTGGGAACAATGCCGCGCGGGGCAAACACGTAGGCCATGGGCATCAAGGTGCCAGAGGTAGAGTTTGGATCACCCATACCAAAATCGACCGTGTTGTCACATTTGAGTATATCATCCAGCGTCTTGTAGGGACTGTCTGTCGGCACCAGCAGAACCGAATAATACCCAGGTGCACCATCGGGATAAGTGGCCTTGGCAAACACCTCACCATTAGAGCGGCGCACTGCCTCCAGCCCCGGTTTATTGGAAAACCACGAGGCCTCTATTTTGCCAAAGCGCATGGCCTCGATCAGGCTTGCATAATCGGCGGAGAAAAAAGCGTTGACCTGCAGCCCGGTCATATCGCCCATGTCTTCCAGAAAAGGTGCCCAAAGCGTAGATAAATTATCGCTGGCTTCTGTGGTCAGAACACCAAAGTTCAACACCCGTTTTGGCACTTCTTTTTCCTGTGCCTGTCCAGGCGGCACCATAGCCATGCCAAGCACCAGCAGCATTACAACAAAGAAGAGGACGATTTGATTTTTCATTATTCTGCCGCCTCTGTTGACCAAAACGCGTCCTCATACTCTTCACCATAAATTTTGATGAGTGTTTTGCGGTTCAGATCACTGGTGGGGCCATCAAAAATAATCTTGCCTGCCTTGAGTGCCACAACACGCTGGCAATAGCGCATGGCGTAATCCACCTGGTGCAGGGACACGACCACGGTAAGGTCGTCAGTTTGGTTCAGTTCCTGCAATAATTCCATCACCTTGCGTGCCGAGACAGGATCCAGCGAGGCAATCGGTTCGTCCGCCAACACCATACGGGCGCGCTGCACCAGTGCCCTGGCAATGGCCGCACGCTGCATCTGTCCACCAGAAAGGTTTGAGGTACGCCGACCGGCAAATTCGCCAACGCCAACACGATCCAGCGCCGCCATGGCGCTCACCCTGTCCTCAGCCGGAAACAGTCCAAAAATACCGCGCCATGTTGGAATACGCCCCAGGCAACCAATCAGCACATTATTAAACAGGCTAAGGCGACCCACCAGATTGAAAGACTGGAATATAAAGCCGATATCGCGGCGTCGAAACCGCAACCCCTTGGCAAGACGGCCATTGCGTTGCAGCTTGCGCCCGAATATCTCAATGCGGCCCGAACCGGCATCTGCCTCTTGTAAACCGTCCACAGCGCGCAATAGCGTGGATTTTCCAGAACCGGATGCACCAATAAGGGCAACCATTTCCCCGGGCATAACCTCCAGATTAACAGCATCCAGTGCCTTGAATTTACCATAAGATACGCTGGTCTTGCGCACAGATAAAGCAGGCGTACCTTCAATTGGTGCCATGCCTTTTGCCGTCTGGCCCATCCCTCGTCTCCCCATCACATTCACAAGTGAAACAACGCTGTTGAATAATGACGGCGGCATCTTTTGGAGCAACCTTACCGTCTCGACTCGGGAGAGGATTGTGACGCAGCTTTCGCCAAGAGCAAGCCCTTATGTGTGTCACATTTCACTTTTCTCTATGGGTTTTGTATCATGGCAACTCTGCCCCATAAAAAACGGGGCGACCCGATGAGCCGCCCCGCTGTTTTTTGCATGTTCTGATTTATCAGAATTGATATTTCAAACCCACCTGGGCAGACCAGTTGGACGCATTGACGAAGTTTGAGTTATTGGAGAACCGGCCACCGGAAGTGCCGATACCAGAACCAAAGCCACTATAGGCCAGTTGGCCCGTTACCGGATCAACCGTTGCAATAACAACCGGTTGAACAAAGTGAAAGCGTATCTGATCCAGTTGACCCCAGCCATTATCAATCAAATTGCCGATATTGCGGATGTCAAACGACAGGATGCCTTTGGCCGCAGCCGGGAAGATGCCTGGAATTTCCTGTCTGATGCCAAAGTCCCAACGGCTTGCCCATGGGCTGGTAAAGCCGTTACGCGGTGCGATCTGGCCCGCAAACTTGTCCAGACCTGAACTTGAGAGGAAGGAGAAGAACGCAGCCTGATCGGCAATGCCGGAAAGGTCAACCTTGGTATCGCCGGGGCCGGTTGGCACGTAGAACAACTGCGTGTCACGACGGGCAAATGTGCGGCTGATACCAAACGGGCTGTTGCTTCCACGACCTGTACGATCATCAAAGGTATAACTGAACGGAGAGCCGGAACGGCTTTCGCCAAACAGGGTAAAGCGGGTCTGGTTATCGCCAAAGAAGTTATGACGATAATCAAAGTTGAAGGTAAAGCGGTGTTTGCGCTCAAAGTTTGCCGTACCCAGAATGGGCGTATTCTTGTCATAGCTGGCGTTCTTGCCGAAGTTTGACGTTGCCGTCGAACTAAGCCCGGAATTGGCATCCTTGATATTTTGATTGGAATACGAGGTGCGGAAATCCATACCTTCCCAGAAGCTTTTCTCAGCCGTTACCGAGATCACCGTACCATGGCCAAGTTTGGTGTTGGTCAGCAACAGATCAAAACGGTTCGGGTCACAGTCATAAATCGGGCGACCATCAGATGCCCGTGATACAGGCGTACCGCAAGTCAGGTCTTTCCAGAAAACACCGTCCTTGACCGATGAGTAAATGATGTCGGCACCAAAACGCCAGTCATCACCCAGGAAGCTGCCAACCATGGGAATGTCGGCATCTTTTTCAACACCAAGAGAAACCTTCCATTGCGACGGAATGTTAAAGCTGGGATCCAGAGCGTTGACACTGCCATCACCGGCCACCAGACCGTTTTGAGCGGCGGCAGGAACGTTAAAGCCATCAACCACACCCGGATTAGGCAGAAATATCCCATCGATGGTTATGCCATCATTGGAATAGTTATTGGAAATCCACACATTCGGGCTACCGCCAGAGAAGAGGCCAAAGCCACCGTGGAACGTGGTGTTATCGTCTGGCGTCCACTGGAAACCAACGCGCGGCAGGATAATGTCCCGACCACTGAGCGTGGAGGTGTTGTCAAAGCCATAGCGACCAGCAAAGATCGGGTTGGACGTAATCGCATCGTCCGTCGAACCATAATCTTCATAGCGAACACCGGCCAGCACCGTCAGAGTATCATTGACCGTCCACTCATCCTGAAGGTAAAGCGAATTGATGCTGAAGCTCCAGGTCGCAGAGCCGTCAAGCGGATTATTCGATATTGCATTTTGATAAAACAGGCTGGACGGCGTTTGCGCTTGCAAATCGGCAATGCTGTCAAACACGTATGAACCACGAGAGCCTGGAACAAACAGGTTGAAAATATCTGTTGATTCACGCTCCAGACCAAAGGTCATCAAATGGTCACCGGCCGCATAGTCTGCGGTGAACTTGTAGCGCCAGGTATCGTTTTCCAAATCATTGGCGTGGCGGAAGAAATCCGGGCCAAGGAAAATGGAACCGTTATCGCCATCACCCGGGGTTTCAATCTCAAAGAGACCGAAATCCGTTCCACCAAGCGGTATCTGGTCTGTTGGTGAGTTTTTGTAGGAAATTTTTACTTCGGTCGAGAGGTTATCTGTCCAGTCAGAAAGCAACTGGAATGAATAACTACGCAGTTTTTGCGAATTATTATACCAGTCAGACAGCAAGGCAACATTATTGCCAAAGCTGTTTTGTGGACGAAGTTGATTGCCCTTTGTGCGCTGGTGAGTGAAAGAGGCCCGATGATTGTCTGTAATGTTCCAGTCAATCTTGCCAATCATTTTTTCGTCGATTTCTTTCAGGCTGTCCGAAGCAAACCCAAGCGGGTCAAACCCGTAAACCGATTGCATAATATCCCGAACCTGATTTGCTTCAGATACAGTCACACCGGATATTTCATTCACGGCACCAGAACCGGCGGGGCCACGATCAAAAACATTTGTTGCTTCAAAGCGGTCATAACCAACAAAGAAGAACAGCTTGTCCTTGATAATCGGCCCGCCAAATGTGCCGCCATACGTCCATTCATCAACAACCAGACCACCACCAGTCAGGCCACTATTACGGCGAAAACCAAACGCGGAACCATGAAAATCATTTGTCCCTGATTTGGTAACAATATTGATAGAACCGGATTGAAAGCCGGAAAATTCCACGTCAAACGGGGTTTTTTCCACACTTAGCTGGGAAATGGCGTCAATAGAAACTGGCGCACGCAAGGTTGGGAAGCCGGAATTGTTCAGGCCAAAAATATCGTTTTGTTGCACACCATCAACGGTCAGGCTCAAAAAGCGGTTATTACCACCAGCAATAGAGATCGCATCCTGATTGGTCGCATCCAGGATCACCGAAGGATCCATCTTGATGACTTCCTTGAGATCCCGGTTAACCGTTGGCACACCTTCAATGGTGTCAAGGCCAAAGGTGGAACTTGAACCGAACGTGCCGCCGTTAATGCCAAGGGCACTGGCGGTGACAACAATGGCTTCTTCGCGAACAATATCATCCAGAGCGATATTCAACCGATAGGTTTCAGCCAAAGCAAGAAATACGTCTTCAATACGATAAGGTGCTTTTCCCGGTGCGGTAATGGTAACCGTGTAAGGGCCACCCGGGCGAAGACCACGCTCGGTGAATACGCCGTTAGAACCGGTTGTTGCCCGGGCAACAGTGCCGGAAGGCACGTGCAACACGGTAACGGTGGCGCCAACAGCCGGCGCACCAGACGCCAGCGTGACTGTGCCACGCATGTTTGAATTAATTTCCTGCGCCATCACAGTACCGGCAAGTGATGCGGTAATGGCTGCGACGGCTACACCGCCGGCTAGTTGTCTCAAGCTAATCATAAAAGTTCCCCTCAGAAACCATGACTGACAGGAAAGCACTGTGCCCCTGCCACACTATCATCGATCTGGTGAGCCATTACGGTTCAGCTAGACCGACACCCAATCCTTGCGCCCAGAGCTTTAGGACACTCATGATAACGCACATGTGAAACCTCGTGATGAGCATTTCAGCGTCCCGAATACACACGCTTTATGGGAAAATCCAGTGAGATCGCATGAATCTTGACCTTTTTATCAGGTTTGTGGCGCATTAGTGACATTTTGCCCCCTGTAAGGCACAAATTTTGATGACCCAATGCCCGCGAAAACACCTTTCGGCAGAGAATCACCCTGCCTGATGCCGAATCACCATCGCTTACCGATTTTATGCCAACAGTCATGCACCGCCTCTGCGCCATGTGGATAAAACAAGCGAAAAATAACATTTTCTTTGCAAGTGCGCTTGGGCAGCACCGATCTATCTGCTAACTAATCGAGCATATGGAGTATAGTGACGTGAAAACCGGTAAAACAGTGAACAGATCAATAGCAATGACGCTCTTTCTTGGTGGCACTTTGCTGATGTTGTCGGCGTGCCAGACAGGCACCCGGAGCAAAGGGCTGGAAAACCCCTTTGCCCGCGTTTTTCAGACCGCTCCCAAAACAATTGATGCGAACACTGATGACACATCGTCCACATCACAAAGCAATGCAAATCCGGACGAAGACAAATCCCGGATTTTTCCAGGCACAGACAAACGTATTGGTGCTGCCCGTTATCAGGCATCAAAAACCTCTCAGGGTGGATTTAACATCAATTTTCAGGATGCCAGCCTTCCCGAAGTTGTGCAGACCATCCTTGGTGACCTTTTGGAGGTGCCGTTCATCCTGGATCCGCGTGTACAGGGCAAAGTCACCGCCTCAACCGGCAACCCGGTTGACCGCAGATCGCTTTTGGTGCTTTTGGAAACTGTGCTCAGTAACAATTCAGCAAGCCTGATCGATCTGGATGGCAGTTACCGGATCAGCCCTGCCGGTGAAGCCCTTTCCGGTGGCCAGGTGCGGTTCAAAAGCGCGAAAACTCCGGGCCTGGGCATCACAATTATGCCCCTTGAATATGTATCCGCAACCAACATGCTATCCTTGCTGGAAAGCACCATTAGCCGACCAGGTGCCTTGCGCGCTGACCCGGCGCGAAATCTAATTTTAATCACTGGAACCGCCACTGAGCGCGAAAACGCACTTGGAGCAATATCAGCCTTTGATGTTGATTGGCTGGCCGGCATGTCCACAGCAATTTTTCGTCTGCGCAATGCCTCTGCCGTCGATGTCATCAGCGAACTGGAACTTGTTTTGCAAACCGGGCCGGGTGGTGGGCTGGATGGTGCCCTGCAATTGCAGGCCATAGAGCGCATCAATGCCATATTGGCAATTGCCCCCAGCATGGCGATACTGGAGCGCACAAAAAACTGGGTTAATCGTCTGGATATGGGCGGGCCGAGCGATGTTAACTTGCGCACCTACAAAATAGACAATGGCAAGGCGCTGGAGACCGCAGATTTGCTAAACCAGCTTTTTGGCGGCAGTTCGATCACCTCGCGCTCATCTTCAGTGGCCCCTGACCTTGCCCAGCGCACCTCGTCGAGCGCAGGAGCACGACCCAAACGCCCAAGCACGCGCAACAATTCATCCGGCCCGGTGTTGGGTGGCGGGCTGGCCAGCGCCCCGCGCATTATCGGTGATCCGATCAACAACACGCTTGTGGTACTGGCCACGCCGCAAGGCCAGCGCCTTGTCGCACAAGCCTTACGTGAAATAGATCATCCGCCCGCACAGGTGTTGATCGACATGATTATCGCCGAAGTAACCCTGAATGATGTGTTGCGCTATGGCGTACAATATTTCTTTGAAACCGGCAGTATTTTGGGCATCGGTAACGGGGCGGATGGTGGAGGCGGCCAGGGTGGGTTTTCAACCGGTAAAAGTTTTGATGCAAATGGTACATTTCCGGGGTTTAATTTCATACTGAACAAGGGCGACAGCGCCCGCTTTGCACTTGATGCGCTGGATAGCATAACAGACCTGAAAGTGGTCTCGGCACCGTCCGTGGTTGTTCTGGATAACCAGTCTGCGCATTTACAGGTCGGTGATGAGGTTCCGGTCATTACCCGCCAATCCACCGATGTCATTAACGTCAGCGCCCCCCTGGTCAATTCTGTTGAATTCAAGGACACAGGCGTCATTCTGGATGTCACTCCACGGGTCAGTTCAACCGGCATGGTGACCATGGAGGTCAAGCAAGAAGTCAGTAATGTCTCCACAACCGCATCAACCGGTGAACTGACACCAACCATATCCAAGCGTGTGCTGGAAAGCACCGTTGCTGCGCGCAGCGGGCAAACCATCGTCCTTGGCGGCCTGATTAGTGATTCGCGACAGGAAGGAACAAGTGGCTTACCATTTCTTTCAAGTATTCCTGTCATTGGCGATACGTTTGGCGGGCATGAAACTACCACAAAGCGCACCGAACTTCTGGTGTTTTTAACGCCGCGCATTATCGACCCTGACAATGGCGCCAAGGCTATTCTTGATGAATTGCGCGACCGCATGACCCTGATCTCTCGCGAAGCCAAACGCAAAAGCCCATCCGACACTATTGCCGACACAGAATGAATTTTCCTCTGATGTTGAATAACGACTGGCTGTCATTGTTTCTTGTTGTTGTCGGGCCATTCATGGGCAGCTTTATCAGTGCCAGTGCGCTGGCCTGGCCTTCGGGGATAAATTTTCGTATTTCCCGCTCCCGGTGTACGCATTGTGATCGGCTGCTTGGTGTTGTTGATCTTGTTCCGCTGGTTAGCTTTTTAGTCCTAAAGGGCAAATGCCGAACGTGCCACAACCCGATTGAACGCCAGCATATTATTGCAGAAGTCACCAGCACGCTGATTGCCCTTGCCTCGGTGTTTATCTTTGATGGCTGGGTGATGCTGGCCAGCGCGCTATTTGGCGCGGTTCTACTGTATATTGCCCTGGTGGATTTTCGCACCAGACTTATTCCTGATATTGCCTCGTTTACATTGATCGCATCCGGCCCGGCTGTGCTTTATCTTGTTTACGCAAAAGACGGCCTTAGCACTGCCCTGATTGGCGCTGTTGTCGGCTATGGCATTTTCTGGCTGGTGGCCTTTGCCTACAGACATATTCGTGGTCGTGAGGGCCTGGGCATGGGCGATGCCAAGCTCCTGGCTGGCGGCGGCGCGTGGTTGGGGCCATTGGCTCTGCCCTGGATTATTCTTTTGGCCTCAACGGGGGCACTGGTCATTTTATTGTTAACCGGCAATGGCAATTTGCGCAAAGACACCGAACTGCCCTTTGGCCCGGCACTGGCTGTGGCTATTTATGCACTATGGCTCTGGTCTGGCTCGCGTGGCACGGGTTTGGTCTTGCTGTAAAGCCTACACTGGGGCAAAACTCAACTATGTCTAATGAAAGCCATATCATCATCCGCAAGACGCACCCCCCGGGTCGCTTGCACCAATTGTGGGTGCAACGCGAGGCGCTTCTTGCCCTGACCTATCGGCAAATTCGCGGGCGCTTTGCCAAACCGGCCATTGGTCTTGCCTGGCTTATCCTGCAACCTGCCTTGCAGGCGCTGGTGTTTTCTCTTTTCTTTGGCTTACTGGTTCGCGTGCCCAGCGATGGTACCCCCTACCCTGCCATGGTTTTTACCGGCGTCGCCCTTTGGTATCTTGTGCAGCACAGTGCGGCAGAGGGTGCCAATGCTTTTATCTCTGCTGCGGCGCTTTTGCGGCAAACTCCCATGCCTCGGCTCTACCCGGTGATTGCCTCTACGCTAAGTGCTACAATGGATACCAGTATTGCCTTGCTGATCGCCATACTGGCCGGGCTTTTGTTTGGCACCCAACCTGGCTGGCCTATCTTAACCGCGCCCCTGTTCGTTTTTATTGCCATGATCGCTTCGTTTGGGTTGTCGGCTATATTAGCGGCACTTTGCGGTGTCTGGCGCGATGTACGCCAACTTGTGCCTCTTGGGCTGCAAATGCTGATGTTTGCGTCTCCGGTTATTTATCCGGCCTCTCTCATCCCCTCTGCATGGCAAAGCCTTTATGCGCTTAATCCTTTTTCCGGCATCATTACGGCTCTGCGATGGTCGCTACTGGGCGCACCCGCACCTGATCCCTTGCATCTGGCCATTTCACTAACATCTGCCCTGGTGTTGGGTGCATCGGGTTTCTGGCTGTTTCTGACGCTGGAAGGACGGGCCGCAGATGAGCTTTAATGCCATTGAGGCCCATGGCCTTACCAAGCATTTCTCTCTTACCGGCACCGGCGGTGGTCGCCCGCTTTACCACCGTTTGGGCGGCGAGGTGAACAAGATACGCACGGCGCTGGACAACGTCAGCTTCACCCTGAAACCCGGCAAAGCCCTGGCTGTCATGGGCCGTAATGGATCAGGCAAAAGCACTTTGCTAAAAGTTCTTGCTGGTGTTATCGATCCCAGCGAAGGCGAGGCAATACTACGCGGACAAGTGGGGGCTTTGCTGGAGGTTGGCGCTGGCGCACACCCCGACCTTACCGGCTGGGAAAACTTGCGTCTTGTTGCCCGATTACTGCACGTGCCGCCTGACAAACGTGAAGAGTATTATGAGCGCACCGCATCATTCAGCGCGCTGGGAGCCAAGCTGGATGAGCCAACACGGTGGTATTCAGCCGGACAATATGCTCGCCTCGGGTTTTCCATGGCGGCCATGGCACCAACCGATATTTTGTTAATTGATGAAGCCTTGGGTGCCGGTGACGCCTCGTTCCAGTTAAAATGTTTTGATTTTTTCTATGCTGCCAAGGCACAAGGGCGCGCCTTTGTCATGGTCAGCCATGCCACACAAGTGCTAAAAGACTTGTGTGATGAGGGTCTGGTTCTCAATAACGGTCAAGCCGTTTATACCGGGTCGATTGACAAGGCGATTGAACATTATGACAGTATTGCATTTTCTTGAAAGCATTAGCCCCTTTGCACAAAAAAAGGGCTGGCTACGCTGGGAAGCGGGGCTTTCTCGTACTTTAATATGCCCGGCCTGTCATGCAAACACTAAAATGCAGACACAGCGTTCAGTGGCCTCACCCTATTCTTCTCTCCGACGTTTCAGGCTTTATGATTGCCCTGAATGTGGCACCGCCCATTTTCCAGACATAGTGCCACCACCTTATGAGGATAAAACGCACGGCAGCAAGCAAAATGATTGTACGGCACCCAGCAAATTTTATGTTGAGCAAGGGGCCGGCTTTGAACCAATGATTGCCCCATTTTTCTGGTTGCAGAAAAATACTATAAAATCCCTGCTGGAGGTTGGGTGCGGCTATGGGTTTTCATTGGATTTTGCCGCACGCGCGCTTGGCTGGCATGTCCAGGGCATTGACCCTTCCCACATCGCCCGCACCGGTTCTTCAGAGTTGGGAATACCGATAAAAGACGGCTATCTGGGTGCCGATACCGAATTGGACGGCATGCCATTTGATCTGGTTTTTTCATCGGAGGTAATCGAACATATTGCTGACCCCGATCCTTTTGTCAGTACGCTGGCCAAGGCCGTTGGCAAACATGGCACTGTGTTGTTGACTACACCGGACATTGTGGGTTTGCAGGAACAGCGTGCCGTCGAGGAAATTATTCCTCTGCTATCGCCCGGTTCGCATCTTGTGCTTTTTAGCAAGGACGGGCTGAACACCTGCCTTGAACGGGCCGGGTTTAAGCATGTCAGTGTATGGTCTACTGGCGATACACTTTATGCATTTGCCTCAAACGATGCCATCGATATTAATTTTACCGCCCCCATAAACCGGGAAGTATTGTCGCAATATTTGCAAGACAGCCTCAAAAAGGCCAATCTACCCCACCACCTGAAAAGTGGCTTTGCCGGGCGGTTATTACGTGCGCAAACCGATGCCGGTGATTATGACAAGGCGCAAGCAACGTTCAGCATTCTTACCGCGCACTGGAAAGCAACCTATGGGGTTAATTTGCTTGAACCGGATACGATTGAAACGTCTGCACAGGTAGATAACGATTTTATCAAATATGCAGAAACGCGGCCATTTAATCTTGTCAGTGTTTTATATTGTGCGGGCATTCTGGCGCTAAATAAAGACCAGGATCAACCACGCGCCCTTGCTTTTTTTAACGCCTGTTCACGCAGTTATGGCGTTCTGGAACCAGTATTGACCAAAGTGAATGTGGCCGAGATTACATCTCGGCAACTGGCGCACTACGCAGATATTTTGCGTGCTGGATTGCTGGCACAAACGGATCCGATGAAGGCTGTAAATGTTTTAGATCAAATATCACATATTGCCGACCCGACCCTGGCAAAACAGTTCAACAAAACCCGTCTTGAGGTCTTTGCTGCTGCTGCCAATTCTGGTGACTACACCGCCGCACAGCCTTTACGCCCTGCCGTTGAAGCAAGCCTTGAAAACACAGTGAGCTGTGACGAGTTTGAGCGTGCCGCGGCTCTGGGTCTGGCCATGATGGCGCTTAACCACAATTTTGATCGCCCGGGCGGCATATCCTGGCTTCGCAAAGCCCTTGAACACGCGCCTGACAAACCTGAATGGAAGGCGATGCGTAAAGTTTGGGCAAAACAGGCCGCAGCCCACGGTATTGAACTGCTAACCCAGGGTGGGCAAAAAACCTTTACCGGCAAACGTGATGAAATCGGCGCTGCATTGAAAACTGCAAATTCCCAGGCCAGGGATTTTCCAATTATTGAGGCTCTTGGGCTGGCGTATTTACCTGACAAGCCAGAAGAGGCGATTTTCTGGCTCGAAAAAGCACTGCCTCTTGCTGATGAAGATCACCGTATAGCTACGTTGGCGCGCATCAACGATACCAACACGCATATATTTCTGAATGCCGTTAATACTGGCAATCACGAAACTGCCGCCAAAAGCTGCCAGAGCGTTGAAGCCCTGGCGATGGCAACAAAAGACCCTGCATTATATTTTGCCCTGGGCCTGGATGCGTTAAACCGGCGCGGCGATTTAACCGATGCCACAAAATATTTCACGGCTCTTGCAGATCAGCAAACACACCCTGACCTGGTGGTGCAGGGGGCATTTCACCTTGCACTGGTTCACGCCAGAAACGGGAAAATATCTGCAGCACGCCAAACTGCAGATATGTTATATTCCAGCACCCATCCAGATGCTGAACTGGTCAAACAGCTAGTCGGCAAACGCCAAAGCGAACTTGACGCCGCCATTGTCAGCGCAGCATAAAAGATCATGAAAAAATTACGCACTCTTTTAAGACGTTTCTGGATGCTGTTTTTCGGTCAGCGCGAACGTAATGACTACGCTGTGCAATATGCCAAGTTCGCCTGGGCGTTTGTTTTTGGGCGGGGTACATACATACGCCAAAACTGGGGAGAATTGCCACCCGTAAAAGCTCAAAAACACGTTGCCATTTTTGTCCATTACGACAAACAAGGCCGTGTGCATGATTATGTTCTGACTTATTTGCAAGCGTTACGGGATGCCGGTCGTACCATCATTTTTATCACCAACAGCCCCAAGTTTCCCGATAGAGAAAGAGAAAAACTGCAAGAGGTATGCGCGCAAATTTTTTGGCGAAAAAACAAGGGTTATGACTTTGGCGCCTATGCAGACGGTTTGAAAACCCTGGGTGATCTTTCAGTCTTTTCTTCTATCACCTTGTGTAATGACAGCGCCTATGGGCCTTTGTTTCCCTTGAAAGATGTCTATAAAAAAATGAACCCAGACACTTCTGATGTTTGGGGCCTGACCGATTCCTGGGATACCGCACACCATTTACAAAGTTATTTTCTGGTTTTTCACAATGCGGCCCTTGTCCATCCGGCATTTCAAAAACGCTGGCAGAATTACATTCATGTGCCGTCAAAATCATGGGTTATTCGCAAACATGAAATCGGCCTGGCAGGTGAGCTAAGAAAAGCCGGTTTGCGAGCACAAGCGGTTTTCCCGTATCGGGTTTTGCTTGGTGACTTTTTTGATCGCATGGGTGATGCAAACGTGCTCGATAACAAAACCCTGCTCACCACCCACCGTAATTTTCTGAAACGAATTTATGAACACGCCGAACACGGTGCGCCGCTCAATGTCACTCATTTTTTCTGGGATCGGCTCATCGTGAAATTTCGCTACCCGTTCATTAAAAAAGAGATACTGCAAGGCAATCCATCGACCTTGCCCAGCCTTTATCTTTGGGAAAACCTTATCAATCAGCATAGTGATTATGATACAGCTGAGATCATCAGACATCTGGAATTTACCATGCGCGGACGGTTCATGTGAGCACAACTGATAATACTTCGGAAACTGTAAACCTGGCAGATTGGTTAAACCATTCAGGCATTGCCGAGGCCGACGCCAATCGTGCCGTCCGGGCCGCCAATGAGAGCGGCGAACCCCTTGCTTCTGTGGTTCGTCGCCTAGGGTTTTTAAGCGATATGGCCATTGCCGATGCGCTGGCAAAAGCCAACGCTTTACCACGCTTGTCACTGGATGATTTTGCTGAAGAAGACCCTGCCAATGCCACCATCAGCCCAGAATTTCTAAAGGCAAATCAGGCTTGCATCGCTCAAGCCGATGAGAAACGCCTACTTCTGGCGCTAGCTGACCCTCACACACCAGGCATAGCCGATGCCATTGCCCTGGCAACGGGCAAATCCGTTGAGCTTGCGCTGGCCCCCTTGTCCGACATTGACGCCGCACTTGCACGCTATTTTGGCGTATCGGAGCGCGGCCTCGATCCGCTTCACGCGGCCGGATCAGACGACGCAGATGCCGAACATTTGCGTGATCTGGCCAGTGAAGCGCCGGTGGTACGTCTTGTAAATGATCTCATCAAGGACGCACTGGAACAGCGCGCCTCAGACATTCATGTAGAACCTTACCGCAACCATTTGCGTATTCGCTTTCGCATTGATGGTGTCCTGCATGACCGCGAAACCTCCAGTGCGGCGTTGGCGCAACTTGTGGTATCCCGCATCAAAATCATTGCTGATCTGGATATCGCCGAGCGCCGCCGCCCGCAGGATGGTCGCGCCCGGGTAAGCATAGCCGGAACGCCGCTTGATTTGCGTATCGCCACAACGCCCAGCGCCCATGGCGAAAGTGTGGTCATTCGCATATTGGAAGACCGCGACGCAGAAGTTGATCTGCACACACTTGGGCTTGGCAAAAAAGACGAAATACTGTTGCGCGAGAGACTGGCTGCACCCTTCGGGTTAATCCTGGTTGTGGGGCCAACCGGCGGCGGCAAAACCACAACCCTGGCCGGGGCAATCAGCACGCTGAACACACCAGAGCGCAAAGTCATTTCCATTGAAGACCCGGTGGAATACCAGATTGACGGCGTTACCCAGATCGCCGTGCAACCCGCCATTGGCCTTACCTTTGCCACTGCACTGCGCTCTGTCCTGCGTCAGGATCCGGACGTGATAGTGGTGGGTGAATTGCGCGATCGCGAAACAGCCGAAATTGCCGTCAATGCGGCCCTGACCGGGCATTTGGTACTGGCCACCCTGCACGCCAATACGGCGGCGGGCGCGCCGGCCCGACTGATTGATATGGGCGTTGATCCGTCGCTCCTGCGTTCAACCTTGCGGTTAATTCTGTCACAACGACTGATCCGTGTCCTGTGCCCTTCTTGTCGCAAAAAAATCAAAGGCAACTGGACACATACGGGGTGCGACCAGTGCACCAATACCGGTTATCGGGGCCGCTCAGGGCTTTTTGAATCAATTGATCTGGGGGCATCTTTGCTGGATTTAATCCAGCCCGGCCTGTCCGCGCTTGAATTTGAACGTGCCGCACGCGAAGCAGGCGCTGCCTCCCTGATCGATGATGGCCGCAATAAAATTGCAGAAGGCATAACCGATGCAGATGAAATATGGCGGGTTCTTGGTGAACGTATAGAGACCCGGTCATGACCGGCTTTCGGGTTCGTGCAGTTGCAAAGGATGGCGCAGAGCGAGATATTTTTGTCGAAGCAAGTTCTACAAACGAGGCCGCCGCCAAAGCCCGCGCCATTGGCCTTACCCCTCTAAGTGCACAACCCGGAACACCGCCGCGCAACAAACGCCCCCCCCGAGGCGCCAGCCTTGCGGCGTCGCGTATTGTGCGCGAATTGGGTGCGTTAACAGGCGCCGGGCTGACCGTGGAACAAGCCCTCTCCAGCCTGTCCCGTTATGCCAGTTCTGCTTTGGCCGTTTCAATTGCAACGTCGTTGCAGGACGATGTGCGGGCCGGGATGAGCCTTGCCGATGCCTTTGCTGCCCGGCCAGAGATTTTCCCACCGCCATTTCCGCAAATCGCCGAAGCCGGGGAGGTATCAGGTGCCTTGCCCGCCGCCCTTAACGATCTGGCAGACTGGCAGGAAAAGCGCGCATCTTTTGATAATGAGATCAAGGGCGCCTTGATCTATCCTGTCATTTTGCTTGTTCTTGCCTTTGTTGCGGTCACCGGTCTGCTGGTTTTTGTCGTGCCACGGTTTGAACAGGTGTTTGCTGATATGGGCGCTGCACCGCCCGCCTTTGCCGCCGGGGTTTTTGCCACGGCACGGGGGCTGGCCAAAGCATCCCCGTTTATTTTTGCTATTGGATTTGGTGCCACCCTCTTAACCAGCCTGTGGTTAAGGGGGCTGGAGGCACGCCGGGCAGCCTATGCCTTTGCCCACCGCCTGCCCGGGCTGGGAAAATTGATGCAGGCCATGCTGGCGGCACGGTTTTGCCGGGTGCTGGCGGTGTTGTTGCTCAATGGATTATCTGCTGTTCCTGCTTTTCGCCTGGCCAGTGCCAGCCTTACCGATGACTATGCCAAAATGCGCCTTGAACAGGCATTAACAGAAGTGCGCCGGGGTGCCTCCCTGCCCGACCAAATCGCGGCCACAGGAGTATTGCCGCCACTGGCCGTTGAGATCATCCGGGTTGGGGAACAAACAGGAGAGTTGGGAAAAGCCACAGAACGCCTGGCAAACCTTTTTGAAACCCGACTAGAGCGCGGAGCACGCACGGCCCTGCGTTTGGCAGAACCCGCACTTATCGGCTTTGTTGGATTGATCGTTGGTGTTATCATCGTATCTATTCTGCTTGCTCTGGTAAGTGTCAATGATGTTGGATTTTAATATGTCGCACCCAAAAAAACACAAATTCAGTACTTCCCGCGATGGGTACACCTTGACAGAATTGTTGGTGGTTCTGGTCATTCTGGGCTTGTTGATCGGTTTGATTGCCCCGCGATTTTTGGGACAAATTGGCAAAGCCAAAACCAAAACTGCACGAGTTCAGATCACCAATCTCTCTACGGCGCTGGAATATTTCCAACTGGACACAGGCCGCTATCCTACGGCATCAACCGGATTATCTGCCTTGCTCACTTCACCGCCAAACATGGAAAACTGGGATGGCCCGTACTTGAAAACCAGACGGGTGCCGGTTGACCCGTGGGGCAATCCTTATCTTTACCAACCAGGCGCAAATGGCAGTTTTATCATCAGCACCCTTGGTGCCGATAACCGGGAAGGCGGGGATGGCGAAAACACCGATATTTCTTCTGTCGACGGCTAGGGCGAGGGCCGGCTATACGCTGGCAGAGCTATTGGTGGTGTTGACCATTCTTGGTCTTGTAACCGCCATTGCCGCACCGCGTTTTACCACACGGTCTGACCCCGCACTCTTACGCCAGAGCACAACAAAAACAGTCAATTTATTGCGTAGCGCAAAAATCATCTCACGACGTACCGGAACCAGCATAAAGGTTTTTATAAATCCCTTGCAAAAGCAGATATGGATTGAAGGACAAGGTGAAACACTACAGCTTGATCCAAAATTAAACCTCATTGTAACCGGTGCAGAGGTTGAGTCTGTAGATGAAACCATCGGCATCCGGTTTTTTCCTGGCGGTATGAGCACCGGTGGTGAGATCAATCTGGCAATAGGCTCTATAACCCGCAAAATCGAGGTGATCTGGGCCAACGGGGAGGTTCGCCTTGCGCAAGACTAAAACCGCCGGATTCACCCTTGTTGAAACGGTCATTGCCACGGCATTGGCGGCCATTGGGTTTGCGCTGATTTTCCAAGGTTTGAGCGGTGCGGTGCGCCTTACTCAGGCCAGCCGGGAAACTACACGGGCGGTATTGGTGGCCAAATCAGTTCTTGCAGAAAACACGCTTAACCCTGGCGAAACTCACGTTCAGGGCATTACCGGCGGTATCGCCTGGATTTTGAACGCCAACGTGCTGGTTGAGCGCGAGGACGGTGTGAAATTGATCCGCTATGACGTATTTGCTGAAGGCGCAAAAGGGCGCCGCGTACACCTGGCCACAGAGCGAACGAGCATTCAATGAACCCTAGGGTCAGGCCTCATACTCATCACGACAGCCGTGGCGGGTTAACCCTGGCCGAAATGATGATTGCTCTGGTTATCGGTGGCCTGGCCCTGGTTATTACTGCACAGGCATCAACCAATGTGCGTCAATGGGCGGGTCGGTTGGGCCGGGCCGAAAAAGACAATTCGCAGATCCTGGGTCTTTATCAGTTTGCAGAAACCATGCTGTCCGGCGCAGTACCACTTGTCCGCCAGGATGGTGAGCGGTCTGTTGTATTGTTCCTTGGTAGCAATCAGGCCATACGTTTCGTCCGGGCAGAACCAGGCTATCCCTCTCGTGCCGGATTATATCAATATCATTTGTTCAGCGAGCAAAGGGCAGATGAACAATGGGATTTTATTCTTGAACGTGAACTGTTAAGTTCAACTGCACAGTTTGGCACGCCGCAATCGCCAACCCGTCTAACACTTTATACCGGCACAGCAGCACCGTCCTTTGCTTTCACAGGAGGAGGGGGCGGCTGGCAACAAGACTGGGATTTCAAAGCAACCCAGCCCGTTCTGGTGCGTTTTGGCATGACTGAATGGCCTTCCCTCACCATCCCCCTGCCCCGGGGCACACAAAAAACGGATGACTCAACCCAGGAAAAACCACCCGATGAGGTCAAACCATGACGCACAAAAAGGGCTTTATCCTGCTTGCGGTCATTGCGGTGCTGACCGCCGCATCGGCAGCACTTGTTATGGCCAGTCTTTCTGCGCGCCTTTCTGCAAAAGGTATCAGCGTCAGCGTTGATCTGGCCCAGGCAAAAGCTGCCAGCAATGCCGTGCTGGCCCGTGCGGTTCTGGGGCTTGGTGAAGAAACGTCGCTTTATGCCGATGGGCGACCCTACGAGTTTGCTATCAATGAGGTGCAACTAACATATTGGTTGATCGACACACGCGGCCTGATTGATCTGAACGGTGCAGATGAAGACCTGCTGTCTGCGTTCTTTGCTCATCTGGGGCAAACCACACCCGATGCAGCGGCGCTGGCCGCCACCATCATCGACTGGCGAGACGAAGATGATGACCCACGAACATCAGGTGCAGAAAAACGGGATTATCAAAATGCTGGTCTGCCGGAACCGGGTAACCGTGCCTTTGTTGATGTCAGCGAATTACGCGGCGTCTTTGGAATGGGGGCAACCCTTTATAAGGCAGCAGCTCCCTATTTTTTCGCAGGGTCAGGTCTTAAAATACCAGAAGCCCTCAATGCACCAATACCGGTGCTGGATATATTGCCCATTACCCCGGTGCAGCGCAGTGATATTCTGAGCCGTCGCCAAAAGGCCGAACAGCCATTATCGCTGGATACGCCCTCACAAACTTCCGGCGAAACACCAGTGGAAGACAACGTGGACAGCCCCAACACATATTTATTGCTTGTGGAAGCGAAACTGCCCAGTGGAACGAAACAGGCAGAACAACTTGTTTTCTCAACTAGACCGCACACCGGCGAGTATGCCATTCTTTCCCGGCGCACGCTGCCTATCGGCCTGGCGGAGCAACTTTATGGCCCGGATTCAAAAAATGACCCTTCTTAGTACGGCAACAGATATGTGGCAGAGCTTCTCACTGAGGTTCAATCAGGGCATGGCCGACATCCCCGGTATTGGTGGGTGGTTCAGACCCCATTGGACAATTATTATATTGCGTCGCGACGGCAGTTTTATAAGTGCGGGTATTGATGAAGAACCAAATTTACTTTCTGACGATGACTTGCGACAACTGGCGCAAAAACAACGCATTTGCCTTCGCCTGGGAGAAGGACTTGGTCAGCAAAAATTGATTGCCCTGCCACAAGCGGCCAGCCACGACCCCGCCAGTGCCATAAGGTTGTCACTGGAACAGCACTTCCCGTTTCCCGCATACGACACAGCCTTTACTGTTCATGGCACTGAACAATCAGCTCGATCAGGACAATGCAATTTTCGGGTCAGCTTTGCCCGACGCTCTTTGCTGGATGAATGCCTTGAGCGCGCAGCAGCGTTTGGTATCGCACCCAAAGCCATAGACGCCCTTGGTCAAAATCCCGTGGAACCGGTCAGTGCTGATTTGATGAGTGGCGGCAGGGCCGGAGGAGGCAGAAATGCAAGCGCATTATTGCTGATCGTTTGTGCAATGCTGGTTAGCGTTGCCCTGTTACTCAATGCCTGGTCGACATTTTCACTGGCCCCGGCAGCCGCACAATTTCAGGTGAACAATCAACCCGGCAATACGGATCAGGCCTTGTTACAAAAAAAGACCAAGGATGCGGCACCGACAACACTGCAAATTTGGTATGCCGCCACCCGTGCATTGCCGGACAATGCCTATGCGGAGTATTTGATCTACGAAAAGGGACAATTGCGCCTTGCCGGCAAGGCCAGCGATGCTGCCGGATTGGTCAGTGCCATAGAAGCACAGGATATTTTTACCGGCACAGCCTTTGCCGCGGCATCATTAAAAGAGGATGATGGCAAAGAGAGTTTTGACCTGACCACCAATGTGCGTAACGAGGCAAAACCATGAATGCCCGACAAGCGATATGGCTGACATTATCCATCGGCGCTCTGACATTATTGCTAAGTTCAACACTAATGACTTTTGCAAGCATCAAAGTATGGAATTTACGTCAACAAATCAGTGCCAGTAGCACCGCGCAGCAGGGCCAAAGCATAGACAATGCCAACGCACAAAATTATCTGGTGCGCGCAACATCTCATGGTGCGGCTGGTGCAGACCTTTTGACACGCTTGCGCACCAGCGCCCGGCAAGCCGGGGTTTCTTTAACAAGGGCAGAACCACGTCCAGCTGATCCAGCCGACCCGCAAAGCGTAAAAATTTCAGCCCAGGCAAGCGGATCATCCCGCGCGATTGCCGCGTTTTTGTATGAGATTGAAGCCCTGCCCCCGGCACTGGTGATCCAACGGGCACGGTTAAGCACGGACGGTAGCAAAACCATGGCGGTTGATATTCTGGTCACCGCCCGCGCTCAATACCCGGAGAACATCCAATGACCCGGCGTATGGGCTTTCTTCTTGCCACAGTAAGCGTTCTTGCCACCTTGTTTTTGCTGGATCGTTTTGTCCTTGATCGAGCTGACACGGACGCCTTGTCCAAACCGGTTTCCCGCACGGAAAAACAAAATACCAGCCCTGTGAATAGCATACCAGACAGCAATGCCCGCTTCCTTGCCCCGCTGGCTGAGTTTGATGAAATATGGCTTCGGCCTGTGTTTATGCCTTTACGTAAACCTGCACCGGTTATCGCCGGGCCAAGGACGCAAACCCAAACAGGCCGTATCAGCGACCAGCCACCGGATTTCAAAATCGTGGGCGTTGCCCTTGGCCCGGTAAACAGCGCCGCATTGATCCGCACGGATCGGCGCACGATCAAACGCTATTACATCCAGGACATTATTGATGGCTGGACAATTGAAGAGATTAAACCGGGCAGCATCACCGTTACACGAGATGACGAACGCTGGATGTTGCCCGTGGGCGCTACAGATTAGGCGTTTAGGGTCAGGTCTCATTACTATCATCCATTCTGCAAGAACAGGTTTTGTGCCTGAACAGGAGAAAGGATGCAGGAAATGTGGTTCATTTTCAAAGGCTTTTCGACGTATTCAGGCACAAAACATGCCTTGTCGTTCAAAGTTTTTGGCGGGTTTGTCATCTCGGCACAATCTGCATCGCAAAGTCTCCTCGAACAGGGGTAAACCTGTCCATCGTCCACTTTACGCACATCTTATACTGACATGACAAACAGAATTGTATGATAGTAATGAGACCTGACCCTAATCCCCGCCGCCCTGATTGTCTTCATTGCGCCGGATCGCGGAGACCAGGGCTTGCAAATCCTGCTGGGCGCGCCGGGTGGCCTCTGCCATACGAGCCTGAGCCTCCGGGGTAATATCAAAGGTGCCGTCAGTGTTTCTGGTAATGCCGGAACTGGCCGGGTTTTGTGTCTCGTCAGAGGCTTGCTCCGGAACAGCTTCACCTTGTACGCCCGCCACTAACGCGGCGCGCTGCGTCAAGAGTGAAGTCACCCGTGCGCCCTGACTTCTTTCTTCTGCTGTGAGGTTTGCCCCCGTGCTTCTGGGTGCGGGAAGCTTTCGCGCCGTGTTTACGGCGCGGGCAGATGGTGCTCTGCCTTTGGTGCCGGACAGGACGACAAGGCGGGTAATGCGGCTATTGCCGTCGTCATCTGCAACGGTTTCAAAGGCGTAATCTGCACCCCGCAACAGGCGGCGTAAAACAGTATCAAGGCTGCCTTCATAAACAGCAGTGATGTTTGGGTTTTCGATAAGTTTGGTCGTGCCGCTGACCTTGATGCCGGCTTTTTTACCAATTGTGTTCAATACACTGGTGAGTGGTTCATTTTGTGCGTCAACCTGCCAGCCAGCCTGTATAGCCTTGACCTGAACGTCCGCCCATGCGGCTGTGCTTGCCATGAGAACGCATAGAACACCTGCGCCGATGGTCTGAACCCAATTTCGCATTTCATATCTCCGTCATTTACGGCGCCATCATACACAAGGGAAGGTGACGCCGCAATGAACGGGATGAGGCAATGGCTTTTATGGCCCCGTGCGCACCGCAACAGAAGTGGCACCACGAACCACTCCGACTTGCTCGAAAATAGCAAAAATACGCTTTTGGGCAAAATCGGCGGCGATCGGTGCGGTTTCTGCAACAAAAAACCCGAATGTCGCCGTTTCATCCTTGGCCAGGGTTTTCATGACCATAGCCGCCGGTGGAGACATACATGCCCCGGTTGCCGGCACCGTTTCGCAAACTGATACCGTGGCGGTGACAGAAGCGTTACTGGTTTCGCCAGTGACTTCCACAGTGCCCGCGACACCTATATTACTCACCGCGACGCTGAATACGCCCGTGGCACCACCGGTATTGACAATACCATCGCTGCCAAGGGTTGCCGCCAGAGCAATCACGTCCATGACATCCCCGGCCTCGGCAATAAACCTCAGCATGTTCAACCCTTGAATCGATTCAGCTGATTGTCGGTTTGTGCAGGAAAAATCAATGGCCAGGTCAAGGCCGGTAAAGGTGTCAAACGAGAAGGTCGGAACAAAGCCTAAATAGGGAGCACCGGGGGTAATGGAGAAGACAAAATTTTGTGCGGCCCCTGCCGGAATGTCTACGGGTGTATCAGGCGTTCCGGTGAGCACATTGGCTGGTGTGGCCGTCTGATAACTAAATTGCCCGGGTGTTGCCCCGGGAATGCCAAGCATACAATCAGTGGCGGTGCCGAAACCTCCCGGGTTTATGACCACACCAAAGGCCGTGGCCGTGCCGTCAGATTTGATGGAGCGACTGACGGGCAAAATTGAAGACACTACGCGGGGCGCAGGGGCATTGAACGTGCCAACATTTTTGCCCTGTTCGCGAATTGATCTGGCGGCATCTGATCCTGCTGTGCCGCAGGCCGTTGTTGCGCCGCCCCCACCACCAGGGTCGGTGCATTTTGCCAGATCCGGATTGGAGAAAAACCCGAGGCGTGTTTCGCCTGTGCCGGATGATGTGCCCATAATCGTGCGAAAATCCCCATCAACCCTGAAACCATGGGAGAAACTGAACACCCCGTCCGCAGGGCTAGTCGCCAAGTCATGTTGCGTACCCATATTATGCCCGATTTCATGGGCCAGGGTGAAGACCGAGCATAATGAAAACGACCCGGAAGAGGGTGCATCAATATCCTTGTTATCGCTCACCGTATTAAAACCAAAGGGTGAAGAGCCAACACCAATGGTGTTTGAGCCGCCCGTGCCAAGCACAAACCCTGTGCCGCAGGAGACATGGGTTGATGCCTTGAAGCGACGTATATAAGTGACGATATCGATGCCCTTGGCGGCCTTGATGGCCGCAACACCGGAAAAATCACCATCGGCATTGGAGGCACCATCTTTGAGGTCAGTCAGCGTATCGCCATTGGATTTTGTCTGCGTGCCGGTCACTTCGCTGATATGCACCAGATTGGCCCGCACGCTGGTCAGGCTGTCGGTCATGGCCGTATCATAAAGTTGTACGAGAAATTGTAGACGAGCGGACATGCCCAAACCCCAAAGATCACGCATGCTCGAATGAAAGAAAATACCAACGTCAACCGTGCCGATAGTACCAACAGCACTGGGACGGGCCAACGTGTCTGTATTTGTCGGTGCTTTCTCCAAAATTGCACCTGCGGGGGGGATGATACCATCCTGGCCAAAGGCAGGTTCGGTTATTCCCCCGCCAGTAGAAGGATAGAGAATATAACCTTGCGCGTTATGTGCCGGTTCAATCAGATAAAGTTTTTTACCATAGGTGATAGCAGCAAAGGTAAAGCCATTGACCTCGGTCATGACAATCCGGCCACGATTTACCCCTTCACCAGCCCAACCAAGCCAGGATTTTCCGCCCAGTGAATGGCCTTTGATGGCTTCAAGGCGCGCATTAACCAGCTTGCCATCAGGGAGAAAAATATCTGCACTTTCCCCGGCTTGCATGGCAAATATTGCATCTGAACGCAGGTTTATTGACACTTTTTCAAACCCGCCAACATTATTTGTTCGTGACAACCCGTCAGCATTGGCGTTTTTGTTGTTTTGCAATTGCCAAAGCTGGTCTGCCATTGCGGCTTGGCCGTTTAACATAGCCAGACCCAGAATTATCATAAAAATACGAAGCATAGTGATCCCCTGTAATTCATCCGGAGGCTCTCATCGCACTGACCGGTAATACGCACACACAGTCGTGAAATTGGCACCCCACATGACACCATACATGATTCAGGTGCTTTATCCTAAATTTTTTTGAGTCTGGGTGCAAAATAGTATGCTTGTTAACGTCTTTGCCCAGATTACCATTGCTTCTTGTTAGCATATCGCTAGACTGTTTTCGCTTTCTCATACGTTAAAATTAAGCGACTTTAAGTCTAGTGTTCTTGCTAATGCTTTCTAGGAGATTATTGATGTTTTCCCGTTTTGTTACTCTTGTTTTCCTGTTTTTTGCCGTCTCTACCATAGCGTGGGCGCAATCAGGTAAAATATCTCTGGACGGTCGCTCTTTTGAACGGGCGGCGGCGGGCGAGCGGGTTCGGGTGATTGTCGGGTTTGTCCTGCCGCAAAACGAAAGCCCGGAGGGCATAGCAAGCAACAGAATTTCATATCGTAATACTATCTCCATTACCCGCGATTCTGTTCTGGGCAGTGTTTTTGGTTCTGACCTTGTTGATGCTTCTGGTGTCGGTAATGTGGTAATAGACAAAACCCGCCCGACGATCATTCGCAAGCTGAATAATGTGCCTGGCATGGCGCTTTATCTTAACCGTGCCGAAATGGAAAAGCTGGCCGCTGATCCTCGTATAACAGGCATAGAAACGGATGAGCTGATGCGCCCCATGCTTAACGATTCCACGGTACTTATTGGTGCACCGACAGTTTGGGCCACCGGTAGTGATGGTGCGGATTTTGCTGTTGCGGTGCTGGATACCGGTTCGTCTCACGATCACGCCATGATAACTGGCAAGGTGGTTGGCTCGGCCTGTTTTTCAACGACTAATACCGAAGCAGCTGGCCCCGATACCGAGGGTAATTCCATATCACTATGTCCAGATGCCAGTGATGCACAACTTGGCTTGCCCGCAGGTAGCAATTGCCCGGTTGATGATCCAGCGACAAATGGAACTACAGAGGGAATTGATGGCTGTTTTCATGGTACCCATGTAGCCTCAACGGCCATGGGCAGTGTATTTACCAATAGTGGAGGCACCACCATAGAGGGGGTCGCGCGCGGCGCTAATCTGGTCGCCGTGCAGGTGTTTACCCAGTTTACCTCGGCAGCAGATTGCTCTACGGCCAATCCGCCGGATCCCGACGATGCGCCCTGCGTATTGTCATTCGGCTCTGACCAGCGTGCCGGTCTCGATTTTGTTTTGGATAACGCTGCAACAATGAAAATTGCCTCAGCCAATATGAGCCTGGGCGGCGGCCAGTTTTCTGCTATATGTGACAATGACAACATTTCTATCGGGCAGATGAAAAGTCTGATCGATCAATTACGCTTCAATGGCGTTGCCACAGTGATTGCTGCTGGCAATGATGGTTTTACCAATGCCGTCAGCAGTCCGGGGTGTATCTCCACAGCCGTAACGGTGGGGGCCACCACCAAACAGGACGCGGTGGTGGGATTTTCAAACTCCTCACCACTCGTTGATCTATTGGCACCAGGTGTTTCTATTACGGCGGCCTATCCCAACGTTGCCGGGGTGAACTATAGCACGGGTTCCAGTGGAACATCCATGGCAACGCCTCATGTGGCTGGTGCTTTTGCCCTGTTGAAATCCGCAAACCCGACGGCGACGGTGCAAGAAATTGAAGATGCACTCAAAGCCACAGGCAAACCAGTACTGGATGCAAAAAACCAGCTTTACAAGCCGCGTATTCGCGTTGACCTGGCCAATGATCTTTTATCCAATGGTGGCGGTGCCGGGATTGGCCTT
This sequence comes from Robiginitomaculum sp., assembly GCA_021776565.1. Classification (GTDB taxonomy): domain Bacteria; phylum Pseudomonadota; class Alphaproteobacteria; order Caulobacterales; family Maricaulaceae; genus Robiginitomaculum_B. Next base: position 177,433 of record JAJFFQ010000034.1, on the reverse strand, counting down.
TTGGCCATTGCCCCCCCTGACGGCTTTTTCAGCACTGGCAATCCGGGCAATTCGGCCAGTTTTGGCACCAAAACCTACACACTGACTAACAATACCGGGGCCAGCCTGGACTGGACTGTTGCTGCCAACAAAACATTTATTGGGCTAAACAAGGCCGGCGGCACCCTGGCAGCGGGCGCATCGGATACCGTGATTGTTTCTATCAATGCCGCCAATCTGGCTGGCGGGGGTGCCGGCTCAGATGATGGTACGTTCACCTTTGGCGTCGGCGCAGATACAGCCATTCGTTCTGCGGGCGCGACAGCAAGTTTCCTGCCCAATAATGATTTTGCAGATGCTCTACCATTATCGGGTTTGCAACCAACCATCACCGGAACAAATACCGGCGCAGACAAGGAAACTGGTGAACCAAATCATCAAGGCGGTACAAATGCCGGTGGTGCATCTATATGGTATCAGTGGACGTCTCCCATGGACGGGATGATAAACGTTGCGACGGAGGGGAGTAATTTTGATACGGTGTTAGGTGTTTATACCGGTGCCAGCGTTGCCGCATTAACGCCAATTGCCAACAATGATGATGTAGAATTGGGTGTAATCCTACACTCTCTTGTAAGCTTTAATGCAGTTAAGGGAACCAAATATTTCATAGCTGTTGACGGCTTTAACGGTGCCAGCGGTGATGTCACGGTTGCTCTGGCTGTGACCGGTGCACCGGGCAATGACAGTTTTGCCTCTGCGACAGCCATTTCCGGGGCAATGGGCAGCGCCAATGGACACAATATCGGGGCAAGCGCCGAAGCGGGCGAGCCAATCCATGGCGGTTCTGCCGCCAGTGCCTCGGTCTGGTTTGACTGGACGGCACCATCAGATGGAAATTTCGATTTTAATACCGATGGTTCGGATTTTGATACTGTGCTTGCGGTTTATACAGGAACAAGTGTGACCGGATTGACCCAGCAAGCCGCCAATGACAATCAGGGTGCGGCTTCCACCTCCGTCAGCAAGCCGCAATTTACCACCGGGGCCAGCCAGGTCAGCTTTACGGCAACAAACGGGACGATTTACCACATTGTTGTCGATGGCAAATCCGGAGCATCCGGTCTGGTCAATCTTGGTTGGATATCTTCCGCAACCCCCTTGCCCAATCTGGTTACGGCGGTTTTGCCTTATGCCCGTTCTGTGCAGATCGGCACTCAGGCAACGGCCTTCATGACGGTTATCAATGCCGGTGCTGATGGCACCAACTGTGCCATCTCCCTAAGCCCGGGTGTGTTTCAGGGTGGCTTTAGCTATCAGACAACGGATGCAGGTAATGCTGCCACGGGTACACCGAACACACCCGCGAACATTGCTTCTGGTGCAGCGCAAAATTTTGTATTTGCGGTCACACCGTCTGCGGTTATCAGTCAGCAGGAGTTAGGCATACAGGCCAATTGTGATGAGGGTACCTCATCAAACGTCACAACCGGTATTAACAGTTTCATCCTGTCCTCGGCCACAATTATTCCCGCAGATATGTTGGCGATTGGCCTCACATCACCAGCCGGTGGTGTGGTCTCCATGCCAGGAAATGCGGGCGCTGCTGCGGCGGCCATTGCAACCTCAGCACTGGGTGGTGATGGCATTTTGAGATTGAGCGCCGATGATGGTGGTAAAGGTCTGCCGGTGTTGCTGTTTGTTTGTGAAACCAACCCGGCAACCGGTGCCTGTCTCGCCAACCCTGTATCAGAACTTACCATTACATCGGTCAATGGTGAAACGCGGACATTTTCCGTATTTGCCAATGCAACAGGAGACATTGTGTTTGATCCGGCGAACAACCGTATTTTCGTTCGTTTCAAGGATACACTGGGCGTAGTTCGCGGGGCAACAACCTTTGCCGTACGCACTGATGCGCCCTAGTTTTGGATTCATTTGGTGCCAAACAACCGATCACCGGCATCACCCAAACCCGGGACAATAAAGCCATTATCGTTGAGTTTTTCATCGATCGCGGCGGTAATAATCGGAACGTCCGGGTGGGCGCGACGTAAATTGTCCACCCCTGGCGGGCCAGCAAGCAAACACACAAAGCGTACATCTCGGGCACCGGCTTGCTTGATCCGGTCAATGGCGGCGATGGCCGAATTGCCCGTTGCCAACATGGGATCCAGTGCAATCACCGTGCGCTCATCCATGTCTTTTGGCATTTTCACCAGATATTCCACCGGTTGCAGGGTTTTTTCATCGCGATAAAGGCCCACATGGCCAACCCGCGCCGATGGCACCAAATGTAACATAGCGCCCAAAAGCCCCTCACCAGCGCGCAGTATAGACACAAAGCACAATTTTTTTCCTGACAACACCGGAACGCGCGTTGCGCAAAGCGGTGTTTCAATTTCACGCAATTCCGTTGGTAAATCCTTCATGGCCTCATAGCCCAGCAACATGGCTGTTTCTTCCAGTAGCGCCCGAAACTCTGCGGTACTCTTTTCCTTGCGCCGCATCAGACCAAGCTTGTGTTGCACCAGCGGATGATTGACCACCGTCACACCCTCAATGCTGCGATCATTCATATCCAATGCCATAACAATTTCCCCGTGCTTCGGTTTTATCACTCTATGTTGATGTCATTACCTGATTCATTCGGGTAATCCAGCCGTCTCGCAAATCACAACAGGCCGAATAGAAGGTTTTTTATGTAAAAAACCACAGCTTCATAGCAATCGCAATCGCCGCCAGTGCCAAACCGACAAGCGCACGTCGCCCCCACCTACTGCCATGGGCCTTAGCGGCGGTCAGTTGTTCTATGGTTTGCGCGCTTAGTTTCAACCCGCCTGATCGGGCGTCACTAATGATGTGTGCTGCATTTTCAATCGCTGTGGGTATATCAACCATGACACGGTGCAGCTCGCGCAGCGTATCATAGGCATCATTCATCATGCCTTCCGGGCCAAGTTCGCGGCGAATCCAGGTTTCGACTACTGGTGCAGCTGTTCCCCATAAATCATGATCCGGATCCAGCATCCGGGCCACGCCCTCAACCTGAACCATGGTTTTTTGCAACAGCACCAGTTCGGGGCGTAAGTGCATGTCAAACTGGGCGGTGACATCAAACAATTGCAAGAGCAGATGGCTCATTGATACATCTTTGGCGGTTTTGCCAAAAATCGGCTCGCCAACGGCACGAAGCGCCTGGGCAAAATCATCAACGCCGTACTGCTTGGGCACGTAACCAGCCTCAAAATGCACTTCGGCCACCCGTCGATAATCCCGGCGCAAAAATCCATAGAGAATCTCCGCCAGATAACGCCGCTGCGCCGGGCCAATACGCCCTAATATACCAAAATCAACCATACCAAGCTGGTCATCATTCAGGGCAAATAAATTACCTTCGTGCATGTCGGCATGAAAAACGCCATGATCCAGCGCGTTTTTCAAAAAACTGGAGGTAATAATCTGGGCAAGCTTTACTTGATCCACACCAGATTTTTGCAAGGCTTGCTCATCACTGAGCGGTGCACCATCCAGCCATTGCATGGTAAAAACACGCGTATTGGTGCGTGACCAATCCACGCTCGGGATTATGACTCTGCTTTGCGGCTCAATAATTTCTGACAGTTCTGACGCACCTGCAGCCTCCATGCGCAAATCCATCTCCAGATTAAGCGAACGCGACAGGGTTTGCACAAACTGACGTGGTTCCAGGCGACGCGACGCAGGTAAAAATCGCTCAACCAATCGTGCGCCCAGCGCCATGGCTTCTATGTCTTTGCTGATACGCTCCTCAATACCCGGGCGCAGAATTTTAACCGCCAGTTTTTGACCATTCTTGAGCGATAACCGGTGCACCTGTGCCACAGAGGCCGCCGCAACGGGCGGTTCAAGACCCAAAAACAATGTATCGCTGTGTTCGCCAAAAGCTTCGCGCAGAGCCGCACGCGCCTCTTCCATGGAAAAGGGCGGCATTTTATCACGCAAGCCCGCTAAACCATCGGCAATTTCCGGCGTGAGTATATCGCCACGGCTGGCCAGAAACTGGCCAAACTTTACATAACTGGGGCCAAGTTGTTCCAGCGCCCGGGCAAGGCGTTCTCCGGGGCCACCCTCGCCCTTTTGAGCAAACCATCGCGCCATTTTGCCCAAAAGCCGTGCAGGAAGCGGCAGAATAGCCTGATACTCACGGGGGAGTATGGCATCATGGCGGGCCAGAACCATGCCCGCCCGCAAAAGCCTGAAATAGACACTCGGCCCCGCCATAATTCAGACCGCCCAGCCGGTATGCAGGGCGGCAACGCCACCAGAAAAGTTGGTATAACCCACATTGGCAAACCCCGCCTCTTCCATCATTTCGGCAAAGCGTGTCTGGTTTGGAAACTTGCGGATGGACTCAACCAAATACTGATAGCTCTCGCGATCATTGGCAAACAACTGCCCAAGGCGGGGAATGGCATGAAACGACCATAGATCATACGGCGTTTGCAGTGCCTTGTTCACCGGTTTGGAAAACTCAAGACACAGGAACCGTCCGCCGGGGCGCAACACACGCCGCATCTGCGATAACGCCTTAACCTTGTTGGTGACATTACGAATACCAAAACTTATCGTTACCACATCAACGCAAGCATCGGGCAAGGGCAAGTGTTCCGCATCACCGCAAACCCAGTCAAGACCCTGCGCATCACCGCGCTCGACCCCGGCGATTAACATTTGTGCGTTTATATCGCAGACTATCGCCCGCGCCGGATTGCCACCACGCCGGGTGCGCACGTCCTCGGCCCGTTTTACAAAACGCCGGGACAAATCACCCGTCCCCCCTGCCACATCTAGCAATATCTCGCCCGGTTGCGGATTGGCACGGGTGATGACCATGTCTTTCCACAAACGGTGAACGCCACCGGACATCAGGTCATTCATCAGATCATAGCGGTTGGCAACACGATCAAACACGCCGCGCACCATACCGGCCTTCTGGTCACGCTCGACGTTGCGATAACCAAAGGATGCGGTATCGTCAGATTTTTCTTTATAGTTTGCCTTGCTCATGGACAGATCATATCCTTGTAGTTTCTGCGGCGCCATAGGCTGAAACATAATGCCAGAATTACCCGAAGTTGAAACCGTTCGCACCGGCCTTTCCCCGGTTATAGAGGGTGAAACAATCATTGATGCAAACATAAACCGGCCAAATTTGCGCTTTGCATTTCCGCCGCGCTTTTGCGAACGCCTGACAGGTTCGCGGGTTATTAAATTAGGACGCCGCGCCAAATATCTGCTCATGACACTGTCTACGGATGAAACCCTGATTGCCCATCTTGGCATGTCGGGCCGGTTCAGCATTGTTACGCCTGATGGGCCGCAGCCAAATACCAATCCGGCGCACGATCATGTAGTACTGAGGTTAAGCAATGACCATTGCATCATTTATAATGATCCTCGCCGGTTCGGGTTTATGGATTTAACCCCAAGTGCCACACTGAACGAAAACCGGTTTTTGGCCGATCTTGGCCCCGAACCCATGGGCAACGGGTTTTCATCGAAATGGCTGGCCGAAAAATTTGCAGGAAAAACCCAGTCTGTTAAGGCAGCATTGCTGGATCAGCGTATCATTGCCGGGCTTGGCAATATCTATGTTTGTGAAGCCCTTTACCGGGCCGGTATTCGCCCACAAACGCCAGCCAAAGAAATCGACCCGAGCCGTCTGGAACGCCTGACCATTTGTGTCCGCGATGTCATTGGTGAGGCCATAAAGGCCGGCGGCTCTACCTTACGTGATTTTGCCGCCAGTGATGGCGCACTTGGATATTTTCAACACCGCTTTTCAGTTTATGGACGCGAAAGCGAACCTTGTTTGCGGAGTGAATGCGCCGGAAAAGTTAGCCGCATTGTTCAATCAGGACGATCAAGTTTCTACTGCCCTGACTGCCAGCATTAGGTCGAGGAAACATATCATGCAGTCGGGATGGCGAGTGTAAACAAGCATCATTTGACCCGAATCAGACGTGTGGTTACCGTTCCCCATGCGCTTTTTTATATTCTTTGCTGCCACCGCCTCTTTGATTGCCTCGCTTGAGTTTGCATGGGTTTCTCCGTATTTTTACGTCAGTGCCATATTTTTTGGCATTATGGTGCTTTATGGGGTGTTTGACCTTGTTCAACGCCAACACGCCTTGTGGCGCAATTACCCCATTATTGGCCGCGCCCGCTGGGTGCTGGAATTTGCCAGACCATATTTACGCCAATATCTGGTCGAGAGCGATACCGACGGGATGCCCTATAATCGTGAACAGCGCAGCCTGGTTTATCGCCGGGCCAAAAATGTGGTTAGCGTTGAGCCGTTTGGTAGCCATGTTGATTTCAACGAAAATCGTTATGAATGGTTGAACCATTCGATCGCAGCCAAAGAGGCCGAACTCGACGATTTGCGCGTAAATGTAGGCGGCCAGGATTGCAAACAGCCCTATTCGTGCAGCGTCTTCAACATCTCGGCTATGAGTTTTGGTGCCCTTGGTGCTCATGCCATTGAAGCCCTGAACCGGGGTGCCGCCGCCGGTAAATTTTATCATGATACCGGTGAAGGCGGTATCAGCCCCTATCACCGCAAGGGTGGTGATCTGGTGTGGGAAATTGGTACTGGGTATTTTGGTTGTCGCGCCAGCGACGGCGGATTTGATTCTGAAAAATTCAAGGGTACTGTTGCACTGGATGCGGTCAAAATGATCGAAATTAAAATCAGCCAGGGGGCAAAACCCGGGCATGGCGGGGTGCTGCCCGGTGCCAAGGTCACACAGGAAATTGCGCAGACGCGAGGCATCCCCGAGGGCATAACCTGCGAATCACCACCATTTCACCGGGCTTTTTCAACGCCCATTGGCTTGATGGACTATATTGCACAATTACGCGACCTGTCCGGTGGCAAACCGGTGGGATTCAAGCTTTGCATCGGCCACAGATGGGAGTTTCTGGCTATTATCAAGGCCATGCTAAAAACCGGTATCAGGCCTGACTTTATTGTCATTGACGGGGCCGAAGGTGGCACGGGCGCGGCGCCGGTTGAATTTCAGGATCATATTGGTGTGCCTTTGCGTGACGGCCTGGTGTTTGCCCGTAATGCACTCATAGGCGCAGGACTAAAAGACGACATTCGTCTGGGCGCTTCAGGCAAGATGATTTCGGCCTTTGGGTTGGCGTCCTCCATGGCCATGGGTGCGGACTGGTGTAATGCCGGGCGTGGTTTCATGTTTGCATTGGGGTGCGTGCAATCCTTGAATTGCCATACCAACCATTGCCCGACCGGGGTGGCCACGCAAGACCGGTTAATGCAACGTGGCCTGGTGGTTGAGCACAAGGCCAAACGTGTCACCAACTATCACCGCAATACAGTGCGCGCTCTGGGCGAGGTGGTGGCCGCCGCAGGTTGCACACACCCATCCGATCTAAAGCCCTGCCACATTTATCATCGCATCAGTGCCACCGAGGCCCGCCCCGCCAATGAAGTATATGATTTGCTGGCGCAAGGGGTATTATTGGATGATCCGAAAAGCACTTATCTGGCTTCATCATGGGCCAGCGCCAGCGCCGACACCTTTGCCTCGCAATAGAAATCCTTACATAAATATCATTTGGCAATCCACGTTCTTTGCCGTTCACTGTCATTCAAATTGAAAAGGAGAGTATTATGTTTGCCAGAGTTTTGATGATTGCTGTTTTGGCACTTTGGATTGTTATGCCTGAACCATCCAGAGCCGATGAGATAATAACCGCAGAGGAAGTGCAATTTACCGCGGCAGATGGCGTAAACGTATTTGCAGATATTTACCGGGCCAAAGCAGGTAAACCCGCACCTTTGGTTATTCTTTTTCATCAGGCCGGGGCCAGCGCCCGCGGTGAATATAACACCATCATTCCAAAACTGGCCGCGATGGGTCTGAATATACTGGCTGTAGATGCGCGCTCTGGCGGTACGGGTTTTGGCGGGGCAAACCGCACCGTAAATGCGCAAGGTCACAACACCGGTTATTGTGCAGCCTATCCAGACATGGAAGCAGCACTGAATTATGCCAGGACAAGCGGGTTTACCGGGCCACGCTTTGCCTGGGGCAGCTCCTATAGCGCCGCTTTGGTGTTGAAATTAGGCGGCGAACACAAAGATGATCTCAGTGGCGTTCTTGCTTTTTCACCCGGTTCCGGGCGCGCCATGGGCGCCTGCAATGCCAACAATTATCTTGATAGCGTCGCCGTACCCACATTGGCCCTTAGTCCACGCAATGAAATGAAAGGCAGAAAAGAACAATTTGCCAAACTTGAAGCTGCCGGGCACCAGACATTTGTCGCTGAAAACGGCGTGCATGGCTCCTCCATGCTGGTCGACGCACGCACCAAGGCAGACACCAGCGCCACCTGGGATACGGTCACTGGCTTTCTAAAACTTCACGGAGCCACGTATCAATGAGTTTGCAGTTTGATCTTTTCTGGTCATTTCGCTCGCCATATTCTTATCTGGCGGCTCCACGATTGTTGCAATTAACCAAAGCGTATGATGTGACATGCCGGTTTCGCCCGGTCTATCCTTTGGCGGTACGGGTGGAAGGGTTTTTCAAAACCGTAAACCCGCTGTGGCCGGGATACATAATACATGATCTGCTGCGCGAAGCGGAACAACTTGGCATTCCCATGCACTGGCCCGACCCGGATCCGATTGTACAGAATTTTGCCACGCTGGAAGTCGCCAAAGAGCAACCTTATATTACCCGGCTGACCCGTCTTGGTGCAGCAGCAGAGCGCCAGAGCAACGGCCTGGCTTTTGCCACCGCAATGAGCACGCGCATTTGGGGTGGGGTCAAGGACTGGGACAAGGGCGATGTGTTGGCCGAGGCCGCCAATGAAGCCGGTTTGAATTTTGAACAACTTGAAAAAACTCTCAGTACTGATTCAAACGGTCTGGATACAGAAATTCGGCAAAATGAGGCTAACCAGACCGAAGGCGGCCATTGGGGTGTGCCGTTAATGGTGTTTGAAGATGAGCCATTCTTTGGCCAGGATCGCATTAAAAGCCTTGTCTGGCGCATGAAACAAAAAGGCCTGAAGGCCCGTCAGGGGTAAAAATGACCATACTTATTGCCATCAGCACGGTTGATTTTGACCCAACTGAAGTTGCCGTTCCATGGAAAATTTTACGTGATGGCGGGCAGGAGGTTTGCTTTGCGACTGATACGGGAAAGGTGGGCGAAGCCGACCCGCGTATGCTCACCGGGGAGGGACTGGGCCTTCTTAAAAGCTTGCTCATTGCGCAAAAGGGCGCGCAGCAAAATTATCGGGAATTACAACAGGACAAGGCGTTTCTAAACCCGGTCTGCTATGATGATATTCGTGTGGATGAATATACAGGTTTGATCCTGCCCGGCGGCCATGCCAAGGGCATGATCCCATATCTTGAATCAAAAACCCTGCAAAGTTTCATCGCTGAATTTTTTGCTGCAGATAAACCAATTGGTGCCATATGTCACGGCGTGGTCGCGGCGTGTCGGGCCAAAGACCTCAAAACTGGAAAATCTGTGCTGCATGGTCGCAAGACCACGGCATTACTAAAGCGACAGGAATTATTGGCGCATAAACTGACCAGGAAAAAACTCGGCAATTATTTTTTGACTTATCCCGGTTTAACCGTCGAAGATGAAGTCACCGCCGCATTACAATCTTCTGATGATTTCATACCGGGGCCAAACCCTGTCTTTCGCGATGCCCCGGATAAACTCTCACGAGGCTTTGTTGTTCGCGATGGTCACTATCTTTCTGCACGCTGGCCAGGTGACGCACACAAATTTGGCCATACCTATCTGGAAATGCTAACGAGCTGTAACGTCTAGCTTTCACTCTTTCGTGAAAACCTGCACCTTTGACTTTCCAAACCAGTATGTAGCGTTCATGACCAATTGCTGTTGTGGGAGATGGTCATGCGCTTGGGTTGGGTATTGTGTTTTATTATGTTTGTTGCGTCGGTGGCCTTTGCCGAAGACGAGACAATGACCGCGCCTGCGGATCGTGGCCCGGCGATCGGTGCGCTCATCCCTTCTGACCTGACCAGCACAGATCAAAACGGCGTCATGCGCTCGTTTGAAAACTTGACCGGGCCAGAGGGGCTGGTTCTGGTATTTTTTCGCTCGGCCAAATGGTGCCGCTTTTGCAAGCGGCAATTGATGGAAATTTCCGCCGGTGCTGAAACCATCACGTCTCGTGGCTATGGCCTTGCTTTACTCAGTTATGATGCTCTTGAGGTTCTGGAACGTTATACGTTTGAACATAACCCCGGTTTCACCATGCTCTCTGATCCCAAATCTGAAGTGATCGATGCTTTTGAAATTCGTAATGAAAACTATGGCGACATGCACTATGCGAATGGTGTACCGTACCCGATGATTTTTGTTATCGGGCTTGATAAGGTTATACAGGCAAAACTGGCCGAAGACGGGTATAAAATGCGCCCTCCTGTAAGTGCCATTACCGAGGCCATAGACGAGCTTCGCGCTCCTTAAGGGGTTATCGTGAACACCAAGGCCCATTGGGATAATGCCTGGACTGACGCTGATCCAAAGAACAAAAGCTGGTATCAGGACTTACCTGTTCACTCACTGGAACTCATAGGCGCTTGTGCTATTGCCCATAGCGAGGCCATCATTGATGTTGGCGGCGGCGCGTCCACACTGGTCGATGCTCTTTTGACGCAAGGGTTCAACAACACCAGTGTTCTGGATGTTTCTCATGCCGCGTTGCAGAACGCCAAAGACCGCCTCGGCGCGCGTGCAAATCATGTAAAATGGTTGTGCGAGGATGCCACAAACTGGACACCTGCACATCCTTTTCGGCTTTGGCATGACCGGGCCGTATTTCATTTTTTGACTGCTAAGGAAGATCGGCAACGTTATCGCGCTATTGCCGAAGCTGCTATTGTGCCAGGGGGCTATCTGGTCATGGCCACCTTTACCCTGGATGGGCCGGAAAAATGCTCGGGCCTGCCAGTCATACGCTATAGCGCACAAACATTGACCGCCACGTTTGGTGATAGATTTAGGCTGGTGGGCGAAACAACGGAACAACACACCACCCCCGGTGGCACAGTTCAGAAATTTCAGTATTGCCGATTCTTACGGGTTTAGCTCTCCACTTCTTGGGGTTTGCAAACATTTCTTCATTGACAAATAGGATATTTATGTTAATTATCCTATTTCATGGTAAATATACTATTTCAAGATAATAAAACTAACGAAGGGATTGCATCAAGATGGTTTTGACAGCTTGGAAGGGTGGAGCTTCCAAGAACTATGGTGGGTTTGGCCTCACGGTCAATCAAGCTGATCGGGATCAGCTATTTCAAAAAGAGCAAAAATTCATAGACCTCACTCTGAAAATACCACATGGGCAGCCCCATAAGGTGAGGGTGAACATAGATAAGCCCAGTTTCTGGAATAACACTTGCCGCGAGATGATTAGTACAATCATTGGAAAATGGATGCACGACATCGGCGCAGCCCCCTGGCCAAAGGGAAAACCGCCAAAATTTTCTGCACGATTTTCTACTGCTTCTCAAATTACCGTCTCTTGTAACAACTTGCGGAATTAGGCACACCAATATGTCTAAATACACAGCCCTTAGTCATGCCCTGCAAGGCCGTAAAGAGGCCTCCTGGCGCGTAAGTTTTTCAGAAATTGAGCGATGTCTTGATTTTCGCCTGCCTGCCAGTGCCCGAAAATACCCTGCCTGGTGGAGCAATGACCCACAATCACATTCGCAAACACGGGCCTGGGTTTCCATTGGCTGGAAAACCGCACAAATAGATATTCCCGGTGAGAAAGTGACTTTCATAAAACAGCACGCAGGACAAACACTGAAATCCAGTTTTGCGAGGGTTGAAGAACCTCGAATACTCGTTTTGAGAGACCTCCCGCAATGGCTATTCGAATCCATAAAAGAGCGTGCTCACGAAAATGCCGTTAGTGTAGAAGATGCAGCTTCTGAGGTTTTAGAGCTTGGGTTGAGACGACACGCCCATGAACGCCTTGATAAAGCGCGCAGGATCAGGGCATTGGCACAAGGCACTGTTGAAGTTGATCTTGAAGAGCTTATTCGTCACGGAAGAGCTGAACATTGAGCCTTATTGTGGACGCCAACATTGCACTTCGATGGTTCGTGCCTCACGCACAATCAGAAAGCGCGGAGCGGTTGCTTGCTGGTGAATATGCCTTATTGGCTCCCGACCTGATTATCCCGGAACTGACCAATGCAGCAACCACGTTAACGCGAAACCATGTAATTCCGTATCAACTTGGCGCAAGGATAGCGACAGACGCACAAACAATTTTTCAATATCTGGCTCCGTCAACAGACTTGGCATCGTCAGCTTTTGAAATTGCCGCTAAACTGGCACATCCCGCCTATGATTGTTTTTATCTTGCGTTGGCTGTGCGTGAGAACACCAGAATGGTTACCGCTGACAAGAAGTTGCTAAATCGCCTGAAAGACACAAAATGGGCAAAGTTTTCCTGCACACTTGATGCTCTCTGATCGGATAATCAACCGGGTTTCAAAACATCAAGTGGGCGGGATAGCAGAAACCAGATCACGCCAGCATAAATTGCCAGTTCACCAAATTCATCAAAATCAAAAAAATCACCGGGATACATGATACGCCCGGCGATCAATACCATAATACCAGCTGTGAACAGGGCACCGGGCAAGAGAAGTTTGCTGCGAACATAATCAATAACACCTGCCAGACCGTGCTTTATTCCAATTTTTGCCAGCAGGGTTCCCCCACCGGCCATAAGGGCAAGCAGCACAAGCATGCGCAAGTATTTTTCCATACCAAATGAATTGTGCAAAGCCATTTCGCCATAAAGGTTGTTATCCGCAAGGATCGAAATTGGCGTATAGCCCAAATAAGGTTGCGCCCAGTCAATCTCCTCCATGGCCAGCACAAACAGTCCGGCAACGACCAGATAACGCCACCAGCGCCCCTGTTGACCATGGCGCAATGCCAGCACCACTGCACCGCCCAACAAAAGCGCAAATTGCAACCACTCAACCAGTCCTTCATTATGATCCATATTCAGGGAATGACTGGTTTGTGCGCCCAAAATCAATAAAGCGCCAAGAACAACACTATAGGCCGTTGCCTGAACGACCAGTTTTAATAACGAAATTCCCATGTGCCCTGCCCATTATCATGGATGAAAAGGTCAATGGGCAAGTTTCATGTCAAAACATTAAAAAAACTTTTCTTTTCAATCCCGTGCGACGGGGAGTAGGTTAAACATAAATAATTCATGACTCAGGAGCACACCATGCACAGTCTTTTTCATCGTCGGGATTTCATCAAATTAGCCGCAGGAATGACCGGTGCATCCTTGCTGGCACGTCCGGTTTTTGCCGGCAGCCTTGGTCATGGCTTCACCCACGGGATTGCCAGCGGTGATCCCGATGCGCACTCGGTTGTGTTGTGGACTCGCTACGCCAGTGAAGGGATAGCGGCACTACAATGGGAAGTGGCCAAAGACGTGGACTTTGCCGCGATCGTGCAAAAGGGCAGCGTTATTGCCGGGCCTGACAAGGATTATACTGCCAAGGTGATTGCCAATAACCTGCCCGCCGGAGCCTGGTTTTACTATCGTTTTATTGCCCCCGACGGCACCCATTCTGATATAGGTCGCACACGCACCCTGCCTGACGGGCCAGTTTCGTCAATGAAGCTAGCGGTGTTTTCATGCTCTAACCTGCCCTTTGGTTATTTCAACGCCTATGGTCATGCGGCGGCGCAAAACGACTTTGATCTGGCTATTCACCTTGGCGATTATTTTTACGAATATCCAGTTGGCACCTATCCATCGGCAGAGCAAAGCGTGCCGGGACGCCATATCGAGCCGCAACATGAGCTGATAAAACTTGCTGACTATCGTCTGCGGTATAACGCCTATCGCATGGATCCGGATTTACTGGCCTTGCATCGCAATTATCCGATGATCTGTATTTGGGACGATCATGAAATATCCAATGACACCTGGCATGGGGGCGCGCAAAATCATGACCCGGCCAGTGAGGGCGAATGGGCGGCGCGCAAGAAAGCCGCAAGGCAGGCCTTTTTTGAGTGGTTACCCATGCGCGAACGGGCCTTTGCCCGCTATGACTTTGGTGACCTTGCCAGCATCATCACGCTGGATACACGTCTGCACGGGCGCACCAGACAAATCACCTATCAGGAAGCCCTTGCAGGCGTGGATACAAGTGACCAAGAAGCCATTTTGGGCGCGTTAAAACATTTTCGCGATACCGGGTGGGCCGACCCGGCGCGCACCATGTTGGGTGTGGATCAGGAAGCCTGGCTTAGCGAAACACTGACCGCCTCCAAAAAATCTGGCCGCCCTTGGCAAATTCTGGCGCAACAAGTCATTGTTGGGCGCAGCTATGGGCCAAAAAGTTTTCTGGATGCCTTGCCCGCACAAACACCGGGCTGGCTAAAAGCAAGAGTTGAGGGAAGCATTCTGGCTGGCGCCGTGGCTCTGCCAGCCAGCACCGATGCCTGGGCTGGTTATCCAGCGGCGCGTAACCGTCTACTTAATTCATTGCGAACCAATGCCGATAATGCGGTGGTACTGGCTGGTGATAGTCATAATGCCTGGGCCTATGATCTTTATGCCGGGGACGAGCAGAAAACCGGCACGAACCCCGCCGCAGTGGAATTTGCCGGACATAGCGTTTCTTCGCCAGGCATGGAGGCCTATCTGCCTATTGCCGAAGATGAGATGACCGCATCCCTGATCGCATCCAGCCCGGAGCTACGCTGGGCCAACACCAATAGACGCGGCTATATGGCCATCAGCCTTGGTGTAGATGCTGCCAAATGCGAATGGCGGTTTACTGGCAAACAAAGTGTTCGTTCGGGTGATATTACTGGCAGCCATTCCATGATGGTGCGTGCCAAAAAGGGCAGCGGCACCAACAAGCTGGAAGCTGTATCATGAGTATTGACGGCAACAATCAACTCGGCCCGACACTTCACACTGAACGCCTGATATTGCGTCCACCGTGCGAGGACGGGCTTGAGGGCTATGCCGCGCTTTATTCAGACGAAGAAGCCGCACGCCATATCGGCGGCGTTAAAGACCGGGCGCAGGCCTGGCGTGCTCTGGCCAGCCTGATGGGCATGTGGGTTATGCGCGGCTATGGATTTTTCTTTATTTATGAGCGCGACACTGGCGACTGGGTCGGCAGCGTCGGGCCACATTTCCCGCTTGGTTGGCCAGGCCGCGAAGTGGGTTGGTCAATTGCACCGGCGCACTGGCGCAAAGGCTATGGCAAGGAAGCCGCCATTGCGGCCATGAACTATGCCTTTGATGAACTGGGCTGGGACAAGGTAATCCACGTCATTGACCCGCAAAACAAACCATCCGAAGCTCTGGCAAGTGCGTTGGGCAGCACCATTGTCGGCGCAGTAGATGAGCTGGCCGGGTTTGGCCCCATGCAGCTTAACCTTTGGGGGCAAAGCGTGGATCAATGGCGAGTGAAACGAAATTTAACAATATAAATCAATAACTTGGTGTCAAATCAATTAACAACATTTAATACAATTGTTGACAACTGTATTAAAAACTGTCATACGCACTTTCCAATTCAAACTGGAGAGTTGCATAATGTCAAAATATCAGAGTTTTGAAGATTACCTGAGGGCATTACGCACACGGGAGTGGCGCACCAGTTTTCGTAAGATTGAACGCATTATAGGCAACATTTTGCCGCCAAGCGCCCGTGCTTATCCGGCATGGTGGAGTAATAATCCCTCTAACAATGTAATGACCAATTCATGGCTTTCTGCTGGATGGCAAACAGAAAACTTGGATATTCCGGGTGAAAAAGTGACCTTTCGTAAAGTCCACTGGCAACGGAAAACCCCTGAAATTATTTCAAATAAAACTTCGCTTGTTCAAACCAAACAACACATATCCAAAATAGATAAGGAAATTGTGCTCCATGGTGTTTCAGAATCTGCGATACGAATACTCTTGCGTAGAGCGGCAGCCAACCAACGAACGCTTGAGGCAGAAATTATATGCCTAATCCACCAAGCTACAGCAGGGTATGGTCGCCTTGAGCGCGCTCAAGCTATACGGGAATTAGTGCCGCAGGGCATCAAGGTTGATCTGGCAAGTATTATTCGTGAAGGGCGGGACACACGGTGAAGTATGTTGTGGACGCCAGCATTGCCATTGGCTGGCTGGTCAAGCAAGAAAACGCCATAGATCACACATACTTACTGGAAAATCAGAATATACTGATTGCACCTGATCTGGTATTTCCTGAAGTGTGTAATGGTATCTGGCGCTTGGTAAGTGCGGGTTATGTAACGCCAAAACATGGACACAAGATTGCCTCTGAACTTTCAGATTATTTTGATAAAGTTTTTCCTTGCGCGCCATTGATGAAAGCGGCGATGGGTATTTCACTACAATTAAACCACCCTGCCTATGATTGCTTCTATCTGGCATTGGCAGAACATCAAAATGTTCAAATGATTACGGCTGACTTAAGATTGCTCAACAAAACTAAAACTACCCCCTATGCCAAACTTGTTGTTGGCTCTGAGATGGATTCTTCCTAAAACCTCTTAAGCCATCAACAAGCTCACACCCCGAAAAATATAAAACACTCCAATAAGGGTGATGAGCACACGCACAATTTTCACAAACCCCTTGTCGGTCATTTTACCCAACACCTGCTTGCCCACCCATGTTCCACCAAAGGACAGGGGCAGGGCCAGTGCAAACAACCATAACGGCGGTAGCGCCCCCACCCCTATCGCCTGAATGATCGCCCAGCTCCAATAGATCACCTTCACCCCATGACCGATGATTTGCCCGATGGCCTTTGTGGCCACAATTTCATGACGGGTTAGCGTGGTGCGCACAAAGAAAATGTCCATCAGGGTTGAGGAAATACCAGCAGCAACACTGAACCCGGCAGCAAGAAAACCGCACAGGATGGCATGAAACGGTCGGCTTGCGTCCAGATGCACCCACCTACGCGGCACCCAGACCAGAAGCGGCAAAATCCCAAGAGTGAGAAAAACACTGGCCTTGTTCGGATGAACCGGAATAAGGAACAAAAGTGCGATTGCTCCCAGAGTACCCGCCAGAAAAAACCCGGCTATTTTCCACTTAATATATCGACGCAATAAAAAAGCACGCCAGCCATTGGCGGTGATTTGCAGTATACCATGGGTGACCATAGCCTGACCAAGGGGCAAAAAAGCGGTCAGCACCCCCATGAGTACCAGACCGCCAGCCATGCCGAACATGCCCGACAAAAATGCGGTGAAAAAAGCGGTGACGATGATGGCTGTGGCGACTAGACTTGACATAGGTGCCTTCTATCAGCCAGAGCCAGAAAAGGTAAACAGGAACAATTATGAACTTTTTTGCCATCCTGACCCGCATACATAAATGGGCTGGCCTTTTTGTCGGTTTGCAAGTCATTCTGTGGACGACGGGCGGTCTGGTGATGAGCATACTGCCTATAGAAAAAGTGCGTTCCGAGCATCTCATAGCCGCACCAGTGCATGATGCCATAACCAATACAGATATTCTCTCGCCTGTTGCGGCGGCCCGGATAGCAGGTCTTGATGCACCGGTAAGCGCCCTTCTGCACACATGGCTTGGCCGCCCGGTATATTCGGTGGAGGTGCATGAAGGTGCGGGAGGATTGATTGATGCCCGTAGCGGTGCGCTGCTCACACCTGTTGACCAAGATACGGCACGAAAAATAGCCCTTTCTGATTATGGCGGCACGGGTACCATAAGCGATATAGCATGGGTGAAAAAAGGCCCGGTTGAAGTGCGTTTTGAAGGCCCGTTCT
Source organism: Robiginitomaculum sp. (assembly GCA_021776565.1). GTDB lineage: Bacteria > Pseudomonadota > Alphaproteobacteria > Caulobacterales > Maricaulaceae > Robiginitomaculum_B. The sequence continues at coordinate 159,551 of JAJFFQ010000034.1, read as the reverse complement.
GGCGTGTGACGTTTGACCAGCCTAAAAACTATAGGCTCTGGATTGATCCGGATACGGCACAGGTGCGGGCGCATCGCTCTGGCATGTGGCGGTTTTATGATTTCTTCTGGATGCTGCATATTATGGATTATGGCAGCCGGGATAATTTTAATTCGCCCTGGTTAATTGCTTTTGCCGGCTCTGCATTACTGTTTGCCCTTACGGGTGCCGGGCTTCTCTGGCACCGGTTTTTGCTACGTCCTCGCCGTAAAATTGTGAAGTAACACACTCATAAATCCATAGCAGATATGAAGTGAAGCCAGCTCTGCACAAAACAGTGTTATTTGTGAAGCTGCTTGGGTTCACCACCTTACGCACTACCGGTTTATTGATTAAATTTCTGGTTTGAAAAATATACATTTTAAGATATGGTTTCCTGTCTGGGTGTCCTCTGTTTGCGCCCTTCCAACATAATCAAAACGAGAAGGTGCACTTCATCCATGTATAGATCAACCTCACTCATCCTAGGCTCGATTATTGCCCTAACCGGTTGTACAAAAGAGAACTCACCAGAGCAAAACAAGGTTGCGGTGCAATCTATTCAGGCAGAAATCAAGCAGATTGATTTTATCAAATACGAGTTGGAAAATGGCCTTGATGTTATTCTTCATGTGGATCGCTCTGATCCTGTTGTTGCTATTGATCTGACGGCGCATGTTGGTTCAGCTAGAGAAATTGCCGGACGCACGGGTTTTGCTCATCTGTTTGAGCACTTGCTGTTCCTTGACTCTGAGAACCTCGGCTATGGTGGCCTTGATGAAATGAATACGCGTATTGGCGGTGAGGGTACCAATGGGTACACCACCAATGACGTCACCAAATACTTTCAGGCCGTGCCAAGCGATGCGCTTGAGAAAATTATCTGGGCTGAGGCTGACAAGCTGGGCTGGTTTATCAACACTGTAACCACACCGGTTCTCAATAATGAAAAACAGGTTGTCAAAAACGAAAAACGCCAACGGGTCGATAACCAGCCTTATGGTCATAATTGGGGTCTGATCGGCAAAACCATATATCCACCTGAACACCCCTATAGCTGGCAGGTCATTGGCTCGTTGGAGGATCTGGATGCGGCAGCCCTCACCGATGTGCAAAATTTCTATCGGCGCTGGTATGTACCCAATAATGTAACGGTAACTGTTACCGGTGACTTCGACGTCGAACAGGCCAGAGCATGGATCGAGAAATACTTTGCTGAAATTCCCCGGGGCGATGATGTTGCGACGTTGATACCGCGTTCAGGAAAACTGACTGAAACCAGCAACCTGAAGGTTGAAGACAATTTTGCCAAAGTACCGCAACTAACCCTCGTCTGGCCTGCGGTCGAGCAGTTCCACACCGATAGCTACGCCCTTGATATTCTGGCGACGTATCTTACTGACGGCAAACGGGCACCCTTGAATGAAGTACTTATCGACGAAGAAAAGCTGACCACAACGGTAAGCGCCTTTAACAATAGTGCGGAACTGGCCGGAGAGTATTATATTCTGGTGCGTGCCAATGCCGGGCAGGATTTAACCAGCATTAAAACGGCGATCGACAAAGGTCTGACGCGCTTTGAGGATAACGGTATTTCAGAAGATGATCTGAACCGTATCAAAGCTGGACTGGAAGTTGATTTTTATGGCAACATCCAAAGCGTTCTGGGCAAAGCGATACAATTAGGTGAGTATAACACCTATACCAATGACCCTGGTTTCATCCATCAGGATATACGTAACATACAGTTGGTGACCACCAATGACGTAATGCGGGTTTACCAAAAATATATCAAAGGCAAAAACTACCTGGCCACCAGCTTTGTACCCAAAGGTGAGGATGCGCTGGCTCTGGCTGGTGCTGTCACGGCCACAATCAAGGAAGAAAAAATAGTTCAGGGTGCAGAAGAAGAGGTTGAGTTTGACCCAACCGCCCGCACATTTACACCGACCGCATCTGCGTTTGACCGAACCATTGAACCTGGCTTTGGTGGTGCCATTACCATGCCTTCGCCAACGGTTTGGCGCGGTAAAGCGCAAAATAACATCGAACTTTATGGTATCGAAAATGATGAAACACCGCTGATTTATTTTAGCCTGAAAATTGATGCCGGAGACATTCGTGCCTCCATAGACAAGCCTGCCGTGCCAACCTTAACCGCGGCCCTGATGAACAAGGGAACGGCCAATAAAACAACGGCAGAGCTGGAAGATGCCATTAAGTCTATCGGATCCACCATTTCCATTTTCAGCAATAGAAATGGTAGCTTTATCACCGGCAGTACACTGGCCCGAAACTTTGATAAAACTATTGCTCTGGCAACAGAAATGCTGCTGGAGCCGCGTTGGGACGAGACAGAATTTGAAACGCTTATGCTGGAGGCGTCAAACGATATAGATCAAAGTGCTGCTGACCCAGGCTCTATTGTTGCCCGGGAATATCAGGCCATATTGTACCCGGATGACAATATTTACAGCGTCTATGAGTATGGCGCCAAAGACAAGCTGGTAACGGTCACGCTTGATGATCTCAAAGCGTTCTATGCGGCCAGTTATACACCCGCCAAAGCCAAATTTCGCATTGTTGGTGACGTCTCTTCTGGCGAAGTTGAAAAATCTCTGCAAAATCTGGGCAGCAAATGGGCCGGGGATACCAACCCGGAACTGAATATTCCTCTTGCCGTCCAGCCACAAAAATCAACCATTTATTTCTACGACATACCCGGTGCCAAGCAGTCAAGTTTTCGTTTTGGCTATCCGGCTCTGGCCATCACTGACCCGGACTATGTCAAAACCAACGCCATGAACTATTTGCTTGGCAATATCTATACGTCCAGATTGATGACAGAGTTAAGGGTCAACAAAGGCTATACATACGGTATTCGCTCGCGCTTTTCGGCGGCAAAAGACCGGGGCACTTTCAGTGTCAGAACCAGTGTTCGCACCAATGTAACTATGGAATCTGTGCAGTTAATTCAAGATATTCTGGCAAATTATGGCTCTGACTTCTCAAACGAAGATCTGGCAACGACCAAAAGTGCAATTATCAAGGGCCAGGCCTTAAAATCTGAAACCCTGTCCGCCAAACTTGGCATGTTGGGCGAGATAAGCGCCTATGGGTTTGCCAGCGATTACCGCGTTCACAATGCCGCAGAAATTGAAGCCATGACATTGGCGGATATCCGCGCATTATCGGAAAAATATCTGCATCCAGACAATATGTATTATGTGATTGTTGGCGATGCCAGCACACAGGCAGAGCGTCTGAAAGCCCTTGGGTTTGGCGATCCTGTCATGCTGAACTCAAATACAAAAGACTAGATTTTGATTATAACTCTGGACTATGTTATCCTTACATTTATCAGGGTTATCCTGATATTTATCAGGAGGGCAGCATGAAACGGCGTGATCTTCTCAAAGGAGCCGGTGCTTTCACGGTTTGCGGTGCGGCTTCGACAGCGGCACTGGCTGAAACAGACAATTTCAAGATTGTTGTTGTGGGAGACAATGCCGTTGGTAAAACCTCGCTACTGATCTCCTATACGACAAACGCATTTCCGGGTGAGTATATTCCCACGGTGTTTGACAATTATTTTGCCAATGTCATGGTCGATGGCCGAGCGGTGCATATGAGTTTGTGGGATACGGCGGGAACCGCGGATTATGATCGTTTGCGACCCTTGAGTTATCCACAAACAGATGTATTCATCCTGGTGTATTCGGTCATTTCCCCTTCCAGTTTTGCAAACGTATCCAACAAATGGTTGCCAGAGATCAGGCGTCATGCTCCGCACACCCCTGTGCTGCTGGTAGGCTTAAAAACCGATCTGCGCAATAATGATAGCTGGCCGGGCGCAGTCAAGAGCACCGCAGATGGCCACGCGCTCGCTCGATCTTTAGGGCTGGTTTATCGTGAATGTTCTGCCTTGACCCAGGATGGGTTAAAAGAGGTCTTTGACACAGCGGTTCGTCTTGCACGCGGAATTGATGTTAATGCACAAACCAGAAAACCGTTCTTGTTTAAACCCAAGAAAAACCCATTGGTACGCCCAAGACCAGGCAGATAACACATACCTCACCTCAATTTTTGGAAATGCAGGACAAGGGTTTTTCTTGCCCTACCGCTTCGCTATATGAGGGCTAATACCTCTCCAGCACCCCGGTTTTCGGTAATCTCATTATCCAAATTGCATGATTATAACTGTTCTCTGGCGGGTGGGGATAAGTAATTTTACTTGTGTGCCATCACCTAATTTTTAAGGGCCGCCGGGCTTTTGATCCGGGGTCTATATTTACGGCACAACATACAATAGGTCCCGGATCTGACGCCTGGGAACCCTGATATATGCAGGGACACCAAGGGACGATAAGGGTCAAATGAGGGTCGTTTGAGGGACAAATTATCGACCATATGGGTCAGTTAAGGGGCGCATAAAGCTCAGGCGAGGGTCAGGCCGTGACCCTTAAATCGGGATATGGGGATAAGATGATGGTTGTCCCCTTTTTCTCCCTCTCCCCCTCTTTGCTTTGGGGAGGGAGAGGGTCGGGGTGAGGGGCTTGAGTTTTGCAAAAAGAAATTCTGCACTGACAAGCCCTAAAGCTCAACACTCCCTCACCTTAATCCTCTCCCCAAACGAGAGAAAAGAGTTATAAGGCAACAGCCGCACTGGTTCTTTAAGGCATTAAACTCCCCAAACTTATCCAACCGGGGCGCTGGTATCGTTCGCCGCCCCGCCCTAAGGCGCTTCTTCGCGCCGCGAGACAAAAGAAATGGTGCGCCCAGCAGGACTCGAACCTGCGACCCGCTGATTAAGAGTCAGCTGCTCTACCAACTGAGCTATAGGCGCGTAACCAATAATGGGTCGGCACCATATCCCTGACCTGTGGATTTGCAAGTGTGTGAGGCAGACGGGCCGATATGGCAATTATCCGGTAACGCGACCGCGCATTTCACATTCGCGCAATAACATGCCAAGGGCACTATGCTGTGTTTGCGTTGAGAGCACGATTTCAGCAAATGACTTGCTCGCAAGCTCCCTGCTGATCTGACACAGATCATTCAAATGTTGCGTAACCAACAAGCGCAATGCCTGGTCATTCAGTTTGTCGAGTTGCGGCATGTTTTCCGCCTCGCGTTCAATGCGATCCAGTCGTTCGTCAAGAGATTCCATTAGTGCTCACATGAAAAATAAGAAATTAATACCCAACCCATATAGCAACGATCAAACGGGTTAGAACGGCGCAGAAATAGAGGATGATACGAACAATAAAACCTGCCCGATCAGACAGGATTAACTTTAACGTTCTGTAATCTCTTTAGGGTCAGCCTTAAGTCCTAAAGCAAAATTTCCAAGGTGCGGATGGCCTCAACCACGGCTTGCAATCGTGTCGAGACTTTCATTTTTTTCTTTGCGTTTTCAATATGATAATGCACGGTTCGTTCGGATATTTCTAGCAATTGTGCCGTCTCCCAGTCTGTTTTACCCTGCGCCACCCAGCTTAAGGTTTCGCGCTCCCGGTCAGACAAGCCGCCCTTCTGACGCTTGCTGGCCAGTTTTGTTTCAGGGAAAAGCGCACAGGCCCGGCGATAAAACGCCAGTACCACCATTTCCATCACCATGATGGCCCTTGCATCAACAGGTGTAAAATCACCAGCGATGAGCATTAAAGTGGGCCGACAATCACGCCCTTTAAGGGGAAAACAATAGCCATCCTGCAACCCGAATTTACGCGCCCGCTGATAAATTTTATATCCGCGCCTGCTCAACAATTGTTGGTCATAAACCTTGGCAAGCGAGGTTGGTTCGCAGGTATATTGCGCGGTACGAAAAATCGGACTGTCAAAAAGACTTCTGGTGGCAAAATATTCCTCAAGATATTTTTCAGAAACTGTCCCCAAAATCAGGTTTTTTTGCCAATCGGTACTGGCGCAACGCACCTCGGCAAGCACAAATGGCCCCAGAGATATTTCTTCAAGATAGCGGCTAAACAGCTCGACCAGTTCTACTGCATCCTGCGCACGGCCAAGCCCCAGAATAACATCTGGCAAGCAGACATCGCGGCTTTGGGCGGCGGCGCTCATAAATGTCCCCTTAAGGGCTTAGGTCGTGAGTTCATAAACAGGATCAATATGGTATGAGACAATTTGTTTGGATAACAGGAGCAAAGCCGAAGGAAGCCCTATGGCTTTCAAGGTTTGCAACGCATTAACCGGGCAAAGAGGTCATACAGCTTAGACGCGAAACCCGCGTCAATCTGCGGCGTCGAAAACTTTATCCGTGCTACCAGCACGCATTGCATCTTTCTTCTTGCATATTTTAGCGGTTTAACGCGCCATATTGATCCTGTTTATGAACTCACAACCTTGTTACCATAAATTACGGGTTTTGGCAAAATATCAGTCCGGCATTGATCCCGGAGCCAGAGTCAGGTGCAACCCGTTGAATTCCTGGCGCATCAGTATCTGACAGGAAAGACGCGAATTATCCTGCACCTCAAAGGCCTCATCCAGCATATCGTCTTCCTCGGCTGTGGGTGGAACCAGTCTGCCCACCCAGGCAGGATCAACATAGACATGGCATGTGGCACAGGCACAGGCACCGCCACATTCAGCCTTGATGGGCAAACCGTGATCGCGGATAATCTCCATGGCGCGCCAACCCGGCAAGGCAGGTAACGTATGTTTTACGCCGTCCAAAGTGGTGACGTTCAGGATAATACCCTGATCTTTTATATCATTGCTCATGAGTGCCGATTAGCGCGTCATTGTGGGTTTCGCAAGCCCTTGTGCCACACGATTCACCCAGTTTTGATCTGCTCGTGTGTGTCACAGTAAAAGCCGTAAATTTTAACAATATCCAAAGCCATTATCCCGTTATTTCACCCCCAGTTTTTTCTGTAAACTGGTTGATGAGGTGGTGTATTGAAAGCGTAATTTTGCCTCTGGATGGACATAACGAAAGGCTTGTTGAGACATCAGGGCCGCCTCATGAAACCCTGAAAGGATAAGCTTTAACTTGCCGGGATAGGTATTTATATCGCCAATGGCAAAAATGCCTGGCACATTGGTTTCAAATTTCTCTGTATCAACAGGGATAAGGTTATTTTTCATATTTATGCCAAAATTAGCGACCGGCCCCAGCTTCATGGTCAAACCAAAGAATGGCAATAATATATCGCACGGCATATGCATTTCGCCATCAGCGTTTTTAATCGTTGCCCCCTCCAGAATCCCATCTTCGCCGTGCAACGCCTTTATCTGACCGGTGAGCAGCGTCATGCCCCCGGCGGCCACCAATGTACGCATTTTACCCACACTATCGGGGGCAGCACGAAAATCCGGGCGGCGGTGAATGAGACTTAGCGAACGGGCAAGCGGGCGCAGGTTAAGCGCCCAGTCAAGTGCGCTATCGCCGCCGCCAGCAATCAGAATGTTCTTGTCTCTGAAATCTTCCATCTGCCGAACAGAGTAAAAGACACTTTTACCTTCATACTCACCTATGTTTGGTATGGGGGGTTTTTTGGGTTGAAACGAGCCACCACCGGCGGCGATGACCACCACCGGCGCATCAATAATGGTGCCCTGATCTGTGGTAAGACGCCATTTGCCATTGTCGCGTTTTTTCAAATCAATCGCCATTTGATCCAAATGAAAATGCGGTTTGAACGGCGCGATCTGTGCCAGCAGGTTTTGTGTTAAATCATCCCCGCTCAACACTGGAATACCCGGAATGTCATAAATCGGTTTTTCAGGATAAAGTTCGGCGCATTGCCCACCCGGGCGATCCAGAATATCCACCAGATGGGCTTTCAAATCCAGCAATCCCAACTCAAACACGGCAAACAGCCCAACCGGCCCAGCCCCGGCGATAATGACATCGGTCTCGAAATGACTTCCGGGTATTTGTGCTTCAAACAGGGGGGTGTTGGTCATGATATTCCTCGTCTGCCAGTGGTGTTAAGGTGCAGTATCAACAAGATCAAGCGTGCGCCGCCGCAAGTGTGCCATTCAAGCCGCTATCGGTACTTGCCAGTTGCGCTGCGTTCTATAGTTTCCGCCGACAAGCAAGAGAAGTGGTTTATGACCCAATACACATCAGACCCGCGCCAGAACACCGGCCCTGAATGTCAGGCGATGGCTGAGGTGCGTTATGAGATCGACAGGCTCGACCGTCTGCTGGTCAAGCTGATTAAGGAACGCCAGGATTATATGGACGCCGCGGCGCGCATTAAGCCCACCCGCAATGTGGTTCGTGATGAAGTCCGTATTGAGGATGTGGTGCAAAAAGTGCTCGCCAGCGCCCAAAGCGAAGGGTTAAGCGCAAAGATTGCCGAACCGGTTTGGCGCACCATGATCGAGCAGTGTATTGCTTATGAATTGTCTCGCTTCGATGAGCTGCGCAAAGCCTGAATACGAGCCTTATAGGTATGCGTATCAATAAATTTCAAAGCGGCATCAGCGCACTCACGAACATCCTGCGCCGCGAGGGCACGCTTTGTTGCCCCCGCTGTAGTGGCCGCCTCTGCGGTTTGGCAAGCAATGGCCAGCTGGTGCGCACCAATACTGCGTGCAGAGCCTTTTAAGGAATGGACTGCCGAAGCCCAGCCTTCTGCATCAGCATCAGGTTTCAAAAGTCGCATCCACATTTCAACCTGCTGGCTGAACAGTGTGAAAACTTCGGCTTCCAGTTGCGCATCCCCGCCGCTATAACGGGCAAGATGATCGAGATCAATTGCCGGGCCTGTGTTCATGGTTTTCCTTCAATTGCATGATTGTGCTATATTATTATGGTGAATACGCCGTTCAGCTTGGCTTCATGTTGGTTAATTTAACCTTAGAGCATCAGAAAGATTCTTTTTAAGGAGGTCATTATGCGCACCAGGTATTTATTCTCAACGGGGCTGTTAGGCATTGTTCTTGGTATCGCTGGCTTGCCTGCATATTCTGCGCAAGCCGATGAACCGGAACGGGTCAGAACGCCGCAAATGGCAGTGCATAATGGTGATGGCGAACGGCAAAACCGGCAAATCAGAAATAATAACCGGCGATCAGGTGATCAGAATGCCCGCAATGGCAATCGTCGTGGCGGCAGAAATGATGGCAACCGTAATCGCGATCATAATGCTCGTGGTGGCGGCGAACATAATAATCAACACACGGGTAATACCCGTCGTGGTAATCGCCGCGATGGTAACCGTAACCACAATGCGCGCAGAAATGGCGAGCATAATAACCAGCATGCCAGTAATAATTTTAACCGTCGTGATGCGCGCCGCCACGCCCGCGAAGATCGACGCCATGATCGTCGCCACGCCAATGGTCGTTATCGTAATGATCGTCGTGATGCGCGCCGCCATGCCAACCAAGATCGCCGAGACAACCGCCGTCATAACCGTGCAGAGCGCCGCCACAACCGCGATCGCAATTATTATGGCGGGCGACGCAGTTATTCCAACTTTTCACTAGGCCTGGGTTATGGCAGCAGCCGCTATGGCAACCGTTATGGCTATCCCTTTTACAGCAGCTATGATCTATTCCCCTGGTGGTATGGCAACAGTTTTGGTTATCGCAGCCGCACGAGCTATCGCTCAGGGTACGGGCATGTTGGCCATTCCAACATTTATTGCACCGATCCTTATCACCAGAATTACCGCACCAATTGGGGCCGGACTGATTATCGCAATGACCAGTTCGCCTACAGTGAATATACCGATGGCAGTTATGGCGGTAATGATGTCCGCGATTGCCACCGTGAAACCCAGCGCGGTGTCTATGGACGACGCTCGGCGATAGTCTCAACCATGGTCTGCTTTAACCAGACGAGTGGTGATTATGAAGAAACCGGCGCACAAACGCTTGTTAGGTATGTGTATTAGATCGTGAACTCATTCACCCTGTTTTGAGTCAACATCTAGCGTGGAGGCATACGGGCACCAGCATCCAGGCGAATGTTTTCAGCATTGATGTAATCGTTCTCGACCAGTGTGGCGGCAAATTGCCCATATTCTTCCGGGCGGCCAAAGCGTGCGGGGAATTGCACATGGGAACGCAGGCTATCCTTCACCTCTGGCGGCAGGGATTCATAGATCGGTGTTTCAAAAAACCCGGGCAGTATAACGTTACAACGAATACCTTCACGGGCCAGATCCCGGGCTATGGGCAAAGTCATGCCGACAATGCCACCTTTGGAGGCCGCATAGGCAACCTGACCGATCTGCCCGTCCTGGGCTGCCACAGAGGCGGTATTGATGATAACGCCGCGCCCACTATCGCCTAGCGGATCAAGGCTCATCATACCGGCGGCGGATTTGGCCAGACACATGAATGTGCCAACAAGGTTGATGTTAATCACCAGTTGGAAATCACTAATGCGGTGGGCATGAATATCCCCGGTTTTGCGGCTGCGACCAGCGGTTTTGCCCGCCCAGCCAATACCGGCGCAATTGACCATAATTCGTTCCTGGCCGTGGGCGTTCCGGGCAAGGGCAAAGCCCGCATCAACACTGACCTCATCGGCAACATTGACCTTGGCAAACGCGCCGCCGATTTCGCTGGCGACTTGATTGCCGCGCTCTTCATTAAGGTCAAAAAGCGTAACTTTTGCGCCTTTGGCGGCCAGAACCCGTGCCGTTGCCTCACCAAGGCCCGATGCACCACCGGTAACGATTGCAGAAATTTCAGAACTGATTTTCATAAACTGTGCCTTCTCTTTGCCGTATTCACTTGGTCAGATAGACTAACCATTATGGAGGCATGGTATCGCAATGACCGAAGAACCCAACCGTCTGGATGCAGATAATAACCAGGAAATTATCGCAGGACTGCCGCTAGTACTGGATATACCCAAACGACGCGCACCGCGCCGTTTCTGGCCAAAATTTTGGGCCACACTTGGTAAAGTACCATTTTCCGAAGAACTGGGTGCCGCCTGGTATTGCGCATCCGATAGCCAAACGCCAACACGGGTCAAAGGCGTATTATTCGCTGCTTTGGCTTATTTTGTTGTCCCTGTTGATATGATCCCGGATTTTATCGCAGGCCTAGGCTTTACCGATGACGCCACAGTGTTGGCCACCGCCATGGGTATGGTAGGGGCGCATATAAAGCCGCGCCATAGCGATGCGGCGCGGGTTCTTTTACGCCGCCCGGTCAAGGTGGAAACTCTTTGAGCGCGCCATTTGCCCTGGCTCTGCATGGTGGTGCCGGGCCAATACGCAATTCTGACCAGTCGCGTGAAACAGCCAATATGGGCAATCTTCTTGAAGACGGTCGCGCTATGCTGACCAAAGGCGCGCCCGCCGTGGATGTGGTCATTGCCATGATACAAGGTCTGGAAGAGGCCGGGTTTTACATAGCGGGCAAGGGGGCAGCCCCCAATCGTGACGGCAAGTTCGAGCTTGATGCCTCGATCATGACCTCCGACAGGGATAGTGCGGGCCGCCGTGCCGGTGCGGTTTGTGCATTGTCGGGTTTTCTCTCGCCTATCGCGGCAGCACGGGCGGTGATGGATAAAACCCCCCATGTATTGCTGGCTGGTGAGGGTGCAGCACGGTTTTGCGCCAAAGCGGGATTAACACGTGTGGATGATCCGCAAAATTATTACACCCCGGCGGCAAGCTCGCTGGCCGGAACCGATGCGCTGGCTCATGGTACGGTGGGTTGTGTTGCGCTGGATACATCAGGTGCATTGTGTGCCGGCACCTCCACCGGTGGTGTCCTGAACAAGATGCCGGGCCGTATTGGTGATTCGCCACTCATCGGGGCCGGAACATGGGCCGATGAACGTGTGGCCATTTCCTGCACCGGGCAAGGCGAATACTTTATCCGTGCTGCGGCGGCAGCGGATGTATCTGCACGGATGAAATATGCTGGCATGAGCGTCGATGCTGCCGCTGCCGGGGCGTTGGCCGATATGGAACGCCAAGGCGGCGATGGCGGGTTGATCGCGGTGGATGCGGGGGGGCGCATTGCCATGCCGTTTATCTCTCACGGGATGCGCCGGGCCGCCTGTGACGGGCAGGGAAATATCACGGTTTCCGTGTTTCGTTAAGGCAAGGTTAAGCCGGGGCGGGGTTAAATAATCAGTTCAAAAGGATAGATCATGCGCCTGTTATACTCTTTGATTTTCGCCCCTGTATTTGTGATAATTTCTACCCAGACTGCCCACGCGCAGAGCGGGCCAAAACTGCACCAGACCATCCGTGACTGGGCGGTTTTCACCATACCCAGTGATGGTGATACCATCTGTTATGTTCGCAGCTTTGCAAAGGATAAGGCACCAAAGAATGTCGACCACGGAGATGTAATTTTCTTTGTCACATCCTGGAAGTCAGGATCAGGAAAACACCAACCCAGCCTGATGACCGGCTATACGTTAAAAACTGCACCACCGCCCAAGGCAAAGGTCGGATCAACCCGCATCACCATGTACCCGGACGGTAATGAGGCTTTTATTGAGGAAACCGGTGATGAACGAAAACTGGTCGCCGCTATGCGCAAAGGTTCACTGTTACGTGTCGATGCCAGATCCAAACGCGGCACAGCCACAACATATGAATTTTCGTTGTCGGGGATAACAGCGGCACTGCAAAAGGCTGATGCTTTGTGCAAATAGGGACTATAAAGCCCGGGCATGACAGAAGTAAACGCAATAATCTCTCTTGCCGGTATGAGCCGCACGCAGCTGCGTGACGCCATGCTAGATGCCGGTGTGCCTACGCGGCAGGTGCGCATGCGTGTCGCACAGCTTTGGCGCTGGGTCTATTATTCCGGTGTCACCGATTTTGAGCAGATGACCGATATTGCCAAACCATTGCGCGCAGCACTGGCCGGGCGTCACACACTTGCCCGCCCTGAACTGACCGAGCGGCAAGTTTCCAAAGACGGTACGCGTAAATACCTTATCCGTCTTGGCCCAGGCATAGAGGTAGAGGCGGTTTATATTCCGGGGGTTGGTCGCTCTGGTGCCTTGTGCATTTCAAGCCAGGTGGGCTGTACGCTTAATTGCACGTTTTGTCATACAGGCACGCAAGCCCTGGTGCGCAATCTTACCGCCGCCGAGATTGTCACACAGATCATGATCGCTCGTGATGATCTGGGTGATTGGCCAAAAGCGGCAAAAGACAATCAGTCCCGTGCCATTACCAATATCGTTTTTATGGGCATGGGCGAGCCGCTCTATAACCTTGATAACGTCGCCGAAGCGATGAGCATTTTAAGCGATGGTGAAGGCATTGCCATTTCGCGCCGACGGATCACCGTCTCCACTTCGGGTGTGGTGCCACAAATGCACGACCTTGGGACACGCACCCAGGCCATGCTGGCCATATCCCTGCACGCGGTTAATGATGAGCTGCGCAATGAACTGGTGCCGATCAACAAGGCCTACCCGCTAAAGGCGTTATTGGCGGCGTGTCGGGAATACCCCGGGGCATCAAATGCCCGACGGATCACCTTTGAATATGTGATGCTAAAGGGCGTGAATGATAGTGAAGCAGAAGCACGCGAACTGGTGCGTCTGCTCAGTGGTATTCCGGCCAAGATCAACCTCATTCCCTTTAACCCGTGGCCAGACGCGCCGTATGAATGTTCAGATTGGGGACGGATCGAGGCCTTTGCACAGATCGTCAACAAGGCGGGCTATGCCTCGCCCATTCGCACCCCAAGGGGCCGTGATATTGATGCGGCTTGCGGGCAATTGCGCTCAACCAGTGTAAAAAAACGCGCTAGTGATAAATTGAAAGAGCGCCTCGCAGCCCAAATTCCGTCATGAAAGCTCAAACACCTGTATTAACAACCAAACGCCTGATTTTGCGCCCGTTAAAATCAACGGATGCGCCTGATCTTTTTGTGACTTTTAGCGATGAAAAGGCCTGTATGTACTGGTCTCACGCAGCACACAGCAACGTTGAACAATCACAAAAACTCGTGGATGAAAAAATTAACAAAGACGATGGCCAGACCTGGGTCATCACCGAAGGCACAGACACGCCCGCACTCGGGTGGGTCGCCCTGTTTCCTGGTAATCGTGAAGGCATTGCCGAACTGGGATACATTTTGCAACGTTCCGCCTGGGGACGTGGACTGGTCGGTGAAGCGGCGATGGCGGTGGTAACTTATGGCTTTGAAGGAAAGGGCTTGCGGCGTATTTTTGCCGATATGGATCCTGAAAATATAGGCTCCATTCGTGTCGCCGAAAAATGCGGCATGACCTATGAAGGGCGCCTGAAAGGCAATTGGGATACACAAATCGGGGTGCGCGACAGCCTGATCTACGGGCGGGTCAATTTACCAAATTAGCGTTTAGACCGGTGCGCAAACTTCGCGCAGCCAACGTAACTCATCTTTGTTTATGGCCATTTCATGTATGGCCAGAACCCGGGCGTGGTAATCATTGAGCCAGTCGTGCTCGACCCTGTTCAGCAGGGCTGGATCGATCAGACGGCGCTCAATGGGGGCAAGGGTGAGGGTTTCAAACCCCAACATAGGCGTATCACCGCCATCAATTGTTTCAGCCGCACACACCACTTGCAGGTTCTCGATACGAATACCATAGGCACCGGTTTTGTAATATCCAGGCTCATTGGAAACAATCATGCCTGGCATGAGCGGCGTATCATTCCATGCCCGGGCTATACGTTGTGGGCCTTCATGAACGCCAAGGTATGAGCCAACACCATGGCCGGTTCCATGGGCATAATCCAGACCAGCATCCCACAAGGCGGCGCGAGCCAAGACATCCAGATGCGTTCCTGTGGTTCCTGCCGGAAAGCGCACGCGGCTTAACGCAATATGCCCTTTAAGCACACGGGTGAACCGGTCGCGCATTTCATCACTTGGCTTACCAATTGCTATTGTGCGAGTTACATCAGTGGTGCCGTCCAGATATTGTCCACCAGAATCAATCAAATACAACGTGCCGGGTTCCAGCATGGTATTTGTCGCCGTGGTCACCCGGTAATGCACAATGGCTCCATCGGCTCCGGCACCGGAAATAGACTCAAAAGACAGGTCTTTCAGCGCGCCGGTGTCTTGACGATAGCGTTCCAGTTTTTGTGCGGCACTGATCTCGTCCATCTGCCCGCTCTGCCCTTCTTCGCCAGCCATAAAGCACAAGAAACGTGTTAACGCGGCACCATCGCGGATATGGGCGCGGCGTGTGCCTTCCACCTCCGTTTCGTTTTTGCACGCCCGAGGCAAGGCGCACGGGTCAGGGGCGCGATGCACTCTCCCTCCAGCTTTTTCAACTTGCCCGAACACCCATGCCGATGCGGTGCCGGGATCCAGGCTGATGCTGGATTCGCGCAAAGTGTTCAGTGCATCAATCAAGGCATCTTCGGTGCGCACAGCGACGCTATTGCCCAGATGTGCGCGCACTTCATCGGTAACTTTGGCCGGGTTAACGAACAACTCTGCGGTGCCATCCTCGCGCACCAAAGCGGTGCTTAGCGGCAAGGGCGAACAGGCCACATCACCGCCCCGAATATTAAACAGCCAGGCGATTGAGGCCGGTGATGTAATAATTGCGGCATCTGCACCGCTATCTTTTAACGCCTTGGCCGTTTGCGCGATTTTCTCACCGTGCGGCTGGCCAGCAAATTCCAGCGCATGAACGCTTAAAAGTGCATCGGGCATGGCCGGTTGATCCGCCCAAACCGCATCCAGGGGATTGCTGTCTTGCGCAACCAGTATTGCCCCAACGGCTTTGGTTGCTGCCTCAATAGCCCCCAGTGCATCAGGACTATGCAGACGCGGATCATAGCCAATTTTCTCACCCCTTTTGGCATGATTATTTATCCAGCCTGCAATGCCGATGTCCACCAGATCCACAATGGCGAAAAGTGTGTCATCCACCTGATCGCGCACCTGCAGGGTATAGCGCCCATCGACCAGAACCACCGCCCTGTCCGTCATCACAAGAGCCGCCCCGGCAGAGCCGGTAAACCCGGTTAACCAGGCAAGACGATCCGTTGCGGCCGGCAGATATTCGTTCTGATATTCATCCTCATGAGGAATAATGAAGCCATCGAGTTTACGCCGTGCCAATTCGCTGCGTAACAGAGGCAAATGGGCGCGGCCCGCCTGAGGCCCGCCTTTAACCGAAAAATCCTGTATCATTCAGTCAAGTTATGCCAGGTGCCGGGGTCGCACAAGATCAAGGCAGGGACACACAACATTTATTGACAGGCGAGACATTCCTCATAATCAGTCAGCGCAGCCATTTGTAAGGCATCTTCCGTGGCATCGGCTTTGGTGCCATTGGCAAAGGCCGTGCGTTGCACTGATTTTGAGCGGCAATAATAGAGCGACTTCACCCCTTTTTCCCAGGCCGACCAGTGCAGCATATGCAAATCCCATTTGCTGACATCACCGGGCAGGAAAACATTGACCGATTGGGACTGGCAAACAAGCCCGGCCCGATCAGCAGCATGCTCGATAATCCACCTTTGGTCGATCTCAAAGGCAGTGCGATAAAGGTATTTTTCGTTCTCATCAAGCATTTCAAGGTGTTGCACTGAACCTTCATGCTCCAGAATACTGTTCCAAACCGTCGTTGTGTTTGCGTCTTTCTCATCCAGAATTTTTTCCAGATTGGAATTGCGCACGGTGAACGAGCCGGAAAGCGTTTTATGGGTGTAAATATTGGCCGGAATAGGCTCTATCCCTGCCGATGCACCGCCACAAATAATGGAAATGGACGCCGTTGGGGCAATTGCCATTTTGTGTGAAAACCGCGCTTTTAGCCCGGCATCCTGCGCATCGGGACAGGCACCACGTTCTTCGGCCAGTTTGACCGAAGCCGCATCAGCCCCGCGCCGGATATGTTTGAACAAACGCAAATTCCAGGATTTGGCCAGGGCCGACTCAAATGGCGCGTTTTGTGATTGCAGGAATGAGTGAAAGCCCATCAGGCCAAGCCCGACGGAGCGTTCGCGCTGGGCCGAATAAACTGCACGCGCCATTTCAGACGGTGCCCGGTTGATAAAATCTTGCAGCACATTATCCAAAAACCGGTATATATCCTCGATAAAGTGCTCTTCTTCGCGCCATTCGAGAAATTTCTCGGCATTAACAGAGCTAAGGCAACATACGGCCGTGCGCTCATTGCCCAAATGATCCGGGCCGGTATGCAGCATAATTTCAGCACAGAGGTTGGATTGTTTTACCGACAAGCCCAGATCGCGCTGGTGGCGCGGCATGGCTTTATTCACCGTATCGGAGAATATAACATAGGGTTCACCCGTTTGAACGCGCATCTCAAGCAGTTTTTGCCAAAGTTCGCGTGCATTAACCGAACGCACAGCTTCGCCGGTTTTGGGGCTTAGTAGATCAAATTCCTTGCCGTCACGAACTGCTTCCATAAAGGCGTCCGTGATGTTTACCCCGTGGTGCAGGTTGAGCGCCTTGCGGTTAAAATCACCCGAAGGTTTGCGGATAACCAGAAATTCCTCGATCTCCGGGTGGTGAATGTCCAGATACACGGCGGCGGAACCCCGGCGCAAAGATCCTTGAGAAATGGCCAGGGTGAGCGAATCCATTACCCGCACAAACGGAATAATCCCTGCTGTTTGGCCTTTTTGTCCAACTTTTTCACCGATAGAACGCACCCGGCCCCAATAGGTGCCAATCCCGCCGCCATTAGAAGCCAGCCAGACGTTTTCATTCCAGGTTTCTACAATGCCGTCCAGCGAATCACTGACCGAGTTCAAAAAGCATGAGATGGGCAATCCGCGTTTGGCACCACCATTGGACAATACCGGTGTTGCCGGCATGAACCACAAATCAGACATATAATTATAAAGACGTTGGGCATGGGCCAGATCATCGCCATACGCATTGGCCACGCGGGCAAACATATCCTGATAGCTTTCGCCGGGCAAAAGATAACGATCGCGCAATGTGGTTTTACCAAATTCGGTTAGATTGGCGTCCTTGGCATGATCCAGTTGAATACCTTCAACCACACGCAAACCTGCTTGTTTAACATCGCCGTTGACGAGCTTTCCCGACGCTAATGTATCGGTATCTGCCGTCGCCTTGCTGGTTGTTGGCATTGCCTTGTTCATTATCTATTCCGCCCCCGGTAATCGGCACAAATCTGCCCTGTGCACGATCAGCATACGCTGCTCACGCGATTTATCTTCGTTTCCAAGAATTGCCAGAAATTTTGCGCCTGACACCACATATAGTGTTTTGCTTCGCGGCGAGGGTCAATATGTTGGAGACAAGAAAAATGCTTTTTTTCTTTACAAACCGTTAAGAGCCGAAAATTACTTGAGAAAAAATTTACTATAACCCGAATTTCGATGATATTTTTCCTGACCATCTGATCCGGTTTCACCGTGTATTTATTGGTCAGTATCAAGAAAAATGATGAAAGCCCTTATTCCACAATGACTTGCACATTTTGGGTACTGTTCTGACAGAAAAGTTACATTCGGTTATGCTTTTTATTCGCCGAGCGAGAGCAATTCCGGATCCCCGCCCTGGGCAGAGATATTGACTGTAATTGTTCGCTCGTTGGCAAACCTGTGCAAATAATGTGGCCCTCCTGCCTTGGGGCCAGTGCCGGACAAGCCACATCCACCAAAGGGCTGCACACCGACAACCGCGCCGATCATATTGCGATTGATATAAACATTACCTGCGCAAATGCGCTCCGCGACCATATCAGCAAAGCTCTGCAAACGTGAATGTACCCCCAGTGTCAGCCCATACCCCTTGGCCGATAACTCATCGCAAAGCCCCTCCAGGTCTTCATGTCGGTACCGTAGAACATGTAAAACCGGGCCAAAGACTTCCCTCTGCAATTGTGAAAGCGATGAAATTTCCACCAAAGCGGGGCTGAAGAAACAACCTGCCAAATCCGGTGTATCCGTCTGGTGCAAAATTTTTGCTTCGGTTTTCATGCGCGCAAGATGTGTGCGCAGGGCATCCCGGGCATTGCCGTCAATGACCGGGCCAATATCAGTGCGCGCATCGGCTGGATCACCAATGACCAGTGCTTTCATGGCACCAATCAGCCCTTCAATCATCATATCCGCCGTCTCCTGGGGCAGCAGCAAAATGCGCAAGGCGCTACACCTCTGCCCGGCCGAACCAAAGGCAGAAGTAATCACATCGTCAATAACCTGTTCTCGCAAGGCGCTGGTGTCCACCACCATGGCGTTTAGCCCGCCGGTTTCTGCGATCAATGGCACAATTGGCCCGGCGCGGTGCGCCAGTGTCCGGTTGATAAGAACAGCCGTATCGGTGCCGCCGGTAAACACAACCCCGTCATGACGTATATCGGCGCATAGCATGGCACCAATTTTTTCACCCGGCCCGGTCAGAAGATGCAGCACTTCACCTGGTACACCCGCATCATGCAACAGCTTCACCGCCATTGCAGCGATACGCGGGGTTTGTTCCGCCGGTTTGGCCAGCACCGCGTTACCTGCCGCCAGTGCACCCATAATTTGGCCGGTAAAAATGGCCAAGGGAAAGTTCCACGGACTGATACAAACAAAAATACCGCGCCCGCCAAGGCCTATATGGTTGGTTTCTCCCGCCGGGCCGGGCAGACGATGCGGCTCTGCAAAATCCTTTTGCGCCTGAGCCGCATAATAGCGGCAAAAATCGACCGCTTCGCGAACCTCTGAAACGCCGTCATCCATGATTTTGCCAGCCTCACGGCACATCAGGGCAACCAATTGCGGTGTAGCGGCTTCCAGCGCATCGGCGCAGTGACACAAAACTTTTGCCCGGCCCTCACCGCCCAAAGCGTTCCAGGCGCATTGCGCCTTCCGTGCGCTCTTGAAGGCACGGTCAATATCGTCTTTTGTAGCATCAGTTACAGGCTCTGCATCTGTTTCCTGATCCAGTGCCTTAATGGCTGATTGCAGCACCTCAATTTCACTTTTTTGGGTCAAGTCCATGCCCGCAGAATTACGTCTCTCCGATCCATAAAGCGTAGGCGGTGTCGCAATAGCATGATTGCGTTTCAAAGCGGGTAGACGTGCAAAAGGGTCGGCAGCCACCTTTTGCGCTAGCACCCGCTCATCCAAAAACGAATGAACAAAAGACGTGTTGGCACCGTTCTCCAACAAACGACGGACAAGATAGGGTAGCAGGTCTTCATGGCTACCCACCGGCGCATAAACCCGGCAATTGATTGATCCGTAAAGCTCTTCTGCCGCGTCATAAAGCGCCTCACCCATGCCATGCAGCCGTTGAAACTCAATTCTTGTCTCTGCCTCCTTTGCCATATGGCAAACCGCCGCCAATGTATGGGCGTTGTGGGTGGCAAATTGCCCAAATAAAAGATCAGGTTCAGACAAAAGCACGCGTGAACAGGCAAGATAATTTAAATCAGTGGCGGTTTTGGTCGTCCAGACCGGAAAATCAGGCACGCCCATTTGCTGTGCATGTTTGATTTCGGTATCCCAATAGGCACCTTTGACCAGACGCACCATGAATTTATGCCCGCTCTGCCGGGCCAGTTTCTGTAAATGTTGCAAAACCCCAACACAGCGTTTCTGATAGGCCTGAACCGCCAGTCCCAAACCGTTCCACCCAGCAAGATCAGGCTCATGGGCCAATCGATCCAGTATTTTCAGCGAAACAATCAGACGGTCAGCTTCTTCAGCATCCAGACAAAACCCAATGTTCGCCTTTGCTGCGGCGCGGGCAAGATCCAGAACTTTTGGATACATTTGTGCAAATACCATGTCTTCATGGCGCATGTCATAGCGCGGGTGAAGCGCCGAAAGCTTGACTGAAATACCGTTAACCTCATGCACCGCGCCTTTGCCGCGTGCGCGGCCAACACTGTTTATGGCTTGTGCATAGCGTTCAAAATAGCGCGTCGCATCATCATGGGTACAGGCCGCTTCGCCCAGCATATCAAAAGAAAAAAGCGAGGGGGTGTTCTGGTCACGTCCATCACGTTTCAAAGCATCCTTGATACTGCGTCCCAAAACAAACTGTTCGCCCATAATGCGCATGGCCTGCATCATTGAGGCACGAATGGCTGGCTCTCCTATGCGTCCGACAAGGTGGCGCATATATCCCGCCGGGTCATGTCTTAATCCCTCATCCGGCTCGATCAGTTTTCCCGTCAGCATCAATCCCCAGGTGGAGGCATTGACCAGAAAAGAGTCTGACTGCCCGGCATGAGCATTCCAGTCACCGGCTCCGATTTTCTCGGCAATCAGGGCATCTTTTGTTTGTGCATCGGGAACCCGCAACAGGGCCTCGGCCAGGCACATGAGGGCAAGTCCCTCATTGTTGGAAAGCCCAAATTCCTGTAAAAAGCTTTCCATCATGCCCTTGCGACGGTTTTGCTTTCGTGCCTTTTGTACCAGGTCAATGGCGTTGCTATGAATCTTTGATTGTGCTGCGGTATTTAACGCACAGCGCGATCCAATGTCCGCAAGAGCCGTATTTTCATCGGCAAACTTGCCTGCATCGAGCGCATCCCAATTGATTGCATTAACCATGGGGTTCCTCTCCTTTGGCAAGGGCCAGACCATCATGCGCCCGGGCAAGGGCGACATCAAAAATACGCTCCCAACTTGCGGTATCGGCTGCCTCATATGCGCCCGGCGCAAAGAGTATCCCGCGAGAAGAATTAACCACCACGCCCTGCCCATCCACTTGTGCGGTGACAGCATCTTTGGCACTGGCTCCTTGTGCGCCATAGCCTGGAACCAGAAACGGGCTGTGAGGCAAGACAAGGCGCAAATGGCGGGCTTCAACCGGGGCAGTCGCCCCCACCACCACCATTAGTGATGACCAGCCGCTTAACGCTCCGCGTCGCTCTTGCGCGAAAGGAGCCAGCGCACTGGCAATATGGTGGTATAGTGGTTTGCCTTCAAAAATCAGGTCTTCAAAATCTGCTGCACCCGGGTTGGAGGTGCGCACCAGCACAATAACGCCCTTGTCCCGCTCATCGGCCATGGCCAGAAAAGGCTCCAGCGTATCCAGACCCATATAGGGGTTTATCGTGATCGCATCACAATGCACCCAGGCTTCATGGCCAAGATAGGCATCTGCATAGGCATTGGCAGTGGAGCCTATATCACCGCGTTTGGCATCCATCAGTACGACAAACCCGGCATCGCGCGCCTGTGCGCACAAACGGGCCATCACTGCCAGACCTTGTGGGCCAAAGCGTTCAAAAAAAGCAATTTGCGGCTTGATAATGCCGCAATGCCCGCCAAGACGTTGCAGAACGGCAGTAAAAAAGGCTTCAACACCGGCAAGACCCTGCCCGAAAAGTTCAGGAATGCAGTTTGGATGGGGATCAAGGCCAACACAAAGTGGGCCGTTTATCTCAATGGCCTGCGCCAGTCTGTCACCAAAATTCATGAAAAACCCTTTGGAATGCAATCACCAATAATTCATTAGCATTGCACAAGAAAAGGTCAAAGTCAGACGGGTTTTGTGTTGTTAACCAAAGGCCAGAAACCCGCAAGCCGCGAACAGCGCCACATATTGCAAGGCATTGGCACGAACAGCCTGGCCGCGTGCCTTGCGAAAATCAACCAGAGCCAGCTCATCACCCGCACGGGCGGCATCACGAGCCTGTTCAAGCATTGGTGTAATTGACCAGCCTGCCCATAAAAATGCACAAGTCGCAATGATGAGAACGCCTGCGCCAGGCGTCTGCCCACCAAAGGCTGAAAACAGGGCGGCAAGGGCGCTCAGAAGCGCAAACAAATCAAAGGCCCGTGGAAATACAGCCCGACTCAAGAGAAGAACCGTTTTTGAAGACCCGGCACGCCCGGCGGCAGGTGCAACAAAAAAGGCAAAAAATGACATGGCACCAAGTATGGCAGCGGTCAGAGCAAGAGCAAGCGCAATCAAAATGAACCTCCAGCGTATCATTTCGGCGCGGTTTTGAATGATTTACGCCGTTACGCCGGTTGTTTCGCAAGATGCGGGCCGGAAAATACCAACACCCGGATAAATCAGACGATGGCACCCTGTTTGTAAATTTGATCTAGGGTCAGTCCTTAGGCCGAAGGTTTATCGACCGCATCTGTTGTTTTGGGAATTGCCTTTTCACCAACAGGGCGGCGAACACGGCGGCGCGGCGCAGGTTTTGGCTTGGCGGTAACAAGCTCCGTTGCAGGACTGGCTTTTGGTGTAACCACATCCATAGGCCCGGTTCCATTACCGGTATTGTTGTTTTGGCCCGGTGGGACTGTCTCTGATGTAGGCGTCGGTTTCGCCTCGGTTTGTTGCACGGCAGGAGCAGGGTCTTGTTGTGGTTGCTGATTGCGTTCCTGCTGCTTTGCCTTGCGGGCATCATACTCTGCCTGGCGAGCAGCACGCTGGGTATTTTGCTCTTCTTCGCGTTGCTCACGCTGTAATTGTTGCGCGCGAATGATGCGAAAATAATGTTCAGCAAACTGCAAATAGTTTTCTGCCATCACCCGATCACCCGAAAGAGACGCATCACGGGCCAATTGCTGGTATTTCTCGTGAATGGTGGTAACGGCACCACGAACCTTTACACCCGGCCCGTTGCTCTCCATAGCCCGGTTTGGGTTATGAGATTTGTTGTGATTGTTATTTCGGCTACGGCCTCTTTGGCGTTTCATGCCTGGTGTCCTTGAAGTTTCTCTTGTTTGAATTGGCCTTGCCCAAATGGCGTATGGCTCTGTTATGCGTTACAGTCTGCAATTCAGCAGGGTTATTGCGCACGCTGTCCCATTCCACATTAGTCCAGAATTGTGAGTGGCCCAGACGGAAAGCCATTTGGCCTTCGCGCGTCTTGTGGCGGACACTACCGCCCCTTCTCACTCATTCCAAGTGTTTTTTGCGGCACATTCAATAATGTATTGCACATAGCACCCGATCTCGCCCGGCAAGATCGGTAAAAAGGCCGACGTCACCAAGAAAACTGTGCTCTTGTGCCAATGCCAGCGTCGCTTTGCCCTGTTCGGCACCAATCTCAAAAATAAACCGCGCACCGGGTTTTAGATAATGCGCCATCAGGGGCAGCAATGCCCGGTAGGCATCAAGACCATCCGTGCCACCATCAAGAGCCAAAATTGGCTCGAACTGGCAAACCTCAGGCTCAAGCGTCTGAATAACGTCTCGCGCAATATAGGGTGGATTGGAAACCACCAAGTCAAACGGAGCGAAAGCCAGCGCACTATCCCAGTTGCCTTCGATAAATTGCGCCCGGTTTTCCAGCTTCAGGATTTTGGAATTCGCTCTGGCAATATCAAGTGCAGCCGTCGAAAGATCAACGCCCCACCCTGTGGCTTTGGGGTATTCAGCCAGCAGTGCCAGTAAAATCGCCCCCGACCCGGTGCCCAGATCAAGAATACGCGTCGGCTCTAATCCAAGGGTTTCAAGAGCAATTTCCACCAGGCGTTCAGTTTCGGGACGTGGAGTGAGCACATCCTTGCTAACCTTCAGGTCAAGCGACCAAAACCCCCATTCACCCAAAATATGCGATAATGGTTCACGGGCAGCACGACGCACATACATAGCCTCAAGCTTTGCCGCCTGTGTATCATCAAGACTCTGATCGGGGTTCAGCCAGCCATCCGGCGCATCTGCACTAAAAAGTGCGTTCAGCATATGACGAGCCTCGATCGGTGCATTTTCAATACCGGCGCCATGCAATTGGTCAGTCAAGGCGCGACGAACGAACGCCATTTTTGCCCCTGCCCATGAGGGCGCAGCTTTATTCACGAAAAGCTCTCGTCTTCCATCGCGGCCAGTTTCGCCGCCTGATCTTCAGCCAGAAGCGCGTCGATAACCTCGCCCAGTGCCTCGCCAGCGATAACCTTGCCAAGGTTATATAGTGTCAGATTGATCCGGTGATCGGTCACCCGTCCTTGCGGGAAATTGTAGGTGCGTATGCGCTCCGAACGATCGCCTGAACCAATTTGCCCCTTGCGTTCGGCTGCCCGTATCTGATCCACACGCTGTCGCTCACGCTCATAAAGCCGCGCCCGCAAAACCTGCATGGCCTTTTCGCGGTTTTTATGTTGGGATTTCTCGTCCTGTTGAGAGGCGACTACGCCGGTTGGGATATGGGTGATCCGCACCGCAGAATCGGTGGTGTTAACCGACTGCCCGCCCGGGCCTGAGGCACGAAAAACATCAATACGCAGGTCTTTGTCTTCGATTTTAATGTCTATATCTTCTGGTTCCGGCAAAACCGCAACGGTTGCCGCCGATGTGTGAATACGTCCTTGGGTTTCTGTGTCGGGAACTCTTTGCACCCGGTGTACACCGGATTCAAATTTCAACCGCCCAAAGGTATTTTCTCCCTTGATAGAGGCAATAACCTCCTTAAAGCCGCCCATTTCGCCAATCGATTCAGAGACCAGTTCCATCTTCCAGCCCTGTAGCTGGGCATAACGTTGGTACATACGAAAAAGATCGCCGGCAAACAAGGCCGCCTCATCACCGCCCGTTCCCGCACGCACTTCGATCATAACCGGCGCGCCATCATCCTTGTCTTTGGGCAAGAGCAATATCTGCATGGCACGCTCACGCAGCAGCAGCATTGATTTCAACGCTTCCTGCTCCTCGCGCATCATGGCCAGCATTTCTGTATCTTCACCGCCCTCGGCAAGCATGTCTTGCAGATCAGCAAGTTCGCGTCGCAGAGTGTTTAACTCGCGGGCGGATTTTGCCACCGGCGACAGGGCGGCATGTTCCTTGGCCAGAGCAACAATCTCGGTACTATCGGTGGCTGCGCCCATGCGTGCCTCGATTTGCTCAAAGCGGTCGATAACCATATCCAGACGGGTTTGGGGAATATGGGCCATGTTAATTCCACTGTGCCGGTTTTCTAATGTTTCCTTTGGAATCGCTGATAACAGGAGAAAATTGCGATGCTCGAATTGCTCCCATCCTGATCTGTTTCATATCTGTGGCACATTGTTGTAGTTTTCTTGCCGGATATTTGTGTGGGTTCAGAATCGTTACTCGTTTACCAATATCGTCTCTGACCATTTTTACCGGAGTTGCCAGATCTGAATCATTCGTCAAAACAAGAGCTTGATTAAACTGGTCATTAAAAGTGTCTCGAAGCAGGTATGATGCTAAATTAACGTCAGAACCTTTTTCCTCTATCTTTAACACGCACACCCGCCGTCCTGTAAGTTGTTTGCTTGGTGTTGTTTCTGGCATTGTCACAGGATGTGAAAGGAAGTGGCCATAGACAATTTCGACATTTCCCAGTGACATTAAAGCGCGAAAGTAAATGTTCTGACGTTGAGGTTTTCCAGGCTCTGATGGCGTGCCAGATACCCTTGCGGTAAAATAATATATTTTATCAATAGTGTTATTTTTCGTAACAAGTTTGAGCAAATGGTCAATATTCAACCATTTCTGATTAGAGTTTTTCAAACAACCGTAATATAAATTGAAGCCGTCTATATAGGCACAAACGCTCATTGTTATTGTCCTAAATGCAGTGGCCGCCAGCAATCTCTCAACTGCGGCGGCCACGCGCCTATGCTCCGAAGGGCATAGGGGAATAATGTGTTATACATATGGTGATCTTGCTGATTTGTAAAGGGTTCAAAACTTTAAGCGAAGCGTGGCGGCGCGGGCTTCCACCAGCTCTATTATATGTTCGATCATGGTTTCGTTGCTGCGTTTATGGTCGGTTTTACCGGCAAAATAGACCATGCCATGGCCAGCGCCGCCGCCGGTATAGCCAATGTCGGTATAGGCCGCTTCGCCGGGGCCATTGACCACACAGCCTATGATAGAAAGCGATACTGGCTCAGCAATATGGGCAAGGCGTTGTTCCAGAATTTGTACGGTCTTGATAACGTCAAAACCCTGTCGGGAACAGGACGGGCAGGCAATGATGTTTACGCCTCTGGATCGCAGGTTCAGGGATTTGAGAATATCAAAACCAACTTTGATCTCCTCCACCGGGTCTGCCGAGAGGGACACCCGTATGGTGTCACCAATTCCAGCCCAGAGCAACATACCCAGCCCGATAGAAGATTTTACCGTACCGGTACGCAATCCCCCTGCTTCGGTAATACCAATATGCAGTGGGCAATCTACGGCTGTTGCCAGTTGTTGATAAGCGGCAACAGTTAAAAACGGGTCAGAGGCCTTAACCGAAATTTTGTATTCATGAAAATCATGATCTTCCAAAATGGCCACATGGCGCAATGCGCTTTCAACCATGGCTTCCGGACACGGTTCGCCATAACGCTCCAGAAGTTCCCGCTCCAGCGAGCCGCCATTAACCCCGATACGTATCGAACAACCATGATCCTTGGCCGCTTGCACAACATCACGAACACGCTCAGCACTACCAATATTGCCAGGATTGATGCGCAGACAGGCAGCCCCGGCCTTCGCGGCCTCGATGGCGCGCTTGTAATGAAAATGTATATCAGCCACGATGGGTATATCGCTCGCCCGGGTTATGGCAGCAAGAGCATCAGTAGAGTCTTTATCAGGGCAGGAAATGCGGACAATATCAGCACCTGCGTCTTGCAGAGCACGCACTTGTGCGAGGGTTGCCGCAACGTTCGGCGTTGGGGTGTTGGTCATTGACTGGACGCTAATGGGCGCATCACCACCTATGGCGACATCACCAACCATGATCTGCCGACAGGGGCGCCGTTCAATCGCACGCCAGGGGCGAAGCGCGCTCATGGCCTCAGTCATCGCAATACCATTCAGTTAGTTTATTAGAATTGCAGGTTTGGCTTGCAGACGCGCTGGCGTCAACTGTCATCCAGACTGACATGTGTACCTGGCAGTTCCGGCACGCTGCCAATATCCTGGGATTTTGCCCAGTCTGCCAGAGCTTCGGGTACCGGGGGTACGCCAGCCATGGATTGTGAGGGTGCACGTAATCCGTACCAGGTCGCCAGCCCAAGAGCGCAAGCAATCACGAAGGCAATACCGCTACCTTTGGGAAGACGAAAATCTACCCAGGCCGGAGCCGGACGCGGAGACAGATCACCCAGAGGCAGAACACCGTCATAAAATTGTGCCTTGAACTCGCAAACCAGTTCATCAGCCCCAAGGCCAAGATGGTTTGCATAACAACGAACAAAGCCAAGCGCATAGGCACGTGGCGGCAAGGCAGCACGATCCATGGATTCAATGGCTTCAAGGTATTCGCTATTTATTTTGGTTGCCGAAGCAACATCGAACACACTTAAACCAGCGCGCACCCGCGCAAGCCGTAATGTATTGCCAACACCCAAAGAACCCGAATTATCCGTGTCTACCATGTCTGCCTGATGCAGGATCGCCCCCGACGCGTCCATCGCCATTTCCCTTTTCAAACCAACACCTAAACCCGAATCATAAATAAATCATACGGCTTTCAGATCGTGACATTTTAGCCGCACTCAACATAAAAACCCAAGAGACATACAAAATCAAGCTGATTCGCTAAATATGTTTAGTTAAAGACAGAGATCACAAGGCAAGCCCTGATGTCCTGGCATAATCCAACAAATTTTCTCTAACGTTTGTTTGTGCTTCTGCCACCCACTCAGCAAGTTTAATGCCAAGGTCTTTTTGATCCAAAGAGAGAATCATCCGCTTTACCGGCCCCACAGAATCAGGAGGTACCGAGAGCGCGGTAAAACCCAGTGCGATCAGCGCCGCAGCCTCCACACCTTGTCCGGCAATTTCACCACAAACGGAAACCGGGCGCATGGACTGTTGGCAAACATTTGCAATATGGCCCAGCATCCGCAAGCTGCCCGTGTTGAGAATATCATAACGTTCAGCAACTCTTGAGTTTTCACGATCAGCAGCAAAGAAATATTGCATCAAATCATTGGCCCCAACAGAAACGAAATCGGCTTCTTTTAATAAACTCTCCAGCTGCCAGACAATGGCAGGGGTCTCGACCATAGACCCCACTCTGACTTTTGCCGGTATGGTATAACCAAAACGGGCCATACGCTTTATCTCGGCATCCAACAAAGCGCGCGCAGTGCGAAATTCCATCAAGGTGGTAATCAACGGAAACATGATGTTCAGTTCCCGCCCACCAGTTGCATCGATCAGGGCACGAAATTGATAACGCAGCAGTCCCGGGCGATCGAGGGCCATGCGCATAGCCCGCCAACCCAAAGCAGGGTTACTTTCACGTTCATGGGCGACATAGGGCAGAACCTTGTCACCACCCAGATCAAGCGTGCGAAACACCACCGGGCGCTCACCAGCCGCATCCAGTACATCACGATACAGTTGGGTTTGCTCGGTCAGGCGGGGTAAATGATCTGAGAGCAGGAATTGAAATTCGGTACGAAACAAGCCAATTCCCTCTGCACCGGTCTCTTCCAGTTGGGGTAAATCAACACGCAGGCCCGCGTTCATGGCAAGCGTGATGCGCTGACCATCTTTGGTACGTGCCGGTTTGTCACGCAAACGTGCATAGGCGGCGCGGCGTTGTCGGCGCTCATCTACCCGTATCCGAAATTGTTCTTCGGTGGGCGCATCAGGGCGGATCGAAACAATGCCCTCTTCGGCATCCACCAAGAGCGTGTCACCAGGGCTGACCCGATCCAAAAGCCCGGTAGCGTGCCCCACAACCGGCAAACGCAAGGCCCGGGCAACAATGGCGGCATGTGAGGTGGGCGAGCCTTCTTCCAGCACAAGTGCTTTCAGGCGAGATCGATCAAATTCCAACAGTTCCGCCGGGCCAATGGCCCGCGCAACCAGAATTGCATTTTCTGGCAGTTCAGCCAATTCATCAACGGCACCAAGGTGGCGTAATAACCGATTGGCCAGATCTTCCAGATCATGCAGACGTTCACGCAAATAAGGGTCTTTGGCGCTCAATAACCGGGCGCGATGTTCGCCGCGCACCCGCTCAACAGCTGCTTCTGCACTAAGGCCAGAACCTGCCGCCTCACACAAACGATCCAGCCAGCCCTGGTCGTTGGCAAACATTCTATAGGCCTCAAGAACGGCTCGTGATGGCCCGCCCAAACGATTACCTTTGCCTTGATACAGCGTATCCACAGAATGGCGCAGATCAAGGATAGCGTCTTCCAGTCGCGTCTTCTCAGCTTCGGGGTCATCGGCAATGAGTATGGTTTTTACCCTGCCAGGATCGTGCAATACAGCTTGGCCAACGGCCAAGCCATCAGAAATACGTCGCCCGGTTAAAGATTCTGCCCTGCTGGGACGTACCGCAACATTGGCAAGCTCGCTGGCGCTAAGAAGATCACCCGATGACACAATTTCGGCCAACACCATAGAGACATTTTGCAAGGCCTCTACATCATCATTGCTGTAATGGCGTGCCTCACGGCTTTGCACAGCCAGCACCCCCAACAATCGCCCACCGCGCAATACCGGAACGCCAAGAAAGCCGTGAAACGGATCTTCTGCTGTTTCAGGATGAAAGGAAAAAGCCGAGTGCGTGGGCGCTTCGGTCAGGTTAAGTGGCCGCGAAAGGCGCACAATTTCGCCGACTAATCCTTCACCGGCACCAAGCCGGGTAACGTGGACAGCATTTGGATCCAGGCCTTGGGTGGCCCATAATTCCATGCTGGCATCCGGCCGACGCAAGTAAAGCGAGCAAACGTCGGCGTGCAAATTTGAAGCAATAGCTTTGACCAAAGCGTCAAGGCGGTATTGCGCCGTGCCTTTTGCAGCCATGATTTCACGGATATGACGAAGCAGACTGCGGTGTCCCGAATGTTTTCTGGTACTGGGGTCAGACACGGTCTAGTTCCTGTCCAGATCAAAGGCACTATGCAAAGCACGTACAGCCATTTCCACATCATTTTCAGGGATCAAAACGCTGATCCGGGTTTCTGATGTTGCTACAGCGCCAACGGGAATGTTGTGTGCCAAAAGAGTTTCAAACATGGTATGCGCCATACTGGTTTGCGAGCGAAGCCCAATGCCAATCACTGACACCTTGGCCATTTCGCGATCAAGTTGAACGTCTTTGAGCATAAGGTTATGACAGGGCTTGGTCAAAACATCCAAAGCCTGATCCGCATCTGCCCGACGCAGGGAAAACACCAGTGTACTTTCACCAGCTGTTTCCCCGGGACTTTGCACGATTAAATCAATTTGCAAATCAGCCTGGCCAAAGGCGGCAAATATGTTTCTCAAGGCTTCTGGCCCCGCAGGCATAGCATGAACCATAATCCGTGCCTCATCGCGACTATAACTTACCGCGCGTACAATTGCTCGCTCAAGACCTGCCTGGCGGTCAATGATTGTTCCATCAGTATTTTCATCAAAGCTGGAGCAAATGCGTAAAACCACTTTTTCAGACATGGCCAGTTCAACCGAGCGACTTTGCATAACTTTCGCTCCTTGTGAGGCCATTTCCAAAAGCTCGTCATAGCTCAAACGCTTTATAGGTTTGGCCTGTGTTACCAGGCGAGGATCTGCACTATAAACGCCTTGCACATCGGTAAATATTTCGCAGGCTTCTGCCTTAAGCGCCACGGCCAGGGCTACGGCGCTTAAATCCGAGCCACCCCGGCCCAGTGTGGTGATGCGCCCGTTCGGGCCAAGTCCCTGAAAGCCGGCAATGACGGCTATTGTGCCTGTATCCACCAACTTGCCAAGGCGTACCGCATCCACGCTTTGAACTTTTGCACGGCCATGATCGTCATTCGTTAAGATACCAGCCTGCCACCCGGTAAGAGAGCGCGCGGCAAGCCCCTGACGGCGCAAGGCCATCGCCAATAACGCCGCATTTATTTGTTCCCCCGCAGCAAGCACAGCATCACCTTCATCAGGCCACTGCGCTTGTGGATCAGCTTGTTTTACATCGTTGGTTAGTTGATCTGTCATACCCGCAGGGGCGGAAACCACCACGGCAAGAGCTATATCTTGCCTGTGTCGCGACGCAATCAAGCCAGCGCACGCATCCAGCCGCGCCGCATCGGCACTGGACGTCCCACCAAATTTCATCACCAAGCGTTTCATTTATGACCTGTTCGTGCTTGTCTTGCCAGTGTAGTTAAAATGACAGATCGCAAACGTCTAGGGTTCAGACTCATGGCACAACCATCTCGCTCACCCGCAAGTCATACGGACAGCATTGACCCGGATGAAGTTGCCAAATTTAGCGCGATGGCAGCAGAGTGGTGGGATCCGCGCGGTAAATTTCGCCCCTTGCACCAGTTTAACCCGGTGCGATTGGGTTTTATTCGCCAGACCTTGAGCGATCATTTCAACCTTGACGCCGCCGCCCGCAAACCATTTGAAGGGTTGCGGTTTTTGGACATAGGTTGCGGCGGTGGTTTGTTAAGTGAGCCTATGTGCCGCCTTGGTGCCAGCATGGTTAGTGTTGATGCCTCAATGGCCAACATCAATACGGCCAAGACCCATGCACGCGAACAGGGGCTTGGCATAGATTATCGCCATGGTGCGGCGGAAAATATGTTATCAGAGGAGGCGGCCAGCTTTGATGTCATACTGAATATGGAAGTGATTGAACATACCTCAAATCCAGGACTGTTTTTGCAATCCTGTGCGGAACTATTACGCCCCGGCGGCCTGATGATAATTGCCACCATAAACCGCACGCCCAAAGCACGGTTTTTGGCCATTTCCATGGCTGAACGGGTATTACGATGGTTGCCCGCAGGCACTCATGATTATGATAAACTGGTGCAGCCACAGGAAATCCGTGGCCCACTGGAACAGGTTGGCATAGACGTTACGGGGCCTTTTGGGGTGAGCTACAACCCTTTTGCCGGCACATGGCGATTAAGCCGTGATAGTGCCGTTAATTATATGATGGTGGCCAAGAAAAAAGATTAAGCCTTGCCTTCTGTCTTTCCAATGGTATCGCCAGACGCCGGATTTTTCATTTCCTGAGAGACAAGGCGTTGCCAGTTTGCCTGAGAAATCATCTGGGCATAAATAGCCATCAGGCCGCCATTGTCACGTAATTCAGCGACCTTTTCGGCGGAAAGAAGATTAAGCTTGTCTTGGGAAATACCGACAAACTCCCCGATTTTTTGCTGCACAATTGATTTACCGTCTTCACTGGCTTGAGGAATGGTCACATCTTGTGTGTCAAACAAATCCAGATCTGTCATGACCTTGACAAAATTACGCGTGCCTTTCGTTTCGATTTCGTAGTTTGAGATAAATTCAATTGCACGGTTGGTAAATTCAGATGGTTTGCCATCAACGAAGAACGGTTGCTCCGGCTTGGTGGTCACACTTGATGCTGAACGATCAATACACACCATCAGGTTTTCCTGGTCACCATTGTTGGTCGCCGGGACAAATGGATAACGGCGGAGAAAGCCTGGCATATATACACCGTCGGGCATTAACCCATCGGCATCAATAAAAGCATTATGGTCTTTTTGTAGACCCATTACGACAGCAGGTGTGCGATCTGCACCAGCGAAAATAATCGGATAACACAGTGTCGCAGCAGCAAATTCTGAAACGGTAACGGGGACAAGTTGCGTATTTTTCGCAAAACCAAAGGGGTTTTTTGTATCTGGCGTGATGCCCAGGTCACCATGTTTGTCAACGTTTAGTGGTTCTGGATTCTTATAAAAAAGTAGATTGCCAGTGGTTTCGATCGTGCCTGTATTATCGTCCGCCATGATATTCCCCAAATGAGTTGTGGTCGGTGCAGCGGGCGTCTTAACGGATCGTGCCTTGTCTGCCAACTGTACACATGCAGATTGTTGACACGCTTTACATCAAAAAGGCCGACCAACGCCCCGCGCAGACCAGCCTTTTATGTGCTCAATGCTGCAATCAGAAGCGTCTGCCAAATCCTATGCCAACAATCCATGGATCCAGATCAACATCGGCGTTGACAATACCAAGCCCCCCGGCATCAATCGTAACATCGGTATTCAGGTATACTTTTTTGACATCAAAATTCCAGAACCAGTCGCCACCAAAGTTGACATCAAATCCGGCGTTTAGCGCCAGTCCGATATTGTCTTTATAATGAATATTTGCAAGCGGTGAGGCTCCTGGCAAATCAGAAGAATAGGTCACTGTGTAATTCACACCGGCACCGATATAAGGATTTATCATGGCTTCTGGCGCAAAATGGTATTGAAGCACCAGAGTTGGTGGCAACAACCACACATCACCTAAATCCAGATTTCCCAAGGCGGTTGCCTTGGCAGAAACATCATGGTTGGTCGTGGCAAGAACCAGTTCCATAGAAACGTTGTCACTAAAAAAATAGGAAATATCCAACTCTGGCACATAGGCCTGATCTATCGATGCGCGGCCACCAATAGGTGACACAACGGAGTCTATATCAGGAAGCACGGCAATGGCGCGAAACCGCACCTGCCATGGGCCTTCCTGGGCCAGGGCAACACCAGAACTTAAAAACGTCGCGGCTAGGGCCGCAGCAGCGATTTTAGAAAATTTCATCGCTAATCCCCCATCTAGACAGCCGGTTCAGCCATCTGAACCAGTTTCATACTGTCGATGTTGTATTACCTTATTTTTTATAAGGACAAGAAGGGACAGGTTGTCGCATGCAACTGTGTTGCACCTGTGGGTCTCAATTAAAAATCAATGACCAGTCGTGCGCTTAAAGAACGCCCGGCAGCGGGCAGCCGGTCTTTCAGAAAAGACGCATGTGTGCGATGCGTGGCGTTGGTTAAATTACTAAGTTTAAAAACTACTCGCACGTCTTCACTGGTGGCAATGGGCCGAATTGTGGTGCTAAAATTGACCATGATTGACCCTTTGGTCGGCGTTTCAAAAACAGCCGTTCTGGATTGATGATTAGTCCATATTAGTTCGGCGTGATTTTCAAGTCTGTCTGAAACAAGATTAAGCTCTCCGGTAATTTCCAATGGTGGGATGCGGGGCAGATTTCCGAAGTTATCAGTTCTGGCCCTCACATATTCCAGTGCCAGGCCACCGTTAATGCGCCATGTTCCCTGTTGCCATAAATCCCGTTCAACCGAAATTTCGGTACCACTTAGTTTGGCGTTATCTTGTAAATAGATAAATTCTGCTAACCCATCAATAATGCCCCCGGTGGGATTAAGAAAAACAAAGTCACGAAAATCAGAGTGGAAAAGATTGACGTGGGTATCCCACCCGGCCGCATGAAAGCGGGCAACCGCCTCAAATGACAAGGCGCTTTCCTTGTTCAGGTTCTGGTTGCCGCGCTCAAACGTGCTTTCGGCCAAATGTGGCCCGTCAGAAAAAAGCTCAATATCGGTTGGGGCGCGCTCTGTTCGCGAAGCAGACAGCGACAGAAACATATCCGCACGAGGGCGTATAAAAGCGCCCCCTGAAAGGCTGATGACGGTAAAATCACGTGAAGCAAAAGCGGTGCGCAGATCGCGCGTCTCAAGCCTACCGCCAATTTCAATACCCCATTTGCCATAATCTCGACGCTCGGCGATGAAAGCACCAAGATCACGCGTGCGAGTTTTAGGAAGGAAAGATTCGTCCCCCACAGCCGAAAAAACCTTGCGTACCGCATCAAACCCAAGTGATCCAGCCCAACCCTTGATCTCTTTTTGCCTGGTGCGGGCGCGCACTTCCCAGCTTTCATTATCAAAGCGCGTACCAATATCGCCATTCTCCAGCTCAAAATGCCGGTAATCTGAAATACCAAAATCAACACTTAATTGATCGAAAGCAGCAAGGTTTAGATCAATTTTCGTGCGCGCATCAAGGCGGGTTTGCGCCATGTCTATGCGCGCATCCTCCTCTTGTGGCAGGCCATAATTGGCCGTACTACGCTTTATAGAAGCGCCGCCAAAGCCCCAATTACCCACATAGGAACCACCAATGGCCCGGGTGTTGAAGGTCAGGTCAGAGTTGGGAAGGCGGTCTTTTGGGCCATCGCCCTCCAGAGCGCGCAAGGCCGGGGTGCGGGCAAAACCCGAAATACGCTCCACGCCGCCATGACGGCGCACAGTTTCGCCGTTAAACACCAATGGCCCAAGACCGGTGCGCAGACGCAAAGCCTCAACATCTCCACGATCAACCGATGACACGCCGGTGACAAAGCGGCCTACTATAGGCGCGTCCAGCTTTGCCTCAGGAATACGCCCGTCAATGACATTAACCACACCGCCAATGGCATTGCCGCCATAGACAATAGCGGCAGGGCCGCGCACCACTTCAATCCGCGTGGCCTCAAGGGCTTCGGCAGAAACCGCATGATCCGGGCTGGCCGTCGAGGCATCCATAATACCAACACCATTGACCAGCATACGCACCCGATCACCACCAAGACCACGAATGACCGGACGGCTGGCGGCTGGGCCAAACGCGGTGGTGGAAATCCCGGGCATACTGGCCAGAACATCACCAAGACCTGCCGCCGCAGTCTCGGACAACTGGCTGTCCCCAACAACCGTTACGCCTTGTAACAGTTCATCAGCGCGTGCCCCCACCGCAGACGATGTGACAATAATAGTTTCTTCTACGGCATTACCTTTTGGATCAGGAACTTGTGCCCTTGCAACGCCGGTAAATCCTGTGATTAGACACACACCTAAAACCAGCCAATTGTAACATTGAAATTTCATCCGTGCCGTCCCAATACCATGCTTTGATGCTTGTATAATTTTGTGCGGATGTGATAACATAACAAAACAAACTGGCAAGTATCCTTTTTGTAAGGTGTGAAATAGGTTATTTGAATAATTGCGAACCTGCCAGGTTCAGGTCTTAGGGGTGATTATGAACGAGCAGGACATCCTGAAAGATGCTGAGCGGCACTGCACAAAAACCGGTGCTCGCCTGACGCCATTACGGCGACGGGTGCTGGAACTGGTGGTGCGTGCCGATGCACCGGTGAAGGCTTATGATTTGCTATCTCAAATTGATCGCTCCAATACCAGTGCCAAACCACCAACCGTTTATCGCGCCCTTGATTTTCTGATAAATGCCGGACTGGTTCATCGGGTGGAGGCACTCAATGCCTTTGTTGCCTGCCCCCAGGCAGGTCATGGCCATGCAGCGGTGCTGTATATTTGTGAGGTTTGCACCAAAGTCACAGAAGTGCAGGGCGCACGCCCCGGGCAGGAACACAAACCTGAAGGGTTTTGCGTTACGCGGAGCGTAATCGAGCATTATGGCCAATGCATGAATTGTCGATAAAATAAAACTTACGTTTCTGCATTTACCGGATTGTAAAAGTTTTACTCTACTGTCCCCCATAAGCAACAAGACGCGAAAAGCGCACGGGGTGGGAAATGGTCACGAAACAACAGTTTCCTGATGTTCGGGTTTTACTGGTCGAACGTCAGGCAGAAAATACATCACTTTATCGATTTGTACTGGAAGACATGGGCTTTGCGCAAATCATGCTGGCCAGCAATACCGAGGAAGCACTCGACCAGATGTATTTCAATGTCCCCAGCCTTATCATCCTGGGGGATGAGCTTTTCCCCAAACCATTAGTAGAATTCATGGCTGATATAAGGGGCGGCAAAACAGGTGTTGCCAAAGATGTGCCTATTGTTGTGATTAGCACACAAAACACCAAAGCGGCGGTTGAAGAAGTGCGCGATAGCGGCGTTACAGAAATTGTCTCTACACCGCTATCCGCGAAAAGCCTGAGGCTACGGGTTTGCGCGGCATTAAAGGCCTCACGCGAATTTATTGACAAGGTCGCCTATCAGGGGCCAGATCGACGACGACGCATTACAAAAGGAAAAAAGGGCAAGCGCCGGACAGCCGATAACATTGGCGATAACATTGAAATGTAGCCTTATGGGTTCAGACTCATTCAAATCATTTTATGTCCTTGCTCTTGTCTAAACACAGGAGTATAAGCCGCGCTTCTTGAGGGGGTACGTCCCCATTTTGCCAGTTTTCTCGGAATAGATTGATGAAAAAAGATACGCACCCCGACTATCACATGATTAACGTGGTCATGACCGATGGCTCTACCTACCAGACCCACTCCACCTATGGCGAAGAAGGGGCAACCCTTAATCTGGACATTGATAGCAAAACTCATCCGGCATGGACGGGCGGTAACCAGCACCTGATCGACCGTGGCGGACGCCTCAGTAAGTTCAAGGACAAGTTTGCCGGTTTTGTAAAGTAAGTAGCACTTTAACCACCAAAGGCAGCGTTCAGGCGGGCCATCTGCTCAGAGACGGCCTTGGCACCGGTGTTTTCCTGACCGTCACCATATAATTGTTCATCTAGGCGGCGTGTACGCTCATAAATTCTTGCTGCTCGAGTGATAATGTCCTGCAAGGCGGCGGGCAATTCCTGTGTGCCGGCAAGGCTCTTGCTTAAATTAACATCATTGATGCGATATTTGTCAGCACGGGCATCCGTGGCGCTCATTTCATTTTCACGCACCGCCCTTTGCACCAGCAACCATGAAGCCACCTGCATCAATCGTGTGGTCAGGCGCATGCTTTCCCCGGCATAGGCAAGTGCGCCAGAGCGGGACAAAGCACGGGATTCTTCGCGGCCCGGCCCATCCAGATATGCTGCCGTCTCCTCAACCATATCCATACCCTCGCGAAACGTGCGCTGGAACAACTCTGACCCGGCAAAATCACCAAGGCGGGCGGCAAAGAGATCGTCACTCATGTTTTATCTCGTATCATTTTGACTGATTCGTACTGTTCCTATGCAATGGTCTTGCCGTTTTGTTTTAAGATTTCCCAAAGATTGCTGCCGCTGCGTCAAGTCCGACACGTTTGTCATCTTGTGCCTTCTGCACTCTGATGATTTCATCTTTCAACGAAGACAGGCGTTCTGTCAGGTCTTCAACGGAAAAATCATACAGGTCTTCGCCCAGTTTTATCTCCCCTTTGGGGACGGGTTTTTCTTCATCAAACATTGCGCGCTCCATGATATGGAATCTTTTTACGCTTTTGCGAGCATTTAAGCCAGTCTGAACCAACGCTGCTGCTTATTCCCTGATGATAGGGTGTTTTCTTTATCTCAAAAGCCGACTATATGTCGTCCAACAGGTTTGGAGAGTGCTTGCACAGCCAGACCGGCAGACGTCCACCCGACGCCTCGCGCGCCGGGTTTTTTTGTGGATTTTTTTGTGGAGAGACCCATGGCCAGCATCCTGATGCCTAAAGCCACCGCCGTTTGGCTGATAGACAACACATCTTTGAGCTTTGACCAGATTGCACGGTTTTGCCAGTTGCACGCCCTTGAAGTCAAAGGCATTGCCGATGGTGATGTTGCCGCTGGTGTGCGCGGGCTTGATCCCATTAGCGCCGGGCAGTTAACCCGCGACGAGATCGAAAAAGCCGAAGCTGATACCGGACATGACATGCAAGCCGTCTCGCCCAAACATGCCGATAAAATGGAACAAAAACGAAAAGGCCCGCGCTACACCCCGCTTTCGCGCCGTCAGGATCGCCCTGATGCCATTGCCTGGATGCTTCGCAACCACCCAGAAGTACCTGATTCGCAGATCGGTAAATTACTCGGCACAACCAAAACCACAATCGATGCCGTGCGCACCCGTAACCACTGGAATAGCAATAACATCAAACCCGTTGATCCGGTCAGTCTGGCGCTATGTAAACAAATTGACCTCGATGCCATTGTCACCAAAGCGGCAGCAAAAAAACGCAAGGCTGATGAAAAAGCGGCGCTGGAACGCGGTGAAGATCTAGATACCCTGCGCGCTGCAGAAGAAACAGCTGCACAGGAAGAAAAAGCCAAGGCCGAAGAAGAACGGGTGCAGGAAATGGCCAACAAGCCGGTAGATGCCGCTTCGGTTTTTGGCTCGTTCAAGGAAAAACCCGAAGAAGCCTAATCCGCAGCAACCGTATAGTTCAGCGCCAATCTGCCGCCATCGGCATAAAGGCACTGCCCAGTGATATAGCTGGCATCCTTGCTGGCCAGAAAGCTGGCGATAGAGGCAATTTCGTCCGGGTCACCGATATGACCTAAAGGCGTGCGTCCAAGGATTTTGCGGCGCGCATCGGGGTTATCTGCAACGGCTTTGAGTACATCGGTATTGATACTGCCCGGCCCAATAGCGTTAACTCTTATGCCGTGCGGCGCCAATGCCAGTGCCATGGCTTTGGTCAACTGGTTCATGCCACCCTTTGAAACCACATAGGCGGTGTGATCGGCGATAGCCATAACCGCATTAACCGAGGACATATTGATAATGGCGTAGCGGTGCCGGGCTTCGCTGGCCCGCCCTTCGGCTTCTTTGATCTGGTCAACCATTTGCCGGGCTGCTTCACGGGCGACCAAAAAGGCACCGCGTAAATTAACCCCCAGAACCGCGTCAAAATCCTCAACACTAAGGTCTAGGATATTGCCCGCACGCACCATGCCGGCATTATTAACCAGAACGTCAACGCGGCCAAAGGCAGATCGGGTTTCGGCAAACAAATTACGCACCGACAGGGGATCAGCAACATCGCAATCGATAAACAAGGCCTTGTTATTGGCCGCCCCAAGGTCATCGGCGGCCTGTTTTCCAGCGTCAGTATCAATATCGGCCAGCACCAGTTTGCATTTTTCCTCGGCAAAGCGCCGAGCACAGGCAAGCCCTATGCCTTTGGAGGCACCGGTGATGATAACAACCCGTTCGTCTGCCATTCTTCTTCCTTATAGCCTAAGTCGTGTCAGATTATAAGCGAAGTGGTGCCAGACGCTAGGCCAAAATCCTAGGGTCTGGCATAAAACCTGTACTTGCAGAATGGATGATATTAATGAGGTCTGGCCCTAGGTCTGTCGAAGGCTTTGCATCTCTTCTTTAAGCTTGAGTTTTTGCTTTTTCAGGTCGGATATGTGCAATGGATCGTGGGCAGGGTGTTTGAGTTCTCGTTCGATTTCATGTTCAAGGTGAGAGTGTCTATTTCCCAATTCGCGAATACGCGCATCCACAGCCATAAGCTCCTCCATAGGTTTGACGCACCACCATGCCACGTTCTCCTGGCTACGTCACCTCACATCTTTACAATAGGGCAAATGAAAACTTGCCTAGCCCGGTTTTCTGCGCCCATAATATGCTTAACAGGTGAATCGCTCGCCCGGCAATTACCGGGTCTTGCTGAGGGGAAGTTTCATGAGTTTTAGTGGTGATGAAACCCTTAGGGCGCGTCTTTTAGAACTCACTGAGGAACACCGTGACCTTGATGAAGCCATTTCCGCTCTGATCGATGCCCAAGCCAAGGATCAGCTAAAGATTGCCCGTCTGAAAAAACGTAAATTGTCGCTAAAAGACCATATACACCGCATAGAAATTCAACTGACACCAGACATCATCGCCTGAGGGTTTCGGTCTCATCCTGCCGTTACGCCCCTGACAATCAGGACAATGCCCATTAAAGTCCACGTATGGGGGCAAGTATGATAAAAAAATTTCCACTATTGGCTGCGCCGATCGTAATTTATAATGTTTTGGCGCTAAGCGGTGGTGTGTTGTCGCGATCATTTCAAGACGTGTTGGAGGTGTTGGCCCGTGTTCTTGTTACCGTGCCTATGGCCTCTGGTACTCCATGGCTTGTCACTTCTGGTGATGTCATCCTCCTTGTCGCCCTGTTGATGTTGTTTGCAGAGTTTCTCAAGGCGGCACGTCATGGCCGCGAAGCCATGCTTAATCACACACTCTCTCTGGCCCTGTTTATTATTTGCCTGGTTGAATTTTTATTGATCCCGACTTTTGCCACTACCCTGTTTTTTGTCATCACGGTCATGGCACTGCTGGACGTCATTGCCGGCTTCATGATTACCGTTATGTCAATACAAAATGAACAGGTTAGCGAAGAAGATTACGAAGATTAGGCCCAGAGTTTTAACTGTGTGCCAGGCCGTGGATCACCATTTTGCATGCGAGCATACAAATTGAAAATTCGTACCTGCTCTGCCGGATCAGCTTTCAGACCACGCCGGGGTGCACCAGCCAGCATCTGCGCGGAAAATGCTGCAACTTGTGATGGGCGTATTGTGTGCGATGGGCGGCCCGGTGATGCGGCTATAGGCACGGGAAGCGCCCTGTTAGTGGCTACCGGTTTTACCGGTCGTGCAGATGCTAACCGGGAATACGTGCGTGCTGCGCTGGATATGGATGTTATGCGGCTCATGTTTTCCTGGTTGCAAAAGGCGCGCCGGATCAACTGGCACGCTTTGGCACCATTTAGGCCATTAACGCGGTATTAACCATAAAAAATGCTGCGCACAGTCAAACTTATGCAAACCCTGTCCCGGATCGAAACAGTTTAATCCAGAGAATTCAGCTTTTCCTGCATGGCCGCCATTTGCGCACGCAATTCATCCAGTTCATCATTACGATCTGGTTGGGAAGATGTCGCTTTAGTTTCAGTTTTGGTCTTTGCAAAACCACCATACGGCGTAAACGCACTTAGTGCCGTTTCAAACATTTTCATGTTTTGGCGAACCTGTTCTTCAAAAACACCAAGAGCCGGGTTACCCGTCGCCTTACCCATTTGTTTGGCAAAACGTTCTTTTCCCTGTGACAACGAATCCATACTCATATTCAAAAAACCCGGCACAACGCTTTGCATGCTGTCCCCGTAAAACCGAATCAATTGTCGCAAAAAATCAACAGGCAATAAATGCTCCCCTTGTGCTTCCTGCTCAAAAATAATCTGGGTGAGAATGGAATGGGTCAGGTCTTCGCCGGTTTTGGCGTCCTGCACGATAAAATCCGTGCCGTCATGAACCATGCCCTTCACGTCACCTAACGTGATATAGGCGCTGCGTGTGGTGTCATAAAGCCGTCGGTTGGCGTATTTTTTTATCACCACAGGGTCATCCGGATTTCTACTTGCCTTGACCATTGCACAATCCCGTCATCAGGAAAATAAGAAGACCCGAGTTTCGCAAGTGCAGCACAGCTTCGCAAGTCAAACAGGGTGTTTTCTTTTGTCGGGGGATTTGGCACACTGTGTTTTCGCCAAAGAGGAGAATATCATGGAAAGACTAGCCGTTGTTACCGGAGGAACACGAGGCATTGGGCGCGCCATTAGCGAACGCCTTGCCAATGCAGGATATAAGGTCGCCGCGATTTATGCCGGCAATGACGAGGCGGCACGGGAATGTCAGGCAGTGGGCGGGATCACATGCTATAAGTGGGATGTAGCCGATTATGAGGCGTGCAAGACGGGTATTGAACAGATTGAAAATGAGCTGGGGCCGGTGGATATTGTGGTCAACAATGCCGGCATCACCCGCGATGGCACCATGAAACGCATGTCACCTGACGCCTGGAAAAAAGTCATCGACGTGAATCTTGGTGGTTGTTACAATATGGCCAGCGCCGTATGGAAAGGCATGTTGGCCAGAAAATTTGGCCGGATCGTCAATATCGGATCCATTAACGGGCAAGCCGGACAATATGGCCAGGTCAATTACGCTGCCGCGAAATCGGGGATTCACGGGTTTACCAAAGCCCTGGCCCAGGAAGGCGCAGCCCACGGCATAACCGTCAATGCCATCGCACCTGGTTATATAGACACGGACATGGTGGCCGCTGTACCAGATCACGTGCTGGAGAAAATTATTGCCGGGATTCCGGTTGGCCGCCTTGGTCAAGCTCATGAAATTGCCCGTGGTGTACATTTTCTGGTTACTGACAATGCCGGATTTGTCACCGGCTCAACCCTGTCCATAAACGGTGGGCAACATATGTATTAGGTAGATTTAGCCCCAAAACCGCCGCTTTTGAATGAAAACGTATGCCGTATGAGGAAAGGCAAATTGAATATATTAAGGCTCTTTGGCGCTCTGGCAGCCACTGCCGGGTGCGCAATACTGGGTATTGCGCCTACATGGGCGGGCGAGCAGTCAGGGCAGGTTCTTCGTGAAGCCTATGAGGTGCCGGTCAACACCCAGCCCGTTACCCGTTTTGATGTTGGCAAGAAAAGCGAAGCATTTATTCTTGACCAGCGTCCACAAGGGCCATTGCTGTTTCGTTATGTACGCTCGCGTGAGGTTTTTGTCCTGCAACGTGTGCCCGGGCCACGCGGCGATATGATGCTTAAAAATGACCTTGGTGCGGTTATGGTGCGCATGAGCCGCGTTGGCGGCCCTGTGCTTTTTCCCGAACGCAGCTCCAACGGCATCCCGGCATGGCGTGCCGGCCCCGCCTTGCCCCTTGGGCCACAAACCGTCCATCTGGAAGACCTGCGACCCGCACTGGCCAATATCGCCAGCGATCTGGTGACCATACTGGATCATGATGTTACCATTTCTGCGCGCGGTGCAGATGAAAGCTC
The DNA here is from genome assembly GCA_021776565.1 of Robiginitomaculum sp. Taxonomy (GTDB): domain Bacteria; phylum Pseudomonadota; class Alphaproteobacteria; order Caulobacterales; family Maricaulaceae; genus Robiginitomaculum_B. The sequence continues at coordinate 115,386 of JAJFFQ010000034.1, read as the reverse complement.
GGCCTGGTTATATCTCGATACGGCCCTCAATGCCCGCAGTGCCATTAACCGGATTATGCGCAACCCCGATCGCAAAGGGCGTATTCTCCCTGAATTAAACGAGATCAGGCTTGTTGCCTCGCAAAAACAAAACGTCTTGCTGCAAGATGCCAAACTGGAAATTCATATGGTTATATCGGAGGGATTTGCTGGACGGCCTTCTTCCTTGCGCCTGGCCGGGTTTTTATCGGGAAAGCGCAAACGTGCTGATAAGGACTAAGCATTTAGTTCCGACATTTTATGGTGGAAACAATGGCAATAAATTCTCCTCCCCCACAAAGAGGAATGTGTTTTATTATTGGACTAATAACTGCTGTATCTGGAGCATTTATTAGCGGCATTTCCATATTGCATCTTCTGCAATATGCTCTTACTGAAAAAAGCTGGGCAGCACCAATTATAGTAATGGTTGAATACTGGGATTCATTCTTAGATACTGTGTTTACCACGCTTTACATTCAACAATTTATTGAATTTATCATCACCTTTATAGCAAATCAATTCGACCTGGACGAGATACCAACATTATATCCACATTGGAGGCATATATTTGTTCCATTATTGCTTATTTCAAACTCCTTGACTCTTAATACCTTTTTGGAAGGCAAACGGAAGTTTGCAATTTGGGCGTTATCAATAAGCTTGTTAATCGGCCTCATTTCATCTGTACTGGCAGGAGTGATCCCTTTGGTTGCTGACTCGGTGTGGAATAATACCCTTATTGCAGCACTGCCAATAAGTGCATTCTTTATGACTGTTTATGTTGTATGGTTACCAATTAATAAGTCTGATAAATTTTCTTTCAAACAATTACTAAAGGAGACGACATTCACAACAATTATAATATTTATTATTGTATTGTCAAATATAAAGTATAATTTCTTAGATAATAATGTGCAATTGCCACTAATACTAATTATTATATTTATAATTATTACAGGTGTTAGGAGAATAATAGCTGGGTATAAAGATTTTAAGAAAGAAGGTGGGTCGTTTTTTGGTAACCAATATACTAAAAGGGGGCTAACAATACTTTATGGTTTTATATTTGTTTTGGGTACGATAGTTTGCGACGCAGGTTATGGTTTGTAATCGAGTTCAATTACTAGAGGGTAATTTTACTTATTTGCACTGTAAACTAACCCGCCGTCGCCAGCGTGCGCGAAGCCATACCACCGGGGCGTGCGGTTTCTATCAGGGCGTCAATGCGGGCTTTCTCAATGGCAAAAAGTTTTAATTCCGCTGCCTTCAGCTTGCGGCCTGTAGGCACCTTCACCGTCATCGGGTTGACCTGACGGTTGTTCTTCAACACTTCATAATGCAAATGCGCACCGGTTACCCGGCCTGTCGCGCCAACATAACCGATGATTTGTCCTTGCGTGACCCGGCGGCCTTTTTTGATATTTCGGCCATACCCTGAAAGATGAGCATACGCCGTCTTGTAGCCATTGGCATGGCGGATACGGATATAATTCCCATAGGAGCCATAGCGCGAGGAACGCTCGACCACACCATTACCTGCGGCCAGGATCGGGGTGCCGCGCACAGCGGCAAAATCTGTGCCTTTATGTGCCCGTGTATAGCCAAGAACCGGGTGACGTCGACGCCCAAAACCTGAGGAAATACGTGCGCCTTTTACCGGGGTTTTCATCAAAAACCGTTTTGCGCTTTGGCCGTCCTCATTATAATAACCCACTTCACCGTCGGGGGTTTCAAAGCGATAATATGCCCGTGCCTTGCCCCGTGGGGCCAGCATGGCAAAGATGAGATTACCGCTCTTGATTGATGCACCGCGCTCATCACGAAAATCCTCATATACCATATCAAAACGATCACCGGGGCGAATACCGCGCTGAAAATCAACCGAATAGGCAAAAAGCTGTGCAAATGAAGATATAACCGCGTCACTGGCTCCGGCACCCAATCCGTCAACATAAAGCGATGCCTCAATGGCCCCGCTGGCGCGGGTCAGTCCCCGCTCAAGATCCATGACCAGCTCACGTGCGGAAAACTGGCCATCATGAGTGCGTTCAAGAAAAATCGTCCGGGTAACATCTGGCTTGGTCGTCAAGCCCACCAAATGAAAACTGGCGTTTTTCTTGTTTGATGCTGCACCGGTTTCCTCAAGAGTGAGATTTAATATCTGTCCAGCACGTAATTGTCTGAGGTTATATGTACCGCTCAGCACCGCGATGGCCCGGGCGGCCTCGCGTCGATCAATGCCAGCCTTTTCCAGCAGGTTTGAAAGCGTTGCCCCGGGTTTGACTTTAATTTTCTGATGTCTGGTTTTAAGAAAGCCCGCCTCAATAAACTCGGCAAAGACCGCCTGTTCAAGTGCCGCCATATCCGGCAATACCGGTACAGGTGTAACCGGTGCTATTTTTGCAACAGGACTATCGCTGCTTTTAACCGCATTGATCGTCGGCATGGTGTTGAGATTATAAATTGCCGCACCCATCAACAATGCCGGAACCAGCAAAGCGACCAGCGCCCACGCCTTGTGCTCTGACTTAATACCGTTCTGTACGAAAATGTTCGTATTCATACCAATCCCGAAACACCATCTCATCAACGCTCTGGCCGCAGTCAAAGCCAGCGAGGTTAAAGAAGTCTAAGCATTTGTCACAAGTTAACAGGCAAAATGACGTATTGTGATGAAAAATCCAAGCCATCTCGCCGCTGGCGTGCAATGACAAGGACACTACACGTGCCACTACCCGGCGTTCACCAGATGGTAAGGCTATGCCCTCAATCTAGGTTTACAGCCAAATCAGGTTATGATTCCGAATCAGAATGAGTGCCAATATGACCAACACTACAGTGCCTGTTGATATGCCCGCCGAAGAACTGGCTGCACTTTTGTGCGCCCGGCTTTGCCATGATCTTGTCGCCCCGGTCAGTGCGATCAATACAGCACTGGAGGTTATGGAAGACGACAGTGCATCAGATATGCGCGAAGAAGCCTTAAAGCTCTTGCACCTTTCAGCTAAACAAGCATCTGCAAAGCTGGAATTTGCCCGTATTGCCTTTGGTGCCGGAACATCGGCACCGGGCATGGTGGAAACCCGCGAGTTAAAACGCCTGGTCATGGGAACCTTTTCATCGGCACGATCCGAAATTGTCTGGCGCGTGAGCGCATCTCATTTATCAAAAACCGCGTCGCGCCTGTTGTTGAACATGGTTATTTTAGGGGTTGAAGCAGCCCTGCGCGGCGGTGAAGTACATATCGAGGCTGCCTCTGCTGCCCGGATGCGGGTTTGCGCCAGAGGCGGCATGACCAAGCTGCTACCAACGGTGACAACCGCATTAAAAGGTCTGCCCATGGACAATGGGTATGATGGTCGTTCTATCCAGCCGTTTTATACTGGTCTTATTGCCAGATCACTTGGTGGTCGTACCGAAGCCCAGGTGCTGGACGACGGCGTAGAGTTTACCGCACTTACCGATGAGGTTGAGATTGAAACCATCGGCACTCGCGCCCAAGCTGTATAATTCTCTCAATAATAAGACACTCTTTAGCACCCCCTTAACCACTCCGGTTAATTATAGCCCCACCTGGGTTGAACTGAAGCCCCTGGGGGAGCGAACACTATGGATGATCTATTAGAAGAGTTTCTGACTGAAACCTCAGAAAGTCTTGAAACCGTTGATGCGGAACTGGTCAAGTTTGAGCAAAATCCCAATGATGAGGAAACGCTCAACAATATTTTCCGGCTGGTGCATACGATAAAAGGTACATGCGGGTTTTTAGGTCTGCCCCGGCTTGAGGCTCTGGCCCATGCTGGCGAAACGTTATTAGGCAAATACCGTGACAAAGCGTTGGTACCAAACCCTGATACGGTTACGTTAATCCTTGAATCCATTGACCAGTTAAAAGTCATCCTGGGCCATCTCGGCGCTGAACAAAGTGAGCCGGATGGCGATGATGGCCCCATGATCGCTCAATTGGTTGCTGCTTCTGAAGGAAAAATGGAAGCCTCTGCCGAGATTGTGGCTGAGACCGAAACGGTCAAAGAAACGATTGCAGAAGAAAAAAATGATGACACAACTGCAAGCAGTGAAGAACCGGGCAGTGAAAGTTATGATGTTGACCTGGAGCGTCCTTTGCGGCCCGGCGAGGTTTCCCTGGCTGATCTTGAACGCGCCTTTATGGAGGCCGACGGGCCGGATCTTGAGCAATTGGCAACAGAAGCCGAGCAAGCAAAAATAAACGAAGAACAGGAGAAAAAAGAAGCCCTGGAAAAAGAGGCTAACAAAACAACCGTTGAGGTCTCGCTGGTTTCACAATCCATCCGGGTTAATGTGGATGTGCTTGAAGACCTGATGACCATGGTTTCCGAGCTGGTTTTAACCAGAAACCAGTTATTACAGATGGTTCGCCAAATGGGCGATACTGAGATTAAAGTGCCATTACAACGGCTCTCTAGCGTAACGGCTGAATTGCAGGACGGGGTTATGAAAACCCGGATGCAACCCATTGGTAACGCCTGGAAGAAGCTGCCACGTATTGTTCGTGACAGCGCCAAGGCCGTGGGCAAGAAAATAGAATTGCATATGGATGGGGAAAGCACAGAGCTGGATCGTCAGGTTCTGGAACTGATCCGCGACCCCCTTACCCACATGGTTCGTAATTCATGCGATCACGGGCTGGAGCCTGGTGACATTCGCATTGCTGCCAACAAACCCGAAGCCGGGCAAATCACCCTGCGCGCTTTTCATGAAGGCGGGCATATTGTCATAGAAATAGCCGATGACGGGGCGGGGCTGCCAACATCTAAAATTAAACGCAAAGCCATAGAAAACGGCACCATTACCGAAGCAGATGCGCAAACTATGACGGAGAACCAGATACACCGTCTGGTTTTTGCCGCCGGCCTTTCTACCGCCAAGGAAGTGACATCAATTTCCGGACGCGGTGTCGGCATGGATGTGGTGCGCAATAATATCGAACAAATCGGTGGCACCATTGATCTGCTTTCAATTGATGGAGAAGGCACAACCTTTACTATCAAAATCCCGTTAACCCTGGCCATTGTATCAGCTCTGATTGTTGAGGCGGCGGACAGTCGCTTCGCCATTCCCCAATTATCAGTACTGGAACTGGTGCGAACCACGCAAGACGGTGAGCACCGGGTAGAGGAAATACACAACACCCGGGTATTGCGTTTGCGTGATACCCTCCTGCCCTTGATCGACCTGGCCGATATTCTGGGCATACCCAAAATCGAAACCGTTTCTGAAAACGCCTTTGTCGTTGTTATGTGTGTTGGTGAGCAACGCTTTGGCCTGGTGGTTGATAACGTCTTTGATACCGAAGAAATCGTGGTCAAACCACTTGCCAAAGTCCTTAGCAGTATTCCGGTATTTTCCGGCAACACTATCTTGGGTGATGGCACGGTGATTTTGATCGTTGATCCCAATGGTATCGCCAAATCCGTCAGCACCAATGAAGACACAGAATACGAAGCAGACGGTGAAGAAATGACCGCAGAGCGTAACGAGGAAACCACAGCAATGCTGTTGTTCAATGCCGATGGTGCCGAGCCAAAGGCCGTGCCCTTAAGCCTGGTCACCCGACTTGAAGAAATCGATACCGGTACCATTGAAAATGTTGATGGTGAACAATTGGTACAGTATCGCGACAGTTTGATGCCACTGGTGCAAGTTGGCGGATATGCCACTATTGAAAACAATGAGCGCCAGCCGGTTCTGGTCTTTACCGACCGGGGTCGTTCGGTTGGACTGGTAGTTGATGAAATCGTCGATATTGTCGAGGAAGTTCTGAATGTCGAAAAGAAAGGCAGTACGCCGGGTATAATTGGTGCAGCCGTTCTCAAAGGCAAAGCTACCGAAGTGATTGATGTCGGCCATTACCTGACCATGGCCTATCACGACTGGTTTGAGAATGCCCAAAAAGACAGGGAAGTCGAAATTCCGCAAAAACAACGTATTTTGCTGGTCGATGACAATGCCTTCTTCCGCAATATGGTCGCCCCATTGTTAGCCGCTGCCGGTTATGACGTTACCGCTGTTGGCAGCGCGGCAGAGGCATGGCATCTCAATGAAAGCGGTGCCAGTTTTGATGTTATTGTTTCTGACATTGAAATGCCCGATGAAACCGGCGTAGCCTTTGCAACCAAGCTGGCAAAAGACGAGCATTGGTCTTCCATCCCCAGACTTGCCTTGTCGGCAATGGGCCAGAATGACCTGGAGCGGATGGGCGCCACCGATGCCTTTACTGATATCGTGCGCAAAGCCGATCGGGAATCACTGATTTCCACTATTGATTATGTTCTTCAAACCCATGGAGAAGCGGCATGACCACTGCTGATGACAAACAAATCCTTATAGATGAAAATACGCATGAATATGTCACCGTAGACATTGCTGACCAGCTTTTTGGCATAAAAGTCACCGATATTCATGATGTTTTTCAACCTCATTCATTAACCAAAGTCCCTTTGGCACCGCCTGAGGTAAAAGGCGTTTTAAATTTGCGAGGGCGCATTGTTACCGCCATTGATGCGCGGATACGGCTTGATCTTCCAAAACCGGAAAAGGAAGGTCGCCATGATATGGCCATTGGTGTGGAAATGGACAATGAATCCTATGGCCTCATCATTGACAAGGTTGGCGAAGTTTTACGCCTTGCCCGGGCGGATCTTAAACCCCTGCCAAGTAATATAGATCCGCGGTGGCAGGAGGTATCCAGGGGTATTTACCGTTTGGACGGACGCCTGTTGATTATCCTGGACATCCAAAAAATGCTGCACATTGGCGAACCCGAAGCGTGCGCCGCATAACGTGCGCGCTCAGGAGACTAAAAAGGACGAAATAAAATGAAAAATTGTCTAGTAGTCGACGATAGTCGCGTGATTAGAAAGGTTGCACGGCGTATTCTTGAGGACATGAAATTCGCTTGCGAAGAGGCTGCCGATGGTGCGCAAGCTTTGGCGCAATGTCGCAAAACCATGCCTGACGCAATTCTGCTGGACTGGAATATGCCGGTGATGAGTGGCATCGACTTTCTTCGTGCCTTGCGCAAGGAAGAAGGCGGAGAACAACCCGTTGTTGTTTTTTGTACGACAGAAAACGATATGGGCCATATCACCGAAGCCCTGCGCGCCGGAGCCAATGAATATATTATGAAGCCGTTTGACGGTGAAATCCTGAGTTCAAAATTTGCCGAAGCTGGCCTGGTATCTGTGTAATTATGACCCTTAACACTCCCCTTGTGCAACGCCCTGCAGCACGTCGCGGAAATGACCCGATCCGGGTCATGATTACCGACGATTCGGCGGTCGTTCGTGGCTTGATTACGCGTTGGTTGGACAACGAGGCAGGCATAGAGATTGTTGCCAAGGCTTCTGACGGAATTCAGGCCATCAAAATGGCTGAAAAGACCCAGCCCGATGTGGTTATCCTGGATGTGGAAATGCCACGCCTGGATGGTTTGGCTGCTTTACCACAAATTCTGAAAGCTGCCCCCAAAACCAAAGTGGTCATGGCCTCAACCCTGACCCATCGCAATGCGGATATTACCTTACGGGCGCTTTCCAATGGCGCGGCTGATTATTTGCCAAAACCCGAATCCAGTTCTCTGGCCACGGCTACAGATTTTCAAAAAAACCTTATCTCCAAGATTCGGGCGCTGGGTGAGGCAGGGCGCAAACGTATTGGTGCTCTGAAACGCCCGATGGTACCACCGGCAAGAATGGCTGCACGAGTACGCTCACAAGCAAATCAACCCAAACCAACAACCCCCAAGGCATTGTTTATCGGATCATCTACCGGAGGGCCGCAAGCCTTGCGTGATGTCATAGGCACGATTGGCCCCAGGATAAAAATACCTGTCTTTATTACCCAGCACATGCCCAAAGCCTTTACCGCAGTGCTGGCCGAGCATCTGAGTAAAAGCGCCCGTAAACCTGTTGTTGAAGGCCGTGACGGGATGCCCGTTAAACAGGACGGCATTTACCTCGCCCCCGGCGATTTTCACATGACGGTGCGCCGCGCTGGTAGTGGCCTGGTCATCGGGTTGAATCAACGGCCACCGGAAAATTACTGTCGCCCGGCAGTCGATCCGATGTTCCGCAGTGCCGCCGAAATTTATCGCAATGCAGCCCTTGGCGTCATTCTTACCGGCATGGGTCATGATGGCTGTGATGGTGCCAAAGATATGGTCACAGCCGGGGCCATGGTTATTGCACAGGATGAAGCCAGTTCAGTTGTCTGGGGCATGCCTGGTTCTGTCGTTGAGGCCGGGTTGGCAGAACAAATCAAACCTCTCAATCAAATAGGGGCAACAATTATGCGTATTGTCAGTGGGGAAATTCAAAAATGAACAATCAGGATTTTACATTTTTGGTCAATATGCTGAAAAAAAACTCAGGGCATATTCTGGCAGCAGACAAGGGTTATTTGCTGGACAGTCGTCTAGGGCCAATCGCCCGTAAAGAAAATTTTGACTCAGTTGATGCGCTTGTTCAGGCGATGCGAACACGTAATGACGAACGCCTGAATGCTACCGTCACCGAGGCCATGACCACCAACGAAACCTTTTTCTTTCGCGACCGCACACCCTTTGATTTGTTCAAAAGCGAAGTGATTCCACACCTTGCAGCAAACCGCACTGCAGGCTCGAAGGTAAAAATCTGGTGTGCTGCGGCATCGTCAGGGCAGGAGCCTTATTCGCTGGCAATGATCCAGCGCGAAGAGGCTGCCCGCATGAAAGGCGTTCAACACAGTATTCTGGCCACCGATATTTCTGAAAAAGTTCTGAACAAAGCCAAAACCGGGCTTTACTCGCAATTTGAAGTGCAACGCGGTCTGCCTGTACAACTGATGGTCAAATATTTTGAGAAAGCTGGTGATCTATGGCGCATAGACCCCAGCTTGCAACAACACATTACCTTTCGTAAATTCAACCTGCTCGACAGCTTTCGTGTCATGGGTCAGTTTGATGTGGTGTTCTGCCGTAATGTGTTGATTTATTTCGATCAGGAAACCAAATCTGATATTCTCAACCGCCTCGCACAGTCTATAGCGCCCGATGGGTTCCTGTTCCTGGGCGCCGCTGAAACTGTCATGGGGTTAACTGATGCCTTTGCCCCAGTGCCAGGCAAGCGCGGGCTCTATGTACGCAAGGATAAGCCGGCAATTGCCAGGGTCGCATGATATAAACTGCTATTATGTATATACAAAAAAGGCGACCCGAAAGGGTCGCCTTTTTTAATGATTATATGGCGCAGATTTACGCTGCGACTTCTTCTTCAACCGGATCGCGCAAAACATAACCTCGGCCCCATACAGTTTCGATATAATGCTCACCGCCCGTGGCATTGGCCAGTTTTTTGCGCAATTTGCAGATAAATACGTCAATAATTTTCAGTTCCGGCTCATCCATGCCGCCATAAAGCTGGTTGAGGAACATTTCCTTGGTCAGGGTCGTGCCCTTGCGCAAGGAAAGTAGCTCAAGCATCTGGTATTCCTTACCTGTCAGATGCACACGCTGCTTGTTCACATCCACCGTTTTGGCATCAAGATTTACCGCAACCGCGCCTGTGGTAATGATCGATTGAGAATGACCTTTGGAGCGCCGCACCACCGCGTGGATACGGGCAACCAGTTCATCCTTGTGAAAGGGTTTGGTCAGATAGTCATCTGCACCATATCCCAATCCCTGAACCTTGATCTCGGTGTCGGCAGTTCCCGACAGGATCAATACTGGCGTTTCCACCTTTGATACCCGTAATTGCTTCAATACATCAAAGCCTGGCATATCTGGAAGGTTCAGATCAAGCAGTATAATGTCATAATCATATAACTTGCCCAGATCGACCCCTTCTTCACCAAGGTCTGTTGTATAAATATTAAAACCTTCCGATTTTAACATCAGCTCTATGGACTGCGCTGTTGCGCTGTCATCCTCAACCAAGAGAACTCTCATCGGCCCCTCCCACTGGCCTGCGAATCAGTTAGCAGGCTTCATTGGCATAATGGTTAACTCTATCCCTACGCTAGGGGAATCCCCTTAACCAAAAGTAAAGCAAATGCAGTCCATATTTTTTGTGTTAATGGGTGGCCGGGGTTTTGTGCGGCGCTAATCAGGAAATTAAGGTCTGGACTTAGGTTGGATTCCCTGTTTCAGGCCCAATCCCTGCAAAAGTCCAAAACAACCCACCAGTATTGCGATCATGCCTACCAGCATCATCCCGGAACGGCTCAACACACCAGGCACAAGTATCAGCAGAGCAGCCGACGCCATCACCCAAAGAAAATCAGCCGCGATTACGGCCTTGACCAATCTGAAATCCGCTGGCTTGGCAAAGCTCAAAAAAAGACAGAAAATGCCAAAAATTCCAACACCTGCACCAGCCAGATACAAAATTGCCAGTTCCGTCTGCCCGGCAAACATGCCCGGCTGTATAAAGGTCAAGCTGGCAATACGCGGGGCAGCCAATACCAGTATCAGTGCTGAAAGCATGGAAAATAAAGCGTTTGCCCGTAATGCAATTGATAACATGTCCGTATCCCTTGTCGTCAGACTTCCAGTTTAGTGACCGCAATGAATTGATGCCATCGATCATGGTTCTATTTCAATTACCAGTGAGGTAATTGTATACATGTTCTTTTTCCTGAAAATCAATACATAAGAGAGACATACAAATGCACCATACGGACACAACATTTGGCAATTTGTTGAGCAGTTGGCGAAACCAACGGGGGTTTAGCCAACTTTCTCTTGCGCTGGAAAGCGCCGTTTCGCAGCGCCATATTTCTTTTCTTGAATCCGGACGCTCAACACCTTCGCGCAATATGGTGCTGCGGTTGTCGGAAACGCTTTGCGTTCCACTGGAACAAAGAAACACCTTGTTGTTCAGTGCTGGGTTTGCCCCGGTATTTCAGGAGCGTAAATTATCATCCGACCACCTGGAGCCAGTCAGGAGCGCAGCTGATGCATTATTAGAAGGCGTCGAGCCAGCCCCTTCCTTTATTGTGGATGGTTGCTGGCAACTAATTTCCACAAATACAGGTGCTGTGCGGTTTTTTTCCTATGTGCTCGGGCAACAAAAATTTGCTGACCTGTTTTTGATCGGTGAGCCGGTCAATGTCCTCAAACTTTTTTTTGATGCTGATGGTCTCAAACCCTTTATTGATGAATGGGATTATGTTGCCAGTGCCGTGTTGCAACGTCTGCACAGGGATGCCGCTTCTCAGGGAAAAGACGGGCCGATTGCCGCGCTTCTGGCAGATATTCTAAAAATGCCCGGCCTGCCCAGCACTTGGCGAAAGATTGTCTGGGATCTGGCGCTACCGCCGTCCATGGTGATGACCTTTCTTGCGCAGGGAAACAGGCTGAGTTTTCTCGCCACCATTACAACCATTGGAACACCCTATGACATCACCCTGGACGGGTTGCGTATTGAAACCTTTTTCCCTGCCGACAACGAGACAAGGCTTGTCTTGACCAAACTGTCTGAAAATTCTGACATGTAACTGATTGAAATGGTGCACCCTTGATCCAAAGCAGGAAAAATACCAATGTCCGATTACAGTATTTTATTCAAACCATTCACCACACCCAAATTACACTTCCCCGGTCGGGTAACCATGGCACCCATGACGCGGTTTCAATGCCTAAAAGGTGTGCCTGGGCAAAACGTCGCTGACTATTACCACAGGCGTGCCAACAATGATGTTGGCTTTATAATGAGCGAAGGTATCACCATAGACCATCCTACCGCTTCACCAAGCTGCAATGTACCATCCCTTTCAACACATGAAGCTAGGGAGGGGTGGAAAAACGTTGTTTCGACGGTGCATGGTGCTGGCTCCAAAATGGGGTGTCAGTTATGGCATGCAGGTACCATCAGGGTACCTGCGGATGCCCCCAATCCGGATTGTGAAAATTCAGCCGTGTCTGCGGTATCCGGTTTTGCTGGAACACCACTGTCTGATGAAGCAATTCAGGATATTGTTGACGCCTATGTTCGTAGTGCATGTTGTGCTGTAAATGCCGGTTTTGACGCCATAGAGATACATTGTGCACATGGATATTTGCTTGACCAGTTTTTGTGGTCAACGACCAATTTGCGGGCAGGACGCTGGGGTGGTGCCAAACCCGAAGAACGGGCGGCCTTGCCGGTGGAGGTGGTCAGACAGGTACGCCGGGAGGTCGGAGAGGATTTTCCAATTTTCGCCAGACTTTCTCAATGGAAACAACAGGATTTTGAAGCCAGGTTATGGAATTCACCAAAAGAGCTTGAGACAATAATGGGTTTGTTCGTTGATGCCGGGGTCGATATATTTGACTGCTCCTTGCGCCGGTATTGGGAACCGGAATATGAAAACTCTACGCTTAACCTGGCAGGATGGATAAAACGACTTACCGGCAAGCCGACCATGGCCGTGGGTTCGGTCGGCCTGGAGGGGGACTTTCTGACCGCATTTTTGCGTACCGGTACAGTTCCCGCAAGTCTGGATAACCTTGTCAAACGCATGGAGGAGGGCGAGTTTGACCTTATCGCCGTGGGCCGCGCACTAATGAATGACCCCGCATGGTTGGCTAAAGTACGCAATACGGATAATGCAAACTTTCTGCCAATGCCCGAAGATGTAATGGATCGGTATTGGTAGTCCGCCACATAATCCTGCTTGGCGGTCAAGGTGAGCATGTCGTAATTTTTATCGGCCTGTGGGCAGGCCTCAAAATAGTAAAAATTTTAATCTGCGCGTTTACGTGATCTCAAGGTGATGCGGATAATGTCTTATCCGAACCTGACAGTTTCGGGATGGAGTTGATTACATGCACGCTCTTCGCGCCAGCATAGAGGCTATAGAGCCACGGCGTTTTCGTGGGCGGATCACCGCTGTCAACGGTTTGATGATCGAGGCCGAAGGGCCAGCCGATGCGCTGGAGCTTGGGGCCAGGGCAAAAGCCCATACCCGCAACGGTGAAATTGCCTGTGAAGTCGTTGGTTTTCGCGGTGACCATGCCCTGATGATGCCGTTTGGTGCTTTGGATGGTGTGCGGGCAGGATCGCGCATGGAAATAGACCCCGAAGGCCCGTTTGTGCGCCCCTCCCCTGCCTGGCTGGGCCGGGTTATTGATGCCTTTGGCAAGCCGATTGATAATGGCGGGCCATTATTGCCAGGATTACACCCCTATCCCTTACGTGGCCGCCCCCCGGCACCACATGCCCGGGCGCGGGTTGGTGCGCGCATGGATACCGGTGTGCGCACCATCAATACCTTTACGCAAGTTTGCAAAGGCCAGCGCATGGGCGTTTTTGCCGGTTCTGGCGTTGGCAAATCTGTTTTGATGTCAATGCTGGCACAAAATGCAGATTGTGATGTTGCTGTTATTGGGTTGATCGGCGAGCGAGGCCGCGAGGTCAAGGAGTTTATCGACGATGTACTTGGCCCCGAAGGGATGAAGCGCACCGTTGTTGTGGTGGCGACCTCGGATGAGCCGGCCTTGAGCCGTCGCCAGGCCGCCCAACTTACCCTAAGCGTTGCCGAATACTTTCGCGATCAGGGGCAACACGTCTTGTGTTTAATGGATTCGGTAACCCGCTTTGCCATGGCCCAGCGCGAGATCGGGTTGGCCGCAGGTGAGCCGCCAACCACACGCGGCTACACACCGTCTGTATTTAATGAATTACCACGCCTTCTTGAGCGCGCCGGCCCCGGGCGACGTACCGATGGGCGGGCCGAAGGGGCAATCACGGGCATTTTTACTGTGCTGGTCGATGGTGATGACCATAACGAGCCGATAGCTGACGCCACACGCGGCATACTCGATGGTCATATCGTTATGGAGCGCGCCATTGCCGAACGTGGCCGGTTTCCGGCCATCAATGTTCTTAAAAGTGTATCGCGCACCATGCCAGGGTGCAGCACAGATGAAGAAAATGAGTTAATCCGCAAAGCGCGCCGGGCGCTTAGTGATTATGCAGATATGGAAGAATTGATCCGTTTGGGTGCTTATGCCCGCGGATCCAATGCCGACGTGGATCGGGCAATTGACTTGCACGACCCGTTGGAAGCGTTTCTTGGTCAGGGCAAAGAAGAAGTTACATCCTTGGATGATGGCTTCCAGCGTCTGGCCGGGATTTTGGGTGACAATAACAAACCCGATAACGGGTGATAATGGAGGGGAATGATGCGTAATTTTGCGTCCCTAGTTAAACTGGCACGGTTCAAGGTCGAAGAACTGCAAAAACAAATGGCGGCTCTGGATGAGGCACGTGCCCATCTTGAAAGCCGCACGGCTGATCTGGAACGCAGCGTTCCTGAAGAACAGGTCGCTGCTGATGAAAGCCGCGAAGGGTTTATGGCCTATGGCTCCTATGCTCAGGCTGTGATTGAGCGCAAAAACAATTTGCGCGCATCCATGGTTGAACTTGATGCCCAGACCGCCGCATTTCGTGTGCAGCTTGAAGACGCGTTTTTAGAGTTGAAAAAGTTTGAACTTATGGAAGAGCGCCGCTTGCAACGCATCGCCGAGGCCCGCGCCAAAGCCGAGCAGAACGAACTGGACGAGATTGCCGGTGCCCGCGCAGCACGTTAAGCGCCTATAGTTTAGCCATATTTACAAGGTGTCATTGCCGGGCATGTTCCGGCAATCCAGAACGGCTGTAAAGGCTTGACTGGATTACCCGGATAAACCGGGTAATGACAAATTGGGCATATTTTGCATGTTAGAGCCGTCTTCATGTTTAATCAAACACAATATGGCTAACTTTCTGTTCCCAGTAAACGCTTGAACATCAGCACAATTGTAATAGCCACAAAATAAAGCACCATGCGCAATATGATGGCCGCACCGCCATCACGCGCAAGGTGTTCGGTGAGCGTATCTTGTGCAGATATTGCACCAGCCCCATTGCTGGTTATCTGTACCCAGGGCCAGGCAATATCGGCGGCAAGGGCGACAATAACGGCCAACCAGACCCTTGAAAACTGCCCTGTCGCCAGGCCAACGCCAAGGGCAATAACCGCACAAACAGCCAATTCCCCGGGGGCAAAGGCTATTTCACCAATTAATTGTAGCGTTTCCATTCCCGTCTCCCGCGTCCCATTTGCACACAACCCGTCAGCATACGCGCAATTTTCAGGCCAAAGAGAGGGGAGCGTTTAACGTCGTCCATAGGCGGCCTTGGTGCCAAACAACAGGCTGATCGCCGCAAAATAAACCAGCGCACGTACAAGAAGGGCTACACTGGAATAACCCGCCAGTCGTGTCCAGCTGGCCAGCAACGCCTCGCCCACAGGTGCACCGGTAATAAGGGCAAAAATGCCGGGCAACATGAAATCAACTATTGCGGCGATGAATACAGCCATGACGATATGACTATAATTGCGCATCACCCCGGCACACACCAGAGCTATGGCGCTAATCAAAACCAGATCAGCCGGGGTAAAACTTTGCTCCATGATTGATAATACGCCAGGTGCCATCAGACTTGCCCCACAACTTTCAATCGTGCCTTAGGATATATTTCATTTTGCGACATGACAATGGTTTGCCCTCTAAAACGTTCAATGATTGAGCGCACATAGGGTCGAATTGCTGGTGATGTCAGCAACACCGGCGCATCACCGCCCTCGGCGGCTTTATCAAACGCTTCACGCACGGCATTGATAAATTCATGCAATTTTGAGGGCGGCAAAGACAGTTGACGGTTTTCATTATCGCCGATCAGGTTTTCAGCAAAGGCCTGCTCCCATTCCGGCGAAAGCCCCAGCATTGGCAGCGAACCATCCGGTGCTGCCGAGGCATGACATAATTGGCGCGCAAGGCGGGTACGCACGTGCTCAATAATGGCACCAAGGTTTTGTGTTGTGGCACTGGCCTCGGCAATAGCCTCCAGAATGGCAGGTAAATCACGGATGGAAACACGCTCCTTCAACAGGCCTTGCACAACCTGTTGTATGCCAGAGCGACTGATTTGTGATGGACTGATTTCCTCCAGCAGTTTTTTGTCTTCCTTGCCAAGCCCTTCCAACAGTTTTTCCGTCTCCGCAAAAGAAAGCAGATCAGGCATGTTATCGCGCAAAATCTCGGTCAGATGGGTAGCCAGAACCGTTGCCGGATCAACCACTGTCAGTCCCCGAAAAGTGGCTTCCTCACGTAAAGACTCCGTGATCCAGGTCGCCGGCAAGCCAAAAGTAGGCTCCTTCACATGGTCACCTGGCAATTCAACCTGCGTTCCGGCAGGATCCATAACCAGTAAATGACCAAGTTTTAACATGCCTGACCCGGCATCTATCTCCTTGACGCGGATCATATAGTCATCATTGGACAGTTGCATATTATCCAAGATACGCACCGGCGGCATGACAAATCCCATTTCCTGCGCCATCTGGCGACGCAAGGCCTTGATCTGATCGGTAAGGCGACGCCCTTCCATATCGTTGATAAGACTGAGCAAATTATAACCCAGTTCGATCTTCAGGCCATCAATATGCAAGCTCTCGGATATAGGTTGATCGGTATTTTCATTTTCTTTTTTGGCTTCACTGGCATCGGCCACAGCGGTGCGTGTCCGCTCGATGGCTTTACGTCTGTGAAGCGACCAGGCACCACCACCTAAAAGCGCAGCCATAAGGGCGAATGGCACAAACGGCATGCCCGGAAGAAGTGCCGCAATCAGGCTAATCCCGGCGACAATAACAAGGCCTTGCGGATAACCGGTAAACTGCGCAAAGATTGCCTTGTCGGCCGCACCTTCAACCCCGGCCTTGGAGACCAGAAGACCCGCCGCAATGGAAATTACCAAAGCTGGAATTTGGCTGACCAGCCCGTCACCAATGGTCAACATGGTATAATTTGAAGCGGCTTGCGCAAACGGCATGCCTTCCTGGCCTACGCCAATAATCATACCACCAATAATGTTGATGGCTGTAATGAGAAGCCCGGCTATCGCATCGCCTCGAACAAATTTTGAAGCACCATCCATAGAGCCGTAAAAATTTGATTCTGCCTCAAGATCTTTACGTTTTTGCCGGGCTTCATCTTCTTTCAAAAGACCTGAACTCAGATCTGCATCAATGGCCATTTGCTTGCCCGGCATGGCATCCAGAGAAAAGCGGGCCGCCACCTCGGCAATACGGCCAGAGCCTTTGGTAATCACGACAAAATTAACAATCACCAATATGATAAAAACAATAATGCCAATGACATAATTGCCCTGGGTAATCAGCGCACCGAAGGCGCGGATAATCTCCCCCGCTGCATCAGAACCTTGCGCACCATCGGATAAAATTAGGCGTGTAGAGGCCAGGTTAAGCCCAAGCCTGAGCATGGTGGCGATCAGCAATACGGCAGGAAAGGCACTAAACTCCAATGGTTTGCGGATAAACAGTGCCGTCATCAATACCAGCACAGAAAAAGATATAGAAACTGCCAGAGCAATGTCCAGCAGCCATTTTGGCATCGGCACGATCAGCATGACCAAAATGGCAACAATACCAACGGCCAGCGCCACATCGCCGCGCAAGATCGCTTTGGCAAAACTTTGCGCGCTCAACCCGGTATCGGGCGATCCTATGTCTGCGCTTTCAGCCATCTATAATCCTTGGAACGCGCTTACAAACATCATTCAGGCCGCGGCACCAACGCCCCGATTGCGCTCACCGCCAGGCATGGGTACAGAGGCACCATGTTCCGCGTAAATTTTAAGCTTGTTGCGCAAGGTACGAATGGAAATACCTAAAATATTGGCTGCGTGAGTTCGATTACCCAGGCAATGATCCAGAGTATCCAGTATTAGGTCTTGTTCGACCTGCGCGACCGTCAAACCAACTGTGCTCTGCACAGAAACCTGCGCCGCTTCTGCCGCCGCTTCAGCCACGCCGCGCGGAGCAATTTCACCCATTTTTGTCCCATCAGGCGCGCGCAAGGCATCAGGGCCAATTTCATCACCTTCGGCCAATAATACCGCCCGGTGCATGGCATTTTCCAGCTCACGAACATTGCCCGGCCATGTACGATTGAGAAGGATGTGGCGAGCCGCATCAGAGATCGGGCGCACAGCAACGCCGTTGGCGGCGGCATAGCGCGCTGAAAAATGATCCGCCAGTGCCGCAATATCGCCCGGGCGATCACGTAAGGGCGGCAGTTTCAGATTAACAACATTCAGGCGAAACAACAAATCTTCGCGAAAGCTGCCATCACGAACCGCCAAAGCCAGGTCGCGGTTTGATGTTGCCAAAATCCGAATATCCACTTTGACCGGACGGGAACCGCCTACCCTGTCGATCTCGCGTTCCTGAATGGCACGCAGCAGTTTAGCCTGCAAACGCGCATCCATTTCAGAGATTTCATCGAGCAGCAAGGTGCCACCGTCGGCCTCTTCAAATTTGCCGATGCGTCGGGCAATGGCGCCAGTAAACGCGCCTTTTTCATGCCCGAAAAGTTCTGATTCCAGCAAGTTATCCGGAATTGCCGCACAATTGATAGAAATAAAAGACTTGGCAGCACGTTTGGATTTTTCATGAACATAACGAGCCATCACCTCTTTGCCAGAACCCGATTCTCCGGTGATTAGAATTGATGCGTTGGATGGCGCAATCTGGTCGGCCAGTGTCACCACCTGGCGGATGACCGGATCGCGCGCAATCATCGGGCGCTCATCGTCGGCAACCGCCGCCAACACAGCAGCGATAAGGTCTGTATCGGGTGGCAGTGGAATAAATTCCTTTGCCCCGGCACGAATGGCGGCGGCGGCGGCGGAGGGCGTTGCAGAGACCCCACAGGCCACAATGGGCACATGAATACGCTCGGCCTTTAATGCCGATGCCAGTCTGGCAATATCATGACCAATATCAGCCATTAACAGGTCTGCTCCCTGCCCGGCGCGCAAGGCCTTCATCGCCGCCTCAATGCCCTCAACATGGGCAACTTTGGCACCATTATTCATGGCAATTTTAGTGGCTTCACCAAGCTGGCCGTCAAGGCTCCCGATAATCAATACCCGCATTTTATTCTCCTTTTTAGTCGATTAGCGCCCATCAGTTACCGCTACCGTCTTCCTTGATAATTTCCGTCATGGTGACGCCAAGTTGTTCATCCACAATCACCACTTCGCCTCTGGCGACTAATCTATTATTGACATAAATATCAATAGCTTCACCTACTTTTCGATCCAGTTCCAGAATAGAACCCTGACCCAGGGCCAGCAATTCGTTTACGTTAATTTTTGTTTTGCCAAGCACGGCAGATATGCGAACAGGAACATCATAAACCGGTGCAAGTTCAGCGGCGGTTTTTGGCTCTTCATCCTCGGCAACAGCCGCAGGGGGCGCATCAGGCGGAATTTCATCCACCGGAGCATCACCTGGCTTGTCAAAGTCTTCCAGTTCAAGATCAGCTTCATTATCGGGCATAAATTATTTTCCTTCCTCGGAGTCATTTTTTGCGGCAAAAAGGTCATATTGGCTCTCTTGCGCCTGGGTGGCCGACAGCCAATGCCGAACAGTGCTTTCAACCCTGTCGGCAATCTCCGCAGTATTGACGCATATCTCGCCTTGCGCCCATTCCAGCACCACATCGCCCGGTTCAGCATTTTCGGCGCAACGAAAAACCAGCGCACCATTAAAGTCATTGTCTTTGGCCAAATCTTGCAAGCCCTGTTTGGCAGCGTCCGAGACCCCTTCGGGACAGATGATGACCAGGCGCGCCGCGCCGCGTAAATCCTTGAGAACATCGCCAACCACGCCCTGCACCCGTTCATCAGGATACTGTTCCAGAGCGGTACCAGCGATTTTTCGGGCAGCAACCAATACCAGATCAATAGCTTGTGAACGGCACTCATCACTATGGGCCTTAAATGTGGAGAGAATTTGCGTGCTTTGTTCGCAAAGCGCCTTCAAATGGGCGCACGATTGTTCTTCTGCTTTGACCAGAGCCGCCTGTTGTCCTTCTGCAAACGCCTTGTCCCGTTCGATCTGCATTTCCTCGCGGGTGAAATGCATCCGGTAGCTATCACCATCACGCAATATCGTCCCGTCAGAGGCAAACTCTGTATCAAACACGTATTTAGTTGCCGAATTGGTACTCATGTTAATAAACCAACTCATCATCTGCGCCACCGTCTGCCAACAAAATCTCACCTTTGGCGGCAAGATCCTTGGCGAGGTTGACCATCAATTGCTGCGCGCCCTCAACATCCTTGAGACGCACCGGCCCCATGGCCTCCATATCTTCACGTAAAATTTTTGCAGCCCGCTCGGACATATTCGAGAAAAACAGATCTCGAAGTGCCTCTGACGCGCCTTTCATGGCCAGACCCAACTGTTCTTTATCGACAGCTCGCAGCAAAGTTTGCGCACCGCCCGGATCGAGCTTTTGCAGGTCTTCATAAACAAACATGAGAGACCGAATACGTTCTGATGCATCACGATTACGCTCTTCCAGCGCCGCCAAAAACCGGTTTTCAGTCTGGCGGTCAAAATTATTGAAAATATCGGCCATCATTTCATGGCTGTCACGCTTGTTGGTTCTGGCCAGATTGGACATGAATTCACGGCGCAGTGTGGCCTCGATTTCATCCATAATTTCTTTTTGAACCGGTTCCATCCGCAACATGCGCATGACCACTTCTAAAGAAAATTCTTCCGGTAGCGCACTTAATACCCGCGATGCGTGGTCGGCTTTCACTTTGGACAGAACCACAGCCACCGTTTGCGGATATTCATTTTTCAGATAATTGGCCAACACGCCTTCATTCACATTGCCCAGCTTGTCCCACATGGTGCGTCCAGCCGGGCCACGGATTTCCTCCATGACGCTTTCGACCTTATCGTCCGGCATAAACTTGGTGAGAAGGCGTTGGGTGGCGTCATAGGAACCCATCAGAGATCCAGTATTGGACATTTGGCCGACAAACTCGACAATCAGTTTTTCTACCGCAGAGGCAGTGACGTTACCCAGATTGGACATGGCCTGAGAAATTTCCTTAATCTCCTCCTCATCCATTAACTCCCAAAGCTGGTGATGCTCTTCGCCCAGAGCCAGCAGTATAATGGCGGCCTTGTCCGCACCGCTAAGGCGGGTCACGTCGTCTATTGTTGGTCGGGATTGTGCTGCGTTTGCCATGTTTATGCCTCATGCAACCAGGAGCGCAGAACCGAAACGGTTTCCTCAGGATTGGAATCTACGATCTCTGAAACCTGATTGATTGAGGAGGTTTTTACCTGACCCTGAATCCTGGCAACATCGATAGTCTCTTGCATATTCGTATTACCTTGCGGTGCTGGCAATGCTTCCATTGTCTCAGAAGTCATTCCTCCTGCTGGTATTGATGGGGCGGTAGTGTTGACTGGCCCGGCAAGCGCCGGTGCCGCACCCGCACTGGCCAACATCGGGCCAGCACTTGCACCATTACTGGCAATGCCGCTTACAAGTGGTTTGACGATGAAGATCATCATGGCAATGGAAACCAGCGCCAGTATTAGTAATTCAATCGCCCGCATGATGTCATTCTTGTCGAAAGAAAACATCCCTGGTTTGACAGTTTCGCCGATAGGTGCCGGCCTGGAAAACTGCACGTTGGTGACCGTAACATTATCCCCGCGCGCCGCATCAAACCCAATGGCGGTTTTGACCAGAGCTTCAATCTCACCCATCTGTGCCGGGGTGCGCGGCGTATAGGTTTCAACCCCATCAGCATCCGCACTTACCGTGCCATCAACGACAACAGCGACAGACAGACGGCGGATTGCGCCTGACTGGTAAACGGTTGTCCGAGCGGTTTTTGAGTTGCCGTAATTAACAATTTCGTTAGTGCGTGAACTGGCAGAATTGGATTTTGGTGCCGCGTCTGTGGTGGTTGTATCGCCTGGTACGTTTGCCCCTACGCTGACCCCGCCCTCTTCCCTGGCTTCGGACTCATCAGAGTTTTCTTCGGTCGTATCGCTGGAAATAATTACACGATTATCAGGGTCAAAAATAGTTGATTGTTCTGTTATCTGCTTCATATCAAGTTCTGCACTGACCTGAACCTGCACACCATCAGAGCCAGTGATTGAGCGCAACATGCTGGTTATTTTTCTGGCAAGAGCCGCCTCAGTATTGGCCCGTTGCCCGGCCGCAATTTCACCGCCGCCCTGGCCATCATCCTGACGCGCCAGAACTCGCCCGGATTCATCAGCAACCGTAACCGCGCCAGCTTTCAATCCGGGTACAGCACTGGCCACCAACTGACGTATAGCCTGGGTTTGTGTGACCCCAATGACATTGACCTGCAAGCGTACAATAACAGATGCCTTGGCCTGCTGTGCCTCGCGCTCAAACAGGCCCCGTGTTGGTAAAGCCAAAAGCACCCGTGCCGCACTTACCCCGTCCAGTGTGGTAATGGTACGTTCCAGTTCGCCCTGCATGGCGCGTAACATGGAGGTATTTTGGGCAAAGCTGGTTTGGCCCATTGCCCCGGTTTTGTCAAAAATTTCATAGCCCATGGAACCTGAACTGGGCAAGTTTTCCCCGGCAAGGGCCATGCGCGCCATATCAACTTTTTTGCGCGGCACCATAATCGTTGATCCGCCAGCGCCCGTCTCATAGGCGATGCCCATCTGGTCGAGACGCGCACCAATTTCTGAGGCCTCTTTAAGATCAAGCCCGGAATAAAGCAGCGCCTTTTCAGCTGAACCGATATTTAATGCCATCATCATCAGCGCCAATGTGACGCCAACGGTAACACCCAAAATGATTATTAGCCGCATAGGGCCAAACTGGTTAAGCGTATTAAGAAGACTGTTCACTTATTTTCCTGTCCTGAAAACGCACTTTTGCACACTTCACTAGGCAGGAATTTCCCATCACGTCGTAAACGTATACTTAATGAAACCGACACAGAGGCATGAAAAAGCATAAAAAAAGAGCCGGAAGGTAAACAACCGGCTCTTTTGTTCAGATTTGCTTAGGATTTGCGCTCACTAGCGGTACTGCTGCACTTTGGTTGTGCGCAGACCAGCAAGGCCATGTCGATCAATCATTTGTTGCCAACCCAGAAACTCTTCAACCGTCAGTCGGTAGCGATTACACGCATCCTCCAAAGTCAGCAAACCGCCGCGAACGGCTGCCACCACTTCGGCCTTGCGCCTGATGACCCATCGCCGTGTTTCCGGCCTTGGCAGATCTGCCAGTGTTAAAGGACTGCCATCAGGCCCAATAACCAGTGTTTCTCGTGCTTTTCTTGCGTAGCCCATATCACCCGTTCCCATCTTTTAAGCGGACATTGTCTGTCTCTGGTTGTGACCTTAACCAAAGACCTTAAATATCCGGCAAACAAAGCTGGTGAATTCCTCCCAAAAAACCTAACCACAATTTTAATTAAATCCCCTCCGGCCATTAACCGGAGGGGATTAGTCCGTTATCGTTTGATCCTGATAAGTTCGTCGAGCATTTCATCAGCCGTCGTGATAATTTTCGATGACGCCGAATACGCTCGTTGTACTGTAATCAAATTGGTAAACTCCTCAGCCAGATCAACATTCGAGCCTTCCAGGGTTTTCGAGGCAACCTTGCCTACCCCGTTCCCTGCAGCTTTAAGGTTTAGCGAGCCTGAGTTTTGTGCCAAACTAAAGGCATCACCATCTTCGGCATTTAATCCGTTTGGATTGATGAAGGTGGCCAGGGGAACCTGATAGATTTTTTGTGTAACGCCATTTGAAAAACTGGCGATAACAAAACCTTGTGCATCCACATCAACCCCGGTCAGTGTGCCAAATATGGTGCCATCAACGATGGACGAGTCGAGAACGGAGGTGGAATCAAACTGGGTCAACCCCCCTGAGGCACCCGCCGTACCCAGGCTGATATTGATGGTTTGTGCAGCAATACCAAGCCCGGCGGCCCAATTCACGGCACCGGCAGCTGGCGCACCCGCTGATGAAGCACCAAAGGCCAGGTTCAAGGGCATGGATGCCGCAGCATCAAATTTACCATTGGCATCAAACACCACATTGCCCGTAGCAAGTTGACCATCAACCAGAGGTGCACCAATGGCAACGTCGCTGGCCGGAGAGGCATAAACCTCAACATGCCATGTATTGGCTGCCGCACTGCTTTTCAAAAAGGCAAGATTGACATTGCGAACGCCGCCCTGACTGTCAAACACCTGAACCGTTCGCACAAAGTCCGGGGTAACCCCGCCCGATGCCATATTGGTTGTTGAGACCGTTGCTGCATAGGTTGCCTCAGCCGCAGACACTGCCTGACTGGCTTTGAGATTACCGTTGAATTGCATCGTGCTGGTCGGTTGTGAAGCACCACTGATCGAGGCGATGTTGACTGTGGACAATGCCGTTATGTCTGAAGCATTGTTACTAAAGCTGCCATTGGCTTGTGCGGCCCAGCCTCTTAAATAATAACCCGCTGCATTTTTCAGAAAACCTTGCTCGTCCGGTGCAAAATTACCGGCCCGGGTAAAGCGCAACGCATCATTCGCGGCACCATTTTGAACGGCGGTACCCACAACAAAGAAGCCAGAACCGGCAATGCCCAGATCAGTCGTTGAACTGGAAGATTGTAATTGTCCCTGTTCCGAGATCAGGCGCTGAGAGCCTGCCGATACACCGGCACCGGCATCAAGATTGCTGATATTCGCAGAGGACGTAACCAGTGAAGAAAAATCCGACCGGGTGCGTTTATAACCAACCGTGTTGATATTGGCGATATTATTGGAAATGCCGCTAAGCGCAGATGAATTGGCGCGCAGGCCGGCAACCCCGATAGTGAGTGCTGAATAAAGTGACATTTTTTGCTCCTGATATTTATAATGCCTGTTTTTTGAGGAGCTTCTGCTTCAGAAAAAGGATCACCATTCTGGATCCCGTGGTTTAAGTATTGAGAGTTGAGCGGTCACGAACCGCAAGGATATTGGCAAAGGCGATACGGGTGTCACCAACCAGCAAGGCTGGCTCCACCCCTGAAAAATCTGCACCGGTAATAACAAGGCTGGTGGAAACAGATGTGGACAGTAAATTACCATCTTCATCCAGCGCACTGACCTCCAGATCATAAGGCCCATCCGGGAGGGCCGTGCCAAAGTTATCACGTCCATTCCAGATAAAGCTGTGATCGCCATTGCCGGTATCACCCTCGGCCTGGAAGACAATTTTTCCGTTGGCATCCTTGACTAGAATAGTGACTGAACTGGCACCAGCATCACTGGCATACGTCCATTTGGCACTGCCATTGACAAGATCGGCGGTCGGGCCAAGGACATCGACTTCCTTGCCAATAAAACTGACCGCAGAGGTGGCAGAATTAACCGCATTAAGATTGATAAGGGATTCCAGATTACGGTTCTGGGCAATCTGCTGTTCAACCCCGGAAAATTGTACCAACTGGCCTACAAACTCATTTGAATCCAGTGGACTAAGTGGATCCTGGTTTTTGAGTTGCTCCGTTAGCAACACAAGGAACGTATCAAAATCATCGGCGAGGGCTGTGCCAGCCGTCTGGGTGTTTGAAGCGGCAAGGTTTAACCCTAATCCATTTAATGCTGGCATGACCTATCCTTATACCTTCACATCAACACGGACGTTCAACATCCGTGTCAGACCATAATTTTGCGCAATTTCAACAGGAGGTGTGCGCATCTGTTCCGCATTATCTTCCTGCGTTCCTGCACTATTTGCTTCATATCCGGTCAGTGTGTCCTGATCCGCACCTGTGTTTTGTGATCCCTGTTCAAGGGAGAAACTCAGGCCATCAGTGCCAAGTTCAAAACCCGCTTCAGCCAGGGCGCGGCGCAGGGAGTCCGCTCCTCTTTGCAAATCGGCAAGCACTTCAGGGCGCTGGGTACTAACAACCGCTTCTACGCGGTTATCGGCGCTAACTTCCATACGAACCTGCACCCTGCCCAATTCCGCAGGATCAAGGCGTATTTCAAATTTCGTAGCACCACTCTGCACACGCTGCGCCAAAGCCGAAGCAAACCCGGCTAGGCTGGCCTGATCCAGTCGCGGCATATTAGCGAGCGCAGAAGTCATAGCTTTGGGCGTTACTACTGTCTGTTCTTGCCCGGCACGCACGAGTTGCACCGGCTCCATATCCTGTGCAACAGGGCGAACATCCAACCCTATATCAACCAAACGCAATGAACCAGGCTCGATTGCTTTCGCTGTATGCCCAGGATTTTCAATGCCAATCACATTTGGCGTAAGCGCAATGTTATTGTGGCTCACAACAACATTCGCTCCATGATTGGCCGAACTGACAACACTGACTTGTGCCGCTGTCAATGTTGATGCGTTTACCGCGCCACTGGATACATTGGAAACGGGTTTTGGCTGATTGGAAACGATTGTCCTTACACTATGCAATAGAGGTGCAATCTCGGCCAAATGACGATTAGTACTGATCGCCTGTGTAGAAGCTAGGGTAACATTTGAAGTCAATATTTTTGGATCAAGTTGCGTTACCGCTGGCCCGGTTTGAACACCCGGTGCGGTGGAGATTTGCGGTGTGACCGGAGCCTTGAGATCAAGCTGCGTTACCACTGGCCCGGTTTGAACACCCGGTGTGCCAGAAGGTATTGGAGAAATAAAAGGCGTAGGAGCTTGGAAATTTTGATTAAAGATACCAATGTCAGGCTGGATTTCTTGTATTGATGGATACGATGAATTCTCTGTTGAGGTTAGCTGGTATTCACTTTGCGGCAGCACTTGAGTTAATCCAGCGTCAATGACGGTTCTTGAATCAGTCGTAACAAAAGTGGTAATGGCATTACTGGCGATCAAACTATCATCTGCTTGGGAACCGGTTTTATTTACCAAATCCAAATTTTGGCCTAAACTCTGACTTTGTGACTCAGTCCGTTCTGGCACCTTTATAGTAACGGGATTTTTATCCGTGATTTTCTGGCTGGAAATTGTCTGGCTTGTCCCTAGCAACAGGGAAAAATCTGAAATTTGATCCGTCGATTGCGGTAGCGATGTTTGTGGTAAGCCAGTAATTCCAGGCACAACAGAATTCGTACCGGGTTTTACACCGGTGCCGATTATTGTGGTCAGGAAATTATTCGCCAGATACATTCTGTTCGCCTGTATTTCACGCATCACACGCGCGTTGGCCAACACAACGCAAAAGCCGGGCCAACTTAATAATTCAAATATATAATAATAAAAACAGCATGTTAATCATCTTCATGGGTAATGTTTACATGAGTTTCATGCGGCGGTTTCTGCCCAGTTGCGTATTTTGCCGGGGCAATTGGACAGGGGATCACGCTCATCTTCAAAAATTTGGCCCGACCCTTGCGTTACTCCTCTTATGGTTAATGGACACACGTGTCAGAAATTGAATATAAAAATGAATATTTTGTTTAATAAACAGATGGTTATGGCGAATAACGGCGGTTTTTCTGTTGATTATAAAAGCGCAAGAACACGGGAAAAAATAACCCGAAGGGCGGCAAGTCCTGCCGAGAAGGTATAAGAGATGTCCATAAACACGATCCTTGGCAGCGCACTTTCAGGGCTAAATGCAGCTCAACTGGGCCTGCGTTCAGCCTCAACAAACATCAGCAATGTAAACACACCAGCCTATGCCCGCACCGAAGCCAACATTGTCTCGCGTAATGTTGCCGGTGCCGGACTAGGGGTTGATGCCGCAAGTTTGACCCGCATTACCGACCGTTTTTTATTGGCGACCTCACTGAGCGCCAACGGTGATGCTGCCGCTGGTGAAGCAAAGGCCAGTATTCTGGATCGAGTACAGGCGCAATTTGGGACTTTTGATGACGCCGGGTCATTGTTCGCTCGCCTGAACAGTGCCTTTGCAGAAATTGGTGCCGCTGCGCTTGACCCTGCTTCTGGTGTGCGCCGTCTCACTGCTGTTTCAGATGTGCAGTTCTTGTTTGATGAATTTGCCCGCCTTGAAGGCGAAATTCTAACCGCTCGAAGTGAGGCCCAACGTCAAATAGGCTTCAGTATAGACCGTGCCAACGCGTTGATTTTACAAATCGCTGACATGAACAGTGACATTACCAGGGGGCGTCTGCAAGGTGATGCCACCGGCGCAGAAAATCGCCAGGAAGCCCTGATTGCCGACTTGTCAGAAATATTAGATATTAAAGTGGATCGCACGGACATAGGGACAGCGATTTTACGAACATCTGATGGTGTTTTACTGCTTGGCCAGTTTCCCCTGACCTTGGAAGGCCCCACAGCCGGGCCTGGCAATCTTGGACAAAGCTTTTCCCCTATTCAGGGACGCACGCCAACGGGCAATGTTGTTGAACTGCAATCACATTTCAAAAGCGGTGCCTTGCGCGGTTACCTCGACTTGCGTGACAAGGAACTACCTGCCCTCGCCCTGGAACTGGCAGAATTTGCTTCCGGCACCGCCGATGCCCTGAACGCTGCTCATACCAATGCTACCGCCGTACCCGCTCCTTCCACCCTGCGTGGTCGCAATACCGGGTTAGTGAGCACAGATACCCTGAACTTTACCGGCAAAACCAGCTTGGCTCTGGTTGATGCCTCAGGGGCGCTGGTGCGCCGGGTGGATATAGATTTTGATGCGGGAACCCTTAGCGTCGATGGCGGTGCATCCGCCGCACTGGGTGCCACTATCGGCAGTGTCACCACGGCGCTGGATACTGCATTGGGTGCCCTGGGCACGGTTGGTTTTACAAATGGCGAACTAAGCATCAGTGCCGCCGGTGCCAACGGTGTCTCGCTCATTTCAGATGCGACCACGCCATCGGCGCGTGCCGGGCGTAGCTTTGCCCAGTTCTTTGGATTAAATGAACTGGTCACCAGCGCCAGGCCAACGCAGTTTGAAACCGGCCTTACAGGCGCAGATGCCCACGGGCTTGCCGGTGGTGGAGCCTTGAGCTTTACCATAACCGGCCCGGATGGACGGGTATCAGCCCAGATCAGCGTGCCAGTAGCCGGGGTGAGTATCAATGATTATCTGGCAGCATTAAACAATACCACAACCGGTATTGGCCGCTTTGTTACGTTCTCGCTTGATGGCAACGGGCGCCTGATCCAGACCCCCACAATGGGCGCCGAAAGCTATACAACAGAGGTTAGCGCCGATACGACGCTACGAGGAGCTACCGGCGTTTCCTTTTCGCAACTCTTTGGCCTTGGCGAAGGCGTTCGCGGCACACGCACATCGGCCTTTGCCATACGCAGCGATATTGCCACCAATCCTGATTTACTGGCTTTGGCACAACTGGAGTTATTACCCGCAACAATTGTTGGCGATGTCGTATTGGGTAGTGGTGACGGGCGCGGCGGTGAGGCTATCCAACGCGCTCTTGAACAAACGCGCACGTTTCAAAGCGCCGGTTCCTTATCCGGGGTTGCCAGTTCTTTAAGTGATTTTGCCGGGCGTTTCGCCACCGACATCGGCAGCCGGGCCGCCCGGGCCTTGCGCCAGTCAGATGCGGCATCGGCACTAAAAACCGAGGCTGAACAAAGACTGGCCAACACCCAGGGGGTCAACATTGACGAAGAACTGGCCCTGATGACCCAGTTCCAGCAATCCTATAATGCCTCAGCACGCCTGATCCAGGCCGCCAAAGAGTTAACCGACACCCTTCTTGCCATAATCTAGCCCGTTGAAAGCCAATAATGACCCGCATCGCCACCAACATATCCAATCAGGTTTCTCTATCTGAGTTATTGCGTAATCAGAGCCAATTGCTGGAAGCCCAAAAACAGGTGGCTAGCGGCAAGATATCCAGTGACCTGAAAGGCCTGGCACCACAACTGGGTGCATTAAGCGCGGCCCATGCCCTGACCGCTCGCAATGAGGGGTATATTGAAGCCGGGAAGGCAATCTCTGGTCGCCTGGCGACGCAAGATCTGGCCTTAAACGAAATTGCAGGGGCTGGTGATGATTTGAGGCAAGCCGTCATAGATGCGATTGGACTGGATTCTGGCACCACACTGGTACAGCAGCTTGAAGCCGTCTTTGACCGGGCCCTCAATGCCCTTAACCAGACATATTCTGGCCGCCCCCTGTTTGGCGGCAGCAAGGTGGACACTCCACCGGTCAACATCAAGACGTTGAATGATCTAAGTCCAACCGTCGTCATTGCCGACATTTTTGACAATACCAAAGTCAAAGCAAGCGCACGGGTTGATGAAGGCCAGCCAATTAAAATCGGCTTTCTTGCCGACGATGTTGGCACAAACCTTCTGACCGTCATTAAATCCATCAAGGACTTTAACGATGGTGCCTCCGGCCCCTTTGGGGCGCAATTGACAGCCGCCCAAAAAACCTTTCTGCAAGGCACCCTGGCCGGCATTACCAGTGCCTCAAACGGCTTAAACGCTGTAGTCGGTAAAAATGGTTTGTTACAAACCCGGGTAGAAAATGCGCAAGCCCGCGCCGAAGATCAACAATTATTGCTGCGCCAGGTGGTTGGTGACATTGAAGACGCGGATCTGGCCCAGGCGGCCACCCGGCTAACCCAGGCACAAACCGCCGTTGAAGCCTCGGCACGGACATTTTCCCTGTTAAGTAATCTCTCGCTGCTGAACTTCCTGCGCTAGCCTGTAATACCTCCCTTTATAGGGGGCATTATTGGTATTGTCTGTTAAAAATCGTATTGCACACGCAATATAGCGCCTTTTACTTTCTCATCCGCAACACCAGACTTTCTTAGTTTGTTAAATTTTGAACCCAATCCAGAACCACTATTCCCCAACCCTGCACTAGATCTAAAATAATTGATGCCCATTCGGATGTGGTCAGCGGGATACCAGTCAGCGCCTAGAATCAAGGTACTTAAAGTTCCCCCCTTAACCTCTTTATCGTTCAAATCGATGCTGTCATAGCGAGCGACAATGGCTAAGGCACCTAGGCCACCTTTGGTGGCAGGTTTCTTGACTATGGGGCGCGCAAAACTGCCATTGCTATATTTCTTACGGCCCCCAAAAAACATGCCTGTCTCCAAATAATACCCCTTAAAATCCGGATCCGAAACACAATTGGGACAATTGGTTTGTATGGTACTGTATTCACCAGCGGCCCAAAAATTTTTATGAATAGCGGCAGCTTCCAGTCCAAGCACAGTATCTGATTTTGCCACCCTGCCGGTACTAATAATTCTATTTGACACATGAGTAAAAGGCCGTTGGCGATAGCGCAATTCGCCGTTGGTTTTGTCATCTGTGCGATACCGAATTGACACGCCCAAATGCAGAATTTCTGTTTTGTTTTTGATAGGTGTGAACGTCACCCTCGAAGCGAATGCGGTGCCACTATGTAGGGGCCTGTCTTCGATGTTGCCGCCAAAGACCCCTGCTGAAAATGTATGTTTCTTGCCGGTGTGAAAAACCCCGACGCCAATCCGGCGGTTGATCTCTATAGCGTCGGTAAATGCGGCCCTTTCAAAAACTGAGGTATATTTTGACGATGTAGACTCATCTAAAGACATAGGCGTTTTAAATTGCCCCAGGCGAACCTGGAAATTTGTCCCTTTGGGTTTCCAGTCAAAGGTAAAGCCAACCAGGCCAACGTCACCAGAGCCATCAACCTTACCAACAACGGCATAGCTAAACGTTTTGCCAACTTTCCCATCAAGACCTAAATATGCCCGGCGCAATTCCAAGTTTTGCAAATCAAAGTCTGTATTTTTAGCATAGGCATTCGTATAATCCACCATGATGCGTCCCGATATGTTGAGCGTCACGATCTTGAACTTTTTTTGAGTTTTGGTTTCTGCCTTTGCCGCGGCATCACCAAAAACAAAGGTACTTAAAACAAGGATTGTCGCCGCAAACCCTGGTTTTAAAAACTTATGCCGGATCATTTTAATATCCCTCAAAATACAATCGATCAGGAAAAATCTTTGTTTTGTTTACCTGATTTTCTTAAAATTTATCTGTACACTCTTGTTAATGGTTTAATTTTTTGGGTTGCATCAGATAACAAGGTCGCTTTCAGAGTAATTTATACGTTTATCACTGCTGGATTGTTTTTTTAGCAGTCTGGTCATAAATTTTTTGTTCCCGGGGCATATACAGGGAAAACATTTTTAGTTCTGAAAGAAGCAAATTCTCTATAACTTGAGGGTTATTTCCCTAAAGTTCAGTCAGCAAAAATCCGGTTTTGGATTTCATCAGCCATTTGTGAACAGCTAAATGCGCCGCCCAGGTCGGAAGTTCGTACCCCGTTTTCGAGCGCAGAATAAATCGCATTGTCAATTGCCTGAGCGGCTTTGGGGGCGTTCAGGCTATGGCGCAACATCATGGCCACACTGGAAATGGCCCCCACCGGATTGGCAATATTCTGTCCTGCAATATCGGGGGCCGAGCCGTGAATTGGCTCATAAAGCCCTAACCGGCCAGAACCAAGCGACGCCGAACCCAAAAGACCAATTGAACCAGACAGTACAGAACACTCATCGCTAAGGATGTCACCAAACAGGTTTTCAGTTAGCACCACATCATAACTGCCCGGCGAAGTGATGAGTTTCATCGCCGCCGAGTCCACCAATTCATGACGCAGTTCTACATTCGGAAATTCTTTTTTTTGCAAAGCTGTTACGGTTTCCCGCCACAGACGGCTGGTTTCCAGTACATTGGCCTTGTCGATGGATGTAACGTGGTTTTTGCGACCACGAGCAGCCTCAAAAGCAATACGAGCAACACGGATGATTTCAAATTTAGAATATTTACAGAGGTCGCTGGCATTGTCGCCTTCGCGATTTTTCTTGCCAAAATAAAGCCCGCCCGTCAGTTCGCGCACGATCAGTATATCCACATCTGATACGCGCTCTGGTCGCAAAGGTGAATATTCAACCAGAGCAGGATGAACATCCACAGGACGTAAATTAGCAAACAAATTTAACCCGGCACGAAGCCCAAGCAATCCGGCCTCAGGGCGTAGTGCCGCGCCATCCCATTTTGGCCCACCAACCGCTCCTAAAAATACTGCATCGGCCACCTTGCAAGCGGCCATGGTTTCAGTCGGCAATGGATTTTCACAGGCATCAATCGCCGCTCCGCCAAAGGCATGGTTATCAAATTCAAGGGATAGATCGAATACACCTGATGTCGCGACAAGCACAGACATTGCCGCGTCTGCCACTTCTGGCCCAACCCCGTCACCAGGCAGAACAACAATTTTGTAACTCATGCGCGCCTTGCCTCAAATTGTGTAATTTCATCTTCACAGTTTTGCAAAAAACCCAGTGGATCAACACCATCCAGGAGGCAGCGCCGTCCAAAAGCATCCATTTCAAAAGATTGCTTCCATTTTCCCGGGCGTAATATTTCTAACCGCTCCAGATCTATGGTGAGTTCTGCACCCGGTGTTGCAATCAGATCCGCATGAGTTTCCGAGCTAACCTCAATAGGTAAAATACTGTTTTTTATGGCATTACTTTTAAAAATATCGGCAATTTTGGTGCTGACCACAGCGCGAAAACCAAAATCAGCCAAAGCCCAAGGCGCATGTTCGCGCGATGATCCGCAGCCAAAATTGGCGCCCCCGACCAAAATCTGATGCGCCTGTGGTTCTTTGCCCGCAAAGGGATCCGAGTTGCGGGCCATTCCCGCTTCATCATATCGCCAGTCATAAAACGCAGCTCGGCCCAGACCGTTACGGCTGGTTGTGGTTAAAAAACGTGCCGGGATGATCTGGTCAGTATCGATATTTTCCTGTGCCAGAACCATAGTCCGGGAGGTTAGTTTTGAAAATTTATCAAGCAACACGAGGGGCCTCCATAAATGGCCGTGGGTCAGCAATTTCCCCCCAGATGGCGCTGGCGGCAGCCGTGGCTGGCGAGGCAAGCACAGTGCGCGCGCCCTTGCCTTGCCGACCTTCAAAATTACGGTTTGACGTAGAAACCACCAGTTCACCAGGCATTGCCATATCGCCATTCATTGCAATGCACATGGAGCACCCAGGCAGACGCCATTCAGCGCCCGCAGTCTTGAATATTTCATGCAAACCCTCATGCTCTGCCTCACGGCGCACTTGTTCCGAACCTGGTACAATCAGCATGCGCACATCCGGGTGAATACGATGGCCCAGCAATACCTGTGCGGCAGCTTGTAAATCGCTTAACCTCCCATTGGTGCAACTACCGATAAACACCACATCCACCTTTTCCCCCATAACTGGTCGACCTGGCGTAAAGCGCATATAATCAAGGCCCTGGCGCTCTACCGCACCGCAAGGATGCGGCGTTATTGAATCCACGGCCATGCCCTGATCCGGCGAAGGCCCATAGGTAATCATCGGTGCAATCAACCGAGCCTCTAGTGTGATCTCGGCATCATAAACAGCATTTTTATCACTTTTTAGTGCTCTCCAATCCTCAATCTCATGCTCCCAGGCATCGCCTTTGGGTGCATGTGCGCGGCCTTTCAACCAATCAAAAGTCACCTGGTCTGGGGCAATCATACCCGCGCGGGCGCCAGCTTCAATTGTCATGTTGCACAGCGTCATGCGCTCTTCCATACCAAGGGTACGCACAGCTTCGCCAGCATATTCAATGACGTAACCCGTGCCACCACCCGAACCCAGCGCCGCAATCACCGCCAAAGCCATATCCTTGGCGCTAACCCCTGCATTTAACCGCCCGTTCAAGGTCACACGCATTGATCTTGGCTTGTTTTGCAGCAGACATTGAGTGGCCAGAACATGACTAACCTCGGTTGTGCCAATACCAAAAGCCAGCGCCCCAAATGCACCATGTGTGGCGGTATGACTGTCGCCGCACACAATGGTCATTCCCGGCAAGGTCAGGCCTAGCTCTGGTGCCATAACGTGAATAACACCGCGATGGGGGCTGTCCCAGCCAAAAAGTTCTATGCCAAACTCTGCGCAGTTTTCCTGCAAGGTTTGCACCTGCATACGGGCATCCTCGTTGGCATAAACGGGGTCACCATCCGGGCCAAGCGGCACGGTAGGCGTTGAATGATCCATGGTTGCAAAAGTACGATCCGGGCAGCGAACTCTCAAACCGCGCTCTTTGAGCATCGCGAAGGCTTGGGGTGAGGTGACCTCATGCACCAGATGGCGATCAATGTAGAGCACTGCCGGTTGCTCTACCGTTTCAACGCGAACCAAATGGCGTTCCCACACCTTGTCAAAAAGTGATTTAGGCGACATTGGATACCTCCCGGGTACTGGACACGCCAATGGGTTCCAGCCAGCCTTCTGTGTCGGGTGTCTTGCCATTGAAAAGGCCAAAAAACTGGTCTTGCAAGGCACGGGTTATCGGGCCGCACCCTCGGGCCAGGGTTTTGGTGCCATCCACCGATCTAATTGGCGTTATTTCAGCGGCCGTACCCGTAAAAAATAACTCATCCGCCACATAGAGCATTTCCCGGGGCAGAGGTTCTTCGCGGATATTAAACCCCATTTTAACGGCCAGTTTCATCACTGTATCGCGGGTGATACCACTTAATATTGACGAGGCGGCTGGCGGAGTGTGCAAGGTTTCGCCCTTGACAATAAAGAGATTTTCACCCGCACCTTCAGAAAGCCTCCCATCAACATCCAGAGCGATTCCTTCGGCATAACCATTGCGCTTTGCCTCTCTAGAAATAAGAAATCCAGAAAGATAATTACCCGCAGCCTTGGCACTCATGGGAATGGTGCCTGGTGCAGGTCTCCGCCAGGAAGACACACAAACATCAACGCCATTTTGTCGACCAGCCTCGCCCAGATAGGCACCCCAGGGAAAGGCGGCAATGGCAACATTGATCGGTGTATCCGGCCCCGGTGCAACACCAATATCACCATAACCATGATAGGCGATGGGGCGCAAATAAGCACTGGTTAACTGATTAACCCGCACGGTTTCGCGGCAGGCTTCAACCAGTTCCTCCTCCTCAAAGGGAATTTCCATGGCGTAAATACGCGCTGAAGCAAACAGCCGGGCGACATGCTCGGTCAGACGAAATCCGCATGGGCCATTTGGTGTGTCATAAACACGAATACCCTCAAACATGGACGTGCCATAGTGCAGGCCGTGGCTCAAAACATGGGTGGTTGCCTCTGCCCAGGGCAGCATCTGGCCATCACGCCATATGTATTTTGCTTCTGAAATACTCATTACATTCTCCTTCGGCTTCTTGGTTAAGCCGCATCCTTGGTTTTACCGGGGTCAGTGGCAGGTTTTTCCTGCCCAAAAGCGTCGCGGTTCAAGCTGGCGGCGGCACGGTTTATGGCATCTACATAAGCCTCCACCCCCGCCGGGATCACATCGCGAGTGCGTGAACGGCCAACAAAGAGTTGGCCATCAATACGCAGCACAATATCAGCGATACAATCAGTTCGACCCTTGGCACCCACATGATTTATCTCAAGTTCTTCTACGCTCGCTGTGAAGCCTGTAATGTGCTGCACGGCATTAAACGCCGCATGGATCGGCCCCTCACCCGTGGCAATATCGGTAACGGCACCTCGTTCAGGATGCTCCAGTTCCACACGGGCAAACGGCTCCACCTGCGCCCCATAGGCGGCGCGCATTTCCACACGTTTCAATGACCAAACGGCACTGGCTGTTCCTGTGACGCCAGAGATCAGGTCGATGAGCTGTGCATCGGCAATCTCGCCAAATTCATCAGCCAATACCTTGAATGATACAAAAACGGCGGCCAGGCGATCGTCATCAATTTCAAAGCCCAGTTCTTTTGCCCGTGCGGCCAGGGCATGCTTGCCGCTGTGCTTGCCTAAAATCAGGGCATTACCGGATAGACCAATGTCCTCAGGGCGCATAATCTCATAAGTACGCCGGTCATTGAGCACACCATGCTGGTGGATACCTGCCTCATGGGCAAAGGCGTTGCGGCCAACTATGGCCTTGTTACGTGGCACCGGATTTCCCGTCATTTTAGCCAACATACGACTGGCCGGGTAAATTTTGCTGGTGTCCACATTGATCTGCGCATTAAAAACATCCTTGCGCGTGGCAAAGATCATTATCATTTCTTCCAGCGCACAATTACCCGCTCGCTCGCCAATGCCGTTAATGGCCCCTTCAACCTGGCGCGCACCTGCACGCACTGCCGCAAGGGAATTGGCCACTGCCATACCCAGATCATCATGACAATGGGTGCTGAAAATGGCATTGTCTGCGTTATTCACCTTGGCAATCAGGAACTTAAACAAGTCATAAATTTCATCCGGCGTAGTGTAACCCACAGTATCCGGGACGTTCAGCACCCGCGCGCCAGCCCTGGCCGCACATTCAAGGGCTTCAACCAAAAAATCCCGCTCTGTGCGGATCGCATCTTCAGCAGAAAATTCAACCTCATCACAAAGGGTTGTTGCCAAAGATACTGAATGTTCTATCGCCGCCAACACCTCATCTGTATCCATATTCAACTTGGCCTTGCGGTGAATAGGGCTGGTTCCCAAAAAGATATGGATGCGGCTCTTGCCCGCTGGTTTCAGGGCTTGTGCGGCGATCTTGATGTCATGTTCACTCGCCCGTGAAAGGCTACAGATTGTTGGCCCTTCGGTTTCAAGCGCAATGCGGCGCACCGCCTCTGCATCGCCGGGGGATGCGGCGGCAAAACCCGCCTCTATCACATCAACGCCCAGATCACACAAAGCCCCCGCCATCATCAATTTTTCTTCGACGGACATGGAAAAACCCGGTGCCTGCTCACCATCGCGCAAAGTTGTATCAAAAAACATTATTTCAGTAGCTTTTTCTCCTTTTGCTTTACCCGTCACCATGATGATCTCCCATAGATTTTTTGTCACTCTTCTTGCCACCCATAACCCGGCGCACACCGGTCAGGCGGTGAATTTGGCGCCTGAGCACCCCAATATCCCGATCACCATCACGGGCCATAATGCCCAGATCGAGAATCATTGTGCCTGTGGCCGGAGTGGGTAAGTTCATGCTGCAAACCTCATAACCACGCCGCTCCACCAGACCAATCAGTCGCAGCAAAGCGCCTTCGGCAGATTCAAATTCAATATGTAACGTTTGTGTTGTCATTTTATCGCTCCATCATTTCGGCGTTGGATTTTCCAGGAGGTACCAAAGGCCAGACATTTTCGCGTGGATCGATACGAATATGGGCCAGCACCGGGCCGCGTGTGTTCAACAAGCGTTTAATTGCAGAACTGGTTTGTTCACGGCGGGTGACAGTAAAAGCTTCCACCCCGAAAGACCGTGCGACTTCGGCAAAATCTGGGTTGTCATAAAGATCAACCTCACTGAAATTACCCTCGTAAAAAAGCTCTTGCCATTGGCGCACAAGCCCTAATGTTGAGTTATCAAAAAGTACGATTTTCAGAGCCACGCCATAACGGCGAATGGTCGCCAGTTCCTGAATATTCATCATGATGGAGCCATCGCCAGTCACGGTGACAACACAATCATCAGGGCGTGCCAGTTTGGCACCAATACCAGCGGGAATGCCGTAACCCATGGCCCCAAGACCGCCGCTGGTCAAATGCGCTTCCGGGCGAGTGAAATGGCAATGCTGGGCCACCCACATCTGGTGCTGCCCCACATCACAGGTGGCGACAAAACTATCCCCGGCAGTCCTTGAAAGTTCTTCCAAAAATGCGGGGGCAAAAACACCGGCACCCGGTGCGTTATAACTAAACGCATGAAGGCTGCGTAATTCTTGCGCCCGTGCCCGCCAGGGCGATATATCCAGAATACCAACAGCCAGGCTTTCCAGTGCGCTTTTCAAATCGCCCTGTACCCCTGCCTCTGCGTTGCGTATTTTACCAATTTCCGCCGGGTCACAATCCAGATGAATGACCTTGGCACCGGGTGCAAAACTGTCCACTTTGCCGGTGGCGCGGTCATCAAAGCGTGCCCCGCAAACCAGTAACAGATCAGATTCCTGTACCAGGATATTGGCAGCCTTGGTGCCGTGCATACCCAACATGCCATAAAAATCAGCACTGTCCGTGGGCAGTACGCCAAGGCCGGTCAGGGTTGAAACTGCAGGAATACCCGCCAGCATGTTAAAGCGCCGCAAGGTCTGAACCGCCTTTGCTTTGGCAACCCCGCCACCAATATAAAGTACAGGGCGCTTGGCACGTTTTAACAAAGCCTCTGCACCAACAATTGCCACCGGGTCGGGTGCTCGACGCTCATTTTTTTCAATTTTTGCCGTTACTGGGTTTTCAACACGGGTTTGCGCAATATCCTTGGGTAAATCGATTAACACTGGCCCAGGCCGCCCTGTTGTGGCAATGGCAAAAGCCTCGGCAATAATCTGTGGAATATCTTCGGCCTGGCGTACCAAAAAGCTGTGTTTGACCACGGGCATGGACATACCAAAAATATCAATTTCCTGAAAAGCATCTGTACCCATTACATTGGCTGGCACTTGCCCGGTAATGGCAATCAAGGGCACCGAGTCCAAAAACGCATTGGCAATTCCGGTAAGCAGATTTGTTGCCCCCGGGCCAGATGTTGCAAGGCAAACCCCGGCCTTACCCGTCACCCGGGCATAAGCATCAGCGGCAAAAGCCGCCGCCTGTTCATGGCGCACCAGAATGTGCTTCAAACCAGAACCAGGCAAGGCATCATAAAGCGGCATAATAGCCCCGCCCGGATACCCAAATACCGTGTCCACATCCTGATCCCGCAATGCTGCCACGACCAGTTCCGCACCGGTTGGCGCTTGCGAACACACAGGGGGGCATTCCGGGTTTATTGTGGTTTGAATCGCGTTCATTGTACTGTCTTTCAGAACTTGAATTTACTCGGCTGCTGTTTTGGCAGCTGGACTTAACCAAGCCATATTTGCGCGCAAACGAGCACCAACTTTTTCAATTGGCTGGTTCAGGTCTTTTTCCAAAAGCGCCTTATATTGCGGCTGGCCGTTCTGGTTTTCCTTGATCCAGTCTCGGGCAAAATTACCATTTTGAATGTCAGTCAATACTTCGCGCATGCGGGCACGGGTTTCGCCGTTAATAATACGCGGGCCGGAGACCAAATCGCCATAAATAGCGGTCTCGGAAATAAATTCATGCATTTTGGCAAGACCGCCCTCATAGAGCAGATCCACAATCAATTTCAGCTCGTGCATACATTCAAAATAGGCCACTTCGGGCTGGTACCCAGCCTCAACCAGAGTTTCAAAGCCTGCAATCACCAGCTCCGTTGCACCGCCACACAAAACCGCCTGTTCACCGAACAAATCTGTTTCTGTCTCCTCGGCAAAACTGGTTTCTATGGCACCGCCTTCGACGCCGCCTATACCTTTCGCATAGCTTTGAGCACGATCCCCGGCGCGACCACTTGCGTCCTGATGCACCGCATAAAGACAAGGCACTCCGCGCCCTCTCTCATATTCGCGGCGCACCAGATCACCCGGCCCCTTGGGGGCTACAAGGATGACGTCAATCCCGCGCGGGGGCATTACGCGATCATAATGGATGGTAAATCCATGAGCGAATAACAACGCGTCGTTTGCGGATAAATTAGGGGCAATGCTGTCACGAAATATCTCTTCATGGCTGAGATCCGGGGTCAGCATGGCAATCAGGCTGGCTTCAGCCGCTGCCTCTGCGGGGCTGGCTGTACGCAGTCCGTCTGCATTGGCGCGGCCTTCTCCCTTGCCACCGTCGCGCACACCGACAACTATATCAAAACCGCTATCACGCAGGTTTAAGGCATGGGCGCGGCCCTGACTGCCATACCCTATAATGGCTATTTTTGCTTCACGAGCGTTCATTAGTTATTCTCCGTTTGTAAAATTGTGGTAACAGCCCCTTTTGAGGCCGAGGAAACAAGGCGGGCGTATTTATCGAAAACACCGCCGAAATTTCGGCGTTTAGGTGCCGTCCACGCGGCGCGCCGGGCGCTAATATCTGCATCAATATCAATACGCCGTTTTTGCGCATCTATGCGGATGCGATCACCATTACGGATCAAAGTGATGGGGCCGCCATTGGCCGCCTCCGGCGCGCAATGACCAATAACAAAGCCCTTGCTTGCCCCTGAAAACCGCCCATCGGTGATGAGGGCAACATCATCGGCAATGCCCTGCCCGACCAGTGCAGCCGTAACGGCCAACATTTCGCGCATACCCGGGCCGCCTTTTGGACCTTCATTGCGTATGATGACGACATCACCGGCCTTAACGCCGCCTTTTTTCACGTTGGCAAAACAATCTTCTTCGCTTTCAAAAACCAGGGCCGGGCCTTCAAAAACTTTATCTGCCGTGCCTGAAACTTTCAGAACGGCTCCTTCGGGAGCCAGGTCACCATAAAGTATGCGATAGCCACCGCTTTTTTTTAGCGGCGCACTAACCGGGACAATTATTTTCTGCCCCGGCGTTTCAGCAAGCGCGTCCAGTTCTTCAAATAAAGAATTGCCACTAACCGTTGGTGTGTTGCCCAGTAAATTGGCATCGCGCAAACGCGCTGCCAAAAGGCGTGTCCCCCCCGCCAAAAAGAGATCGTTTGCCAGATATTGCCCGCTTGGTTTCAGGTCAGCAATCACCGGGGCGCGTGTGGCTGCCTTGTGAAAGTCTTCCAGGTCAAACGCAATACCCGCCTCATGGGCAATCGCCAGCAAATGCAAAATAGCGTTAGTTGACCCACCAGAGGCAGACGCCGCCAAAGCTGCATTTTCCAGTGATTGCATATTGATAAACTGGCGGGCGCATACATCCTCTCTGGCCAGTTCCACTACACGGCGGCCACAAGCACGTGCAGCCTTACCTTTATCCGGGTGGATTGCCGGAATGTCATTGGCTCCCATGGGCGATAACCCCAACATGCTCATCGCCATAGCCATGGTATTGGCCGTAAACTGCCCCCCACATGCCCCGGCACCCGGGCAGGCTTTACGTTCAATTTCGCCCAGTTCCTCTTCGGACATGGCGCCGCTGGCCTCGGCACCTACGGCCTCAAACACGTCCTGAATGGATAAGGGCTTCCCATCACGCTCCCCCGGCATGATTGATCCGCCATAAAAAACCATCCCGGGTATGTTCATGCGCGCCAGCGCCATGGCAGCGGCCGGAATGGTCTTGTCACAACCAACCAGAATAATGGCACCATCCAGACTGTGACCACGCACAGCCAATTCGATAGAGTCAGCAATAACCTCACGGGAGATAAGTGAGGCACGCATACCCTCGGCCCCCATGGTCACGCCATCGGAAACCACAATAGTATTGAAATCCACTGGCCTCGCCCCGGCGTCTTGTATTCCCGCGCGTACCGGTTCGGCCAGCTTGTCCAGATGCATGTTGCATGGCGTTACCGTCGTCCAGGTGTTAACCAGACCAATGATGGGCGCATCAAAATCGGCGGTTTCAAAGCCTGTGGCACGCAACATTGCCCGCGCCGGAGCATGGGCCGCGCCTTTGACAATCGCATCACTGCGTTTTGACCTGGTTTGGGACATCTAGTTCTT
Organism: Robiginitomaculum sp.; assembly: GCA_021776565.1. Lineage (GTDB taxonomy): Bacteria > Pseudomonadota > Alphaproteobacteria > Caulobacterales > Maricaulaceae > Robiginitomaculum_B. Next base: position 72,997 of record JAJFFQ010000034.1, on the reverse strand, counting down.
GGTTCCTTGTTATAGGCGCAACAAAAAACCCCGCTTCCTTTTGGGAGCAGGGCTTCGGTAAACGCATTTTAATTTTGCTTTATCCGAACTGCCCCGCCCCGGTAAGGACGACCACAATAATCACACTGACTAGAAGTAAAGAGACAGAGCCTGGCAGATTATTCGCCCGGGCTAGAACGAACATCCTGCTGTTAGTATTTTCTGTGCGCAAATTCACGACCAGACTCCAAAATCCGTGTCACCACAGCACTGCACAATGGTGAGCGTTGGATGCTTAATAACTTCATATTTTAATTATGCAAGCACTATTATATCAATAATATGCATTATTATACGATTTTTCGATAATTATCGGGTGTTTTTAGAATATTTTACCTTGTTTGACCCCGGTCTACTCAACGTAGTATTTATGGTAGTTTTTGTAATAACTGCCATAGCCATAACCGTACCCATAACTATGTTGTGCAGCCAGATCCACCTGTGTCAAGGCAACGCCAGCCAAAGGTGCGTTTACTCGTGTTAGCGATTCCAGGGCTAATCGTGCGATCTCTTTTGGGGTTTTACGCCAACGCACAAGTAGCACCACCGAGTCCACCAATGTGGCCAGAACCCGCGTTTCTGCAACCGGCAAGGTTGGGGCCGTATCAATAACAATAAACTCATAATGCTCTTTTAGAGCTTCAAGCAGCACCCGCATGGCCGGACGACCAAAGAGATCAAGGGTCAGGTTTTCCTTGCGGTCAACCAAAGGTAATATATCCAGCCCTTTTTGTTTGTCAGCGATCGCTACATTTTGAAAACTTTCTTTGCCTTCAATAAGATCGACAAGCCCTACCTTTGGCTTCACTTGCGCTGTTTCGGTCAACATTCTGCGACGAATATCGGCATCGATGACCAGGGTTTTTGCCCCCATCATGGCCGAAACTCTGGCCAGTGACAGCGCCATAGACGTTTTACCCTCGCCTGGTAAAGCGGAGGTAATGGCTATGATTTTTGAACCGCCCTTATTATCATCAGCATAAAGCAAGGACGCACGCATTGTGCGTAATGCTTCTGAAAAACTGGATAATGGTTTATCAATTACATAATCTGCCGGGCTTATACGGCCTTTATTACGGTCGATAATTGGCAAAGAGGCAAGACAGGGCACGCCCAGCACATATTCAACATCATGAGATGTGTGCAATCCGCGATCAAGAGACTCAGCAATAAAGACCGTTGCCCCACCCGCACCTAAAGCCAATACAAACCCCAATAATAACATAAGGGGTTTATTGGGAAAACTTGGGCGAATTGGTGCTGTGGCACGCGAAATTATTCGCGCATCCGCCTCAAGCAGAGATTGCTGTTGACTGGTTTGTTTGAACCGATCCAGAAAAGACTCATATAAGGTTCTACTGGCTGTGGCATCACGCTCCAGCTCGCGTAATCGCACAAGTGCTGAATTATTAGAGGTCAGCTTTGTGGTTAATTTGGCAATATCTCGCTCAAGGGATGAAACACGTTGTCGGGCTACAGATACTTCTCCTCTAAGGCTTGAAACGATCCTGTTGATTTGTTGCTTTATTTGATTTTCTATATCGGAAAGTTCATTTTTGACTTTCAATATCTCAGGGTGCCTGGCACCATAACGGCTTTGAAGTTCGCCCTGTCTACGTGTAACTTCTGACTGTTGCCGCCTTAACTCTGCCATAACAGAAGAATCCAGAACCGCCGAAACATCTTCGCCCCGCCCGGATTTTATCTGCTGGTCTACTGTATTAAGACGCGCTTGTTTTTCAGCAAGTTCGGCTCTTAGTATAATTGCAGACCCTGTTAATTCTGCAATCTGCTGTTCTGCCAAAGACGAACCTTCTGCATTAAGCAACCCCTCTTGCGCACGATATATTTCCACGGCGCGTTCTGCACCTTGTACTTCAGTGCGCAAAGTACCTAAACGTTCTTCCAGCCATTCATTAGCACGCTTGGTAGCATCAAACTTGGCTTCAAGCTGATCGACCAGATATTTGTCAGCAATTGTATTGGCGATCCTGGCGGCTTTTCCAGGAACTTCACTTTCAAATTTCAAGGCAATCACATAAGTCAAGCCCGAACGACGCACACTTAAACGATCAAGAAGAATGGAAACAGCTTTATTCTTGACCTTTAATTGCCTCTCTTCTTCGGACAATGATATCTTGTTACCGTCATCTGGAAGTAGCGCACTGAAAAGGTTTCCCACCCATGCGCTAGTGTTTTGCTTCCATAAGGAAAAACCCTTGAGCTGAACCAAAGCAGGGTTAAATTCGGGGTCGCGCGTCAGGTCAAGCTCATCAATGACTTTGCCAGCCAGCGAGCGAGATTTAATAATCTGCACTTCGCTTTCAACAACGGCGGTATCAGGCGTTAGACCAGAGAGCACCTGGTTAAGATCGATGACCTGCTCTTGTCTGGGATCAATGATAAGCTCAGTACTGGCGCTAAAGCGTGGTGTAAGCTGAAATGTTACAACAATGACCAGCGCGAGAATGATCGCTGCAACGGCTGTGAAAATGGAAAATCTTCGGCGAAAAACAGTGAGCAAATGCCTGAGGTCAAGCACACCAATGTCAGCATTTTCTTGTTGTAAGTTCACTATTTGATGGGAAGAATTAGTATCCATACGATTATTGCCTGACGACTATCAATTCGCGAAAAAACACAATGCCACTATACAGCATACCCGTAACCTATCTCAAACAGGGTAATGCAGCATCCGCTTATGTATGGTAAATTGAGCTTGCCTTTTGGGCCTAACGTTGAAACTTGAGGCTAATTCCAATTTCATTGTTCGTATAATCAGACCCACCAGCCAAGCCACGTGAGGTTTGGTCGGCATAAAGATAATACATGGAAAGCCCTACACCACGCCGCAGCAATATCGTTCCGCTCAACGTGCCGCCAAACCGTTCATCTTCCCGATCAATACCCTTATAGTCGTCAAACCCGTATGTAGCTTCGCCTGAAACGATCAAGTTCCGCAAAAGTTCATGGTCAATTCTGAAATATGCTTTATTGGCCAGATAGCCTGAAGCGCCCTGAATACCTGAATCCTCAACAGAGCGAGAGCCGCCCAACCCAAAAGTTGTCAGTTGAGTGGGGAACCATTCTACATCTGCCCGAATTGCAAAGCCGTCAATGTCTGGCAGTAATGCGCTTTCAAAATTCTGATCCAGATAACCAATGGCAACTTCACCGCGCATCGTATTGGAGAGATCAAAATTGGTACCGATCAGAAACTGGTACCCATCTGAGTCACGATCCAGGGGAACAGTCGGTGGCTGGAGATCATAAGAACGATCATTATAGCCTACTTCAAAAAACACAGATGTGTCCGGGCTAACCGCGTATTCAGCACGGCCATTAAAATCAACCATCTGGCGATCACGATCATCCTGATCGGATATACCGCCACCGATAATCTGACCGTCTTTATAGTTAAAGTCCCTTAGACCACCAGACACTACCAGACGAATCCGGTTAATTTCGCGCGAGACATTGCCATAAAATGACGCAAGGTCATATTCAACCGGTTTGGTGGTGTTTGAAGGAGAACTGGAGTTTGTTCTTGGCTCATTTAGCGCCTGAAATTGTCCACCAAAACCAAACGCAAGACCACGTCCCGCGTCCAGATTTGCATCTGCGCCTATGGTTATATCGGTATAACTCTCTTGCGAAAGATCCATATACTCGTTGTGGTCAACGCTTGCATTAAAACTTAGCGAGTGCCTTGACCATTTTGACTGCAGGATCGCTGACGGATTGATTTTAACGATAAAGTCATCCACCTTGTTTGCACTCAGGGCAAAAATATTATCGTTATAACGCAGACCGGTCGTCAGTTCAGGGCTAAGAATAAATCCGCCCAGATCAACGCCTGACGTTTGATATTCAGGCTTCAGACGCTCTGTCACCGAAATATTACGATCCCGGGCGAATGAACTGTTTGAGGCCGGTTGCGCAAATGCGTCGCCCGCCATCAGGCCCAACAATGAAACCGAACCAAGTATATAAGATAAGCGCACGACGCCCCCTCCAGATAGCATATAAAACATGCCTTCTAAACCAACAAAATTTGCGACAGTCTAAATCCGAAAACGTGAACCAAACCCTAAAGGATCAGTTACCGTAATCCGAGCCACCGCCGCCGCCACCTGATGAAGGTGGCGCTCCACCAGTTGTACTACCACCGGAACTACCGGGAGCACCACCGGCAGATGAACCTGTTCCACCATTGGCTGGTTGCGCCTGTGCCGTTGACACGGCGGCCGCCTGGCTAGTCGAAAGAGTAGGCGATGCAGCGACAAGGGCCAAAGCGGCCGCTGCCTGTGCCGGTGTAGCACTTGCATTTTGAACCGCCAGGTTAATGGCCGCTTGTATGTCTGCTTCAGATGCATCCGCCGGCAGTGCGGCAATTGCGGCCTGAATTTGTGCGGCCAGGGTTGCGGCAACTGGCGCGTCGGCCAAAGCCGGCGCTACAGCTAGTGTCAACGCCCCGACAGCGGCAAAGCCAGCAACGCCGGCAATCAAAATTGCCCTAAATGAATTTTTCATGTTTGTCTCCAAGACTCTCAACAATGCTTACGTATCATACAATATAAGAATAACAAGTACAATAATCGCTATACTGTTATAATTATAAAAAATGTTGTAATTTTGTCAAAGTTAATACGTGGCTTTCCCGTCCTGGGAGAATCACGCTATTGCGAGTGTGAAATTTGTACTGGGTTTGCCACAACTCATCTTTTCCGGCATCATTTAGAAAAATCTTTCACCAATGCGGATGGTGTCTCCGGGTTGAACCGGCGTTTCCGTTGTCAGGGTATAGGCGCGCTCGCCCACTTCTCCGGCACGCTTGATATACACCTTTCGGGTATCCGCCCGATAAGTAAATCCTTCTGCGGTGGCAACAGCATTCATAACCGTCAAGCCGCTAAGATATGGGTATTCACCTGGCGTGCTTACTTCGCCCAGAATATAAAATGGGCGGAAATTCAGAACCTCTGCGCTAACACGCGGATCCGTCAGATAACCCTCTTTCAGTTTGGCAACAACGGCACGTTGAAACTCCCTGACGGTTTTACCATTGGCACTTACCTCGCCAACCAGAGGTAGCGAAACCTGACCACCGCCATCGACAACAAATTCACCCGACAAGTCTTCTTCACCAAAAACGATAACACGCAATTGATCCCCTGAACCCAACCGATATTCCGAACCTGATCGCAATTGGTTTGCTGGGATTATTTCTCCCCCACCCAAACTGGGTGCCGGGCCTGTTGCACAAGATGCCAACCCAATGACACAAACCAAACCAAGCAAATAAATCAATGACCGCATTTTACTGTTCTCTCTAATATTTTGTGTGCAGAGCGTTAAAGCTAGTGTTCGTGCAATTTCCAGATGTGTTCATCTAATAAACCTATTGTGGTTGTCACAAACCGGTTTGTAAATAACTTACAGAATTTTGTTCAAGCCGAACCGCAGTCAAAACGCCGGTGATATAGGCACCAGTATCAACGCCAATGCGGCGATGATCCTCAAATGGTTGCTTTTTGGGGGAGTGCCCGTGGACAACTTTTTTTGTAAAACTTGCGCTATCGCTGAGGAATTCTTCGCGTATCCAGAGCATATCACTTTCCAGTTGTTCCTCCAGCGCGACACCTGGTCGCAAACCGGCATGCACAAAAATATAGTCTCCGATCTCTAATGAGCACCTAAGGCCTTGAAGAAAAGCAAGGTGTTCATGCCCCAAAGCCAAACCTAGCGCACCCGATGCTGCATGCCATGCAGCACTGTCTGCCTTTAAACGAGGTGGTGTTATACCGTAAGATATTAGCGTTTCCGTACCGCCATAAACCTGCCATTGTTCACCAAAATCCGGGTCGTCCAGAAATCGTAATAATGCTTCTTCATGATTTCCCATCAAAAAATACACATCGGGGCCTTGGCCAGGCACGCAGAATTCTTTTTTCAAGAGCAACAATTTATCTATAACAGCTTTAGAACCCAGTCCGCGATCCACATAATCACCAAGAAATACGATACTCGTAACACTCCGTTGGGTGTTATTTTGGAAATCTTCAGTAATTTTCTCAATCAGCTCGGTCAGCAAATCATCCCGACCATGTATGTCACCAATGGCATAAACAACATGTCCTTCCGGTACACAAAATTGTTTTTTCTTGTTCTTGAACCAGGACATAGTCAACAGGACTTCCAAACAAAACGGCCAAATATGAACTGCATACAGACTGCACTTGCGCAGTACAATTGCCATAAGAAGGTCAAAGCCATACAAGTAAAGGCCGAAAACAGCCGATTCCGATAACCATAACGCCCGGGAACCCTGAATGTGACAGTTCATGCACAAGAGAGCACCCTGCGGTACATACTCATAGGGTGCTGTTTGCTGGCCATTCTCTTTACATGGCCCGTTATGCAAAATGAAACAAGAACGTCCAGGGCACGAAACTTACTATCTGACCTCGCGAGTACCAATACGGTTGCCCAGTATAAAATACTGGATGCTATGGAAATCGCTCTAATACCGCCGGGCCCAACAAGCGAATTGTTTGACCTTGCAGTGCAATTATATTTATTAAAGCAACCGTTAGGCTTGAGCACATCCGAAAATCTAACGCTGCATGCCCTTGAGCGCAGCCCCGCACGGGCAGAAAGCTGGGCAAGGCTGGCCTATATCGAACTTTTGCGAGATGGCAGAGTCAACGAAAAAAAATTACCTATCTTGACCGCTCATTTGTGGTTGAACCAGCGGGTTACAAGCAATTTATGCTATGGCGGCTGGAATTTGTATTCGCCAATTGGCAACAATTACCCCACCCACTTCAGGAGTCCGCCTTGCGGTCATTGCGCATGATGGCATTATTGCACGGCAATAAATTTGCAATGGAAATGGCACGGGGCATACCGCTCCTTTCATTTGTCATGATCGGGGTTTAGAAAATATTGTCTATATTTTGATAGTATTGCTAAAGATTTCAGGTTTAGGGGTTGGCCTTGGATTTGTGGAGAATTGCAATGGCACATTTGGCCAAGGAAAAACATCAAGGTAATGCTGATGTGTCTACAGGTTCGCCGCCTGTAAAACCGGTTAGTAATTCAGATGGGAATGGCGCATGTTTACCGGTCGAGTCCCCGGCACGTAAACTATTAACGCGTTTAACTCTTGAGCACGAAACCGTGCAAGAGGGAAAAAGCAAATGGTCAATAGGCCGGGCTTTCAGGTTGATAGTGATGAGTTGTTGCTTGTTCTGGGCCAGCATGTATCTACTGTCTGCGACAGTGTTTTAGAAACGGATAACCTCAAGGCGTGTTAACTTCATACAATCTGCCACACAGAAAATAATTATGGACAGTCAGTCATATTAGAATACAATGTCACTGACCAACAATAGTTAAGTGTAACTGAGGTCGGGGCTGTGGAAACAATAATGCTTAACAGAGTGCCACAAGGCGTGCGCACCGGGATCAAGTCTTTGATCTTGCGTCTGCGTGTTCAATTGCTTGGTGGCCTGCTGTTTATCGTTGTGCCGCCGATAATGGTAAATTTTGATTTTGTGATTGACGACTCGGCCACAAGAAATAATTCTATCCTTGTTGTCCTTCTCTCTTATTTTATAGGGTTTTACGCCCTGAAAAAACTGACAGCCTATCCGGGTATCAATACAAATTTTTACATAATTCCAGTGTTTTCCAGCGTTTATGGCCTGATGATTGCTGCCCTGTTGTTCCTTCGCCTTGATTATAGTCGATCACTATTGGGAATGTGTTTTATCCTGACCCTGATCTGGGTCTATTTGGTGCAATACATTGTTTCAAAGCTGGCAAGGCCAACCATTGCCATTTGCCCGACAGAAAATACCCAAACATTAACCGCGATTGCCGGTGCCAAATGGGAGGTATTGAAACAATCTCAAACCTTGCTCACAGACTTGCCGAAAGATTGCAGTGCCGTCATCGCCGATTTTAACGCCGAAATGGATGATAAATGGCAACGTTTATTGGCCCAATGCGCGCTGGCCGGTATTCCTGTTGTTGACTATAAGTATATTCGCGAATCCATGACCGGAAAGGTTCGGATCAATCACATATCTGAAAACACTTTGGGTACGCTGATACCCAATATCATTTACATAAAAATCAAGGTTCTCGTGGATAGTATTTTTGCGCTCATCGCTCTTGTCTTTTTGATGCCCGTTCTGGCGGGCACGGCACTGGCCGTCAAATTAAGCAATCCTGGCCCGGCAATCTTTCGACAGCGGCGTATTGGTTATGGTGGCAAATCCTTTATCTGCTACAAATTCAGAACAATGCATCACTGCGATGAAAAACTGGAAGATGATGAATCCCAGATACGTACAAACGCCATGACCAGGGATAATGACACACGCATTACCAGACTGGGTGGATTTTTGCGAAAAACGCGTCTCGATGAGCTTCCACAAGTCATCAATATCATCAAAGGGGAAATGAGCTGGATCGGGCCACGTCCAGAGGCTGAAACCTTGTCAAGCTGGTATGAAAACAAAATTCCATTTTACAGTTACCGACATGTGGTGCGCCCTGGTATTAGCGGATGGGCACAGGTTAACCAGGGGCATGTTGTTGATATTGATGATGTCGATCAAAAATTACAATATGATTTTTACTATATCAAAAACTTCTCACTCTGGCTCGACATCATCATTCTGTTCCGGACAATAAGAACTATTTTTACAGGCTATGGTGCCAAATAAACCGTGGCGAGCTTTTAACTTTGCAAGCATAGTGGCACATCCAGACTGGTTGAGCACTTTAGGGTCAGACCTTCGACGCTGCCCGATCTAGTTTATCGCGTTAAGGCGCTCCGTACGCGGCGGATATGTGAAGTGGTTTTTATAGGCTTGGGTAAAATGCGCGGCTGACTTGAAGCCAGTGGCCACGGCAATTTGCAATATGGACATTGTGGTTTGTGTCAACAATTGTCTGGCACGCTGCAAGCGAAGTGCCAGATAATACCGGGACGGTGTTGTCCCCAACAAGGAGCGAAAAAGTCTTTCCAGCTGCCTTAGGGAAATATTCAGGCGTTTAGCAAATTCAGGCAGACCAAGCGGCGTTTCAATATAGGCCTCCATATAAGCAATGGCCGCTAATAGCTTTGGATGGCTGATACCAGTTCTGTATTGAATGGACGTGCGTTGATGATCGTGGGGCTGACGTACCGGACTGTGTAGCATTTGCTCTGCAACACTGGCGGCAAGGGGTTTGCCATGATCCTTCGCAATGGAGTAAATCATCATATCCAGCGGCGCCGTGCCACCAGAGCAGGTATACCTGTCGCCATCAATTTCAAACAAGGTGGCGGTCACATCAAGCCCGGGATAAACCTCAACAAACCCTTCAATGTTCTCCCAGTGTATTGTGCAACGACACTTGTCCAGCAATCCAGCATTAGCTAACGCAATAGAACCGGTGCAAACACCGCCAAGGGGCACACCGGCCCGGGCATAGGCTTGCAGCTTGGCGGTCATCGACGAATTACGGTAATCCCTGGCTTGAAGGCCCGCGCAAACAAAAAGAACATCAACATCAGCATCAATGGTATCCGTAAAGGCAGCATCTGTTGTAATACTCACCCCATTACTGGCGGCCACCTTGTCACCGTCAACGCTATAGGTTTTCCATTGATAGAGATTACCCTCGTTCATTCTATTGGCTGCACGCAATGGCTCAATGCAAGATGTGAAGGCGATCATCGAAAAATGCGGCAACAGCAAAAAACCGATGGTTTGAGGTTTTTTTTGAGTATGATTGCCAAACATTTTAATGTCCCAGATTATTTTGAACAGCAGATACGTGTTGATAAGCTCGGATAAGAACCATCATTTTTCATGCCCTGCCTGTTACAAGTGCTGATACCATTTGTTCTCAGACAATCACACGGCAATGTCGTAATTACTAAACTTAACGTCGCTTGAAGAAAATACTATATTTTTCTACTCCCTATGTTGAGAGGATATGGGGTACGGGTAAAATCCCAATTCATAAGCCTCACACACAAAAAGGGAGGACGGTCAAATGGCCGTCAGGGAAACGTGACACAAGATAATCTTCCCGCACCGGGTGCGCCAGATATTGACATTGCCCGTGCAGCAAACATGAAGCCTGTTTTGTCATTGGCAAAAGATCGTCTGGGTATTTCACCAGAGGCTTTAATTCCTTATGGGCATCATAAAGCCAAACTTTCGCTGGCTTTTATTCAATCGCTTGCAGATCGTCCCAAAGGCAAGCTGGTCTTGGTCACTGCGGTAACACCAACCCCTGCTGGCGAGGGCAAAACCACCACTAGTGTCGGCCTGAATGACGGTTTGAACGCAATTGGCGTCAAATCCATGGTTTGTCTGCGCGAGCCTTCTCTTGGCCCGTGCTTTGGCATGAAGGGTGGTGCAGCGGGCGGCGGGCGTGCGCAAGTTATCCCGATGGAAGACATAAACCTTCATTTTAATGGTGATTTCCATGCCATTACGGCGGCGCACAGCCTGCTCTCTGCGATGCTTGATAATCACATGCATTGGGGTAACGAGCTGGGTATTGATCCGCGCCGTATCAGCTGGCGCCGGGTTGTAGACATGAATGACAGGGCATTGCGCAATATTGTTGTTGGTCTTGGCGGCCCTGTGCATGGGGTGCCGCGCGAAAATGGTTTTGACATTACGGTCGCGTCAGAAATCATGGCGATATTCTGCCTTGCGACTGACATGGCAGATCTGCAACGCCGACTTGGCGATATAATTGTTGCGCGCACATACGACATGACACCGGTTACGGCGCGTGATCTTGGCGCTGATGGGGCCATGGCCGTTTTACTCAAAGATGCGCTTCAGCCCAATCTGGTTCAAAGCATAGAACACAATCTGGCTTTTATACATGGGGGGCCGTTTGCCAATATTGCCCATGGCTGCAACAGTGTTATGGCTACTAAAACAGCATTGTCGCTTTGTGATGTTGTCGTAACCGAAGCGGGTTTTGGTGCAGATCTGGGCGCGGAAAAATTTCTTGATATTAAGTGCCGACAATCCGGTTTGCGCCCTGATGCTATCGTATTGGTTTGCACTATCCGGGCAATGAAAATGCAGGGCGGCGTTACCAAAGACGCCCTTGGTGCTTCAAACCCTGAGGCTGTGGATCGTGGCTGCGTCAATCTTGTTCGCCATATTGAAAACATGAAACACATTGGCGTAACACCGGTCATAGCACTCAATCATTTTGTTGCCGATACCCAAGAAGAGATCGCGGTAATCGAGCGCGTTTGTGCAGAACAAGGCGTATCTATGGCCGTTTCCAGACATTGGGCGGAAGGCGGCAAAGGTGCCCAGGATTTGGCCCATGCTGTGATAAAACAAATTGAGAAAGGCGTACCAAAGATCAAATTTTTGTACGAAGACGAGGCCAGCCTGAAGGACAAAATTGAGGCGGTTGCCAGTCAATTTTATCGTGCCGGGGATGTTTCGATTAGTGCGCCTGCAGCCAAAGGCCTTGAAGAATTTGAAAAACTTGGCTTTGGCCATTTGCCGGTTTGCATTGCCAAAACCCCTTACAGTTTCTCATCAGACCCTGGCCTTAGCGGCGCGCCAGAAGGCCATACGCTTGAGGTGCGCGAGGTCAGGTTATCAGCTGGGGCGGGCTTCGTGGTGGCCGTTTGTGGCACCGTCATGACCATGCCGGGCCTGCCCAGAAAGCCATCGGCGCTGAATATCGGTCTGGATGAAACCGGCCAGATCGTAGGTCTATCTTAATGTTGAGGCACAGGAATGAACTATGAGTGACGAAGAAGAAATCATCCTTATGGATTTGAATGACGATGATCTGGTCGCCCAGATCAAGGATGATCTATATGATGGTCTCAAGGATGAAGTATTTGAGGGTGTTGAAATTCTTCTTGAACGGAAGTGGGCAGCCAATTTAATCCTGAGCGACGTGCTTGTAGAAGCAATGCGTATTGTCGGAGTTGACTTTCGTGACGGTATTTTATTTGTACCCGAGGTGTTGCAGTGCGCCGGGGCAATGAAAAATGGCATGGGTCTGCTTCGCCCGATACTGGCCGCCAGCGATGCCCAGACCAGCGTCGGGAAATATGTCATTGGCACTGTGAAGGGCGACATCCACGATATTGGCAAAAACCTGGTTGGCATGATGCTGGAAGGTGCCGGGTTTGAAGTGATTGACCTGGGGATCAATAATCCCGTTGAAAATTATCTGGAGGCTATAGACAAACACAAGCCGGACATTCTTGGCATGTCGGCTCTTTTGACCACAACCATGCCCTATATGGGCCTTGTGATTGAAGAGCTGGACAAGCGCAATATCCTCAAAGAACTGCCGGTTATGGTTGGTGGCGCACCACTTAATCAGGAATTTTCCGATGCCATAAACGCACACTCTTACGGTCGAGATGCAGCAATGAGTGCCGAATTGGCCAAGGTAATCATGGGCAAGAACGCCTGACATGTCCGGGCGCGCACATATCATGACAACGGCGCGTCATAAATGCCTTGTCATCGCCTGCGGCGCTCTGGCAAAGGAAATTGTTTATCTCCGCCGCCATCTTGGAATTCCAGACGAGGCACTTGAACTGCGATGCCTGCCCGCCGCATTTCATAATACGCCCCAAAAAATTGCCCCCGGTGTAGACGCTTTGCTTAAAGAGTGCCGGGATGAATATGACCGGGTGCTTGTTGCCTATGGGGAGTGCGGTACAGGCGGCGCACTGGACGCCGTATTAGAGCAATACAATGCAGAGCGATTGCCAGGCGCACATTGCTATGAATTTTTTGCGGGCGCTGCGCAATTTGAACGCATTGTTGATGCGGATATAGGCAGTTTTTTTCTGACCGATTATCTGGTGAAAAACTTTGAACGCCTGGTCATGAAGGGACTGGGGCTGGATCGCTATCCGGAACTGACCAGTGTTTATTTTTGCAATTATACGCAGGTGGTTTATCTGGCCCAGACTGAAAACGCGGACTTGCAGAAAAAAGCTGCAGAGGCCGCCGATCTGCTTGGCCTGAATTTTGTCTACAAAAAAGTGGGGTATGGTGACCTTGCGATAGACCTTGAGGCCTTCGCGCAAGGGCTGGGCTTTTCTGCGCGCCAACAACAGCAAAAACATTCTGAAAATACCAGGGATGAAGACCATGTATCGTGCTAGGCTATGGTCAGTTCGCCATTCGCGTGGCCTTGAAATTATTTACAATGCTGTAAACCCTGCTCTTTTGTCGATTTTGCGCGGCATAAATAAAATATTTGGCCGCCACCTTGATCGGCCCGTCACTGCATTGGAAGCCATGACCAAAGGCTTTTTGTTTGATTGTCAAATGTGCGGCGATTGTATTTTATCCAAAACCGGCATGAGTTGCCCGATGAATTGCCCAAAAACCATCCGCAACGGCCCCTGTGGCGGGGTGCGGGAAAACGGTATGTGTGAGGTAAAACCTGACATGCGCTGTGTCTGGGTGGAGGCCTGGAATGGCGCGGCGCGGATGAAAGATGGTGGTGCGATCAAGGACATTCAGTTTGCTGTGGATTATAGAGACAGTGGCTCTTCCGCATGGTTGAGGCTGGCGCGTAATGGGTAAGCCTACCAACATAACCGCTGAATACGGCCTTAACCCGGGGGATCCCTTGCCGCAACTGGCGGGTCATGTTTCTCATGGTCGGTTTGAGCGGGTTTTGCGTGCCGGACATTTTGCCATTACCACGGAAATTGCCCCGCCGGATTCTGCCGATCCAGATGAAATTCTAAAACGTGCGCATTTATTTGATGGCTATGTTGATGCGATCAATGCCACAGATGGCTCTGGCGCACACTGCCATATGTCCAGTCTGGCTGTTTGTGCAATTTTGACACGCATTGGCTATTCGCCTGTCATACAGGTCTCATGCCGGGATCGGAATCGAATCGCCATTCAGGGTGATGTGCTAGGTGCCGCGGCGCTTGGCGTAACCAATTTGCTGTGCCTGACTGGCGATGATGTCAGTGCGGGGGATCACCCCGAAGCCAAGCCAGTGTTTGATCTTGATAGCATTTCATTGCTGCAAACCGTAAGAACCCTGCGTGATGAACAGCGGTTTTTAAGCGGTCGGGCGCTGGATACCTCTCCCAGCCTTTTTATGGGTGCAACAATAAACCCGTTCGTACCACCCGTTGAAAACCGCGTCGATCAATTGGCTAAAAAAATCGAGGCCGGTGCTGATTTTATCCAGTCGCAATACTGCTTTGACCTGGATTTACTCAAATCATTCATGGCACAGGCCGTGGATTTGGGACTGACAGAGCGCCGCTTTATCCTCATCGGTGTCGGGGTGTTGGCTTCTGCAAGAACCGCACAATGGTTACGGGATAATGTACCTGGCGTGCATATTCCAGATACCATTATTCACCGGCTGGATGCCGCCAAAGACCCCAAACAGGAAGGGCGCAATATCTGTGTCGAGTTGATGCAGCAAATAAAAGAAATCAACGGCATTAGCGGTATTCACGTGATGGCATACCGCCAGGAAAAATACGTTGCGGATGTCGTAAAACGTTCGGGTGTGCTGGGGACAAGACAACCCTGGGCACCGGAGCAAATGGAAACCTCTATCGGGACTGTCAGTTAATGCTGGCAAAATATTTTTTACAAGGAAATAAATAATGACCAGAACCGTAATAAGCTCAGCCACAAAAGAGGTTGTGATAGGGTTTGACCAGCCCTTTGTCATGATTGGCGAGCGGATAAACCCCACGGGTCGCAAATTGCTGGCGGCACAGATGAAAGAGGGGGATTATTCATTGGTCGAGCAAGACGCGCTGGCGCAAGTGGCGGCGGGGGCGCAGGTGCTGGATGTTAATGCCGGTATTCCTTTGGCGGACGAGCCAAAAATTCTGGCCGATGTGATCCAGCTGGTTCAATCCATTACAGATGTACCGCTTTGTATTGATTCATCGATCATCAACGCACTGGAAGCTGGCCTGAAGGTTTATAAGGGTCGGGCGCTTGTCAATTCTACCACCGCAGAAGACGAGGTGATGGAGCAGGTATTACCATTGGTCAAAAAATACGGTGCCGCAGTCGTTGCCATATCAAATGACGAAACAGGCATTTCCGAAGACCCCGATGAGCGTTTTGAAATTGCCAAACGCATTGTTGAACGGGCTGCCGATCATGGTATTAAACCCGAAGACATTGTGGTTGATCCCCTGGTCATGCCCATCGGGGCGATCAGCACGGCTGGCCGGGACGTTTTCCATTTTATTCGCCGTCTGCGATCGGAACTTAAAGTCAATACAACCTGCGGTGCATCAAATATCGGTTTTGGTTTGCCGAACCGCCATGCCATCAACAATGCCTTTCTGCCCATGCTGGCCAGCGCCGGTATGACATCAGCAATCCTGAACCCGTTGCATGAGGGGCTGGTGCCAGCGATCAAGGCCGCTGATATGCTGAACGGTGTCGATCCGCATTGTGCCAACTGGATTAAAACCTATCGCCAGCCACCCGCCGAGGGCCAAGGCAGGCAGCGTGGACGCAGAGGCCGACGTAGTGCATAAAATTTACCATGGCAGCTGTCTATGCGGCGAAGTAACGTTTGCCGCCGAAGATGTTTCGGATATCTGGTATTGCCATTGCAAACAATGCCAGCACCTTTCCGGTCATATTGTTGCAGCTGCAGGTGTTTCGCAAAACAATCTGGAATATGCTGGCGATATTAGCTGGTCACCTGTTTCCAGCCAGACAGAGTCCGGGCATTGCACAACATGCAATAGTCTTATGTTCTGGAACAAGAAAGATAGCGGCTCGATCAGTATTCTCATCGGCAATTTTGCTGACCCTGTTGGCCTGGATGTCAAGGGCCACATCTTTGTTGGCGAAAAGCCAAATTATTACAAAATCTCAGATGATTTACCTCAATACGATCAATACCCCGAAGGTGGTATTCGGTAATGAACGCGATGCCTTCACATACAGTGATTTTCACCCCGTCAGGTATTCGCACCAAAGTCAGTGATGGTGAAAATCTCTATGACACGGCACTACAGGCCGGGGTGGATATGCGCTCGATCTGTGGTGGCAAAGGTTTGTGCAAACGTTGTCAGATAAAGCTTTCATCGGGCAAGCACGCAAAATTCAGGCTGAATGTATTAGAAACCCACCTTGGGGAGCTAACACCGACAGAAAAGAGGGCGATTGCCGAAGGGCAGCTGCCACAGGATCGGCGTTTGGCTTGTCGGGCAAAAATACGTGGTGATCTGGTTGTTGAAGTGCCAGATGACAGCCAGGAACATCAGATCAGTATTTCCAAAAAGAGTACGCAGATCACAACAGACATCAACCCATCCGTAAAACTGCTGATGTGCAAGCTGGCACGACCAGAACTTGATGACAATCCCAGTGATGCCGAGGCGCTTAGCCTTGCTCTTGAAGCCTTTGGCGTGCATGCCAAACCGGTGCACGGGGTGCTTGTCAAACTACAGAGCGTCCTTGCACAAAACGAGCGATCTCTGATTGCTGTGGTGCGCGATGATTGCCAGATCATTGATGTTTGGCCACCATCGGCCTACAATGTTTACGGTGCCGCGATCGACATCGGGTCAACATCAGTTGCGCTTTATGTCTATGATTTATCCTGCGGCACTCTGGTCTATGAAAAAGCGGCAATGAACCCTCAAATTCGCTTTGGCGAAGACCTGATGAGCCGGGTCTCCTACATCATGATGAACAAGGGAGGCGAACATAAACTGACCGCCGCCATTCGAGAGCAAATTGCTCTGATGCTTCAAGATGCCATCACGATGCTTGAGATCAAGTCAGAACAATTGCTTGAACTGGTGGCCGTGGGCAATCCGATCATGCATCATTTCTTTTTGGGCCTGCCCCCGGTCGAACTTGGTCAGGCACCATTTACCCTGACCGTCAAGGATTGGGTGGAGTTTTCGGCGCAAAATTTTAACCTTGGCCTGACTGATGCAGCACGTCTTTCTTTTCTGCCCTTGATCGGCGGGCATGTTGGCGCGGATACAACCGGGGCATACCTGACACAAATAGAGGCAATGAAAGACCGTTCGGTTCTGCTTGTGGATATTGGCACTAACGCTGAAATTGTGCTCAGCCATAATGGGCGGGTGGCGGCGGCTTCCTCGCCCACAGGCCCGGCTTTTGAGGGGGCCGAGATCAGCCATGGTGTGCGAGCCAGTATTGGCGCCATTGAGCGGGTACGCATTGATGCCAAGACCAAACAACCCAGGTTCAAAATCATCGGTCATGATGAATGGCTCTGTGATAACGCACCTGAATTTTCTGCCCATAACATCACCGGGATTTGCGGATCAGGGATTTTTGAGGTTATGGTAGAACTTGCCAGTGCCGGATTGATTGACGAAAGCGGTTTGTTTATCCCCGATGCTGCCCCTGACCGGTTTATACAAGACGGGAAAAGCTGGAAATACCTGTTGGTGAACCGGCATGATAATCCGATCATTATCAAGCAAACCGACATTCGCGCAGTGCAACTTGCCAAAGCGGCACTCAGCGCCGGGGTCAGCCTATTGTCTGAGCATTTATCATGTGCTGAATTTGATGAGGTATTACTGGCCGGGGCTTTTGGAACACACCTTGACCCGCGCTATGTGGCGCAGATCGGCATTATTCCGGGTGCTGCGGCACAGACCATTCACTCTATTGGCAATGCCGCTGGCATGGGTGCTGCCATGGCACTTTTGAATATTGACGAGAAAGCCCGCATCATTGAAGCGGTCAAACATATCGAAAAACTTGAAACGGCAATGGAGCCAAAATTTCAGGACTATTTTGTAGGTGCAATGCGCTTCCCTACGGCACCGGCTGCCTCAGGGCAGAGCAGAACACGACGGCGACAGCGCCATACCCGTGTTAAAACTCAGGAGACATTATAATGGCACAAAGAGCAAGAAGAGGTGGACGCCGGGGCAGAAAACAGGGGGTAGAGGTTAAGCCAAAATTAGCACCATTTATTGTCCGTAAAATTCAACCCTATGAGGTGTTGGGTAAGGCTGATCTGGCACAAATTGAGCATAATGCCGACACCATACTTGAGACCGTTGGTGTAGACATAAAAGAAGACCCGGAAACCATTAAGCTTTTTGTAGCTGCCGGTGCCAGTGCCGATGGTGAGCGGTTGCAGTTCCCGCGCGGTATGTGCCGAGAAATTATTCAAAAAAATGCACCTGCTCTCTTTACACAACATGCACGAAATTCAGACAACAACGTTGTCATAGGCGGTAACAATACAGTGCTTGTGCCAGCCTATGGGTCACCTTTTATCTACTCACGTGAAGAGGGGCGACGATATGCAACCATCAGTGATTTTCAAAATTTCATCAAGCTGGCTTATATGTCACCAACCCTGCACCACTCAGGTGGTACGGTATGCGAGCCGGTGGATCTACCGGTAAACAAGCGCCATTTTGATATGGTTTACAGCCATATAAAGTATTCTGATAAAGCCTTCATGGGGTCAGTTACCGCGCCGCAGCGCGCCGAAGATTCTGTGTCCATGGTCAAGATCGTTTTTGGTGAAGACTTCGTTGAAGATAATTGTGTGCTGGTTAATCTGATTAACGCCAATTCGCCGCTGACCTTTGATTCTGTAATGCTTGGCGCGTTGAAGGTTTATGCGCGGCATAATCAGGCGGCAATGGTAAGCCCGTTTATTGTGGCCGGTGCCATGTCACCTGTAACGGTTGCCGCCGTTGCCGCGCAGAGTTTGGCCGAAGGCATGGTCGGCATGGCACTGACACAACTGATACGCCCTGGTGCACCGGTTATTTATGGCAATTTTGTCAGCTCAATGTCCATGCAATCCGGCGCACCAACCTTTGGTACACCAGAGGCCTCATTGGTGATAAATATCGGTGCGGCTTTGGCACGCAGACTTGGTGTACCGTTTCGCAGTGGAGGCGGATTTACTTCATCAAAGGTTCCTGACGCGCAAGCCGCCTATGAAGCCGCTAATACGTTACAGGCCGGGCTGATGGCCGGGGTTAATTTCATGCTTCATACCGCAGGTTGGCTCGAGGGCGGGCTGGCCATGGGCTATGAAAAATTTATTATGGACACAGATCAGGCGGGCATGATGGCGGTTTATGCCAATGGTGTTGATATGTCGCAAAACGGACAGGCGCTTGATGCCATTAGTGAAGTTGGGCCGGGCCAGCATTTTCTGGGGTGTGAGCATACGCAAGCCAATTTCAAGACTGCATTCTACAGCTCTGCCATTTCAGACAATAACAGCTATGAACAATGGCAGGAAGACGGAGAGCAGGACGCGCAAATGAGAGCAGAAAAAATATACAAACAAATGCTTGCTGATTATGTGCCGCCAGAACTGGATCCGGAACTGGATGCAAGGCTATTGCAGTTCATGAAGGACAGGAAGGGCAGCTTTGAAGATTCCAACATAAGCTAAGCATCTTGGCAGGATAACCCAGAATAGGTTTTGGCCACAATGAAGGAAATGTTTTTATGAATGAAAATCTTATTGACGGCAAAGCTGTTGCCACTGCACTGCGGGCGCGCCTTGGTGATGCGGTTGCCAAAATAAAAGCCGATCATGGTCGCGCACCCGCGCTGGCTGTAGTGCTGGTCGGTGATGATCCGGCCAGTCATGTCTATGTACGCAACAAGGCCCGCCAGACGCAAGAGGTGGGAATGCGTTCCATTGAGCACCGTCTGGATGCCGATGCTTCTGAGGAAACGTTGATCGCGCTCGTGCAAAGCCTGAATGCTGATCCTGATGTCGATGGCATATTGGTACAGTTACCTTTACCAAAGCACATTCAGGAAGCCATTGTGATCGAACAAATAGACCCGGCCAAGGATGTGGATGGTCTGACGGAGGCCAGTGCCGGACGCTTGGTGCTGGGCAAGCCAGGTCTGCGACCTTGCACGCCAACCGGTTGCGTCATACTGGCGCGTGATGTGCTGGGCGATCTAACCGGGAAATTCTGTGTGATTGTCGGACGCTCCATACTGGTTGGCAAACCGGCTGCACACCTCTTTCTTGAACAAAACTGCACCGTCACCATCGCCCATTCCCGCACCCGGGACTTACCAGCATTATGCCACTCAGCCGATATACTGGTGGCGGCGGTGGGCCGCGCGCAAATGATAAAAGGCGATTGGGTTAAACCCGGTGCTTGTGTTATAGATGTGGGTATCAACCGGATTGATGCACCAGAGCGCGGGGAAGGTAAAACGCGCCTTGTTGGGGATGTAGATTTTGATGCCGCCAGCAAAAATGCGGCGGCTATTACCCCGGTGCCAGGCGGTGTTGGCCCCATGACGATTGCCTGTTTGTTGCGCAATACGGTATTGGCAGCCTGTGCGCGTATGAACTGGCCTGTACCGGAGGGTGTGTGATGGCCAAAAATTCAGGCCATTGGGATGAAACAAAAGCTTTGGGCCTGATGGTGCAATGCCAGAGGCAAGGCGGTGCGTTAACCTCTGCCTTGCGGGCGCTTGTCGACACGTTCGGCTATGTGGACGATGCAGCGATCGGCCCTCTTATGCACACCTATGCGCGCAGCCGCGCTGAAGTACTGGGCGTAATCTCATACTATGAAGATTTTCGTACATCCCCACATGGGCGCCATACAATTCGTCTGTGTCAGGCAGAGGCTTGTCAGGCGGTTGGGGCGCGTACGACAACCGCTCACGCCTGTAAAAAAACCGGCCTGGCACTGGGGGAAACCTCAAATGACGGCCAACTGACCCTGGAAGGTGTTTATTGCCTTGGTCTTTGCGCCAACGGCCCGGCAGCATTGATCGATGGCAAGCCCGCCGCGCATCTTGATGCCGCCGCGTTTGATGCCAGGCTGGCGGAGATGAGCGAATGATCTATGCAGCCGCCCTCATCCTGAATTTATCGAAGGATGAAAGAAATATACGCACCCTATGTTTCGATAAGCTCAGCATGAGGAATATGTCATGACCACGCGCATCTTCATTCCTGCTGACATGCTAGCCATCGCTCTGGGTGCCGATGATGTAGCCATCACCATTGCCAATGTCGCTAAAAGCCGAGGTGAAAAAGTAGAAATTATTCGCAACGGTTCACGTGGTCTTTGTTGGGCGGAACCATTGGTTGAGGTGGAAACCAAGGCCGGGCGCATGGCCTATGGTAATATCACAATGAACGACGTATCGGGATTGTTTATATCGGGTTTCTTGCAAGGGAAAAAACATGAAAAATGCCTTGGCCTCACAGAGAATATTCCTTATTTGAAAGCCCAGGAGCGTTATATTTTCAAGACATGCGGTCTTTATGACCCTTGCGATATTGCGGCCTATGAATCCCATGACGGCTTTAGCGGGTTACGCGTTGCACTTGGCTTGAAACCAGACGCTATCATTGACCAAGTACAAACTTCAGGCCTGCGCGGGCGGGGCGGTGCCGGGTTCCCGGCGGCGATAAAATGGCGCACAGTTTTGGGCGCGAAGGGGCCGCAAAAGTATATTTTATGCAATGCTGATGAAGGCGATTCAGGCACATATTCTGATCGCCTGATTATGGAAGGTGATCCATTTCGCCTGATCGAAGGCATGACCATTGCCGGCCTGGCAACCGGTGCGCGTGAAGGCATCATCTATTTGCGCTCTGAATATCCTGTATCAATACGGGTGTTGGAAAAAGCCATAATAATTGCCACACAAAACAACTG
The DNA here is from genome assembly GCA_021776565.1 of Robiginitomaculum sp. Taxonomy (GTDB): domain Bacteria; phylum Pseudomonadota; class Alphaproteobacteria; order Caulobacterales; family Maricaulaceae; genus Robiginitomaculum_B. The sequence goes on along the minus strand of JAJFFQ010000034.1, from coordinate 51,240 downwards.
GCTGGGTAAGGATATACAAGGCAGTGGCAAAGACTTTACCCTCACCGTGTTTGTTGGCGGTGGCTCATATGTGTGCGGCGAAGAAACGGCACTAATGGAAAGCGTAGAGGGCAAACGTGGTATCGTTCGTTCAAAACCGCCTTTACCTGCCCTGGAAGGGCTGCATGGCAAACCAACGCTCATCAATAATGTTATCACCCTGTGCGCTACGGCGGACATATTGGCAAAAGGTGGTCAATGGCACGCAGGTCTGGGCATGGGTCGTTCCACCGGCACCTTACCCTTTCAGCTTGCGGGCGATGTGAAATTTGGCGGGCTTATAGAATTACCCTTTGGGCGCTCTTTACGCGAACTGCTAGAGGGTTTTGGTGGTGGCACCCGCTCCGGCCTGCCAGTAAAGGTCATACAAGTCGGTGGCCCGTTAGGGGCTTATCTGCCGCCTTCACTGTACGATACACCACTGGACTATGAAGCCATGACAGCGATTGGTGCTGGCATTGGTCATGGCGGCATTGTGGTCTTTAATGAAACCACCGACATGCGCCAGCAAGCCCGTTATGCGTTTGAATTTTGTGCTCATGAGAGCTGCGGCAAATGCACGCCATGTCGCATTGGTTCGGTACGGGGCGCTGAGGCTCTGGCCAGTGATACGCCTGACCTGACCCTTGTAGATGATCTTTGCGAGGTGATGGTGGATGGCTCTGCCTGTGCCATGGGTTCAATGACACCGATACCGGTAAAATCTGCTATACTGCACTTTCCGGACGATTTTGCCGAGAAGCAAAACGTAGCGGCGAAATAGGAAAAGCTTATGGGAACTTTGAAACCGACTGACCTGGGTACCCCGGAAATAACATCCGTCGCAACAGTTTCGCTTAACATTGATGGCATAGAAATTTGCGTTCCCAAAGGCACTTCATTGATGCGTGCCGCACGCCTTGTTGGCACGGATGTACCCAGCCTGTGCGCCACCCAGAGCCTCAAGGCGCTTGGTTCTTGCCGTCTTTGTCTGGTGGAAATTGAAGGGCGCAAAGGCACGCCAGCTTCCTGCACCACTCCAGCCGAGGACGGTATGGTCGTGCATACTGAAACGGCGCGCCTGAATCGTTTGCGTAAAGGGGTGATGGAACTTTATATTTCCGACCATCCGCTTGATTGCCTGACCTGCGCCGCCAATGGCGATTGTGAGTTGCAAGACATGGCCGGGCGCGTTGGTCTACGTGATGTGCGTTATGGCATTGCTGGTGAAAACCATCTTGATGCCCAAAAAGACCAGAGCAATCCGTATTTCACTTTTGATCCGGCCAAATGTATTGTTTGCGCCCGCTGTGTACGCGCCTGTGATGAAGTGCAGGGTACGCTGGCGCTAACCCTTGAAGGTCGCGGCTTTGCCAACAAGGTTAGCGTTGGCGGCACAGACTTTTTTGATAGTGAGTGTGTCTCCTGCGGTGCCTGTGTACAGGCCTGCCCCACAGCCACCTTGATGGAAAAGTCAGTCATAGAGTTGGGCGTTCCCGATCGTGTGGTGAAAACCACCTGCGCCTATTGCGGGGTTGGGTGCTCGTTTCGCGCAGAACTGAAAGGCAATACCGTGGTGCGCATGGTGCCGGACGAAGATGGCAAGGCCAATCATGGTCATTCCTGCGTCAAAGGCCGCTTTGCCTGGGGCTATGCCACGCACCCGGATCGCAAAACCAAACCAATGATCCGCGAAACCATAGACGATGACTGGCAAGAGGTCAGTTGGGACAAGGCGTTCAGCTTTGCTGCCAAACGCCTGATGGCCTTAAAAGAAAAATATGGCGCAGGGGCCATTGGCGGTATTACCTCATCGCGCTGCACCAACGAGGAAGTATGGCTGGTACAAAAAATGATCCGCGCTGCCTTTGGTAACAATAATGTCGATACCTGCGCCCGGGTATGTCATTCGCCTACAGGCTATGGCCTGAAACAGACATTTGGCGAGAGCGCCGGCACACAAAACTTTGACTCGGTACGCGAGGCAGACCTCATTATGGTCATCGGAGCCAACCCCACAGAGGCGCACCCGGTATTTGGCTCGGCGATGAAACAACGTCTGCGCGAAGGGGCCAGACTGATTGTGCTGGATCCCCGCGCTATTGAACTGGTCAGCGCCCCGCATATTCGCGCCGATTATCATCTGGCACTCAAACCTGGCACCAATGTGGCCATGGTCAATGCCTTCGCCCATGTCATCGTCACCGAAAACCTGGTCGATGAGGATTTTGTAGCGGCACGATGCGATACACAATCATTCGAGCAATGGCGGCGCTTTGCTGCCCATGAAGACAATGCACCCGAAGCGATAGCCAAAATTACCGGCGTGGCAGCACGGGACATTCGCACCGCCGCACGCATGTATGCAGAAGAACCCAATGCTGCCATTTATTATGGTCTGGGGGTGACCGAGCACAGCCAGGGTTCAACCATGGTGATGGGCATGGCTAATTTGGCCATGGCGACAGGCAATATCGGTCGGCCCGGCGTTGGGGTGAACCCCATGCGTGGACAAAACAACGTGCAAGGCTCGTGCGACATGGGGTCTTTTCCCCATGAGTTCGCCGGGTATCGCCCGGTTAGCGACGACATTACGCGGGCACAGTTTGAGGGCGAATGGGGCGTCACCCTGGACGGCAAGCCGGGTTTGCGCATCCCCAACATGCTGGATGACGCCTGCGGTGGAACCTTCAAAGGCCTTTACATTCAGGGCGAGGACATAGCCCAGAGTGACCCCAACACCTTGCACGTCGAGGCTGCCTTGCGCGCTATGGACTGTATTATCGTTCAGGATTTATTCCTCAATGAGACGGCTCGCTTTGCCCATGTTTTTCTGCCCGGAACGTCATTTCTTGAAAAAGATGGCACCTTTATCAATGCCGAACGGCGCATAAACCGCGTTCGTCCTGTTGCCCCCTCGCCCACGGGGTTAAGCGAATGGGAGGCTACGGCAGGCCTTAGCGCCGCCATGGGCTATGAAATGAATTACAACTCTGCATCTGAGATCATGGACGAGATTGCCCGTCTTTCACCGTCCTTAAGTGCTGTTAGTTTTGCAATGCTGGATGAAAAAGGATCGGTGCAATGGCCCTGCACCAAAGATGCACCTGATGGCACACCAATTATGCACGAACAGGAATTTGTGCGCGGGAAAGGCTTGTTTATTCTGACAGAGTTCACCCCGACGCCAGAGAGGGCTAATCGCAAATTCCCGCTATTGCTGACCACCGGGCGGTTGCTCAGCCAGTATAATGTCGGCCAGCAAACCCGGCGCACACAAAACCAGCGTTGGGCCGAGCGTGATGAGCTGGAAATTCATGCATCGGACGCACAAATGCGCGGCATTCGCACCGGTGATCTGGTGGTTATCCGCTCTCGCAAGGGCGAGACAACCCTGCGTGCGCAAATATCAGAACGGGTTCAGCCGGGCGTGGTCTACACCACGTTTCATCATCCCGAATCCGGGGCCAACATTATCACTACAGAGCTATCTGACTGGGCCACATCCTGCCCTGAATACAAAGTCACCGCCGTTCAGATTCATCCGGCAAACCATCTTTCAGACTGGCAAAACGCGCACGATAACGAGCATCACCCCTCCATTATCGATGCGGCAGAATAACCCCGATGGGGCGTAAAAATACGCATCAAGAGGTCAATTGCATGGTGCGCGCCACCCGGCTGGGGTCGGGCAAGCCGCAAACAGTTGACTGGTGCGCACCCGCCGAAGTGCCTGTTGGCATGGTTTATAATAAAACCCCTCATGCTGTGATGATGGCCACCCCGGATGATTTGCATGACTTTGCCCTTGGCTATGCCCTGGCAGAAGGGGTCATCAACCAGGCTGATGAGCTTCTGGATATACGCATCCATTCTCTTGAAAAAGGGATAGAGCTACATATGACCATTCCCGAAAATCGCGTGGAACGCTTGAAATTACATGGATCAGGACGAGCGCATTTTGGCCGCGCAGGGTGCGGACTTTGTGGCGTAGATCGCCTGGACGATGCCATTCGGCCCCTGCCCCGCTTACCCGATACACAATTGCGCATTTCACATAACATTGCTGGCAATGCAGCCGTCAGCCTTGGTAAAAAACAACCCTTGCGGCGCATCAATAAAAGCGTTCATGGTGCCGCCTGGGTAAATGCCATTGGTGAAATTACCAATGTGCGTGAAGATATTGGCCGCCACAATGCGCTGGACAAGCTCATTGGTGCCTGTGCCCGTGACGGCGTTGAATTGCATGAGGGTTTTGCCCTACTTTCCAGCCGTTGCACGTTTGAGTTGGCACAAAAATGTGCGCTGGCGGGTATTCATGCACTACTGACGCTCTCCGCCCCCTCTGCCAGCGCCATAGATACGGCAAAACGAGCCAATCTGGGCCTGGCCTCATGGGATCGTCGGAGTGGCACGCTGGTGGTCTTTACAGGTAATGTCTGGAACGGTTAGAGCAATTTCGATGGGATTAAGGCCAGTCCTCATTTATATCATCTCTACTATTAGCACTTGTGGTGCAATAACACCCTCGCACCCAGAACCATTGCTTACCGGTCTTTACCTTTAGCCCTGATGGCCATGCTGGCATGCAAGGCCACAATAATGGCAATCCCGATAAGCACGGCACTGGAGATCAGCCCGGCCTGGCCATAATACGTCACGCCATCAGCCATCAGCCATCAAGATATCATGACCAACGAAGGCCAATAACATCAAAACTGCAGCAGCCCACAAAAGTGAAGGCGCCAATGCCCGCCTTAATACAAGCAGCACACCGCCGATGGTGCCGGTAAGGACAGTCAGCCCCCATAGCATTTTGCGCCAAACCGGAAACTCCTGAATCCAGGCGATCATCTGCGGCGGGAAATCTTTCAGATACGTTTCATTACCGGTTAATGTGAAATACATATCCACACCGCCAAAGGCCCAGAATATCAACGTGAAGATACTCATCACCCAGAAAATTATCATTTTCATGTCTGTTCCCCATTGCACCATCAAATGTGATTGATCTGCATAAAAGCATATTTTACCGGTTATTGCCAGGAACGAGGAAACTCGGTAGTGTCTCAGTTTGAAGTTAGAGGGCCAGAACTGGCTTATTTTGGACGCTCAAAAACCTGTTCTTCGAGGATATTTCATGCGAGCCTCGTAGTAATTGATCTCGCCCTCATTGACATGTTCGCCTACGCTATAGAGTCCAGAGCTGGCAAGGATGCGGCAATACTCATCGGCGCCAAGGGATGATGACGGCTGACAGGTCAAGAGATCGTCCCAAGTGCAAACCTGGCGAGGCGCAGAGAAAAGCAACCGCCCCCGTGGTTTGAGTGCACCGGCCATTCGGCGGATCAGTTTACGCTGACTGTTCGCAGGCAGCAGGAACACCAATCCGATCGCCAATATTCCGTCGAAAGTCCGGTTGAAGAACGTGCTGCGTTCAGCAGGCTCGCAAGCGACGTCCACGTTGGGAAATCGTCGCTGGAACACAGCTACCATCTTCGAAGAGGCATCAACCGCAGACACATCGAATCCCTGCTCAATCAGGGCCGCGGTCAGCGGCTCACCGGATCCGGCCCCGACGTCTAAGACGGAACCGCCGCGGGGAAGCGATGACGCCCATCTACGAACGGTTGCCAGTCCGGATTTCGACCGTACTGCCATGAACTCTTCAGCGACCGCTTCGTAACCATTCGACATGTCTTCAGGCACAGACAGTCTCCCTTCGTCATACCAACTCTGTTGCCAACGACATCACTATAGTTCTGTTATGCTCGGATGTCCGATTTCGGCGAAAGAATCGTCGTCTAACTTCAAATTGAGACATTACCGGAAACTCTGCGTTTATGTGGCGGCTATGGTGCAGTTTTTTTGCACTGGCTATAACCGGATACTGGTGCATTGGGGCAAAAGGCAATAAGGCTTGGCTAACGTTATTCACCCGGTCGGGTGTAGGAAAGGCCAAACCCATGAGTAATCCCCTCACTTTCAACTGGCAGGATCCGCTGCTTCTTGATCTGGAGCTAAACGAAGATGAACGCATGGTGCGTGATGCGGCACGTAGCTATGCCCAGGACAAATTGATGCCGCGTATTCTCACGGCCAACCGCGAAGAACGCTTTGATCCTGACATCATGACCGAGATGGGTGCGATGGGGTTTCTTGGTTCCACCCTACCAGAGGAATATGGCTGCGCGGAGACCTCTCACGTTATTTACGGACTGATTGCGCGTGAGATTGAACGAGTGGATTCAGGTTATCGCTCGGTGATGAGCGTGCAATCATCCCTGGTTATGTATCCTATTTTTGAGTTTGGCAGTGCAGTCATGCGTCGCAAATGGTTACCCGGTTTGGCCAGTGGCGAGAAAATCGGCTGCTTTGGCCTGACCGAGGCCGACGGCGGCTCTGATCCGGGTGCCATGCGCACAGTGGCCAAAAAGGTTGATGGCGGCTATGTGCTGAACGGCTCCAAAATGTGGATTTCAAACGCGCCTATCGCTGATGTTGCCGTGGTTTGGGCCAAGCTGGACGGGGTTATTCGCGGCTTTGTGGTTGAACGCGGTATGGATGGCTTCACCACGCCGAAGATTGAAGGCAAAATGTCCTTGCGATCGTCCATTACTGGCGAGTTGGCCTTGGCGGACGTGTTCGTACCCGAAGACAACCTGTTTCCGGATGTCAAAGGTCTGCGCGGGCCATTTTCGTGCCTGAACAAGGCGCGTTATGGTATTGCCTGGGGGGCCATGGGCGCAGCAGAATTTTGCTGGCACGCGGCGCGCGAATATGCCCTTGAGAGGGTGGTGTTTGGCAAACCCATTGCCAGCACACAATTGGTACAAAAAAAGCTTGCCGATATGCAAACCGAAATCACCCTGGGATTATTGGGTGCATTGCGTCTTGGTCGCCTGATCGACGAATGCGCCTATATTCCCGAAGCTATATCACTCATGAAACGCAATAATTGCGGCAAGGCGCTGGATATTGCCCGTGTTGCGCGAGATATTCATGGCGGGAACGGTATATCGGACGAATACCATGTCATGCGCCATATGGTGAATTTGGAAACCGTCAATACCTATGAAGGCACTCATGATGTCCATGCGCTGATCCTGGGTCGCGCACAGACGGGCCTTCAGGCGTTTAGCTAGGTTACAGTCTCAAATATTATATAATCTGCGACGGATAATTGTTGATGGCTCGTTCAAGGAGAGGGTGCTGGATTTTTCAAGAGGAAAATCGTCATGAATTCCAAAACAGCTTTAACAGTATTTACACTCGTCCTGACCCTGGCCGGGATAGTGAACGCAACAGCAAAAGATATTCCTGGCCCTCACGGAATATATATGCTGGGCAGTAAAGATAGCGGTGATGGCTATTTAGTGGCACTGGACACACCTGGTGTTGATTTTCTTGCCGGTTTTAGTCACCGCGCCTCCTGGGCAACCCTCCACCCTGCCCCGGATATTTTTGATTTTTCAAGCGTTATTGAACAAATACGTGCCGTTGAGGCCAATGGTGATAAACTCACCCTGGAATTGATCGTCTTTTCACCACCCCAGCATGTGCTGGATGCAGCGGTAGAAACTGTTTTAGTCACAAGAAGCGGGGCGGTCACAGAAATTCCCGCTCCCTGGGATACCAACGCCCAAATTTCTTATACCCAGATGCTGGACGCACTGGCCAATACGCCTGTGCAATGGACAGCACCTGACGGGCGTGTGTTGAGCGTACGCCTGACAGATCATCCGTCATTGCAGACCGTAACTGCCACCATCGTCGGCATTTCCAGTATTCGTGATATTGGCAGTGAAGTCAGTGGCTCCCCCAACTATACCCGTGAAAAATTTTTGAACGCCATGAATGTTTCTGTTCGTGCCAGCCGGGAGGCCTTTCCTTCCAAATTTGGCTTTATTTCATTTTTTAAGATGAACGATACAGAGGGTACCGCCACGAATGGCGACACCAGTGATGATCTGGATCAAGAGGCTTTTACCCAGTTAATGCGCGATTATAATAACCCCGGGCAATTGCATCTGGGACTGTTTCAGGAAAACTTGTCTGATTCAGGGCCAACAACAGATGGTATTGGGAGATTTTTGTTTGAAGCCAGCACACAGACCTATATTTTGTTTCAGGCGTTAACGGCATGGACGAACCCGGCCTTCACCAATACCCCCGCAGAAAAGGTGGCGTCGGGTACACCGATCACGGGCATAGACTTTGCGCAGGATCAATATGGCGCAACCTATTTCGAGATATACCTTCCCGATATTCAAAGCACCAATTTGCATGAAAGCTTAAGAGTAAAGGCCGGTGAGTTGGCGGCTTTGGCCACTCCTGATCTGGTTGCTGCCGTATTACCTCAAGCCCGTGCTGTATCGGTAAACGATACTGCCAGTGTTTTTGCCACACTGATAAATATCAGTGGTCAAGACCTTGTTAACTGTGCGCCTGCCCTGCCAGAATTATTGGCTGGTGTGACAGGTTTCAGCTTCCAGAGCGTTGATTCGGCAAACCAGCTGAGCGGAACAGCCAATACGGCAACTGACATACTGGCGGGCCAGGCCCAGGGATATGTCATTGGACTGACACCACTTTCATCTTTTGAGCCGCAACAGGTTGAATTTGACTTTACCTGTGATGATGCCAAACCCGCTGCGGCAAGTGCTGGCGTCAATACACTTCTTTTGAGCGCAACAAACGTTCCGTCCGCTGATATACTTGCTATTGCAGCAACCCCAGATATTCCAGGTGTTGCCGGGATTGACGGTGATGGAGCAGGTGCCGGATTTTTCACCATTGCTGCCATCAATATCGGCGCAGCTGATGACTTGACCATAACCGCAGATACGGGCCTTGCAGGCACACCTGTCACCCTGAATGTATGCCAGACCGATCCCGTTACCAGCATTTGTCTGACCACCCCTGCGGCACAGATACAAACCCATGCCAATGCCAGCGAGACACTGACCTTTGGTGTTTTTATCAGTGGTCAGGGATTTGCCATTCCCTTTGATCCCGCGCAGACCCGTGCCCATGCACGATTTACCGATAGCACCGGAAAACGTGTTGGCTCAACCAGTGTGGCCATGCAGAGTATTGCAACGGTGCAATAAACCAGACATCGGTTCGGATCACAGCCTGTTTTTGATATTACTTAGCAGTTTACAGTGCCTTTGTGATTTTGTTTATGGGGTCTTTGGATCAGGAGCCAAGGCTGTAAATTGATGACAGTAACCGATATTTCCCTCATCAAGTACGATACCATTGGCGAACTTGTTTTGAACTACCAGGAAACACGCAATGCCATAACCAGATCCATGTGGCGTAAAATCCCTGCACTGTTGGGCGACGCGGATAATGATCCGGGTATCCATGTACTGCTTGTCCATGGGGGGAAAACGGGCGCGTTTAGCGCCGGGGCAGACATCAATGAGCTTTCCGCCCTGGCCGATAACCCGGATGAAGCGGCGCGTTTTCTTGCCGAGATGAGTATTGCCCTTGGTGCACTTGCAACTTTTCCAAAACCGGTTATTGCCCGCGTGCACGGCCCGTGCATTGGTGCGGGTCTGGCTTTGGCGCTTTGCTGCGATATTCGCCTTGCCTGCACATCTGCCTGCTTTGGCGTCACCCCGGCCAAGCTGGGCCTGACCTATCCGTTGGCCGATACACGCAGACTGGTGACACTGATTGGCCCGGCGCGGGCCAAAGACCTTATCTTGTCATCACGCCTGATTGACGCCGAAGACGCTCTGCGCATTGGCCTTGTTGAACAAGTTATTCCAACAGATGATTTGGTTGGTTTTACTCATAAATACGCCCGGCAAATGAGCCAGCGTTCCCCCCATACGCAAGCCGCCATGAAGAACATCATCAATACTCTCTCAAACAATGACCCGGCGCTTGAACGCCAGGCCCGCGAAATTTTCGTACAAAGCTTTTCCGGCGCAGACTTCAAGGAAGGCTTTGCGGCTTTTACCCAGAAGCGCAAACCAGATTTTTCCTGACACAAGGATCACGATAAAATGATGAAGCTCTATGACTCTTCCCTTTCCCCCTTTGCTGCCCGTGTACGCATGGCGCTAGCCTTCAAGAACATTGGAGACTGGCAAAGCGTAACCCCACCGGGTGGCCTGAAATCGCCGCAATATCTGGCCATAAATCCCGCTGGACGCATCCCCGTACTTGAACTTGAAAGCGGATATTTACTGCCTGAGTCAGAAGTTATCCTTGAATATATCGAAGACCTCTACCCGGAACCTTCCCTGCGCCCGCAAGATATGGAACTGCGCGCCCGGGCGCGTGTTCTTTGCCGTATTGCCGACTTTCATGTGGCCGAGCATATGCGCCCGCTGTTTGCTCAAATGAGTACTGCAAACAAGGATAGCCAGATTATCAAGACCAGCTTTGCCAACATTGATGATGGTCTTGGGTTTCTCAACGCCCAATTGTGCCCCGGGCCGTGGGCTGTGGGGACACAGATGAGTACGGCAGATTGTGCACTGGTGCCGATATTGTATTTTGTGAAAATGCTGGCCGGGGTTTTTGGGGTTAACAATGTTTTTGACAATCATGATAATGTAATCAAATACTGGAATGAGGCCAAAGTTCAGCCTTTAAGCGTCAAGACCCTTGACGAAATAGCAAAAGGGCTGACTGATTATATGAACAGCCAGTCGTAAGAGGTATTCATAATGCAAGATCGGTTAGTTTAATAACACGCGATACTGATGGCCATGAATTCAATTACCGTCAAAGTGATGTTGCCAGAAGAAATGTCTGTTTGGGGTATGATGCGCTCGAAATTATGGCCAGACTGTCTGGCCGAAGATAATACGCAAGACTTTGCACAATTTGTTGCGAAAACCAGTGCAACAAAAATGGTTTTTCTTGCATTTAACGATCAAATCGCCATCGGCTTTGCAGAGGTTAGTGAGCGTAATTATGCAGAAGGCTGTTCCAATCAACCTGTGGCCTATCTGGAAGGTTGGTATGTAGAACCGGAATTTCAGCGGCGAGGCATAGGACATATGCTTGTTGAAAAAACGGTGAATTGGGCACGTGCCCAAGGCTATCAACACCTTGCTTCCGATACTGACCTGCACAATGTTATGAGTCAGTCTGCTCACATGAAAGCGGGCTTTATAGAAACCGGACGTGCGGTCACCTTTGCCATGAACCTGAAATCATGAGTGAAACGACTCAGTCCAAAGGAGCCTTGGACGGCATACGTGTACTGGACTTGAGCCGCGTTCTGGCCGGGCCATGGGCAACGCAAACCCTGGCTGATCTGGGGGCTGAAATTATCAAGGTGGAACGCCCGGGCGTTGGTGATGATACCCGGGAATGGGGGCCGCCGTTTCATCAATCTATCGACGGCACGCCCGGTGATGCCGCCTATTTCATGGTCACTAATCGTAATAAATCTTCTATATGTGTGGATTTTTCTACCCCTGAAGGTCTGCGCCTTTTGCATGACCTGATCCCCAAATGCGATGTGTTGGTGGAAAATTTTCGCACCGGACATTTGGCCCGCTATAATCTGGATTATGAAACAGCCAGCGTGCTGAACCCGCGTCTTGTGTATTGCTCAATCACCGGATTTGGCCAAACCGGGCCGATGAAGACCCGCGCCGGATATGACTATCTGATTCAGGCCATGAGCGGGCTTATGTCTGTTACCGGCGAGGCAGAAGGATCACCGACCAAAGTTGGTCTTGCCATATCTGATCTGGTTGCCGGGCTTTATGCCTCCACTTCTATATTAGCGGCTCTGCACTACGCCAAAGCGACCGACATAGGTCAGCATATCGATATATCGCTGCTGGATTGCCAGATGGCGATAATGTCCAACCAGGCCGCCAACACCCTGTTAACCGGTGATGATGCAACACGCATGGGACCGCGCCACCCCTCCCTTGCGCCCTATCAGGTTTTTGAAGCCTCAGACGCACCAGTGGTTATTGCCGTAGCCAACGATGGGCAATTTGAACGCCTTTGCAATGCCATAGGCCTTGACGGTCTGCACCATGATGCGCGCTTTACCATCAATGCGGCACGTATTGAAAACCGCAGCGCGCTGGAAAGTCTGATCGCTCCTTTGATCCTTGCCCGCCCCATCATTTGCTGGATTGAGGCGCTGGCCGCTGTTGGCGTACCTTGCGGGCCGGTTAATACCGTTGCTGAAGCCCTGGCCCAGCCACAAGTGACCGCCCGCGACATGATCGATACCATGGATCGGCCTGACCTTAAAAAACCGGTGCGTGTACCGGCCTCGCCCTTGCGACTTTCACAAACATCTACGGGTCTGCGCAAAGCACCGCCCAAACTGGGCGCCGATACCAATGATATTCTTGGCTCGCTTTTGGGCCTGTCTGAAATAGACATTGCCCGTCTGCGCAAGCGCGGCATTATCTAGTGACGTGGGCGGTGCAAACGCTTATACAGGCACAAATCATACCTGATAAACAGAATTTGAAGAATTGCATGGCAAAAGAAGAACTATTGGAATTTCCGGGCGAAGTAACCGAACTGCTTCCCAACGCGACCTTTCGCGTGAAACTGGAAAACGATCATGAAATTATCGCCCACACCGCCGGCAAAATGCGCAAAAACCGTATCCGCGTTCTGGCTGGTGATAAAGTGCTGGTAGAAATGACGCCCTATGATTTAAGCAAAGGGCGCATCACCTATCGCTATAAGTAAGCTGGCACCCAGGGTCAGGCCTCACCTCATTCTGGCCAGCAAAAGTCCACGCAGGCTTGAATTGCTGGCAGGCATTGGCATTGTACCGGACGCCGTACACGCCGCCGACATTGATGAAACTCCAAACCCGGATGAAACCCCGCGCCTGTTGGCAAAACGCCTGGCGCAGGAAAAAGCGTATGCGGCTACCAAGGCTGCCCCAAAATCCAGAAGCGATGCACTTTATCTGGCCGCTGATACGGTGGTTGGTGTCGGGCGGCGTATTTTGGGTAAGCCGGAAAATGCCAACGATGCACGGGCCATGCTGAACCTGTTATCTGGCCGGGCGCATCGGGTTTATACCGGCATTGCCCTGCACCAACCAGATGGCACCTTGACCCACCGCCTGGTTGAGGCGCGCATCAAGTTCAAACGCCTCACCCCGGGCGAGATTGAGGGCTATATCCGCTCCGATGAGTGGCAAGGCAAAGCCGGTGCCTATGGTATTCAGGGATTGGCCGGGGTGTTCGTGCTCTCGCTTAACGGCTCATACTCTGCTGTCGTTGGCCTACCGCTTTATGAAACCGCATCATTGCTGGAAGGGGCGGGCTATCACGCCTTTCCAGGACTATGAGTGATAGCCTGATCGTAGATCATGCGCCCGGTGAAACCCGCGCCGGCCTGTTTGATGATAATCATCAAGTCAAAGCCCTCTTTGTTGAACGTGCTTCAGAGCACCAAACCCGTGCCCTGACCGGCGCAAGATATTGCGCACGAGTGCGTAAACTTGATCTCAGCCTGAACGCTGCCTTTGTTGACCTTGGCTTTGGCGCACCGGGTTTTATGCCGTTGGGCAAAGCGCGCAAAAACTCTGATGTGTTTGAAGGTGCCGCCATTATTGTGCGTGTGCGCCGTGAAGCCTTCGCCGAAAAAGGCCCGCTATTGGCACTGGAGGAGAAGGGCAAGAACGATGCAAAACTGACCTGCCCGTCCTTGATAGCCCCGGCACCAGACTTCATCACCCGCATCAACACGCGCGACGCAAATGTTCGCGATGCAACGCGTCAGGATCGCGAAACACTGGATGCACTTTTTGACGAGATACTAAACCCCCATGTTATTCTGCCGGGCGGGAGTGAGCTGATGATCGAGCAAACCCGCGCTCTTGTCGCCGTAGATGTAGATACCGCCGCCGACAACAGCCGGGCGCTGGATGTGAATACCCTGGCCATCCCGGTTATATTTCGCCAACTGGCCTTGCGCGGTCTTGCCGGCATTATTGCCATTGATTTTGCCCCTATGAAGGGTGCCAAAGAGCGCAGAAAACTGGAAGCCATACTCACACAGGCCGTCAGCGCCCAACATGGCCGGATGGAACTGGCACCGCTAAACCGGTTCGGCGTTGCGGTTTTAACCATGCAGCGCAATCATAGACCGATCAGCGAAGTCATGCTGGGTGACACTGGCCAGCCAAGCACTGAGACCGTTGCCCTTAATGCCCTGCGTTACATAGAGAACGAGCATAATGCCGCCCCGGCCAAGGCATTGACCTTGCACGCACCGCCAAGCCTGATCGACTGGTTGGATAACCATAAGGCTTATTGGGCAGAACCGCTTATGTCTCGCCTGGGTGGGCGGTTGTCACTGGAGGTAAAACCAAGCCTGCAACACAACACATTTGAGGTGATTGCCCAATGAGCACCCCCTGCCCTTTATGTAAAAAACCGGCGTCCGGGGTTCACAAACCCTTTTGCTCAAAACGCTGCGCCGATATTGATCTGGGACGCTGGCTAAAGGGTAATTATGTTGTTCCCGGCCCGGCCATAGACGAAACAGAAGGTCTGCCTTCATCCGATGCCGAGGACAGCTAGGTGTGCTTTGCTGTCCCCAAGGTGTTGCTACCAACGAAAAGCCATAGACAGGGGCGGTGCGCTTTCCTATAACCCCCGCACCCTGCCGCAGACATATTGGTGGCAAACCCGGCGCCCGGGTAGCTCAGGGGTAGAGCAGTGGACTGAAAATCCTCGTGTCGGTGGTTCAAATCCGCCCCCGGGCACCATTTTTATCTCTCTTTTAGTGTGCTATCGCGACGGCAAGCCTCGCTAGATGAGCACGTGTGTTCCTCTTTAATGCGCTATCGCTCTATGACCCATTTGAGGCTTTTTGTATATTTGGAGACAAACGCAAATCAGTTTTGTGAGACGGTCAATATAACGGGTTTCTCTGAAAATTTTCCGCCTTTAGTCCACGCCTCCACCTGATATTGTCCTGAAGGCAATAAAAGCGGAATAACATCACCAGGCAGTAGCAATACTCTATCCTCAGGAACCGTGATTACCGTATCCCCCAAGCGGCGCGCCTCGACAATTACCAGTTCAGATTGCCCAAGAAATTGTTCAGGAATGGCGACATCAATATCGCCCGCTTTACGCCTCCAGTCCGGGCGATTATTGGTGAAAGAATATAAAGGCATACCCACCATTAAATCCGTACTTGTCTTGCCAATTTGCCCATCTTTGGTTGCAGTGCTCAAAACAATTTCATCATCACTGGCATAGCAATCGGTTAGACTGATGGTCAGTGGGTCAATGCCGGTGGCTGCTTTCAGACGTGCCGCCATCCAAGGGATGTATTCATCTTGAACACGAATAGGATCTTCTGCTGCGTGACGAAAGCCAACATGAATGACTACTTTAGCATCAGATCTCTCAGTAAAAATTGCTGCCATAAGGTTCTCGGTTTGCGCGGCTTCTCTGTTTTTAATATTTTCAACCATTGGTAAATCTTGACTAATGTTTTGCTCTGGCTTTTGCTCATAGGCCACCAACTCAAACTCCAAGGCTTTTACTTCACGAATTAAACGTCCAAAAATCGGCTCGCTACTGTAAAATCCTTCATGAAGAATTGGTAATTTTGGATCAGGTTTTCCTCTAAAGGCAAAGTTGAAAGTTTCGGCAGCATAAATGTGATAACCGGCACCATACAAAGCCTGAACGGCTTGACGAATAAAGTCCCGATCGCGAGGCTGATGGTGGGCCTCATTGATAATGACAATTGATGTTTTTCGAGCCTGCTTAACAATTTCTGCAACAGGGTCACCAAGGGAGGAGCCACATTCTGGTAAATTCTTGTTTCGCGGAAGCAGAGAATTCGTCAGATCTTCTCGCCCGAGCATTCCCAACATTTGGGCCATCCTGCTGACATTATCTTCATTGACCCCGTTTTCGATACCGGCAACGAAATTAAACAAAAACCCACGATTTTGGTTTGCAAGATAGTCTTCGCTAAGTTTTTTTGGTTTTTCTGTTGTTTCCTCCGGGGTACTCTCTGTAAAATATAAAATATTATCACTACACGAAAAGAGAGCAATAAAAACAAATAATAAGCATATAATTTTCATAGCGCACCCCTTTGTTTAACTATATATTATATAGGAAAACCAATGCGGTAAATTTAAGGCAATCTGGGCATTGTTCAATTTTACATATTATGCAGCAAAAAATACCTGATGGTTGAGTGAGTGAGCTTCTTTTTCAAGCAGATAGTCATCATCTTCTGGGTAGTATTTTGCTAAGGCCGGATCATCACCGGCAAACTTTTTTACCGCCTCCATGCTGTCCCATACGGTGATGAGCAAAAAATGCGCGACATTCCCTTCATCCCGGCGCGTGAAGAAAAGCTGTTTCAAGCCCTCAACCGAGCCATAGTCCGGCGCAGCGCGCTGTTTCATGAAGGTTTCATAGGCATCCGCATCGGCCAGTTTTGTGCGCCCGTGCCAGGTTCTGACAATCATTGCCTCAAACATCCACCTCGGCGCGCAAGGCATTTTCCTGGATAAATTCGCGGCGCGGCTCGACCACATCGCCCATCAGTTTGGTGAAGATGTCATCGGCATCATCGGCATGTTCAACGCGCACCTGCAATAACGAACGCGCATTGGGATCAAGCGTAGTTTCCCACAACTGATCGGCGTTCATTTCGCCAAGGCCTTTATAACGCTGAATACTCAGCCCGCGTGAACCTTCGGTCAGCACCGTGCGGAACAGGCCAAGCGGGCCATGGATAACGTGTTCGCGTCCCTTGCGCCGATAGAGCGATGAATGGGCATAAGTGACGGACAGCGCATCCTGCATTTCGTGCAAACGCCGCGCATCGGCAGAGCGACGGAAACCAGAATCAAACACAATTGTTTCGCGCACACCGCGCACATCACGGACAAAGACAATGGCATCATCCTCGCCAAAGCTGCCGCTCCAGTCGTCTTCGCCTTCTTCGGCAATGGCGTTCAGGCGCGCCGCTGCGCCGTCCAGCGCGCCCTGGTCAACAGCAGAGGCAAACACCCCGGCAATGGCCGCCTGGGCAATCACCGCGCCCGGCGCACGCGCCTCCAGGCGGGCAACAATCAGGCTGGCTTTTGAAGCATCATCAATCAAGGCACGCAGATCAGGCCCGGTGATCTGTTCACCATTGTGTAACTCCAGCACCGCCTCGTCCGCGCCTTCATCAAGCAAATAGGCATCCATCTCATCCTGATCCTTGAGGTATCGTTCCGAGCGCCCTTTTGAGGCCTTGTAAAGCGGCGGCTGGGCAATATAGAGATAGCCACGATCAATCAGTTCAGGCATTTGCCGATAGAAAAACGTCAGCAGAAGCGTGCGAATATGCGCCCCGTCCACATCGGCATCGGTCATGATGATAACCTTGTGATAGCGCAGCTTTTCAATATTAAAATCATCACGCCCAATGCCTGTACCAAAGGCGGTAATCAGCGTGCCGATCTCGGCAGAGGACAGCATTTTATCAAACCGCGCCCGCTCAACATTCAGGATTTTACCGCGCAAGGGCAATATGGCCTGATTTTTCCGGTCACGGCCCTGCTTGGCCGAACCACCGGCGCTGTCTCCTTCGACAATAAAAATTTCAGCCTTGGCCGGGTCGCGTTCCTGACAATCGGCGAGTTTGCCGGGCAGGGATGCAATGTCGAGCGCCGATTTGCGCCGGGTCAGTTCGCGGGCCTTGCGCGCCGCTTCGCGGGCGGCCGCAGCCTCAACAATTTTCTGCACAATGTTTTTGGCTTCCGCAGGATGTTCTTCAAACCAGTCGGACAGGCCCGTACCCATCAGATTTTCCACAACCGGGCGCACCTCGGACGAGACCAGCTTGTCCTTGGTTTGCGATGAAAATTTAGGGTCAGGCACCTTGACCGAAAGCACGCAGGTCAAACCTTCGCGGGCATCATCACCGGCCAATGAAACTTTTTCTTTCTTGGCCACACCCATTTTCCCGGCATAGGAATTGATGGCACGGGTTAGCGCCCCGCGAAAGCCCGCCAAATGCGTACCGCCATCGCGCTGGGGGATGTTGTTGGTAAACACCAATACATTTTCATGATAGCTGTCATTCCACCACAGCGCCGCCTCCAGCGTTATATCGTCGCGCTCACCACGGATCAGGATAGGCTCAGGCAGAAGCGCGGTTTTGGTGCGATCCAGATGGCGCACAAAAGCCTCAACGCCGCCCTCATAGTGCATGCTGGTATCAAAAGGCTCCACCCCGCGCTCATCGGACACATTGATGGTCACGCCGGAGTTCAAAAATGCCAGTTCACGAAGGCGGTGCAACAAGGTATTGCGATCAAACTCAACCATGGTGAAGGTGTCGGTGGATGGCCAGAAACGCACCATGGTGCCGGTGCGACCATCCGGTGCATCACCCGCCACCACCAGATCTTTTTCCGGATCGCCATGAGCAAAGCGCATAAAATGCTCTTTGCCTTTACGCCAGATGGTCAGATCGAGGCGATAAGACAAGGCGTTGACCACCGACACACCAACACCGTGCAGGCCACCCGAGACCTTGTAGGAGTTCTGGTCAAATTTCCCGCCCGCATGTAGCTGGGTCATGATAACCTGAGCGGCAGACATGCCCTCGTCCTCGTGTATGGCGGTGGGTATACCGCGCCCGTTATCGGCAACACTGACCGAGCCATCCGCATGAAGAATAACATCAATGGTGTCACAATGACCGGCCAGAGACTCGTCAATGGCATTGTCCACAACTTCATAAACCATGTGGTGCAAACCGGAACCGTCATCGGTATCACCAATGTACATGCCGGGGCGTTTGCGCACCGCGTCCAGGCCTTTGAGGACTTTAATGGATTCAGCGCCGTATTCGTCACCAGTGCCGTCTTTTTGTGCGTCTTGATTCGTTTGATCTATCATGGGTGTAATCTACCCTGCACGGGCGCTTGAGGCGAGAGAAAAGGTGTGTTTATCAGGGGATTATCATGCGCATTTTACGACACTGTCGCGCACCTCAAAAAACTGCGCCCGGTCACCAAAGGCATCAAACAAAGCCCGGTCAGTACCGGTCAGCCAGCCCTGCCCTTGCATGGCACATACTTCGTCAATCAGGGCCGCACGCCGATCTTTATCCAGATGTGCACAGGCCTCATCCAGCAGCACCAGGGGGGCCGGTGTATCCTTGGCGGCGGCCACGGCGCGGGCATGGGCCAGGGTAAGGCCGATCAGCAGCGCCTTTTGCTCGCCTGTTGATGACAAGGCCGCCGGCATGGTCTTGGCCCGCCACAACACCTGTAAATTGGCCTTGTGCGGGCCGCAAAGCGCCCGACCAGCCATCGCATCGCGAGAACGCGCCGCGGCAAATATGGAGGTAAGAGCGTCAACACAATCAGGCGCATCCGCTTTTGGTGCATCATCATAGAGCGCCTCAAGGGTCAGGTCGGCCTGGGGAAAGGCGCTAGCCTCACGAGCATCGATCTCATCTTGTAAATGGGTGATGGTGTCGGCTCTGGCGCGCATGATCTTCACCCCCGCTTCGGCCATTTGCTGCTCGCAGGCGTCCAGCCAGGCCGGGTCGGCATTGCCTTCATCCAAAAGGCGCTGGCGATCACGCATGGCCCGCTCATAGGCTGTAGACACGCGCCCGTGCAACGGATGCAGACTAAGCACCAGGCGATCAAAAAAACGCAACCGTGCACCACGCGGCCCGGCAAACAATCGATCTTGCGCCGGAGTTAGCCAGACAAGCCGCAAGAGGTCAGCCAATGCCCCGGTTTTAGTATTTTGCCCATCAATACGTACCCGTCGGGCGCGTTTTTGCGGATCCAGCCCGGTGCCCAGAGCAAAAGGCTCGTCTTCGCCGCAGCTCAGCACCGCATGAAGCGCCCAAACCCCGCTTTGGCAGTCATGACGCACCGGTACATCCATGGCTACGCGGCGCATCCCCCGGCCCGGGGCCAGAAATGAAATGGCTTCTAATATATTGGTCTTACCGGCACCATTTGCGCCAAAAAGCACCACTGGGCGATCATCCAGCACCATTTCCAGCGCCGCATAAGAGCGAAAATCCGTTAACTGCAAGCGGTTAAGCGCACTCACACCCGAAGCGGCATCAACACATAGAGCGCCCCGGTTTCGCTATCATCCTCGACCAGGGATGGTGCTGCGGCGTCGGCAAAGCGAAAGACTGCCTCGCTGGTTTCAATCTGGCCCAGAATGTCCAGAAGATAGCGGGCGTTAAAGCCGATTTCCAAAGGCTCGGCATCATAATTAACCGACAATTCCTCAACCGCCAGGCCGGCCTCCGGGTTATTAACCGTCAGGGTCAGAGTATCCGCCTCAAGTGTCATTTTGACAGATCGCGATTTTTCAGCAGAAATGGTCGCCACCCGATCCACCGCAGCGGCAAACACATCCCGTTCAATTTTCAAAGTGTATTCATTGGTGCGCGGAATGACCCGTTCATATTCGGGGAACGAGCCATCAATCAGTTTTGAAGTTAAGGTTGCCGCGCCAATGGCGAAGCGGATTTTGGCCTCTGATACCGATACGGTGACATCATCATCAATACCATCCAGAAGCCGGCGAACCTCCTGCACGGTTTTGCGTGGAATAATAATACCGCTCATTCCTGCCGCCCCATCAGGCATATCAATTTCGGCCAGGGCCAGACGGTGACCGTCTGTGGCGACGGTGCGCAGCTTGGGCGCATCGTCCGGGGCAGCATGTAAATGGATGCCATTCAGGTAATAACGGGTTTCCTCGGTTGAGACAGCAAAACGGGTTTTGTCGATCAGTTTAACCAGATCAGAACTGTGCACGGAAAACGTGTGGCCCAGATCGTCGGCGTTTAATACAGGGAACTCATCATCGGGTAGCGAGGGTAGGGAAAACCGCGAACGACCGGCATTGATGACAAGGCGTGGATCATCGGCGGTTTTGCTTAATTCCACCTCCGCCCCTTCAGGTAGTTTGCGCACAATTTCGTAAAATGTGTGTGCCGGGGCCGTCACCGTGCCATCCTCGTCTATCTCTGCATTGATGGCCTCGATGATTTCAATATCAAGATCCGTAGCGGTAAAGCTGATTTGGCCGTTCGCGGTACTCATCAGAACATTAGAGAGGATGGGAATAGTATTGCGGCGCTCGACCACACTTTGCACATGGCTAAGTGCCTTGAGCAGGTCAGCGCGTTCTATGGTCAGTTTCATGATGCAGGCGAATCCCGTCTGGCGAAAGAAGTTTTGCGAGTTTCAACAAGAAAGCCCGCTCTGTCCAGTCCCAGAGTCCAAACTTACGCGCCCGGTGACATCAGTTCACGTCGAATGGTCTTTACATCCGCCGCCAGAGCATGGTCTTCCTGTATAAGTTTGGTGATCTGCTTGTCTGCATGAATCACCGTTGCATGGTCTCTGCCTTCAAAGCGACCACCGATCATGGGCAATGAACAGGTGGTCATGTGCTTGGACAGATACATGGCGATCTGGCGCGGACGCACAATGTTGCGGGTGCGGCGGCGCGAGAGCAATTGTTCTACGCTCAGGTCATAAAAAGTTGCTACGGCTAATTGTATTTGTGCAATGCTCACTTTGCGAGACGGGTCACGCATAATATCTCCCAAAATCTCACGACAGCGATCTTCATTTACGGGTTGGCCAATCAAGGCGGTGCGGGACAACACAGTATTCAAAGCCCCGATCAATTCACGTGGGTTGGTGCAAACCTCTTCGGCAATCATATCCAGAACCGCAGGTGGAATAGCCAAACCCCGGTACTCGCGGGCCAACAGATCAACACGGCGTTCCAGTATTTGCCGACGCAAGGCCAGGCCCGATTGGCCAATCTCACACACAAGACCACCGCAAATGCGCGACAATAATCGCGGATCCAGTCGCGCCAGCGTACCCGGCGCACCATCGGCACTTAATACAACCTGCGCACCGGCAGAGGTCAGTGCGTTCAGTGTGTGAAAAAACTCATCCTGACTGGCATCCTTTCCGGCCATAAACTGCAAGTCATCCAGCAGCAATAAATCCAGAGTGCGCAGTTTCGACTTGAATTTATGGGTTTCACGTTCGCGCACGGCGGCAACAAAATCATAGACAAATTCTTCGGCCGTCAGATAGCGCACCCGTTTGCCCGCTTGCGCCCAAAGGCGGCTTTCGGCAATGGCCCTGAGCAAATGGGTTTTACCAACACCATACCCGCCATGCACAAAAAACGGATTGAAACCGACCGTATTGCCATTACTGATCTGGCGCGCCACAGCATAGGCCACTTCATTAGAGGTATCGACGACAAAATCGTCAAACCCCGTGGCGATATGACCACCATCACGTCCACTATCATCATTAGTCTGCGCACCACCGGCTGGGGGCGCTAATGTCGTGCCCGTGACCGCCCCAGGCCTGTCTTCAGGCAAAGCCGCAGGCGGTGCTGTCAATGAAACATCATGGTGCTCTGCAAGTTGCACAAAAATTGCACGTCTGTGTGGATCAAATGTCTGCCAGGCACGGGTAAGTTTACGCCCCAGATTTTCGCGCACCCAGTCGCGGCAAAATGCGTTTGGCGCACCCACGTGAACGGCCTCTGTGTTAACCTCAAGTAAATGCAGAGGTTTCACCCATGAGGCGAATTTCTCCGTGCCGATTTCTCTTTGTAAATGCTGACAGGTCTGCCCCCACAAGACCTGTGGCGGGGGATTTTCTGCTCCACCATGTTGTCCGTCCAACACCCTCTCCTCTCTTGCACCCACTCTTGCCATATCACCCATAGCTTCACGGAAAAGCCGTGCGCTACTCTATTGTTTTTATGGACAAAAACCCCCGCTCACATGCAGATGGTTCTACATGCGCGGCACACAAAACTTATAGGAAATGCCGATGTCCAGACCGCCTAAACTAGTCATGAATTGAGCGACGTCAACACATCAAAACTGCTGATTCGCTGCAAGTTCCCGCTTGACAATGGTTAACCCATTGAAGGGAATTGGTTTGCCCGTTTCAAAAAAAAATAAAAAAAATCTGTTGACATATATTTACTGTTATGCCGCACCAAAATACTGGAAATCAAGCCGCAGGAACAGAAAAATACTCCTATGACTTACCTGTCAGAAGGTACAGTTTCGCAAGGCAATCCAGATGGATTCACCGTGCTAATAAATAACCACTAGTCTTGTGGAATAATTTATTTGCCCAGTGCCTTTACGCGGCGACTCAGACGGGAAATTTTGCGCGAGGCTGTATTTTTGTGAAATACACCCTTGCCAACGGCACGCATCAATTCCGGCTCGGCAATTTTTAAGGCAGCACGGGCTGCGCTGCTATCACCTGCCTCAACGGCTTCTTCCACTTTACGCAAATATGTGCGCACCCGGGAACGACGTGCCGTGTTAACCTCAGTGCGGCGGGCGATTTGCCTTACGGCGCGTTTGGCAGAAGTAGTATTGGCCATTTCAATTTCCGTAAACAATTGGTCGTGCCCCATGGCACATACCCTGATCCAAGGCGTGGGCGTATAGCCTTGGGTGGCGCCGGCGTCAACACTGTAAAGTGTGTCAGCCTATCTTAAATTTCAGCGATTTTTGAAGTGCGGCGCTCTTTTCTCTGTAAACGCAGCCATGCCTTCTTTTTGGTCTTCCAAAGTGAACTGGGAATGAAACACACGTCGCTCAAATCGAATACCCTGGGCAAGGGTGGTTTCAAACGCCGTATTGATGGCTTCCTTGGTCATGATGGCGACGGGCAGGGATTTTTCAGCAATGCTGGTTGCGGTTTTCATTGCATCCTCTGCCAGATCGTCAACTGCCACAATGCGACTTACCAGACCGGCGCGCTCGGCTTCGGCAGCATCCATCATCCGGCCTGTCAGGCATAACTCCATAGCCTTGGCTTTGCCAATTGCGCGCGGCAGACGCTGGGTACCGCCTGATCCCGGCATAACACCTAAATTGATTTCAGGTTGGCCAAATTTTGCATTGTCTGCCGCAATAATGAAATCACACATCATCGCAACTTCGCAACCACCCCCCAGTGCATAACCCGATACGGCAGCGATGATCGGTTTTTTGAAACGCGACACGGCCTCCCAGGTCTTGGCAAAAGGGTCGTTCATATAAAGGTCAACAAAAGTACCTTCCTGTAGTTCTTTAATATCTGCGCCAGCAGCAAAGGCTTTTTTTGATCCGGTCAGGATCACACACCCTATGTCTTCATCAGCATCAAATGCCGCCAGTGCCTCGGCCAGTTCGCTGGTGAGTTGGGCGCACAGGGCGTTCAAGGCCTCTGGCCGGTTGAGCGTAATCAGCCCCACCCTTCCCTCTGTGCTTACCTGAAGTGTTTCAAACGCCATGCCAACAGGCTCCGTTCCTGGTTATACTGTTTTCGTTTTCGTCCCCGGTTCGATCCGGGGGCGATCCGGGCGCTGGCATAGCGCAGGAACGCACTCGCGTCACCCTTTTGACTCACGGCTTCATGATTTGGTCATGTGAGAAACAAAAACATACGCCTTTTTCATTGACGTTAACGTAAACGTTATATACAAACACACCTATGCCACAAAGCGCATCCAGAACCTATTCTATTTCCGAACTGGCCGGTGAATTTGCCGTCACAGCAAGAGCACTGCGCTTTTATGAAGACAAGGGGCTGCTAACCCCTTCACGGCATGGCCAAACACGGGTCTTTTCTGCAGCGGATCGCGCACGCCTTCGCCTTGTCCTTCGCGGCAAACGGGTTGGTTTTTCGCTTGATGAAATTCGTGAAATGCTAGACCTTGAGGCTATAACCTCTGACAGCCCGCAACATCTTGGTTTGTGGCTCAAACGGTTTCGTGCACGCATCGATGCGCTTAAACAACAACGGCGCGACATAGAAGACGCCATTGAAGAACTGCAAGCCGGTTGTGCCTGGATGGAAGCCCGCCATGCCAACCTTGAACCATCGGAAGAATTAAAATCCCGCGCCCGCGCCTTTGAGGCTCTGGCCCGCGCCCGACTTGAACACTAGGAGAATTCCATGCCAAGCTATACCCCGCCCGTCCGCGATATGAAATTCCTGCTCCATGAGGTGTTGGATATTTCACAATATGAGGCCTTGCCAAAGTTTTCCGAGGCACCGCGTGACCTGGCAGACGCCATTATGGATGAAGCGGCCAAATTTGCCGAAGGGGTATTGCAACCCTTGAACCAGGTCGGCGATCAAAAAGGCTGCATCCGCAATGAAGATAGTTCGGTTACCACGCCACCAGGGTTTAAGGATGCCTTTGACAAGTTTGTTGAAAATGGCTGGCCGCTTTTGGGGGCCGAGCCAGAGTTTGGCGGGCAAGGTCTTCCCAGTGTTCTTGGCATTGCCGTATCGGAAATGATGAGCACGGCCAACACCGCCTTTGCCATGTATCCAGGCCTGACGCGCGGCGCGGTCGAGGCCATTCTGGCCGGTGGAACGGATAAACAAAAACAAAAATACCTGCCCAGAATGACGTCTTGCGAATGGGGCGGCACCATGAATTTGACCGAGCCGCATTGCGGCACGGATTTAGGGCTGCTCAAGACCAAGGCGGTGCCACAAGCCGACGGCAGTTATGCTATCACCGGCCAGAAAATTTTTATCTCATCGGGCGAACATGACCTGACGGATAATATCATCCACATGGTCATTGCCCGCATTGAAGGCGCACCCCAGGGCACCAAGGGCATTTCGCTGTTCATCGTTCCCAAAATTATGGTGGGTGACGATGGCTCGCTGGGAGAGCGCAATGGTGTATCTTGCGGCTCTATCGAGCACAAAATGGGTATTCATGGCAATTCCACCTGCACGATGAATTTTGATGACGCGACCGGTTTTCTCATTGGCGAGGAGAACAAGGGTCTGCGTCTGATGTTTGTCATGATGAACGCGGCACGCCTTGGCACCGGCATGCAGGGACTTTGCCAGTCAGAAGCCTCCTATCAAAACGCCATTACTTACGCCAGGGAACGGATTCAGGGACGGTCACTAACCGGGCCAAAAAACCCCGATGGCCCGGCAGACCCCATTATTGTTCACCCCGATGTGCGCCGTATGTTGCTGGAACATAAATCCACCACCGAAGGCTGCCGGGCGTTTTTGTACTGGACAGCCTTGCACGGCGATCTGGAAGAAGTATCCCCGGACGAAAAAGTGCGTGAAAAGGGCGCTGATTATATGGCGCTGTTGACCCCGGTCATCAAAGCCTATCTTACAGATCGCGGCTATCAAAATGCCACCAACGCCCAGCAAATTTATGGTGGTCATGGCTATATCGAAGAATGGGGCATGTCGCAATTTGTCCGCGACGCCCGTATCGGCATGATCTATGAAGGAGCCAATGGCGTTCAGGCGCTCGACCTTGTTGGCCGCAAGCTGGCCATGCACGGCGGCAGACCCATCATGACCTTTATCGGTGAGCTGGACACCTTTATTGCCGACAATGACGCTGATGACGATATGAAACCCTTTATCGAGGGCATGAAACGCACACGTGCAGACCTGAATACCGCCACCACCTGGTTGATGGAAAACAGCCTGTCCAATTTTGATAATGCCGGGGCGGGCAGTCATGACTTCCTGCACCTTTTTGCCCTGACGGCGCTCTCTTATATGTGGGCGAAAATGGCCAAAGTGGCTCTGGCAAAAAAAGGTGATGAACCATTTTATGCCGCAAAGCTGAAAACCGGGGCCTTTTTCCTGAGCCACGTCCTGCCCGCCTCGGCCATGCATCTGGCACGGATTGAAGCCGGTGCTACAAATCTGATGGCTATGGACGAGAGTGAGTTCTAGGCATGACCGAAGCTTTGGATTTCCCGCTACCTGCCTGGTACACCGAAGAAGACATCAATATCTTCCGCGATGCCACCTTTGGCTTTTACGAGCGCGAATGTGCGCCTCACTCGCAAGCATGGCGTAAAGCTGGCATTGTTGACCGCGAAGCATGGAACAAGGCCGGGGCCATGGGTTTGCTCTGTGCCTCCATGCCCGAAGAGTATGGCGGTGCTGGTGGTGATTACCGCCATGAGATGATTATTATGGAGGAGCTGCACCGTGCCGGTGTTGATGGCTTTGGCATCTCGCTGCATAACGCCATTGTTGCGCCCTATATCCTGCATTACGGCACCGAAGAGCAAAAACGCAAATGGCTGCCTAAACTGGCAAGCGGGGAAATGGTCGGTGCCATTGCCATGACCGAACCCGGTGCCGGATCAGACCTGCAAGGCATACGCACGACGGCCAAAAAATCCGGCAATGGCTATGTGCTGAACGGATCCAAAACCTTCATCACCAATGGCGGCACCGCAAATCTGGTGATCGTGGTGGCCAAGACAGATGGTGGCGGCGCCAAAGGCGTCTCGCTCATGATCGTAGAGACCGACGGCGCGGATGGGTTCAAGCGCGGGCGTAATCTTGATAAAATCGGCAATCATGCGCAAGACACGTCCGAGCTGTTCTTTGACGGTGTAGACCTGCCCGCCGACGCACTGTTGGGCACCGAAGAAGGTCAGGGTTTTTACCAGCTTATGGATCAATTGCCTCAGGAACGCCTGAATATTGCCGTGCAAGGTGTAGCGGCGATGGAGCACGCCCTGCGCGTGACCATAGAGTATGCCAAGGAACGCACCGCGTTCAAAAAACCGATCATGGCCTTTCAAAACACCCAGTTCAAACTGGCCGAGTGCAAAACCCTGACTACGGTAGCCAAAACCTTTACCTATCATTGCGCCGAACGCCTGCTTAAAGGTGAACTGGATGCCACCACCGCTTCCATGGCCAAATACTGGGTCACGGACGTGGAAGGAAAAGTGATGGACGAATGCCTGCAACTGTTTGGCGGTTATGGTTATATGGAAGAATACCCCATTGCGCGTATGTTTACTGACGCCCGGGTGCAACGCATTTACGGTGGCACCAACGAAATCATGAAACTGCTTATTGCGAGGTCATTGTGAATTTAATGCCAATCTTCCTTTTACTTTCCTCCTCCGTTTACGGGGGAGGTGCCCCAGAGGGGCGGAGGGGGGGGGAATGCGTGAAGCTGAAACCCGCTCCAGAAAACAAGCCCGGCAACTTCGTACCGAAATGACCAAAGCAGAGATCATTCTGTGGGCACAGTTAAAGAGCCGAAAACTGAATGGCCATAGATTTCAGAGACAGCACCCCATTGGTTCCTATATTACTGATTTTGCTTGCAGAGGTCAAAAGTTGATTGTCGAAGTGGATGGTGCAACCCATGCCAGTGATGCACACGTTTTGCATGACGAACGCCGAACTAAATTCCTTAAAGATCAAGGGTGGCAAGTTTTGCGCGTTGGCAATTTAGACGTTTATGAAAATTTCTCTGGTGTGTTGGAAACCATTGCTTCCAAACTCCCCCCTCCGTCGGCTTCGCCGCCACCTCCCCCGCAAGCGGAGGAGGAAACCTATTTCCCCAACAGGAGAACGCCCCAATGACTGAAGCCTATATATATGACGCCGTGCGCACACCGCGTGGCAAGAAAAAAAACGGCAGTTTGCACGAAATTACGGCGTTGCAGCTTGCTACCCAGCAATTACAGGCCATTCGTGATCGTAATGCCTTGGATACCTCACTGGTTGATGATGTGATCCTTGGCTGCGTCACCCCGGTTGGCGAGCAAGGCGCAGACATTGCCCGCTCTGCGGTGATTAACGCAAAATACGCTGAAACCACCGCTGGCTTTCAGGTCAATCGCTTTTGCGCCTCGGCCCTCGAAGCCTGTAATCTTGGCGCAGCCAAGGTGATGTGCGGCGAGGCCGACTTTGTAATTGCCGGCGGCGTAGAAGCCATGAGCCGCGTACCCATGGGGTCAGACGGCGGTGCCATGGGCGTCGACCCTGAAATTACCTTTGACCACAACATTGTGCCCCAAGGCGTATCGGCAGATCTGATTGCCACCAAGTACGGTTTTTCACGCGATGACGTGGATGCCTATGCAGTGGAAAGTCAAAAACGCGCCGCCACTGCATGGAAAGAGGGCCGGTTCAAAAAATCAATCGTACCGGTTAGAGACCAGCTTGGCCTGACCATACTTGACCATGATGAACACATGCGCCCCGGCACCGACATGCAGAGCCTCGGTGGCCTGAACTCCGCTTTTCAGGCTTTGTCTGAATTTGTTGGCCTTGATAATGTTGCCATTCAAAAATACCCCGAAGTTGAAGCCATTAACTTCGTCCATACCGGCGGCAATTCATCGGGCATTGTTGATGGTGCATCGGCCATTCTTATCGGCTCAAAAGAGGCCGGGGAAAAAGCCGGCCTGAAACCACGGGCGCGTTTTCGTTCTATGGCTTCTATTGGCTCGGAGCCGACCATCATGCTGACCGGGCCGGTTGCGGTGACCAGAAAGGCGCTGGCCAAGGCCGGCATGAATGTCAGTGACATCGATCTTTTTGAGCTGAACGAGGCCTTTGCCTCAGTCGTCTTGCGCCACATGCAGGCCTTTGACATCGACCCGGCGATTATGAACGTCAATGGCGGTGCCATTGCCATGGGTCACCCCTTGGGTGCAACAGGCGCAATGATCTTGGGCACGGTGCTGGACGAGTTGGAACGCACAGACAAACAAACCGCGCTGGCCACCTTGTGTGTCGGCGGCGGTATGGGCACCGCAACGATTATCGAACGCATATAAGTGGGCAGGACAAATAAAATGAAACATTTCACACTAGACATCGACAAAGACGGCATTGCGCTGATTACCTTTAACAGCCCCGATGTGAGCATGAATGTGCTTTCCTCCGCTGTGCTGGACGAAATTGGACAATGGGCGCAAACCATTGCCAATGATGACGCCATCAAAGGCGCGGTAATTACCTCTGGCAAGGACAATGCGTTTTGTGCCGGGGCAGATCTTTCTGGCCTTGGCAGTATATTTAGCGAAGCCGAAAAGCTTTCACACGATGAACGCAACGCGCTGCTCTATAAAGAGTTCACCGTCATCCACACAAATTTCAGAAAGCTGGAAACCTGTGGCAAACCGATCGCAGCGGCGATCAATGGCCTGGCCCTTGGCGGCGGGTTGGAGATCACTCTGGCCTGTCATTATCGCATTGCCGCATGTGATAATGCCAAGCTGAAACTGGGTCTGCCCGAAGCCATGGTCGGCGTATTGCCGGGCGGCGGCGGCACCCAGCGTCTGCCGCGCCTGATCGGGGCCATGAACGCCTTTGATCTGATGATGCAAGGCAAGATGATTAGCGCCGACAAGGCACTTGCCCTTGGCGTTATTCATGAAACCGCGCCTACCAGTGAACTGATTGAAAAAGCCAAAGCCTGGGTCAAGGCCAACCCGGACGCCAAACAACCCTGGGATCAGGAAAAGTTCAAAATTCCGGGCGGCGGCCCCTACCACCCTGCGGGCGCGCAAACCTTTATGGGTGTTGCGCCGATGATCCGTAAAAACACTTACGGGAATTATCCGGCGCAGCGTTATATTCTGTCGTGCGTCTATGAAGGTTTGCAAGTGGGTATTGATGCGGGTCTTCGTATTGAGTGCCGCTATTTCACGTGCCTGATGCAACGCCCGGAAAGCCGCAATATGATCCGCTCGATCTTCCTCTCCAAACAGGCGCTGGACAAGGCCGGCGCCAGACCAGAAGGACAGAGCAAAGGCGCGATTAAAAAAATCGCCGTTATTGGTGCAGGCTTCATGGGCGCGGGCGTTGCCTATGTATCCGCCATGGCCGGTGTTGATGTGGCGCTGGTTGATGTGGATCAGGACGCCGCGATAAAGGGCAAGGCCTTTGCGCAAAAAGAACTGACCAAACGTGTCGGCTATAAAAAAATGGATCAGGCCAAGGCCGATGCCATTTTGGCGCGGATCACGCCGACCACGGATTATGCGGCTCTGGCCGATGTTGATCTGGTGGTCGAGGCCGTGTTTGAAAACCGTGAACTAAAAGCCAAAATCACCAAAATGGCCGAAGAGCACATGCAAAAAACGGCTGTTTTTGGCTCCAACACCTCGACCCTGCCGATCACTGGTCTGGCCGAAGCCAGCGCCCGACCGGAAAACTTCATCGGTATTCATTTCTTCTCACCCGTTCACAAAATGATGCTGGTCGAACTGATCGTGGGTAAACAAACATCCGATTATGCAATTTCCAGGGCGCTCGATTTTGTCACTAAAATTCGCAAAACCCCGATTGTCGTCTCCGATACACGGGGCTTTTACGCCAATCGTTGTGTCATGCGTTATATCGAACAGGGTATGGCGTTGCTTTCCGAAGGTGTGCTGCCCGCATTGATTGAAAACGCAGCGCGCATGGCCGGTATGCCGGTCGGGCCGCTATCCTTGCAAGACGAAGTGGCCATTGACCTTGGTTATAAAATTCTCAAACAGACAGAGGATGATCTTGGCCCGGAGGCTATTGCCGGGCCAACGGCACCGATTATCCGGGCGATGATTGAAAAGTATGACCGCAAGGGCCGTAAAAACGCCAAAGGTTTTTATGACTATAGCGATGATGGCAAAAAGCGGCTTTGGCCTGAACTGGGTCAGTTCGCGGTGGATGGCGTGCTGGCAGAGGACGAACAACCGACCCCTGCCTATATCAAGGAACGCATTTTGTATGCCCAGGCCATAGAGGCCGCCCGATGCATGGCTGAAGGCATTGTACAAGACCCGCGTGAGGCTGATGTTGGCTCGATCCTGGGGTGGGGATTTGCCCCATACACCGGCGGTGCGCTTTCCTATATTGATACCATAGGTGCTGACACCTTTGTTAAACGCGCTGATGAACTGGCAGCCAGCAGTGGTGCCGCTTACGTTGTTCCAGATTTATTGCGTGAAATGGCCAAAAACGGCGAGACATTCTATGGCCGCTTTGGCAAAGAGAAAAAAGCGGCTTGACTCAGTCATAGTCGTCATTCCGTTGCAAAACGGAATCCAGCAAAGTTTTTTCTGGACACCGATTTTCATCGGTGTGACGAATGGGCAAGTTACCAATCAAAAAAGGCATGAGAGCACGTGTGTCCATGCCTTTTTTAATTACCTCCCACCAAAGAGAATAACTCCCCATTGATTCTATCATTTAGTAAAAAATGAAAACTATACTTAAATTTTTGAGCGCCCTCTTGATTTTAATTTTCAAATAACCATATCGGAGTCTTGAAATTAAAATGGAGAGTAAAAAATGCCGATTTCAGAATCCGAGTTATATGATGTAGCGATGCTTGCCATGGCTCAGCGCCAAAGCGGAGAGATTACTACGTCAGATTTAATTGAAGAGCTTGAAGAATACTTTCTTCCCACTGGTCATGACGCAAATATTCTTACTGGAAGGAATGATACATATTTTTCCCAAAAAGTACGAAACATAAAATCGCATAAAACGAGTCCCGCCAATCCGATCGCACAAGGCTTGGTCGAGGACATTAAGAACGGTATGAAAATAACCAATACCGGACGCAATCGCCTCCGTTCATTAGGGCATGACGTTTAAGACTTGTAACCGGGGGGAAACCAATTCAATTCGGTATTTGTGGAAGTTGCCTTGTCCCAAACAAACCAAGCATATGCTGTTGTCCCAGAGCCACCAGTTCTAACACCGTTAGGATAGAAAGTTATCCTTTCAGAAAACACCCATACGCGAGTTGGGGGTGTTATTTGAAAAATACTACGGCATCGCTTTGCACTTTCAAGAAATGCCAACCTTAGTAGCAACGCTACTTTTTGTTCAGCCAGCTCAAGCGCATGATGTAAGAATTGCTCGGCTGAGTTATATGGCGGATTAGTAATTATATTTTTAGCTTTTCGAGAAGACAATAAAAAATCTAGATTCGTTTTTCCATAACCACGGTCATACAGATCAGAAGAGTAAACTTGATGTCCGCTTTGTAGAAGCGTTTCAGATATCGCCCCATCACCGCAGGCACATTCCCAAATTTCACCAACGAATTTTTCATTGTCAATCAATGCGCGAGTTGCCCACTCAGGTGTTGGGTAGAAATCTGGCCCATCTAGGTCGGCATACCTCTTCACTGGAGGTTGATAAGACCTATTTAGTGAATAACCTACATCTGGCATTTTGTTCTCCCACCAACAAACGACACTGATTTGGTAAATGGCCCGTAAAGTATAATGAAAAAATATGGCGCGGCCTATGCCGTGCCGGATCTCTTACGTGAAATGGCCAAAAACGGCGAGACATTCTATGGCCGCTTTGGCAAGGAGAAAAAGGCGGCTTAAAATCTCAAGTGTCGTCCGATAAAGTCAGGTCAAATTTTCTTGACCTTTCACCATTCGTGTCATCCCGAAAAAACGGGAGCCCTCAAATAGCGAAGCGATAGGGCAAATAAAATGTTTTATCCGGGAACCATTGTGAGCATGGCTATTCACCATTAGCCCCGGATAATTTCTACGAAATTTCCGGGGTGACACGGGTGGGTTCTCTTGTTTGTCTTAGCCTGTCATTACCCGATTTATTCGGGTAATCCAGAACAGCGTTGCCAGGTAAGGCTGGATTACCGGGACAAGCCCGGTAATGACAGTTTGGAGATTGTCCTTAAGGCATTAAGTCAGACTGGATTACCCGGACAAGCCGGGTGATGACACCATCAAGTTACAAGAGCTTCTGCACCGCCCTGCTTTGCGAACGCCAATGACACGCGTAAGGTGGGTGCATGAATAGTAAATCTGTAACGATAATCATTGGTGGGGGCATTGCCGCCTATAAATCGCTTGAGCTGATCCGGTTATTAAAAAAATCCGGTGTTCGCGTGCGTGCGGTGCTGACCCGTGCCGGGGCTGAATTTGTTACGCCGCTTTCGTTAAGCGCGCTCACCTGTGAGCCGGTTTATCAAAACCTGTTTGATCTGGATAATGAAGCGCAGATGGGCCATATTCAACTATCGCGCAGTGCTGATCTGATTATTGTCGCCCCGGCAACGGCTGATTTGATGGCAAAAATGGCCAGCGGTTTGGCCAATGATCTGGCCAGCACCCTGCTATTGGCCACAGATACACCGGTTCTCATCGCACCAGCCATGAACGTGCGTATGTGGAAACACCCGGCAACCATGCGCAATCTGGCGATATTAAAAGCCGATGGTATTGCCCTCATTGGCCCCGATGAAGGCGATATGGCTTGCGGCGAATTTGGCTTTGGCCGCATGAAAGAACCGGAGGCCATTTTTGTGGCGGCACAAGCCGCGCTGGGTGCGCCCGGGCCACTTACCGGCAAACATATTCTCATCACCTCTGGCCCCACACACGAGCCGATTGATCCGGTGCGCTATATCGCCAATCGCTCGTCCGGGAGACAGGGCGCGGCCATTGCCAATGCACTGGTCAGACTGGGGGCGAGCGTCAGCTATATCACCGGGCCGGTGAGCGTACCCACGCCCGCCGGAGTTACCGAGATAAAGGTTGAGACTGCCTTGCAAATGTTTGATGCGGTCAAAGCCGCATTGCCAGCTGACGCGGCCATTTTTGTTGCCGCCGTGGCCGACTGGCGTGTGGATTGCGCGGACACAAAAAAGATAAAGAAAAATGCGGGCAAGCTGCCATCATTCTCGTTTTGTGAGAACCCGGATATTCTGGCAAATATCTGCGCCCTGCCAAAGCAGACGCGCCCGGCTCTGGTGATTGGGTTTGCCGCCGAAACAGATAATGTCCTGGACAATGCCCGGGCTAAGAAAAAGCGCAAAAAGTGTGACTGGCTTATCACCAACGATGTGTCCGGGGATGTCATGGGCGGGGCCAATAATCAAATTACCTTGCTACGCGACGAGGGTGAGGAGAACTGGCCCCTGATGAGCAAGGACGAAATGGCAACGCGCCTTGCCACACAACTAACGAAAGCTATAACAAGTTCATGACACAATCGACATCGCGCCCCTCTATGGCCATCAACAAACTGGCTCACTTTGGCGAACTAGAATTACCTTCTTACGAAACCAGCCTGTCTGCCGGTGCCGATCTGCGCGGCGCTGTACCAGAAGATAAACCGGTCACGCTTGATCCGGGGGCGCGGACACTGATCCCCACCGGGCTAGCCATTGCCATTCCGGCTGGCTTTGAAGCGCAAATTCGGCCCCGTTCCGGGCTGGCACTGAAACACGGCGTTACCGTGCTCAACAGCCCCGGCACCATAGATGCGGATTATCGCGGCGAAGTGAAAATCATGCTGATAAATCATGGGGATATGCCCTTTGAAATCACCCGTGGTATGCGCATTGCCCAGATGGTGATTGCCCCCATGGTGCAAATGGACTGGGTGAGTGTGGCTGATCTGCCCGCATCAGAACGGGGCACGGGCGGATTTGGCTCCACCGGGATTTAGGCAGGGGTCTGGCAACAAAATTATACCTCCCCATATTAACGCTTTAACGGAGAATTATCATGACCGACACACCCGCCCATACTCCAAATCGGGGACGCATTTTTGACAATATGCCCGCCACCATGGGTAATACCCCTCTGGTGCGTTTGTCGCGTCTGGCCCAGACCAAAGGCGTTCAGGCCGAAATTCTGGCCAAGCTGGAATTTTTCAACCCGCTGGCCTCGGTCAAGGACCGTATTGGCGTTGCCATGATTGATGATCTGGAGGCGCAAGGCGTCTTGAAGCCCGGCGGTACCATTGTTGAGCCAACATCGGGCAATACCGGTATTGCCCTGGCCTTTGTCGCCGCCGCACGCGGATATAAACTTATCCTGACCATGCCTGAAACCATGTCGGTCGAGCGACGCAAAATGCTCTCCCATTTAGGCGCGCAGATTGATCTCACCCCCGGCCCCAAAGGCATGCAGGGTGCGCTTGACCGCGCCGATGAGATTGTCAGGGAAGTACCAGGCGCAGTTCTTGCCCGCCAGTTCTCCAATCCGGCCAATCCGGCCATACACGAGCGCACTACCGCCGAAGAAATTTGGGCAGACACGGGCGGCCATCTTGATTATTTCGTTGCAGGTGTTGGTACTGGCGGCACCATAACCGGTGTTGCACGCACATTAAAGCCGCGACTGCCTGACTTAAAAATTGTGGCCGTAGAGCCAGCCGAAAGCCCGCTTTTGGGCGGCGGCGACCCGGGGCCGCACAAAATTCAGGGCATTGGTGCTAATTTCATTCCTGATAATCTGGAACGTGATCTGGTTGATGAAGTGATCCCGGTTAATTCTGGTGAAGCTTTTGAAATGGCACAACTGGCTGCAAAACTGGAAGGTTTACCCTGCGGTATTTCTTCGGGCGCCGCACTAAAGGCTGCACTTGATCTGGGCGCACGGGATGACATGAGCGGTAAACGTATCGTGGTTATCATACCCAGTTTTGCCGAGCGTTATCTCTCTACGCCGCTATTTGAAGACGAGTAATTCATATCGGAAAACGCTCATCAAGCGAGAACCATTGATTTTACGGCCAATTTTTGCCTATATCACCGGAGAATAATCTGGTGAAGGCTGAATGTGACTGACTGGGTTCATAACAAACATACGGGTTTCCGTAATGGTATCATTACGGCTGTTGGAGCATTGGCTTTGCTATTGCCTGGCCCAGGCATGGCCGGAAATTCTCAATATTCGCGGGTTCGACATATATCACCGCAAGGCGCTGTGCTGGACACAACGGGTGCTGGAAAACCTCTCACCGACAATGCCAGTTCCAGGGCCGTTTTTGATATTGTGGTCAGCTTGCATTTCAAGACGTCTGACGCCAATTATCCAAGCGGTGATAATGATGCAGATGTGAATGCCGGAACCAGCGATGACGAACAAAATGCCTATGAGGATATTATCCGGTTTTTTGCTGACGGGGTTTGTGAAAGCACCAATGGCGCGCACCATCTGGGCGAGGTACGCATTTTCAAACGTGGGAAAATGGCCTCCAGTGCTGATATTATCTGGAAACCATCAGAGTGGCCGCAAGCCAATCCAAGCGGGTTTGGCGTCAATGGCAAAACCATACTGTTTGGGGATATATTCCCGTTTACAGATGGTGCAACACCACCAAACCCAATACCCTATGACGCTTTATCACAAGGCAATCGTGAAGGCTCTGGCTACACCCTGGCTCATGAATGGGGACATTATACGCTGGGCCTTTATGATGAATATGAAGGTGCAAACAATACTGGCGGTCATTCGTCACCCAGACTAAGCGACAGGGTTCCGCCGTTCCCCGCGATTATGAACAACCAGTGGTCTGCGGCCAATGCGGGGCAATCAGATCGTTTCCGGTTTTTGAATTTCTCACAAAAAGACAATTCTTCCATAAAAACCGCCCAGGGCAGAGTCTATAAAAAAAGCGCCTGGGAAATCATTGGCCAATCAACAGATTTAGATCCAAAAGATGCCAAAAAAACAGCCGACGGCGCTAAAGGCCGCGTGCATTATACGACGCTGGATGGCAAGGCACCACCGCCCACACCGGCCAATCAGGCAAATCCGAACTACAGTATTCAGCTGCCCGCAGGGCAGGCCGCGTGTCGTACTGACCTGGAAATTATCTGGATGCAAGATGATATTGAACTGGTTTTGGCGGTGGATACCTCCACCAGCATGAATTTTAATCTGGCTGATGCCAAGGCTTCGGCAAAATTACTGGTTGATCTGGTGCCAGAGGATCACACGGCCATGGGTATGGTGCATTTTGCTACCAATGTTTCTACCGATATGGCTGTCACGCCGATTACCGAACCACCCGGTGCCGGTGCTGCTACACGCAACCAGCTAAAAACCGCAATTGATGGATTCAATGCCACCGGTTCCACCGCATTTTTTGACGGCGCTCAACAAGCGTTACAACTGCTTGAGGATTATCTGGCCGCAAATTTAACCAAAGCATTTCGTATGGTTATTGTGCTTAGTGATGGCGATGACACCAACAGTAAAAATTTCACTGATATTCAGGTTGTCAATGATTATCAGGGTGCCGTGGTCAGTCTCAGTGCCATTGGTTATGGCGAAGCCGTAGCAACAATCAGAGGTATGTCGCTGGCCACGAATGGCTTTTACTATCAGTCGCCTGGCGGTTTTGACACGCCAGCCACTATGGCTGACGTGCATAAGGCATTTGTAAAAATGCTGGCGCAAACCACACATTTTCAAGCCTTGAAGCTAAAAAACATCTTCACCGGCACAGGTTTTCCGGGTAGCCCCGGTATCAATGCCACTTTGCCACTTCCGGTGGATAGTACTGTTGAATCGCTCAACCTGGTGGTGACATTTAACCGCAATGACACAACTGATATTGTCCTGGGGCTGAACACCCCTTCGGGCGCGCTGGCCAACCCTTTTGACTGTGTTTCCGGCGGTGGGGAAACCGCCTGCAGATTGTTTGTAGATGCCGCAACGCTTGATGCCAGTGGTACAGGCGACTGGACATTTACCGCCCAAAACAATACCGGGTCTGATGTTGTTTTTGATTTTCTGACACTATCCACACCAAAGCCTGGTGAAAGTTTTGAAGTGACAGTGGACGCATCAGGCATCAATGAGCTGTCTTACCCTGGCCCTGTTCCGGTAACAGCAGCAATATCCAAAGGCGGACGGGCGATCACCGGTGTCGATATTGAAGCCCTGCACACATTTGCCAACAGAACCTCTGAAAGTTTTATCATGAACGACCAGGGCACTGATGGTGATGCGGTGCCTGGTGATGGCATTTATACGGCGCTGGTGAACTATGCCGGTGGTCAATTCAGTATTGCACAGGGTGCCCATACTTTTGAAGTTACAGCATCCAATCCAAACAACAATGCTGTGTTTACCGATACTGGCTTCAGTCCCGCCCATGGTTACCCGTTTTTTTCTGCACCCCATACAATAGGAGAAACGGGAGGGATATTTAGTGCTACCAGCACGCCGGTCGGCGAAAACTTTGTCCGCACTGGCCTGACACAAATCGAACTTCTGGACTTTGATAATGACAATCATGGCGATAATACCGGCGCGGCAACGGCGCTCTTGGATGATAATGTCCCCATCAAGGGCCGGATCGATAGCGCCGGTGATCTTGATGTATTTCAAATCGCAAGTCCGGATACCAGCCGCGACCTAAGCGTGCGCGTCTTCAACATGGCGCTTGGCATGACCCCCAAAGTCACAGTGCTGGATAGTGCTGCAGTCAACGAGCTGGCCTCGGGAACTGTGGCGACCTCGCAAAGCCAAAATGGTTATATCAGCCTGACCATCCCCAAGGAAAACTTGCCCGGCGGGATTTTCATTATAGTTGAGCACACAGATCCGAGCGCGACTTTGGGTAATTTCGAGATCAGCGCCGGCGGTGCCATTGAAGGCGACACCATTACCCCGGCACCGGTATTAGTCTCCGCCATTTTGCCCTCAAGCCGATCCGTGCAAACACAGCAAACCGTCACCATTTTCATGACCATATTGAACGCCACAGACAATCCGGCCTTTGACATCGGTGTGGCCTTGAAAACCCTGGGCCTGCCCATCGCAGATTTTTCGTACCAGATCACCTCACCACTGACCAATGCCCCGATTGGCAACAAGGATACACCGGCATTTCTGGATGGTCTGCAGGGTCAGACCTATCTGGTATCGTTCAGGCCGTTTAACACTATCGCGCCGGTCAATGTGGAAATTGATGCTTCCAGTTTCAACGCTGCGCCCATCACCCCGATACGCGGCGTCAATACCCTGCAATTGCGTGCCTCGACCACGCCGGTTACCGACCTGATTGCCCTGGCCGCAACCTTGAACAATGACGGTTTTGTCAACATTCCCGGCACCAGTGCAACCGGAGTGTTTGCCGCCGCAACTTCCAATCTGGGCCTTGGCGGACTGGTAACAGTCAAGGCCAATACCGGCGATGCGGTTTTGCCCCTGACCATCAGTATCTGCCAGACCGATGTTGTCGGTGCGTGTATGGCTCCACCAGCGTCGCTAGTTGATGTAAACATCGACAATGGCGCAACGCCTACCTTTGGGGTTTTTGTCGCCGGTGCCGGCAACATAGCCAATAACGCCGCAACAAACCGGGTTTTCCTGGAGTTTTTTGACGCGGCTGATGTACTGGTTGGCTCCACCAGTGTTGCTGTCAAAACCGTCGCCTCACCATGAGTTGAGGTCAGAGCATACGCCCATTTATGGAATTTGCCGACGACCATGTTCCGGTTTTTTACTGTTTACGGGCCATGAGGGTAAGAATTTTATGGATATGCAAAAAGGTGACGTACCTGCAACATGGGCAGATGCATCACTTTTAAAACGACTGACTGGATACCAGCCAAAGACGGGAATTCAAGAGGGTATTAACAAGTTTGTGGCGTGGTATAAAAAATATAATGCTGACATAGATAGCAGATAAAAATTATTGATGTCATATGGTTAGCGTTAGGAGTTGGAGCTTAATTTGCGCATAAAGCCTAAAAAGCGGCTGTATCGGGAAAACCGCAACTTTTGGCTCGCATTCGCCATCAGGCTGGAAAACGCCAAATCCGCCGGGCCACCGCCTATGACAAGACTATCGCAAACCATGAGTTTCCTCTGCTTTTCTGAGCATGATCTTGCTCTGCCACCTATGGGGTTCGGTGACACGACTTTGCTTTATGGTCGCCGATGAGCGTATAGCCGAAAATGTCCTCATAGAATATGTTAAGATGGTGCAAAGCCATCTGCGGCGCTTATAACAAGAGCTTCGACTTTACGTTACGATCTGTGCGGCCAGTTCGCTCATCTGGGTGTTGGCGATGGCCAGTTTGGCCAGTGTCCAGCCGCCAGTGGCATCCAGTTCATCGAAGATCAGCATGGTTTTTTCGGCCAGTTCACCATTTTCCTCTTTCCAGGATTGTACCAGGCCTTGCGCCCAGGCGCGATCCGGGGTTTCACCATTACCTTTGGGGCGTTTGTCCGTTTTGCCCGCATGGATAATGGCCGAACTGGTCAGGCCACGCTGGGCGCTATAGAGGTCTTCGATCAGGCGTCGTACTGCAAGGCGATCCCATCTTTGGTCTGTATCCAGTTGCCCTGCTGCACCGCGCAGCCGGTCAAAGCGAAAGGTATCGCCAAAGGCATGATAAAGCGTTGCTACTGACAAGGCCGACCAATTTTCCTTATCGGCAATATCCAGCACATCTGTTGCCGATATGAGAGGCCGCAGCATGGCAATATCGTGTGCCAGATATTCGGGGACACCATCGTCAACAAATCGTGCAATGCGTCTGGTAATTCTGTCCTGTTCATAGATTGAAATGAAATTGCTGACCTCTTTGCGTAAAGTTGCAATGCCGGGCTGGTATTTGGCAATAAAGCCAGAGAGGCCGCCAGTATCAGTGTTGCCAAAGCGCCGGGC
Organism: Robiginitomaculum sp.; assembly: GCA_021776565.1. GTDB lineage: Bacteria > Pseudomonadota > Alphaproteobacteria > Caulobacterales > Maricaulaceae > Robiginitomaculum_B. Next base: position 9,950 of record JAJFFQ010000034.1, on the reverse strand, counting down.
CAGCCAATAGGATTCGCGGCGCACAAGGCGCATCACTTCGCGATGCAACTCATAAAGCCCGGCTGCCGGGGCGCGGTTATCATAAGAGTTGATCCGGGCGATCAGGTCATCAAAGCCAAATAAATGCCGTGCTGCCTCAAACGAGCGCGCACAATCTGCAATACTTGATCCGGCACCTGAAGCCAGGCGGTAAATAAAGGTTGGGCCGCCCTGGTTGACAATGTCATTGACCAAAATCGTCGATATGATCTCCCGGCGTAGCCGGTGATGTTCGCGCTCGTGCTGGAAATTATGCACCGCTTTTGGAAAGTATCGCTTGAGCACCGGTTCAAAATGCGGGTCATCGGGAACATTGCTATCCAGCAAATCCTCGACCATGGTGTTTTTGGCATAGGCCATCAGCGTGGCAATCTCCGGGCGGGTCAGGGTTTCACCTGCCTCGCGCCGGGTCAGCATTTCATCGCTTGAAGGCAGTCCTTCCACCACTCGATCAAGCTGGCCTTTGGCTTCCAGACTTTCCATGTACCGCTCAAAAGGTTCCATATCATAGGGCGCGGTTAATTGTGCCATGGAAAGCGCCAGGGTCTGGTCGTAATTATGGGTAAGCACATGCCTGGCCACATCATCGGTCATGGAGGCCAGAACCTCATTGCGACCTTCCATGGTCAGTTTGCCAGCACGGATGGCAGTGTTGAGAAGAATTTTCAAATTCACCTCATGATCCGAAGTATCAACGCCTGCGGAGTTATCGACAAAATCAGCATTGACGCGCCCGCCATTTTTGGCAAATTCAATACGCCCCGCATGGGTTATGCCCAGATTGGCACCTTCGCCGATTACGTTGGCGCGCACCGCGCCTGCGTTAACGCGAATCGCATCATTAGCCTTGTCGCCAACCTGCCAGTCCTGCTCTTCTGCACTTTTGATATAGGTGCCAATACCGCCAAACCATAAAAGCTCACATTTTGCTTGCAACAGGGCATTGATGATGTCGTTGGGGGTCGCGGCCTTGTCCTTAATACCAGTCAGGGCGCGCATTTCATCAGAAAGGGAAATGGATTTGGCACTACGGCTGAAAATACCGCCACCTTTTGAGATAAGCTTACTGTCATAATCCTGCCAGGAGGTGCGCGGCAGGTCAAACAGACGCTTGCGCTCGTTCCAGTTGGCGGATGCGTCGTCAGGGTCAGGATCAATAATAATATCCCGGTGATCAAAAGCGGCCAGAAGGCGTGTTTGTTTTGACAAAAGCATACCATTGCCAAACACATCGCCGGACATATCACCGACGCCGATGGCGCTAAACGGTTCGGCCTGAATATCCTTGTCCATTTCGCGAAAATGTCGCTTAACCGCTTCCCAGGCACCACGTGCGGTAATGCCCATCTTCTTGTGGTCATAGCCAACCGAACCACCCGATGCAAACGCATCATCAAGCCAGAAACCATATTCGCTGGCCATGGCATTGGCGATGTCAGAAAAAGTCGCGGTACCCTTGTCGGCAGCCACAACCAGATAAGGGTCATCCTCATCCCAGATCACCAGATCATCCGGATGGGTTACCGCGCCTTTGACATTCAGTGTGTCAGTAATATCCAGCAGACCGCGAATAAATGTCTTGTAGGCGGCAATGCCTTCGACCTGGATATCATCACGAGACCCTCCACGTGGCAGCAGCTTTGGGAAAAACCCGCCTTTGGAGCCTACTGGCACAATCACACTGTTCTTGACCTGCTGGGCCTTGACCAGCCCCAGTACTTCGGTGCGAAAATCATCACGCCGGTCAGACCAGCGCAATCCACCTCTGGCCACCGGGCCAAAGCGTAAATGCACGCCTTCCACATTGGGCGCCCAGACAAATATCTCACGGTATGGTTTGGGGGCAGGCAGGGTTTCCAGCTCCCGGCTGGCAATTTTGATGGAGATACGGTTAAGTGGGTTACCATCAGCATCGCGTTGATAAAAACTGGTTCGTTGCACGGCACAAACAAGCCGCATCAGGCGGCGCAAAACTCGGTCATGATCGAGGCTGGGCACCTTGTCGAGTTGCTCAATAATTTGTGCGCATACTTTTTCCTGCGCGCCCATGCGGGCCTTGATTGTTTTATAGACACCTGGTTTGAAGCGCGTACGCGCCAATTCCAGTAACAGACTGGCAATGGCGGGGTTTTCCGCCAAGGCCTCTTCCTGAACCCGTTGCGACGGATCAAGACCCGATTGCGCACGGTAGCGCGCACAGGTGCGCAAAAAGGCAGCACTGCGCCAGTTGACGCCAAGACGCAGCACCAGCCGGTTAAATCTGTCATTTTCCGAACGCCCACTCCAAATTGCCACCAATGCCTCTTCGACCGGCCCGGCAATACGTGCCATATCCAGTGCTTCACCATCAAGGCAACGCATCTCAAAAGCATGTACCCATATCTGATCGCGGGTTTTGGGCCGCACAGGAAAACTCGCCTCAGTCAGAGCTTCAAACCCCATGGTTTCAAAAATAGGCATCACATCGGAAAGCGGCAGACAGCCGTCTGTTTTATAAAGCTTTATCCGAATGAGGTCAGGGGCATCGTCTTTAAACCTGAACAGTCGTGCAGACAGGCCGGGTGTCTCGTCTAAATTTTCGATCTGGGCAATATCTACCAGGGCTTCGTCAACGTTGTAAGCTTCCTTGTAGCCAACAGAAAAGGCACCCCGATAGTCACCAAGTGCTTTTTGTAAAGAGGCCTTAGCACCCGAACTGCGTGCGGCACCCTCCAGACGATCATGCCAGGTGCGCGCCAATTGAGCGATCTGATGTTCCAGCTCTGACAGATCCGGCTTTAGATGGTTATGCGGGTCAAGGCCAATAACTATATGTACACGGGCCAATGGCCCATCACCAAAATGCGGGTAATAGGCCGACAATCGCCCGCCAAACGATGAACTGACCAATGCACCAACATCTTCACGCAACTGGGTATTGTAATGTTCACGGGGAATAAACACAAAAACAGAAACAAAACGGTCAAAGCGATCGCGACGCACAAACAGTTTTGGCCGGGGCCGGTCATTAAGATGCAAAATGCCACGACTGATGCGCAATAACTCATCTTCACTGATCTGGAAAAGCTCGTCACGAGGGTAGTTTTCGACAATATTTTGCAGTTTTTTGGCGTTGTGCGTACCCGGGCCGCGTTGCGCCCGCATCAACACCCGGCGCACTTTACGACGAATGAGCGGCACATCGCGTGCCATACGGTCATAGGCTTCGGCGGTGAACAGGCCGACAAAGCGCGTTTCTCCGATGACCTGCCCATCTTCGCGCCAGTGCTTTACGCCAATATAATCCATATAAACCCGTCTATGCACGCGTGAGCGCATATTTGACTTGGCAACAATCAAGGGTGCGGGTTCGTTCAAAAAATCCTGAATGGCGGGGGCCAGCATGCTTGGTTCAGATCCGCGTCGCAATACGTTGGCATCGTCATCACGTAAAAGGCCCAGACCGCTTCCCGGCACTATTTCGGGTTCGGCATGTAACATTTCTCCATCTTCCCCTACTGGGAACGTATAGCGGCGAGAACCTAAAAAGGCGAAATGTTCGTCGCGTAACCAGCGCAGAAACTCAACACTTTCCGCTACTTCTTCTTCGGGTGCAGATGAGGGGGCTTCATGCAATTCCTCTATGGAACGGTTCATTTCCGCACGCATGCCCATCCAGTCATCAACGGCCATTTCCACATCGCGCAAGGTGGCCCGTACACCGTCCAGCACTTTTTCGCGACGTTTCTGGCTCAACGGTTCAAACTGAACCTGGATCATGCTTTCGCGAATAGCCGGCGCATTGGCATCACGTTCGCCGCTTTCGCTACGGCCCAGATCAATCACCGGGTGGAACATGGCCAGGGTGTTGACCCCCCATTGACCTAACTCGCCCATAACCGAATCAACAAGAAACGGTTTGTCTCCGGCAATGATTTCCATAACATCACGGCCCAATGGCGCACCATTGGCCGTTTCCCCGCTTCTGATCTGCACCAGGGTTTGCCCCGGTTTGCGCAAATCACCATAATCCCAGAACCGTACCGCACAGGCCAGAACATCTTCGATACTAAGGCCTTCTATATCCTCGGTGACCGCATCTTCATGCACCAGTTTAAGATAGCGCCTGACAACCCGTGGTATCTTGCCCTTAGCATGCAAAGACGCCCCTGCCGATCCTTCGGCAAGGGCGAGAAATTCTTCAACACCAAAAGCATGTTTACCAGGATCGTGTTTGATTGAGCCGTTCGCCTTGTTCATGGCGATCCTCCCTGTGCCGCTGTGTCGAGGATGAACAAGGGTCTCAACACCAAGCGGAATTGGCCGCGTATTAGGCTTCTAACATGCCTAGCGCAAGAACAATTATGAAGAGGTAAATAGCGGCCACAATGTGTGAGAATAAATAAGGTGGGCCGCCGAACGGGGACAGTGTCCGGCGGCCCGTGTCAGACCCCGCTTTGCAGGCTGGGGGGACGCACGCGCAGGTCTGAAATCAATTCTTTTAGCTTATAAATAGCCCAGTTGCGTGCATGCCGAGCGCCAGACATCCCGTTACCACCAGTATGCCAAGCGCAAAAACCGCCGCTCCTATACCTTTCATGATGATCTCCTGTGTTTGGCGTGCGTCATTGCATCTCCCATATAAGACAGGTTATGACCGGTTTGCACCACACACCCTGTCACAAGAGCGTGAGCATAATTAAATTGGCTACATAGTTCGGTTTACATTCCCGGTTGCGGGGTGCGGGCCAGGCCTTTTTCCGGATGGCCATCTTGCGACAATAATACTGCGACTGGCCGGGTGCTGGGAAATTGTGTCAGTATTATCATCAACATAACGGTTAACGGCGCCGATAAAAACATGCCCGGCAAGCCCCAGATAGCTCCCCATAGTGACAGCATAAGAATGACCACCAGTGTGGACAGGTTCATACTGTCGCCCTGCATACGTGGCACCATGAATGTACCGATAGAAAACTGCCAGAACCCAACGCCCAGGAAAATCACTGCCGGTTGCCAGTAGTTTGGAAACTGTACCAGTGCAAAAAGCACAGGAAACAACGTGCCGACCAATGGCCCGATGGTGGGTACATAGCCCAAAAGAAAAATCACAAACGCCCAAAACAGCGCCTGATCCATGCCCACCAGTTTCATGGTGACATAACAGCCAATGGCGGTGATTGCGCCGGTAAAGGTTTGCACCCACAAATAGGTTCCCATGGCATTACGCATGGAGGTACTGATGGCCTCGGCGCGGGCGCGAGCATCAGGGTCAGGGAAAAGTGCATCCAGTTTTTTGGGAAAATTGCTTTGCGCAGCAAACAAAAACGCCACGTAAATGGAGACAAACAAAGCATCAGAGGCAAGGCTTTGCACCGATTGGGCAAGGTCTGCCAAAAATGCACCCGGATTGATCCGATCCAGAAGCTGACCAACGGTCGGCGCGTCACTCCTGCCGATCACGGCATAGGCGTCGTGAAGCAATTGATCCAGCCGCAGCCCGTACCCGCTGCCATTGGAAGCTATGCTGCTGGCGGTAGTGGCCAGGACAGCACCGATTATGGCCACAGAAAACCCCACAACACCCAAGGCAATGGTTAAGGCAAACCAGCGCGGAATAATGCGCAGACGGTGCTCAATCTCCTCGGCAACACTATCTATGACCAGCCACAAAAAAACGGCCAGGGCAAAGGGTGCCAGAACGTCACGGAACCAGTAAAGACCGGCAATGACAGTTGCCGTTGCCAGAATGAGAACGCCCGTCCGTGTTGCCGTATCCATATTGTATCTCCTTTGACCTTTGATCGAAGATCATACCCTAACCGGCGCAGGAAACACAAAACGGTGTTGCCGGGTCTGAGTTGAGGCGGGCCTTGGCAATCTTTTCGCCGCAACGCACACAATCGCCATACTCGTCCGCATGTATTCGCACAAGAGCGGCATCAATACGGCGCAATTCCTGAACTCGGCGGGCATCTTTGGCTTGCGCCATAGCCTGAACCTGCAAACTATCCATGCGCGAAAGCCGACCGACAGATTGCTGATCCAGTGCCACAGGTTTTTGATCGCTGCGCGCGGCCCGGCGTAAATCTTCAATTTCATCACGTAATTGTTGCAGGTGTTTTTTGGGGTCTATCGCCATTTCAGGGCCTGGCTTTCTGGCGGTGTATTGCCGTTTTTAACAAACGCAGAACCGGTCGTTCAAACCCGTAATATGCCAAAGCCGAAAAAACCAGAATGGCGATAAGCGCAACAAGAATAAAAATGATGTTATCAACAATGCCCGGTCGCGCAAACGGTGCCCAAATATGTGCTAAAGCAGATATAACCAATATATGTGAAAGATAGAGGCTATAAGACCAGTCGCCCAGTCTCACCAACCACCCGGGCGCATGCCAACGCCCACTGACCTCTAGCCCGTGCAAGCCATAAAGCATTAGTGCAGCGCCAGGAGCAAAGGCCACAACCCGGCCCCAGCCGGTGGGATAGTCTGTCTCGACCGGAGCACCTATCCAGAACGCACCAGCCAGCAATGAAACGATCCCGACTGCCAAGGCAAGACCGCCGTATCTTGGCCGAAAATGCACGATTACCAGTCCGGTAAGCGCACCCAGTATGAACTCAAAGGTCAGGGGGTGAAACGCAATCAGGCTCCAGGGGTTATAACCCCAAATACCCTTGTAATGGGCATAGGTAATAACCAGCGCCCAGACCAGCAGCCAGACAAGAAGGTGGCGAAAACGCCCCAACAGAAAAACAGCAAAAATCAGATAAAAATATAACTCGTGGATCAGTGTCCAGCTAACCCCGAGCAAGGGCTGTTGCTTTTGTGGCAGCAACAAAAAGGAATAAAGAACGTTATGGTCTGACAACCATTTTTGCGTTGATCCGGCCAGAACCATGCCCAATACAGCAAGGCTGGTAAATAGTAAGGCAGGCGGGTAAATGCGGGCGGCCCGGTTCAGTAAAAAAAACCGAGCATTACTGGCTGTGCCAAATCTATGCCGCGAAATATAAACCATAATAAAACCGGAGGTGACGAAAAAAACATCAACCCCCGACACACCGTGATACAGCCATGGCGAAAGCACGGTCTGGGCCGAGTAGAGGGCTTCGTTAAATTGCAAATGCACACCAACAACCAGTAAAACAGCAAAGGCACGCAAGGCCTGTATATTGGCAAGGCGCGGTGCGCCGCCGGGCAGGTTCGTTTTTTCAGGGTGTGATCTGGCCAAGAGCCATCCTTCCTTGCGCTTTTATCGCCCGGCCTCATTATGGAGCGTAGAAACCGCAATACAAGAGAACCGTTATGAGTCTGAACCCTAAGGCATAGATAATAAGAAAAATGTTGCAATGTACCTATTTTTGGTACATTGTTATAAACAAGCAAGGAGACTAAGTATTATGGCTCATAACACCTCTATTTCGCTAGGCGATCATTTTTCTGGCTTTATCAGCGCACAGGTTCATACCGGGCGCTATGGCTCGGCCAGTGATGTAATACGGGCAGGTCTGCGTTTGTTGGAAGATCACGAGACCAAAGTCCACGCTCTGCAAGCCGCTTTGATTGCAGGCGAAAAATCAGGGAAATCTATTCCTTTTGATTTTGATAAATTCAGTGCCCGTAAACAAGCAGAATTTACAAAATGAAGAGCTTTGTTCTTTCTCGATTAGCGCAAAATGATGTAAATGATATTTGGGATTACACAGCGTCACAATGGGGCGTAAAGCAAGCAATCATCTATACTGAGAATATTAGAGATGTTTGTATGAATCTTGCGGATGGTTCACTTGTTGGTCGAAAAACAGATATTCGAGAGGGTTATTCAAAATACCCAGTGGGGGCGCATTTTATTTATTACCGTGTGGCCAATCACCAGATCGATATTATTCGCATTTTGCACAAGATGATGGATGTTAAACTACATTTTTAACACCCTGGCCCTTATTGTTTTTGATACCATCCTTCCTTGTGCTTTTATCGCCCGGCCTCATTATGGACGTAGAAACCGTAATACAAGAGAACCGTTATGAGCGATGAATACGAAAATTTTCTTACCCATCTGGACTGTGGCCTTACGGGCGAGCGCCACGAGAGACAAATTGTTCATGGACTTTCAAAGGCGGGCAAACCCCTTCTGGCTCGTTATGACCTGACGGTCATTAAAAACACGGTAGATCGTGACCAGCTTTGGGCGCGAAACGGGGGGTTCTGGAAATGGCGCGAGCTGTTGCCGGTGCGCCATAGCAAAAATGTCTGCGCACTGGGTGAGGTGGATACCCCGCTGATCGCGCTTAATAATCTGCATAAAAACAGCACTGTTATCGTCAAGGATGAGGGCCGTTTGCCCACAGGGTCATTCAAGGCGCGGGGGTTGGCGCTTGCGGTCGCCATGGCCAAAGAGCTGGGCCTGACCCATCTGGCCATGCCCACCAATGGCAATGCCGGTTCGGCACTGTCTGCCTATGCCAACCGCATCGGCCTGCAAACAACCGTGGTTTGTCCCGATGACACACCGAGTATCAACATAGAGGAAACCGCCCTGCAAGGCGCGCGGGTGCTCAAGGCCAATGGCCTCATCAATGCCTGCGGTGCCTGGGTAAAGGCGGGGGCGGACAAGGGTCTGTGGTTTGACCTTTCCACCCTGAAAGAGCCATACCGGATTGAGGGTAAAAAAACCATGGGGCTGGAGCTGGCCGCGCAACTGGACTGGGCACTGCCCGATGTCATTTTCTACCCCACTGGCGGCGGTACCGGCCTTATCGGCATGTGGAAAGCCTTTTATGAGTTGATCGAACTGGGCTGGCTGGCGCGCAATGACTTGCCGCGCATGGTTGCCGTACAGGCCAGTGGCTGCGCCCCGATTGTGCGTGCCTGGGATGCCGGGGAGCGTTTTGCCACGCCCTGGGAAGATGCGCACACCTTTGCCGCCGGTATTCGCGTTCCTGCAGCCGTGGGTGATTTTCTGATACTGGATGCGGTTCGCCAAAGCGGTGGTTTTGCCATTGCCGTTGATGATGAAGCCATAGAAAACGCCCGCCAAAGCGTGGCCCGTAAGGAAGGATTATTGCTTTGCCCGGAAGGCGCAGCAACCTATGGCGCCTATCTGGCCGCCAGGAAAAACGGGCAGGTCAGCGCGGATGAACGTGTGGTCTTGTTTAACTGCGCCACCGGCCTCAAATATCCCATGCCTGATGCAGGCGAGGCTCTTGATCTTGCCAATCCTGCTTATTAAGCGAATCATGACTCATATTTTTGAGGTCTGGCCCTAGTCACCAGAATCTAAAGTTCGGCACATAGGTTTGTTTGGGTTTTGTGGCAGAAGCGTTTTACGGAGGCAAGGATTTCATCGGCGGATTTGACCCATTTGTATGGCTTTGGGTTTTCATTGTGTATCTCAATGAAGGCGAGTATGTCCGCTTCGAGTTCACGCCTTGATCGGTGAACGCCTCTTTTAAGCTTCTTGCGGGTCAGTTCGGCAAACCAGCGTTCGACCTGGTTGATCCAGGATGCGGACGTGGGCGTAAAATGCACATGCCAGTGCGGGCGACGCGCCAGCCATGCCTTGACTTCTTTGGTCTTGTGGGTGGCGTAGTTATCCATCACCAGATGCACATCCGAACCCTTTGGCATCCGGGTATCAATCTGTTTGAGAAAGCCCAGAAATTCAACCGAGCGATGGCGTTTGTAACACGTGCCGATCACCGCACCGGTGGCAATATCCAGCGCAGCAAACAAAGAGGTTGTACCATGGCGGATATAAGTATGGGTCTGCCGCTCGGCCACACCGGGCATCATTGGCAGAACCGGCTGTTCGCGATCCAGCGCCTGAATTTGGGACTTCTCATCCACACACAACACGATAGCCCGGTTGGGCGGTGACATATACAGGCCAACAATGTCCCGTACCTTGTCAACAAACAAGGGATCA
>JAJFFQ010000033.1 GCA_021776565.1 Robiginitomaculum sp. | reverse complement strand
AAAACATGACAAAAAAATGGACAATGCCAATTCAAAACTGGAACTTGACCCTCTCACAACTCGCCATATACTTCGATGGGCGTTTAGATGAAATACTGGACATCTAAATCCTAACCTGACACAGAATTTTGAACAGTCTCTCAGGACGCATTTTCATAGAACAATCACAAGAACTTTTACCCACTGGCGGCTTACAGATTTTTTAGTTAGAATTTCCCCTTCAGAGTGTAAAAACACCAAGGGGAATGTCATGACCATCATCAAACACAAATCCAGATTGCTATCCACAATTGCGGGATTAGCCATTAGCAGCGCGCTGCTTGCCGGGCCTGTCCTTGCGCAAGGCCAGACCCTCATGCTGGCTCAACCAGACCTGTCCGCCGATCATATTGCTTTTGTTTATGCCGGTGACATCTGGATCGCGGATCGCGATGGAACCAACCCAAAGCGGCTGACCTCGCACCCGGCGAACGAAGGCAATGTCAAGTTTTCGCCCGATGGGAAATCCCTGGCTTTTACGGCAAATTATGACGGCAATAACGATGTCTATGTAATGGCAATAACAGGCGGGCAGCCAAAACGCCTGACCTTCCATCCCGCTACAGACCGGGTGACCGGCTGGACGCCTCATGGCACTTCGGTGGTTTTTTCATCTAACCGCGAGACCAGTTTCGGGCGTTCCGGGCAGATATACCATGCCAGCCTGAACGGCGGCTTGCCGGTCAAACAAATGCAAACGCGTTTCTTTAGCGGTAGCTGGTCAGCGGATGGGCAGAGGCTGGCCTATATCCCCGGCGGCCCGGCTTATAACGGCCTTTATGGTGGCTCGTCAGGCTGGCGGCAATATCGCGGCGGCAGCACGCCCTCGATCAATATCCTCAACCCCGCCACACAGGAGCTGGAGAAAATTCCAGGTGATCGGATCAACGATCTGAACCCCATGTGGATCGGGGACAAGGTCTGGTTTATTTCGGATCGGGACAACCAGTCCTTAAACCTCTTTAGTTATGACCCGACGAGCAAGGCCATTACCCAACACACCCATGAAGACCCGTGGGATATACAAGCCGCCGGAACAGATGGCACCAGCATTATCTTTGAAGCCGGGGGGCGCCTGAAACTGTTTGATACAGCAGCAGGAACTTCTGGTGAAATCAGTGTATCGATCAATCCTGATCTGGAACAATTACGCCCCAAATGGAAAAACCTGGGTAAGCAGGTGGAAAGCCTGGGTCTGTCACCCAGCGCCAAACGAGTTGTGTTGACCGCACGCGGCGAAGTATTCACCGTACCCCTGGAGGATGGCTCCACCCGCAACCTCACCAACACCGATGGTGTTCGCGAATTTGGTACCCTGTGGTCGCCCTTGGGCGAGGAAATTGCCTATATTGAAGACGCAGATGGTGCTTACAATCTGGTTATCCGCGATCAACGCGCCGAGCAATCATCGCGCAAACTGGCACTGGGGCCAAAAGGTGCCAAAGCCTTCTATACCTTGCTGGAATGGGGCGGTGAGGGCAAACATATCCTTTATCACGATAACCATTTGAACCTTTATGCGATCGAGGTTGGCAACGGCACACGCACCAAGATCGCCACAAATACCCGCCGCTCAGGATTTAGCGTGGCCACATCACCAGACGGTGCCTGGATCGCCTATATCCTTGAGCAGGAGAACTTTCTGGCTGATTTAATGCTGTATAATTTTGCCAGTGGTCAATCCACAACAGTGTCCGATGGCATGAGTGATACCGGCTCACCAACATTCAGCCGGGATGGCAAAACGCTTTATTTCACCGCATCGACAAATTCTGGCCCCGGTCAGGCCTGGCTGGACATGAGCACGCAGGAACGCCCCTATCGCGCCGGAATTTATGCCCTGGTATTAAGCGCAAAGGGCAAATCACCGCTCTTGCCTGAAACCGGAGACGAAGAGGCAAAAAAAGAAAAAACAGAAGACCAGAAAAAAGATAAAAAGGGCAAAAAGTCCAAAGATGACGACAAGGAAAAAGTTGTTACAAAAATCGACCTTAATGGATTGAGTGATCGCATTGTTGCCTTGCCATTGCCCGAGCGTAATTACCGAACGTTGGCAATTTCGGAAAAGGGTGCGCTGTATTATGTTGAACGCACCCAGCCCGGCATAACCGCCGAGCCACGGGGCAGCAACCCGCAAGCGGCCAATGTACTCAAGCGTTTCGATTTTGAAGAAAAAGAATCCAAAACGCTGGCCAGTGAGATTAATAACTTTGCCATGAGCGCCAACGGCAAACACCTGATTATTCAAAAAATTAACAATACCATTGTTACCGCCGAGGCCGGCGAAAAACTGAAATCTGAACCGTTGAAGCTGGGGGGGGTGCGCGCACTTATCGATCCACGCGCTGAATGGGAACAGATATTCGAGGAAGTCTGGCGCATGGAGCGGGATTTTTTCTATGACCCGGACATGCACGGGCTGGACTGGCAGGCGATTCATGATCGCTATAAACCCTTGCTGGCCCATGTGGGTCGCCGCGAAGACCTGAACGCCCTGCTGGTTGAAATGATCGGCGAAATGCAGGTCGGTCATAATCGCACGGGCGGCGGTGATGTGCACCGCGAACCAAACACCAAAACTGGCCTTTTAGGTGCGAATCTGCGCGTGGAAAATGGCCTTTACCGAATCAAAACCATCTTTACCGGTGAAAGCTGGAACCCCTTCCTTGTTGCGCCATTGGCGGCACCGGGACTGGGCATAAACGAGAATGATTACATCCTTGCCCTGAACGGTCGCGCCTTGAGTGGGCAGGACAACATTTTCGCCCTGCTGGAAGGTAGCGTTGGCACGCAACTGAGCCTGCGCATCAGTGCCACCGGAAACGAAGCAGACGCCCGCACTGTTATCGTTGAACCCACCGGATCAGAGCGACAATTGCGCCACTGGGCCTGGGTGGAAAGCAATCGTAAATGGGTGGATGAGCAAAGCGGCGGTAAAGTGGGTTATGTATATATCCCCAACACTGCCGGTGGCGGTTACACCTATTTCAACCGCATGATGTTTGCCCAAAGTGATCGTGATGCCATGATTTTTGACGAACGTTCCAATGGCGGCGGGCAAGCGGCGAATTACATCATTGATGTGTTAAGCCGGGTCTATCTGTCTGGCTGGAAAGACCGGGACGGCAAGATATTCAACACGCCGGGCGGTGCGGTTTATGGCCCCAAGGTGATGCTGATCGATCAGGATGCCGGATCGGGCGGTGATTATATGCCCTATGCCTTTCGCCATACCGGGCTTGGCAAACTCATCGGCACCCGCACATGGGGTGGGCTGATCGGTATTTCCGCCAATCCGCGCCTGATCGACGGCGGTTTCCTGACCGTGCCGTATTTCAGGTTTTTTGACCCGGACGGTAACTGGACAATCGAAAACGAAGGTGTGGCACCGGACATCAGGGTGGAGCTTGATCCGCTGGCCTTTAACCAGGGCAGGGATATGCAGCTTGAACGCGGCCTGGCCGAGGTCATGAATGATCTGAAAACATACCAGCCCGTGGATCGTAAAATTGCACCGGCTTACCCAACAGAACTTGGCAAATAAAGCAAAACCCCGGGTGCCGCCTGGCAGCATCCGGGGTTAATTTCACACTCTGGCATTACACGGGGGGCTGGGTGCAGTTCGTGAAAGGCCGGGGTATGTGAAACAGGACTATTTGCGGTTCTTTTTAGATTTTACTTTGGCTTTGTCGGCTTTGACTTTGTGTTTTTCCACCATGCGCATAACGCGCTCGTGGCGTTTGGCGCGATCCACTGCCGAGGCAGCAAACTCATCACCGGTGACTTGCGCATCGCCATCTTCGTCAAGCCTTTGAAACGCATCAACCATTTGCGCGCGGCGCTTGGCCAGCCACAAGGCCTCATATTCATCAAGGCTAAGGCGGCCATCATTGTTGCTGTCATAAGATTTCAGCTTGGTATCACGGGCGCTGCGGGCTTCGGCGGCGCTAACCTTGCCGTCCTTGTCCAGATCCATCTCTGAATTATCACCGTCATGCATCATGAAGCGGAAGCCGTTTTCCCCCATCTTGTGCATACCGCCGGGAAATTTCCTGTGACCGCCCTCGCCGCCAAATTTGCGAACGAAAACGTTTTTATTGTCGCCCGAACTGCTCCAGCTCATGCCATCGCCAAAGCTCATATGATTGCCCTTGTCACTAAGGAGCACCTTCACATTGACTTTGTCACCTGGTTTAGAAAGGAAGGGGCTATTACCGCCTGAGAAGATTATTTTGTCGCCCTCTGACATAAACTCTACATCTTTATCGCCATCCAGCATCATCACTCGCACCTGCTTGTTGCCGCCGGAAAATTTTTCGACGTTCATTCCCAAAAACCCGCCCAGTTCATGGGCGACATGCAATCTGGTGCTGCAGTCTTTGTCATCTTTACCGGCCTTGACGGTTTTACCATCAACGGTTTTTTCAATCGTGGTTTCCCCGTCTTCTATGGTGATGGTACATTCAACATTGCCGGATTTTGTTTTGACTTTTGTCTTTTCTGCCGCCGCCCCCGGTGTGGCAACAAGGCCGATGGCCAGCAGGCTGATACTGCCCGCGAGAAGTGTCTTCATTGTCATGGTAAGTCTCCAGATTTGATGGGCACCAAATGGCGCGTCAGGAGAACCATGACGTAAAAACCCGCCCTGGTCGCATTAAATAAAGTCTGGATTTGTCGCAATTTGTCGCGCCATCGTGCCGATGCGAAACATCTGGACAATTATTCATACAAGAACTCATCAGATAACGATATAAAGGCAGTATGAGTGAGAACGCACACATACTGGTTGTTGACGACCATAAGGACATTCGCGATCTGGTCGGGCGGTACTTGCGTCGCCAGGGGTTTCGCACCACCGAAGCGGCCAACGCCGCCGAGGCACGCACACACCTGAACGCCGGTGCCTTTGATCTGGTGGTACTGGACATCATGATGCCCGGCGAAGACGGCCTGTCCCTGTGTCGGTTTTTGCGAGAAAGCAGCGGCCCGCCAGTGATTTTTTTAAGCGCCATGGCCGAAGATACCGACCGCATTGTCGGGCTGGAAATTGGTGCCGATGATTATTTGACCAAGCCATTTAACCCGCGCGAGTTGCTGGCCAGGATGCGGGCGGTTTTGCGCCGTAGCAAGGACGCTCATGTGCGCCTTGAGCAGGGTGAAACCCACGCGAAATGGCATTTTGACCGCTGGGTCTTATGCGCTGCAGAGCGCGCACTCATTGATGATAGTAGCACCAAAACCCCGCTCTCCAGTGGCGAGTTCAAATTATTGCGCATATTGCTGAACCGACCCAATCAGGTGTTAAGTCGTGACCAGCTACTGGATTTGACCCAGGGGCGTGCGGCCAAGGCATTTGACCGGGCCATTGACAACCAGATCAGTCGTCTGCGCCAAAAGATCGAGCGCGACCCGGCCCGGCCCACACTCATCCAGACCATTTGGGGTGATGGTTATATGCTGTGCGTACATGTGCAAACCGACGCACAAGAGGATGTTATCGTATGAAAACTCTTTGGCCACAAAGCCTGGCCGGGCGTCTGATCGTCTGGTTGATGCTGGTTCTAACGCTGGCACTGGTTTTTGCCACAGCCTTGCAGCGCCTTGGCAATGAACGCCTGTTGGCCAATGCGGCACAAAAAAATGCGGTCAATCGTGTCGCTATGCTGTCGCGGATTTTGGAAGAACAAAAAAAGAGTGTCGATTGGCAACAAACCCTGCACGCAGCAACCTCTGATGATTTACATTTCAGTTTCAGTTTTCAGGACAATGGCATAGAAATCACAGATGGTACCAACACATTTTTGCATGATGGTGATGCGGCCCAAAAGAAGTTGTCACCGATCAATGTTAAAATCAAAAATTATCCACATACACGCGAATTTGTGATGGTAAATCCTTCGCAAAGATTGCTGAAAAGTGATAAAATAAAAGAAAAAGTCTGGATCATAGAACGCACACCTGGTCAAAAAAACGTCCCTGACTTCACCGGTGTTTCCAAAATGGAGTTCATTGAAGCGCAGCTTGGCAAGCAGATCAAAAACAAGCAGATTATGCCCTTTAACCAACAAGGCCATGAGGGCATTGCTGTTTTTGGTGGTGCAGAAGCAAAAACTTCAAACAATCAAGTCATCAATGCGATGTTCGATTCTGTGCAAGTCAGAGGTCTTTCTCTTCAACCTGATACCATAAAATTCAGAACCCGGCTGGATGACGGGCGCTGGCTTGATGCCGCCTTCAAGCCTGAAACATTACCGCTTTGGTCATGGAACGGGGCGTTGTTTCTGGGCGTTCTGGCACTGACTATCGGAGGTGTAATTGTGCTGGTGGTACGCAATGAAACAAAACCCATGCAGCGCCTGGCCAGTGCCGCCGAAGCACTGGGGCGTGGAGAAACCCAGGCACCACTGGACGAAAACGGCCCCCGTGAAATACGCCTTGCCGTTAAGGCATTTAACCTTATGGGCGCACGACTTGGTAATTTTGTGCAAGATCGCACCCGTATGCTGGCGGCCATGTCCCATGATTTGCGCACACCGCTAACCACTTTGCGCCTGCGCGCAGAAATGATTGACGAGCCGGAAACCCGCGAAAAACTGATTGAAACCATTGAGGAAATGCACCGCATTACCGAGGCCAGCCTCAGTTTCGCCCGCGAAGAAGATAATACGGAGAAAACCAGCAACACCGACCTGACCGCACTGGTCGCCGATCTATGCGCTGAGGCAAAGGAAATCGGCAAGGACGCAATCCTGGACACAACGGCACCTTCACTAAACGTCAGGGTCCGCCCCGCCGCCATGCGCCGGGCGATGCGCAACCTGATTGATAACGCAGTGCGCTACGGATCACACGCCCGCGTGACGGTGGTCTGCGATAATAACGCGGCGCAAATTATCATCGACGATGATGGCCCAGGCATCAATGATGACCAGCTTGAAGAAGTGTTTGCGCCCTTTGTGCGGCTGGAACACTCACGTAATCAGGAGACCGGCGGTGCCGGGCTTGGCCTCTCAATTGCCCGCACTATTGCCCGTTCACATGGCGGCGATGTGGTCTTGCAAAACCGGGATGATGGCGGCCTGCGGGCCATACTAAGTGTGCCAAATCAAGTGAGTTAGGCCAGTTAAATTATGTTGTCATTGCCCGACTTGTTCGGGCAATCCAGATAAGTGTAGAAGCCTGACTGGATCACCCGGACAAGCCGGGTGATGACAGGCGGTGGTAATATGACGCTATTATATCGCCCGTTCCACCAACATTTTTTTGATCTCGCAATGGCCTTGGCCGGGATCCATTGGGCTGTGGGAATTCAGTATAGACCCCGGCTTAGAGCCGGGGTGACACTTTGGGTGAATTAACCAGCATCAGAGTCAGTTAGCTGTTTTCACCCTCTTCAGAAACGCCACCTGCAACGGGCAACTCTTCTTCTGGGTTTTCTTTTTCAGAAATAAACTGGGAAAGTATGTTGGAACCAAGTGGGCTTTGCGCAAAAGCTTCAACCATGGCGGCAATGTCTGTTCCACCTTTCGACGAAAATAAATTCATTGCACCAGACATACCATCAGTCGGATTGCCGGTATTGGCGATCACCTTGACGTCAGCATTTTCCAAAGCTTCTGCCTGTTTGCCACCAACTTCAATATAGCCTTTCACAGCTTCAATGATTGCAAGGTATTGTTGATATCCCTCATTGGTGCCAATTTCTCTTGCAAGCTCAATCTGCGCCTTCACAGGTGCCAACTGCATCGCCTTTTCAGCTTCAGCCCTAGCCAGACCAACAGCCTCAATACCCGCGGCCTCTCTGCGTTGTGCTTCAAGTTCACCCTCGGCAATAATCACCGTCGTTTTCTGCTCTTGTTCAGCAGCGACGATTTGCTCATCTCTTGTAATTTCTGCTTGATTAACCTGCTCAACACGCTTCACTTTCATGTCACGCTCACGGGTTTCCCGCTCTTGTGTCAGTATTTCCTGACGAGCCTGTTCATCGGCAATCCCCACGGCCTTGTCTTTTTCAGCGGTACGTTCACCTACAACCTGTTCGGCTTGCTGTTTTCGTATGTCGACAGCTCTTCGTGCATCGATTTCGGCTGTTTCGGCTTCTTTGTGATTATTGGCAACCTCAACACGACTTTCCATCTCGATATGAGATTTCTTTTTTGCCATTATGTTATGGATCACCTGACTTTCGCTACTATCACGAATATCCATGAGTTCCATTGCCTTAACAGGTTCAACACCCCACTCTGTCAGTTGAGTACTGACTTCTTCCGTAAACTGTGTGCCGAACTGGGCGCGCTCAAGCATGATTGTGTCAATATCCGACCCGGCAAGAATTTTGCGGACAGCGGGGGTGTTGAAAAAGGTATATATTCGTATGGTTTGTTTTGATTATGCTTTTTTCAACCTTCCGCTTCCACATTGGTCGAAATGGCCTAACAGGTTGATTGCAATCCGGTTTTGGCGAGTAAATTGGTGCCATAGTGCTAA
>JAJFFQ010000032.1 GCA_021776565.1 Robiginitomaculum sp. | reverse complement strand
CCGTCCTGAGCTAATCCAGGTCAGAATGGCATAAGCACCAGCCATAAAAAAACGGCCGGGACGAACCCGACCGTTTGTTTTAATCATAAAAAAGTAATGCCAAACTAGGCGTTAGCCAGATATATCCTTGGTCGAAGCACCGTTAGCGGCGCGTTGTACGGCACCAATGCCATCTTCGGCACCACTTTCCGAGCTATATCCCTGACTGGCCAAAATCGGTTCACCATTACGAGCTTTAAGGGCAAAGTAAAACTTGCCGCCATTGCCTTCCCACGGGGCTTTGAAACGATCACGGTCTGGCGCATTTCTCTTGACCGACTCAATGCCATTGCTGGCGCTGGCTTTGGCTTTGTACATTTCTGACTTGCCGACAATTTCGCCATTGCCTGCGACGAGCGTAAAAAAGAATTGCCCGTCCTTTGCCTTTTTCAGGTCAAACCATCCTGCCATGTGTTAACTCCTCTTTGGGGTGAATAGAAATGCTAATCTGCTCTAAATTATAGTTTCTGGCTAGTAGAAAATTGTGGATTTTGGTATTTAACGCCGACACAGCACATCGATCAAACGTTGTTGGCCGGAATTGCTGGCAATGCGGCGCTCCCCGATAATATAGGGCGCCCGGTAACTGCGGGCTTGATCAAAATATGCTGCATTTCCAAGGTCGGATTCCCTGCAAAAGGCATTGGCTGCGGTTATGCCACACTGGCTATTACGATAGAGGCAGCTGGCTACTGGTTCACCGCGTAAAGTTGGTTCAGCAAAAAACACAGTTCGCTGGCCTTCATATCCGCGAGCATTTGATCTGCCATTTCCGCCGCCACGGCCACCGCCATCATAACGATCTGCTACAGGGCGTAATGATGTGATGAGACTGTCAAGACCAATGGCACCCAGATTATTTTCGTTGCGCTCGACCACGCGGCAGGTCTTGGTAAAGTTCGAGCCATCGCAAAGCTCCCATACACCAGCAGATATGCGCACAGAACTGGCCCGGTTGGAAAAGCCGGCACCCAGCAAACTAGATGTTTCACTATCTATGGTGATCCGTGGCCCGGTGAAATTGTAGC
Organism: Robiginitomaculum sp.; assembly: GCA_021776565.1. Lineage (GTDB taxonomy): Bacteria > Pseudomonadota > Alphaproteobacteria > Caulobacterales > Maricaulaceae > Robiginitomaculum_B. The sequence goes on along the minus strand of JAJFFQ010000032.1, from coordinate 4,540 downwards.
CCTCGAAAAGAACAATTTCCGGGTAGCGGTCATCACGACGACCACCGCCATTATAACGACCATCACCTGATCCATAGTCACCACCAGCATAACCGCCGCCGCCATAGCTACCGCCATCAAGGCTGTCGTCATTCCAGTCGGCAGAGCGGTAAAGAGAAGAAATGGCCCCGGCCAAATTCAATGAACTTAAATTGGCCACATCACGGCGTACTGTTTCACATTTTCCCTTGCCGGCACTGTCCTGGCATAACACCCAATCGCCGCCACTAATTTTGACCGAATGGGCAAAATCATTTGTGGCAAAATCCTTGATGCGCGGTACATTGCCCGCATAGGTGTGGTGATCGCCTTGCATGTTTGGCCGCGCAAAAAGGGTGATTGTCGGGGTTCCGGCGCGAATGCGGCGCACGGACTTGATTTTGTTACCCCAGTTGAAAATCCCGAAGTTATAACTTCCAGGGCCAAAAACCTCGCAGGTGCCATTATACTGGTTGCTTTCGCAAACTTCCCAGTTTCCACCGGAAACATTCATGCTCATGGCATTGGCAGCAAAGCCAATTTTTTTAAGCTTGGGCGTGTCGCGGTTCAACACCACACTGCGCCCGCTTTGATTGGGAAAGGAATACAGTGTCACGCTGGGCGTGCCAGAAAATTCGACATCATCGGCGCTGGTTGAAATGGCACCAAAAGCAAGGGCTATGGCGCCGCCAAGCAGTAAGGATTTAAGTTTCATTTCGTGTCCCCTATGACAATAATTTCCTAGTTTGCCTCGGTGCAGTTGAACCGCACCTGAACAGCCATGCATCACATATATTTTTCTTGTTTACCACGATTTATGAAAGTCGAGGGTAATTAAATTATTGACGTAGTACGAATTATTCATACTATACGGAAAGAACGCATATAGGAACAAACACCATGAAAACCGTTACGGCCAAAGAAGCACACAAAAAACTGGGCCTGGTTTTGGACGAGGCGCAACATGAACCTGTATCTATTTCAAAAAATGGGCGCCCATATTCTGTAATAGTTTCTGCGCGTTGGTTTGAATCAATCAAAGGACTGGAAACGTTACAGGCGGATGCAAAATGGGATCACCTGTTTGCCAAGTCAAAATCTGATGATGCTCTGGCTAAAATGGTTGAGGACGTGCGACTGGATATCAAGAACAATGATGTTCTCAATCATGATCCCGCAACACAATCTGACTGATGATTTCAAAAACCACCCGCGCGTTTTGGCGTTGTTTTGATAGTTTGCCGGACGATGTTCAGCTACGAACACGAAGAGCCTATGCGAACTGGCGTGTTGATCCATCTCATCCAGGCCTGAACTTCAAACGGGTTAGCCGTTCCCAGCCTGTATACTCTGTCCGGGTCAGCCTTGCTCACCGTGCGCTTGGGATGCTGGAAAAAGATACGGTGATATGGTTCTGGATCGGCTCACACGATGATTATGAGCGTTTGTTGAAGGGGTAGTGATATGGTTTTATAAATACATACCTACATCTCTAACCCACCACATTTACTGATCGCAGAACCAAACTTAGCTGGAAATGCATACATATGAACACTGGAAACATCGGCTTCTCGACCCTCGACAATAGCAACACTAGTCCTTCGTGCCCATGATGAATTTAATCTGTTCCATATGCACGAACATAATGCCTCAACCTCATCTTTTGAAAGGTTTGAGTCTATTCCCAAACTGAACTCAGGAAGTTTCTCATTTAAGCAGCTAACAACAAATGGCTTCTGTTTGGAGGTCTGAGATATAACTTGCTCATCTGAACAGTTTACCAAAACCAGCACAGAAAATAACATACCGGCCTTGGTCGTTAGAAGTATTTTTCTCATGTTAATACCCGACCGCCGCACCATCTTTGCGCATTTCGCTGGCGGCAGAATATACCCCGGTTTCGGGGTTACGCAATATCGCCTGATAGCCGCCAAAGCCACCATCGGACGGCCCCAGTGTGTGGCCCATGGCGGTCAGGGCATCGCGCACATCTTGCGGCACTCCATTTTCCAGATGCACCACGCCCATGCCTTTGCGTGCAGTACCTGTGGGCTGGGTAGAGCCGGTATGGCGCCAGCGCGCCGCGTCCCCTGCGGCCTGCACATTCAGGCCATAATCAATGATGTTCAGAACAATCTGCACATGACCTTGCGGCTGCATGGCCCCGCCCATCAGACCAAAGGAAAGCCACGGCTGTCCGTCTTTGGTAATAAACGCCGGAATGATGGTATGAAAAGGCCGCTTGGCGGGCGCGTAAACATTGGCATGGTTTTCATCAAGCGCAAAAAGCTGGCCGCGATTTTGCAGCATGAACCCCAGCCCGTCGGGTACCAGTCCGGAACCCATGCCACGAAAGTTTGACTGGATCAGCGACACCATCATGCCGTCCTTGTCGGCCACGGTGAGGTAGGTGGTATCGCCGTCCTCAATGGTGGCCGGGTCACCGGGGCCAACATCCTGTCGTGCAGTATCTGCCTGGATCAGCGCCCGGCGCTTGTCGGCATAGTTTTCCGACAGAAGTGCGGCCAGGGGGGCATCGGCAAAATCCGGGTCGGCATAGAATTTGGCGCGGTCTTCAAAGGCAAGGCGTTTGGCCTCAATTTGCAGGTGCAGGCTCCGGGCGCTCATGAACCCGGCGCCCTTCATGTCAAAGCCTTTTAAGATATTCAGCATTTGCAAGGCGGCAATACCCTGACCATTGGGTGGCAATTCCCATACGTCATAGCCGCGATAATTAACCGATTGCGGCTCCACCCATTCACTGGTGTGTTCAGCAAAATCCTCATAGCGCAATGGCCCGCCAATACGTTTCATATAGGCATCAATGGTTTGGGCGATCTGGCCCTTGTAAAAGCCATCACGACCTTTTTGTGCCAAGAGGGAATAGGTCTTGGCCAGGTCGGGGTTTTTGAAAATCTCACCCTCGCGCGGGGTGCGGCCATTCACCAGATAGGTGGCGCGGGCATTGTCAAACTCCTCGATCATGCCGACACTTAAGGCTTCATCGAAGCGCCGCATGTTCATATTCCAGTAAAACCCGATGACCTCGGTCACGGGAAACCCGCCTTGGGCATAGCGGATCGCCGGGGCCAGCACGGCACCCATGGGCAGTTTGCCAAAGCGGCTGTGCATTTCAAACCAGCCATCGGCGGTACCCGGCACGGAAACCGGCAACACCCCAGCGGGCGGTATTTCACTGGCACCGTTCAGGCGCTGTTTTAGCTGCGCCAGGTTCATGCCTTTTGGAGATCGGCCGGATGCGTTTAACCCGTAAAGTTTTTTGGTTTTTGGATCCCAGATAATCGCGAACAAATCGCCGCCAAGGCCATTGGCAACCGGTTCCATCAGACCAAGTGCGGCATTGGCGGCAATGGCGGCATCCACTGCATTGCCACCTTGTTTGAGAATATCAATGGCAATTTGTGAGGCCAGTGGATGTGCCGTGGCGGCCATACCATGTTCTGCCACAACCGGGCTGCGGGTTTCAAAAAACTGCCCGCTAATTCGATCCCCGGCGTGTTGGTTGGCGGGCGGTTCGGCGGCAGCGTCCAGAGCGAATGACATGACAGTAATGAGCGCGGTGGCGGCAAAAACACGCATGGCGCTTCTCCTTTTGTGAAACCGTAAATCACTGTGCCTTTTGTGCCGGTTTTGCGCAAGGGTGGCGATTGTTGCCGTTTCCCTGGGCAAGGACACAGGGTTTGACATTCACCCCGCCTTGGGCAGGGAGGCCGAAGTATCGCCCGTGTTGATGATGTTCAGGATCAGAGCCAAAAGGCAAGTTTCACAAGCCGAAGCATGAGCAAACGTACTGCGTTTCGGTGGAGGAATTTTGGTTTTTACTTCCTCACGAAGGCAACAAGATAAAAATACGGGGATAAGCCACGGGCGTTTGAAGTTACGCGGCATTAGAAACGCCGAAAATGCTGGCTATAGGGTTCCCGGGCGACAGACCCGGGACCATTTTATGTCGCCCTGTGGTTCCCGGACAAGGCAACTGCCTTTCCGGTAGCCCTTAGTGTTAAGGCGTTTTATCAGAGATTCACAGTGTCAAAGAGCCGTGCGAGATGGCCATAGGTCATTACGCACAGCCTGATTATGCACGTATTCCCAACCCCGGGGATAAGTGATTTTTGCGTGCTCATCTAGCGGGCGCCAGCACCGCGATAGCACCACTAAACAAGGGTCAAATGAGGGGCAGTTGAGCATAATTTCTCATCTCATAAGCATCACATAAGGGGTATTTATGGGCCAGACGAGGGACTTGAGGTGTCCCTTATTGCCCCTTGATGGTGATACTCATGGTTTTACCCTCATTCGTCATTGCGGCGTAGGCCGCAATCCAGTTCGGACTCACTACTGGATGCCGGAATCAGCGCGTTAATTAAGTGCATTTAGTAAACTGTGGGGTTGTTGAAAAAGTCATGATTTTCTGATTCAGTTTGCGCATTGATTTGTTGCTGTTTTGGGAGAATTTCATGCTTGGATCCAAACCGCGCGGACAGATGGAGATGGTGTTTGC
>JAJFFQ010000031.1 GCA_021776565.1 Robiginitomaculum sp. | reverse complement strand
AAATGGTTATGCCGGGCGACAATGTTAACGTGAATGTCGAGCTGATACAGCCGATTGCCATGGAAGAGAAACTACGCTTTGCCATCCGCGAAGGTGGCCGCACTGTCGGCGCCGGCGTGGTCAGTAAAATTATAGAATAAGCACGTGGAGGCGTGCTTGCGACCAGGTAAAATTCAGGGGTGTAGCTCAGTTGGTAGAGCATCGGTCTCCAAAACCGAGGGTCGTGGGTTCGAGTCCCTCCGCCCCTGCCAGTCGCACGAAGGTAAATTGAGCGTCAGACGCTCATAGTGAGGAAGAAACATGGCGCAAGCCGGAACAAAGAAGCGGGCTAACCCGATTGCTCTTGTGCGCGAAGTGCGCCAGGAGGGCCGCAAGGTTACATGGACAACGTGGAAAGAGACACTGGTGACATCAATTATGGTGTTCATCATGGTGGCTCTTGCCGCCGGCTTTTTCTTTATTGTAGATCTGACGATCAGCAGTGCCGTTAAATTTGTTCTGGCGCTGGGAGCTTAAATAATGGCCGAAGCAAAATGGTATATTGTCAACGCCTATTCCAACTTTGAAAAAAAAGTGGCTGAGGCCATCAATATCGAAGCCAAAAGAAAGGATATTGAAGACCTTTTTGAAGAGGTGTTGGTGCCAACAGAGGAAGTTATCGAAGTGCGTCGTGGGCGCAAGGTAACGTCGGAGCGCAAATTTTTCCCGGGATATGTGTTGGTCAAGATGGTGATGACCGATGAGGCCTACCATCTGGTCAAGAATACCCCCAAGGTCACAGGCTTTTTGGGGCAGGGCAATACGCCCCTGCCGGTGTCCGATGCAGAGGTTGCGCGTATCGTTGGCCAGGTCGAAGAAGGGGTTGAGCGTCCGCGTCCGACCATTATTTTCGACATTGGTGAGAAAGTAAAAGTGCTTGACGGCCCCTTTCAGTCTTTTGAAGGACTGGTTGAGGAAGTTGATGAAGAACAGGCCAGGCTCAAGGTTGCAGTGTCCATTTTTGGCCGTGCAACCCCGGTAGAGCTGGAATATGAACAGGTGGAAAAGCTTTAGGGTTTTTCATAATAACCCGTGTGGGAGGCGTGCCGGAAAGACCATAGGCCCGCCGCACCACGCAACTTTTAGCCCAGCCAGGGCAATGGAGTGAAACATGGCGAAGAAAATAGACGGCTATATCAAGCTGCAAGTCCCCGCAGGTGCGGCCAATCCGGCCCCGCCAATTGGCCCGGCATTGGGTCAGCGCGGCGTAAACATCATGGAATTTTGCAAGGCGTTTAATGCCAAGACCCAGGAATTGGAAAAAAATATGCCAATTCCGACGGTCATCACGGTATATGCGGATAAATCATTTACGTTTATTACCAAAACCCCGCCAGCGAGCTTTTATCTGAAAAAAGCGGCAAAACTGGACAAGGGTGGTACTGAGCCGGGCCGGGAAGTTGCTGGCACGGTCAGCATGGCGCAATGTCGTGAAATTGCAGAAGCCAAAATGGTTGATTTGAACGCGGTTGATTTGGATGCGGCGCAGAAAATTATTGCTGGTTCTGCACGTTCCATGGGTTTTGAGGTTACGGAGTAGATCATGGCAAAGGTTGGAAAACGAACAAAAGCGGCTGCTGCTAACATTGATCGCAAAACCCGGTATTCTGTTGAAGATGCTGTGGCTCTGGTCAAAAAAAATGCAACAGCAAAATTTGATGAAACCATTGAAGTGGCCATGAATTTGGGTATTGACCCGCGTCATGCAGACCAGATGGTGCGCGGCGTTGTGCCCTTGCCTAATGGTACGGGACGTTCCGTTCGCGTTGCTGTTTTTGCCAAGGATGCCAAAGCCGATGAAGCCAAAAAAGCCGGTGCAGACATTGTTGGTGCCGAAGATCTGATGGAGCAAATTCAACGCGGCGAGATCAATTTTGATAAAGTGATTGCCACGCCTGACATGATGCCACTGGTTGGCCGTTTGGGTAAAATTCTTGGGCCGCGGGGCATGATGCCTAATCCTAAAGTTGGCACGGTGACGCCTAATGTGGCCAAGGCCATTGAGGATAGCAAGGGTGGGGCCGTTGAATTTCGCGCCGAAAAAGCTGGTGTAATCCATGCTGGTGTTGGCAAGGCAAGCTTTGATGAAAAGGCGCTTCTTGAAAATGTTCGCGCATTTTTGAATGCGGTTATCAAGTCCAAGCCTTCCGGGGCAAAGGGTACGTTTGTTAAAAAAATTGCGCTTAGTTCCACAATGGGGCCAGGCGTAATTATTGATGTGGCTAGTGCCTCATCGCAATAGTTTTCAGGAATCCGGGCGTTTGCCCGGTCAGGTGGCCTGCTTTGTATTATTTGCAATCCACCGCCCTGTCCGAGACCGCAGGGGCCGTTAAACCGGCTTAAATTTCCCCTGCGCAGACAGAGTAAGAGGGTTTCCGCTTTCGCAAGATGGCGGCCACCGTTCGAGCCCTGGGACAGGCAGTCTTGCACCACAAGGTGTGCGGCAATAGCCGCAAAACCGGTGGCGCTTAACTGGGCAGCTTTGCTGCTCGAAACGGGAGACCGCAATGGAAAAAGCTCAAAAGAGCAAAATGGTCGACGTACTGGAAGGTATGTTCGACGACGCCGGTGTAGTGGTCGTTACGCACTATGCTGGTCTTACTGTTGCGGAAATGACGCAATTGCGCACTGGACTTCGTGAAGTCGGTGGGCAGTTAAAGGTTGTCAAGAATCGTCTGGTTAAACGCGCATTGGCGGGTAACCAGGGCGAAGCAGCGTCCGGAATGTTTACCGGGCCTGTGGCGATTGCATATTCAACTGATCCTGTTGCTGCCCCCAAGGCAGCTGTGGATTTTGCCAAGAAGAACGACAAACTTGTTCTGATCGGTGGTTGGATGGGTGATCTGGTTCTTGATGAGGCGGGTGTGAAGTCTCTGGCGGCATTGCCGTCGCTGGATCAACTTCGCGGCAAGCTTGTGGGGCTTTTACAGGCGCCAGCGACCAAGGTCGCCGGTGTTGTTCAGGCGCCAGCTGGTCAACTCGCGCGGGTTCTCAAGGCATATGCCGACAAAGCCGCTTAACGTCATTCTTCGCACTCTTAACCACTTAGTTTTTGCGAATGCAAAAGGAAAATAAAATGTCTAAAATCGAAAAAATCGCAGACGAACTTTCTGCGCTGACTGTTATGGAAGCTGCTGAACTGGCAACGCTTCTTGAAGATAAATGGGGCGTCTCTGCGGCGGCGCCTGTTGCTGTTGCAGCAGCAGCTGGCGGTGATGCCGGCGGCGCAGCCGAAGAGAAAACCGAATTTGACGTTGTCATGACGTCATTTGGTGAAAAGAAAATCAACGTGATTAAAGAAGTTCGGACGATTACCGGATTGGGACTTAAAGAAGCCAAAGATCTAGTTGAAGCGGCCCCCAAAGCCGTTAAGGAAGGCGTTTCCAAAGACGAAGCTGCCGACATTAAAGGCAAACTGGAAGCCGCCGGTGCAACCGTCGAAATCAAGTAAGCCAGTCTGCATAAAATCCCGGCGCACCTGGGTTTTCCAGTGCGCCGGGATCATGCGTCACGTCTGACCCTTTCCGGATGTGACCGCAGGATAAGAATCGCTGGTGAAGGCTGGCACTGAAAGGGAAAGATTTTGAGGACTTGGCGGAGCGCCTTTTTGGGCTTCCGGGTGGCATTTCGGCCACGAAAGGAGACACTATGTCATTGTCGTTTACAGGCAAAAAACGTATTCGCAAATCATTTGGTCGCATCCCCGAAGCGGTGCAAATGCCAAACCTGATCGAAGTGCAAAAAAGCTCTTATGAACAGTTGTTGCAACGTTATGTGCCATCTGCAGAGCGCAAAGACCAAGGCATTCAGGCTGTATTCAAATCTGTGTTTCCGATCCGGGATTTTTCGGAATCGGCACTTCTGGAATATGTTTCCTATGAGTTTGAGCCACCCAAGTTCGATGTTGAGGAGTGTCAACAACGTGACATTACTTATGCTGCGCCGCTAAAAGTAAAGCTGCGCCTGATCGTCTTTGAAACAGATGAAGAAACCGGTGCAAAGTCCGTAAAAGACATTAAGGAACAGGATGTCTATATGGGCGATATACCGCTGATGACAGACAAGGGTACGTTTGTCATCAATGGTACGGAACGCGTTATCGTCAGCCAGATGCACCGCAGCCCTGGCGTTTTCTTCGATCATGACAAGGGTAAAACCCATTCAAGCGGCAAATTTTTGTTTGCTGCCCGCATTATTCCTTACCGTGGCTCATGGCTTGATTTTGAATATGATGCCAAGGACATTATTCATGTTCGCATCGACCGTCGTCGTAAATTGCCGGTGACAACACTACTTTACGGCCTGGAACTGGATCGCGCCGAAATACTGTCCACATTTTATGACAATTATACTGCCAAACACAGCAAGAAGGGCTGGAGCGTTCCGTTTTTGGCTGATCGCTGGCAAGGCATAAAGCCATCGCGTGATCTTATTGATGCCAAGGGTGGCAAGGTTGTCTCTCCGGCGGGACGTAAACTGTCTGCACGGGTGGCAAAAAAACTGGCTGAGGACGGACTTAAAAACCTTCTTTTATCCGATGAAGATATGATCGGGCGTTATGTTGCCGCCGATATCATCAATATGGAAACCGGTGAGATATACGCTGAATCCGGTGATGAACTGATCGAAGAGTCTATTGCGGCCATGAGTGAACATGGCATCAAACAAATTGAGTTGTTGGACATAGACCAGGCCACTGTTGGCCCATACATTCGTAATACACTGGTCGCAGACAAGAATAACGACCATGATGAGGCTTTGGTGGACATTTACCGAGTGATGCGCCCGGGTGAACCGCCCACGCCAGATACGGCACAAGCCCTGTTTGACGGGCTGTTCTTTGATGGTGAGCGTTATGATCTGTCCGCAGTGGGCCGGGTAAAAATGAATATGCGCCTGGATCTGGATTGCCCGGATGATATGCGCACCCTGCGCAAGGAAGATATTCTTGCCGTTCTGAAAACCATGGTCGATCTGCGTGATGGTCGCGGAGACGTGGATGACATTGATAATCTGGGCAATCGCCGGGTGCGTTCGGTTGGTGAACTGATGGAAAATCAGTACCGCGTCGGGTTGCTCCGTATGGAGCGCGCCATTCGTGAGCGCATGGGCAGTGTCGACCTTGAAACGGTTATGCCTCACGATCTGATAAACGCCAAACCGGCAGCAGCGGCGGTGCGTGAGTTTTTTGGCTCGTCGCAATTGTCACAATTCATGGATCAGAATAATCCATTATCTGAAATCACCCACAAGCGCCGGGTTTCTGCACTTGGGCCTGGCGGTCTTACCCGCGAACGCGCAGGTTTTGAAGTACGCGACGTGCATCCAACCCATTATGGCCGTATTTGCCCGATTGAAACACCCGAAGGCCCGAATATCGGCCTTATCAATTCACTGGCCACATTTGCTCGTATTAATAAGTACGGCTTTATTGAAAGCCCGTATCGCCGGGTTAAAAACGCCAAATTGACCGAAGAGGTGGTTTATCTTTCTGCTATGGAAGAGGCCAAGTATTCTATTGCCCAGGCCAATGCTCACCTGGACGACAAAGGCGCGTTTGAGCATGAATTGGTGACATGCCGGGCCTCCGGGGATGTGATTTTGGTGCCGCGGGAAAATGTAGATTTTATTGATGTATCACCCAAGCAAGTGGTCTCTGTTGCTGCGGCGCTTATCCCGTTTTTGGAAAATGATGATGCCAACCGTGCGCTGATGGGTTCAAACATGCAGCGTCAGGCCGTGCCTTTGGTAGAGGCCGAAGCGCCGCTGGTTGGAACCGGTATGGAGGCTGTTGTTGCCCGCGATTCGCGTGCCGCAGTGGTTTCACGTCGTCATGGTGTAGTGGAACAGGTGGATGCGCGACGTATCGTGGTTCGTGCCACCGATGATTCTGACATGGCTAAATCTGGTGTTGATATTTATAATCTTCTCAAATTTCAACGTTCCAACCAGAATACCTGCATAAATCAACGTCCGCTGGTTAAGGTGGGGGATGTGGTTGAGGCTGGCGACATTATTGGCGATGGCCCGTCCACTGATCTTGGTGAACTGGCGCTTGGCCGTAATGTGCTTGTCGCCTTTATGCCCTGGAATGGTTATAACTACGAAGACTCTATCCTGATCTCGGAACGCATTGTGCGCGATGACGTGTTCACGTCGATCCACATTGAAGAATTTGAGGTTGCCGCACGCGACACCAAGCTTGGGCCGGAAGAAATCACCCGCGACATTCCCAATGTTGGTGAAGAAGCCCTGCGCAATTTGGACGAAGCCGGGATCGTGGCCATTGGAGCACGGATTAACCCCGGTGACATTCTGGTTGGCAAGGTGACGCCCAAGGGCGAGTCACCGATGACGCCTGAAGAAAAGCTTTTGCGTGCCATTTTTGGCGAAAAGGCATCTGATGTGCGGGATACATCCTTGCGCTTGCCACCTGGTGTTGCCGGCACGGTCGTTGAAGTGCGGGTGTTTAACCGCCATGGTGTCGATAAAGATCAACGGGCATTGACTATTGAACGCCAGGAAATTGAGCGGCTTGGGCAAGACCGGGATGACGAACTGGCCATTCTTGAGCGTTCAATCTTTAGTCGTCTGCATGACCTTCTGGTTGGCAAGGTGTCTGTCTCTGGCCCCAAGGGATTTGCCAAAGGTAAAATTTCTGAAGACGTGCTTGCTGATTTACCAAGCCGTCGGGATTGGTGGAAAATTGGCCTTGGTAACGAAAAAGCCATGGCCGAGGTTGAGGCATTAAGAAAGCAATATGACGATGCCAAGGCGCGCCTGGATGCACGCTTTGACGACAAGGTAGACAAGCTACAACGCGGCGATGAATTGATGCCGGGGGTCATGAAAATGGTCAAGGTGTTTGTCGCGGTGAAGCGCAAGCTGCAACCTGGCGATAAAATGGCCGGGCGCCACGGTAATAAAGGCGTGATTTCCAAAATCAACCCGATTGAGGATATGCCATATCTGGAAGACGGCACAGCGGTGGATATTGTCCTCAATCCGTTGGGCGTGCCTTCGCGGATGAATGTTGGCCAGATTTTGGAAACCCATATGGGGTGGGCATCAGCGGGCCTTGGTAAACAAATTGCCGAAGTTTACGATGCCTATATGCGCACCGGTGAAATCAAGGCGGTTCGGGATAAACTGACCGATGTCTATGGCGACAGAGTAAAGCTGCCGCGTAAAAACGAGGAAATCATCGAACTAGCCGGGAATTTGCGCAAGGGCGTACCCATTGCAACCCCCGTGTTCGACGGTGCCCATGAGGATGATATTTGTGAAATGCTAAGTCAGGCCGGGCTTGATGCTTCTGGTCAGGTTGAGCTGCATGATGGTCGCAGTGGAGAAAAATTTTCACGCAAAGTGACGGTCGGATACAAATACATTCTCAAACTGCATCACCTTGTTGATGATAAAATTCACTCACGCTCAATTGGCCCTTATAGCCTGGTTACCCAACAGCCATTGGGCGGCAAGGCCCAATTTGGTGGTCAACGCTTTGGGGAAATGGAGGTCTGGGCGCTTGAAGCATATGGTGCCGCCTACACACTCAAGGAAATGCTCACCGTCAAATCTGATGATGTAGCAGGGCGTACCAAGGTTTATGAAGCAATTGTCCGCGGCGATGATGCTTTTGAAGCTGGCATCCCCGAAAGCTTTAACGTCCTTGTCAAGGAAATGCGCTCACTGGGCCTCAATGTAGAGTTGAAGAACAGCTGATTTAAGGTGTGAGGTTCGCCTGTTGTGCGAACCTCATTCACACCGGCAAATGGAGACCGGCACTATGAACCAACCTGTAAATAACGATGTGATGAACATTTTTAATCCGAATGCAGAGGCACCCAGCTTCGATCGTATTCGTATTTCTCTGGCCAGCCCGGAGAAAATATTGTCCTGGTCGCATGGTGAGATCAAGAAACCGGAAACGATCAATTACCGGACGTTCAAGCCCGAACGCGACGGCCTGTTCTGTGCGCGCATATTTGGCCCTGTCAAGGACTATGAATGTTTGTGCGGCAAATATAAGCGCATGAAATACAAAGGCATTATTTGCGAAAAATGCGGCGTTGAGGTGACGTTACAGCGGGTTCGCCGCGAGCGTATGGGTCATATTGATCTGGCCGCACCGGTGGCTCATATCTGGTTCCTCAAATCCTTACCAAGCCGTATCGGCCTGACCCTGGATATGATGCTAAAGGATATAGAACGGGTTCTGTATTTTGAACAATATCTGGTTCTCGAGCCGGGCCTCACGCCGTTGGAAGAGCGCCAACTTCTTACCGAAGAAGAATATCTTGAGGCGCAGTCTGAGTATGGTGAAGACAGCTTTACCGCAGGCATTGGTGCCGAGGCTATTCGTGAACTTCTTATCAATCTTGATCTGGAAGAAGAAGCTGCGCAGCTCAAAATTGATATTGCTGAAACCGGATCTGAACTGAAACTAAAAAAATACGTCAAGCGGCTGAAGCTCATCGAAAGCTTCATTGAATCCAAAAACCGCCCTGAGTGGATGATCCTGACGGTTGTGCCGATCATTCCACCTGAGTTGCGGCCCCTGGTGCCCCTGGACGGTGGTCGTTTTGCCACGTCGGATTTGAATGACCTCTATCGCCGGGTGATTAACCGGAACAATCGTTTGAAACGCCTGATGGAATTACGTGCGCCAGATATTATCATTCGCAATGAAAAGCGGATGTTGCAGGAATCTGTTGATGCCTTGTTTGACAATGGTCGTCGTGGCCGGGTGATAACCGGTGCGCACAAGCGCCCGCTAAAATCACTTGCTGATATGCTCAAGGGCAAACAGGGGCGTTTCCGCCAGAATCTTCTTGGTAAGCGTGTGGATTATTCCGGGCGTTCGGTTATTGTTGTGGGGCCAGATCTGAAACTGCATGAATGTGGTTTGCCAAAAAAAATGGCGCTGGAATTATTCAAACCGTTTATATACGCACGACTTGATGCCAAGGGGCTTTCAGGCACTGTTAAGGCCTCCAAAAAAATGGTTGAGAAGGAACGTCCCGAGGTCTGGGATATTCTGGATGAGGTTATCCGCGAACACCCGGTATTGCTAAACCGTGCCCCTACCTTGCACAGGTTGGGGATTCAGGCGTTTGAGCCAAAATTGATCGAAGGCAAGGCCATCCAGCTTCATCCGCTGGTTTGTGCTGCATTTAATGCGGACTTTGATGGCGATCAAATGGCCGTTCACGTACCTTTGTCTTTGGAAGCACAACTCGAAGCACGCGTGTTGATGATGTCCACTAACAACATCCTTAGCCCTTCAAACGGTCAGCCGATTATTGTGCCTTCGCAGGATATTATCCTTGGTCTTTATTATCTTTCGCTTGAGTCCGGTGGCCTACCGGGTGAGGGTATGATTTTTGCCGATATGGCAGAGATTGATGCGGCGCTTGATGCCAAAGTGATTAAGCTGCACACCAAGATCAAGGCCCGCTGGATCACCAAGGATGCAGATGGCAATATGGTTCGTTCGGTCGTGGACACGACACCGGGCCGTATGCAAATTGCGGACTTGTTGCCTCGCCATCCAAAAGTGCCTTTTGAATTAACGTCACAATTGATGACGAAAAAGGTCGTAGGCAAGGTGATTGACGTGGTTTATCGCCATTGCGGCCAGAAGGCGACGGTGATTTTTTGTGACAAGCTGATGGGGCTTGGGTTCCGCGAGGCCTGCTCTGCCGGTATTTCCTTTGGCAAGGATGACATGGTTATTCCTGAGACCAAAAAAACCATGATCGAAGACACACGTAACCTGGCTACTGACTATGAGCATCAATATGCAAGTGGTTTGATTACGCGGGGCGAAAAATACAACAAGGTTGTTGATGCCTGGGCCAAATGTACTGACCGCGTGGCTGATGCGATGATGGAAGCAGTGTCTGAAGTTCGCACCGATGTTCCAAGTGAACAGAGCGTCAATTCCATCTATATGATGGCACATTCCGGCGCTCGTGGTTCTAAAAACCAGATGAAACAACTGGCGGGCATGCGCGGTCTGATGGCCAAGCCATCGGGCGAAATTATTGAAACACCGATTATTTCCAACTTTAAGGAAGGCCTGACCGTTCTTGAATACTTCTCCTCAACTCACGGTGCTCGTAAAGGTCTGGCCGATACGGCGCTGAAAACGGCGAACTCGGGGTATCTGACCCGGCGCCTCGTGGATGTTGCCCAGGATTGTATTGTTACCGAGCAGGATTGCGGCACTGATGCCGGCATTCAACAAAAGGCTGTTGTTGATGCGGGCGAGGTGGTTGTTTCTCTTGGTGTGCGTATTCTTGGCCGTGTTTGTGCTGAAGATGTGGTGCATCCCTCTACAGGTGATGTGATTGCCGCACGCGATACCTATATTGAAGAAAAACTGGCAGAGAAAATTGATGAAGCCGATGTGCTTTCCATCAAGGTGCGTTCACCGCTGACCTGCACCACCAAAGTTGGGATTTGTGCAACCTGCTATGGCCGTGATCTGGCCCGTGGCATTCCGGTTAACATTGGTGAAGCTGTGGGTGTTATTGCGGCCCAGTCCATTGGTGAGCCTGGTACACAATTGACCATGCGAACCTTCCATATTGGTGGCACGGCACAGGTGTCTGAGCAATCCTTCATTGACGCCGCTCACGATGGTAAAATTGCCTATAAAAACCGTGCCACCGTTAAAGACACTTCGGGTGCCTTTGTGGTAATGAACCGCCAGATGCAAGTGACTGTTATAGATGCCAATGGAAAGGAGCGGGAAAGCTATAAACTGCTTTACGGTTCACGCCTCCCTAATAATGAGGGCAAAAAAGTCAAACGCGGTGATCGCCTTGCCGAATGGGATCCATATACCACGCCAATCGTTACCGAAGCCGGGGGTACGGTTAAACTGCTGGACGTTATAGATGGTGTTTCGGTCAAGGAAGAAATGGACGAAGCAACAGGTATTTCCTCAAAGGTCATTATGGACTGGCGTTCGCATTCGCGCGGCGCTGGTGTGCAACCTACGATAACAATTCTTGATGACAAAGGCGAACCGGTGAAATTCTCTGGTGGCCGGATTGCCAATTATATGCTGGCGGTTGGCGCGGTTATCTCTTCATCGGATGATGATGTGGTCAAACCGGGCGATGTCATTGCACGTATTCCTACCGAAGGCGCAAAAACTCGTGACATTACCGGGGGGCTGCCGCGTGTTGCCGAACTGTTTGAAGCACGTAAACCCAAAGACCATGCCATTATTGCTGAAATTGATGGTAAAGTTGAATATGGGCGTGATTATAAAAACAAGCGCCGGATTTCCATAATTCCAGAGGATGAAACGCTGGAGCCTTCAACCTATCTGGTGCCCAAGGGCAAGCACTTGATGGTGCTTGATGGTGATATGATTCAGCGCGGTGATTATTTGCTGGATGGCAATCCTGCACCCCATGACATTTTGCAAATTATGGGTGTTGAGGCTTTGGCAGAATATCTGGTCGATGAAATCCAGGAAGTTTACCGTTTGCAAGGTGTGCCTATCAATGACAAGCACATTGAAACCATTGTGCGACAAATGCTGCAAAAGGTAGAAGTGACGAATGGCGGCGAGACTGGTCTGTTAAAAGGCGAACAACTGGATCGGCATGACTTCGCAGAACTACAGGAAAAGGCCGAAGCCGATGGTAAAATTATTGCCAAGGCACACCCTGTACTTTTGGGTATCACCAAGGCCAGCCTACAAACCAAGTCTTTCATTTCAGCTGCATCGTTCCAGGAAACCACCCGGGTACTGACCCAGGCAGCTGTGGAAGGCAAGACTGATACCCTCGAAGGTTTGAAGGAAAACGTCATCGTTGGGCGTCTTATCCCGGCGGGTACCGGCAGTACCTTGCGCAATTATCAGGAAGTTGCAGATGGTCGTGACCTGAAGGCACTGGCTGAACGCGAAGCGGCCCGTGTTAGCGCCGAAGAAGCCCTGCCTGATGAAATTGCCGAAGCAGCAGCCTCCGAAGAAGGTGGTGCATAATCGCAATTCCATAACTGGAAAAGAAGGGCCGCTGGCATGTCAGCGGCCTTTTTTTCGACTTATTGTGAGCGTTTGGAACGCATGTCTGTTGTCAGAATTTTCCAATAGGCGATGACGAAAGTCAGGAAGGCCAGTATCCAGAGGTTTGAGGATGCCAGTAACATTATGGCCTTTTGGGTCAATGCTTCTGCGGGGATAAATGCGCCCCCAACCCGTGTCAGCGTAGCACAGGTAATCAATACATAGATCAATGTTGTGGCCTTGTCCGCTTTCAGGGGCAGACCGGAATGACCACGGCTGGCGCGGGTCATGATTGATAGAATCATGGTGCCAAAGGCACCAGCCGTGAGGGCATGGCGACCAGCATCAGGCAGTGCCGTAAAAAACGTTGAAAGTGGGAACAGGTCGGCAAGGGCCAGCGCGCCAAGACCAAATACCAGCCAGGCATAGGCAGTGTGCATGATTAACAGCATAGGTTCGCGGCGAACCAGCCATCCGCGCCACTGAAAAAGAAGCCAGAAATTTGCTGCTGTTGTTATAACAAGAAATAATGTGCCAACATATGGAAAGGGGCTGAAACTTCCTAGAAACATTGCCGCAAACAAGCTCCAGAAAGCCATTCTGGAGGCCATCGGATTATGCCTGGGCGTCCAGGGGGCATTTTGCCGGGCCAGCCAGTTTCGGCTGAAACTCGGAATGACACGCCCACCCATAAGTATAACCAGCAATGCCAGGATATATGGCGCTAAAACCTGGGATTTATATCCCAGGTTGATGAGCAAGTCTGAGTTGGCAGCCAGAAAAAATCCGGGATCAGTGCTGGAATGTGGAAAATAAAAATATATCAGATATATATGGAGGACATTTGCGACAGAAAACGCCAGCAGGACGCAGGCGAGAATCAAGTTCCGCCAGTTTCGCCCGGCAATGATTTCTCGAAACACAACAAAGCTCAGGACGATCAAAAAAATGCCATCAAGAGCAGAAACAGCCCGGTTGCCAAGAATTATACCGCCGAGCAAAGAGATGCGGCCAAGAATCCAAAGCGCAAAGAGTGTGGCAAGCGGCCAACCGCGCACGGGAAGGCGTCCTGTCCAGTTGGGAATTGCGGTCAGTAAAAACCCGGCAATGGCCGCACTGGCAAACCCGAAAAGCATTTCATGAATATGCAAATACAGCCATGTGGTATCAAGTTCGGTAGATAAAACGCCGTTTTCAAAAAATCTGAATAAACTCAATTGCCACCATGTCATGGCTATAACGGCCCATAGTCCAGCACCCAGAAAGAAGGGTCGAAACCCCTGGGAGAGAAAGTCAGGCCCGTTATAATCTCGTCGGGCGGCAATTCGTGAAGTTGGTGTTGCGTGGGTGGGCTGTGAGGTCATTCCAGATATCCAAGGGTTACTAATAAAAACAATAGGTGAAATTTGCACGTATAATACTGAATGATGCAAGCATCCTGTCGTGCAGCATTATATCTCGTGATAATAATGTGCGTATTGGGCGCATTTGCACGCATTTACGCCCTTGACCATATTGGAATCGGGGACTAGGTTCCGCGCTCGTTCCAAAGATTGGCTGTGACTCTAGTTTGTCAGACGCTGTCGGAACATCGAAAAATTGGGGATGTCCCCCGCTTGTGCCGCGTTGCTATGGTTGTAGCGTGGCCGTTGTTTTGCCGACAGTGCATTCGTGTACTGCGCGGCTGTTTTTTATGGACGAAAGTCCGCGCAAAAGGGATTGAGGCTTTATGGCGACAATCAATCAACTTGTACGCAAACCGCGTAAGCCCAAGTTAAAGCGCAACAAGGTGCCGGCCCTGATGGCCTGTCCACAGCGCCGGGGCGTCTGTACGCGTGTTTACACCACGACACCAAAAAAACCGAACTCAGCTTTGCGTAAAGTGGCCAAGGTTCGTCTGACCTCTGGACATGAAGTGGTGAGTTATATTCCGGGCGAAGGCCATAATCTGCAAGAGCACTCTGTGGTTCTTATTCGTGGTGGCCGGGTCAAGGATTTGCCGGGTGTTCGTTATCATATTCTGCGTGGTGTCCTCGACACCCAGGGTGTCAAGGATCGACGTCAACGTCGGTCTAAATACGGCACCAAGCGGCCTAAATAAGAGAGAGGATGGTATAGATGTCACGCCGTCACCGCGCCGAAAAACGAGAGGTTCATGCGGACCCCAAGTTTGGCGACCAAACACTGACCCGTTTTATGAATTACGTCATGCGCGACGGCAAAAAGTCTGCCGCCGAAAAAATCGTTTATGGGGCACTCGAAATTGTCGAGGAAAAAACCCATCGCGAACCATTGCCGCTTTTTCATGAGGCTCTTGAAAACGTTGCGCCGGGCGTAGAGGTTCGTTCGCGCCGCGTTGGTGGTGCCACGTACCAGGTGCCGGTTGAGGTTCGTCCTGATCGTAGGAAAGCCCTGGCCATTCGTTGGCTGGTTGGTGCGGCTCGAAGTCGCAATGAGCATACCATGCGTGAGCGCCTTGCTGGCGAACTGATGGATGCCGCAAGCAACCGTGGTAACGCCGTGAAAAAGCGTGAAGACACTCACCGGATGGCTGATGCCAACCGGGCATTCTCACATTACCGCTGGTAGCGACAAGTAGTAGAGTTCAGGCAATGCCCCGTACCCACAAAATCGAAGATTACCGCAATTTTGGTATCATGGCGCATATTGACGCTGGCAAGACTACAACGACCGAGCGGATTCTTTACTATTCCGGGAAGTCCCATAAAATTGGTGAGGTTCATGATGGGGCCGCAACCATGGACTGGATGGAACAGGAACAGGAACGCGGTATTACCATTACGTCGGCGGCAACGACGACCTTCTGGAACGGCAAACGCCTGAATATTATTGACACCCCCGGACACGTTGATTTTACCATTGAGGTTGAGCGTTCCTTGCGGGTGCTTGATGGCGCGATCGCACTGCTGGATGCCAATGCCGGTGTTGAACCACAAACTGAAACTGTGTGGCGCCAGGCAGACAAATACAAAGTGCCAAGAATGATTTTTGTCAACAAGATGGACAAGATCGGCGCTGATTTCTTTATGTCTTATGACATGATTGAGGATCGTCTTGGTGCCAATGCGATTGCCATTCAACTGCCTATCGGCGCGGAAAATGATTATGTTGGCCATATTGATCTTCTGAAAATGAAGGCCATCATCTGGTCTGGCGAGGCATTGGGTGCTGATTTTTCAGAAGAAGACATTCCTGCGGATATGGTGGATCAGGCCAAGGAATGGCGTGAAAAACTTATCGAAAAAGCCGTTGAAGTCGATGATGCGGCCATGGAATCGTACCTTGAAGGTGAAGAACCTTCAATTGAGGTGCTTAAAAAGATGATCCGTAAAGGCACCATCGAAAACACTTTTATTCCGATTTTGTGTGGTACGGCGTTCAAGAACAAGGGCGTGCAGACGCTTCTTGATGCGGTTGTGGATTATTTGCCTTCGCCTGTTGAAATTCCTGCCATTAAAGGCATTGACGTTAAAACGGAAGAAGAGATCGAGCGTCGCGCCTCGGATGATGAGCCGCTTTCCATGCTGGCCTTCAAAATCATGAATGACCCGTTTGTTGGCACTTTGACTTTTGCCCGGATTTATTCTGGCAAACTGGAAACCGGTGTCACCCTGATTAACTCGGTCAAGGAACGTAAAGAACGCATTGGTCGCATGTTGGAAATGCATTCCAACTCACGTGAAGACATCAAAGAGGCCTTTGCTGGTGATATTGTTGCCATTGCCGGGCTGAAAGCGACAACGACAGGGGATACCCTGTGTGATCCACAAAGTCAGGTCATTCTTGAGCGTATGGAATTTCCTGCGCCGGTGATTGAAATTGCCATTGAACCAAAGACCAAGGCCGATCAGGAAAAACTGGGTATTGCCTTGCAGCGTCTTGCCGCAGAAGATCCTTCTTTTCACGTGCATACGGATCAAGAGTCTGGTCAAACAATTATTGCGGGCATGGGCGAATTGCACCTTGATATTCTTGTTGACCGGATGAAGCGGGAGTTTGGGGTTGAGGCCAATATTGGCCAACCACAAGTGGCATATCGTGAAACGCTGGGCCAGGCTGCTGATATTGACTACACCCACAAGAAACAATCTGGTGGTTCGGGTCAATTTGCACGGGTCAAAATCACGTTTGAACCTCTTCCAGCAGGTGAGGGCGAGCATTTCGAATCCAAGGTCGTTGGTGGTAACGTTCCCAAAGAGTATATTCCAGGCGTTGAAAAAGGTATCAAGCAGATTGCTGCAACCGGTATTCTGGCAGGTTTTCCGCTAATCGACTTCAAGGCAACACTGTATGATGGTGCCTATCATGATGTTGACAGTTCGGTGATGGCTTTTGAAATCGCTGGTCGTGCCGCTTTGCGTGAAGCCAAAAACCAGTGTTCACCAAAATTGTTAGAGCCGATTATGAAGGTCGAGGTGGTTACCCCGGAAGATTATACTGGCTCGGTAATTGGTGATTTGAATTCCCGCCGTGGGCAAATCCAAAATCAGGAAGTGCGCGGTACGGCCAATGTCATCAATGCCATGGTGCCTTTGGCTAATATGTTTGGTTATGTGAACCAGTTACGTTCCATGTCCCAGGGCCGGGCGCAATATTCCATGCAATTTGACCATTATGACCCGGTTCCCAAGGCTGTGTCCGAAGAGATCATTGCAAAGCACACATAACATAGCGTTTAACGAGAAGAAGTGAGACAAAGAAATGGCTAAAGAGAAGTTTGAGCGGAACAAGCCGCACGTTAATGTTGGTACGATTGGTCATGTTGACCATGGCAAGACGACGTTGACGGCGGCGATTACCAAGTATTTTGGTGAGTTCAAGGCGTATGATGCGATTGAT
>JAJFFQ010000004.1 GCA_021776565.1 Robiginitomaculum sp. | reverse complement strand
CATGAAACGACTGGCCCCCAGAACTGTGGATGCCGTTTGGAAGAGTGCCGGAAAAGTCCTTGAACTGTTCTCAAAACAGGAATGTGCAAACTTCTTTGCCGCAAGCGGATATGGATCAAACTAAACCGGAAATGCTCTAGTAAGTCTGTTGGGCCGATGAAGTTATCCTGGATTTTAGATTGCTCAATTTCTATCCAAACCGAATACTGCCATTCTTTTCGGCATGGAATAAATGTCCACCAACTGCCACAATTTTGCCCTTTGTCAAATACGCCGTGTTCATCCTTTTTGCATTCCTCAAGGCAAAAGAGACTGACACCACCTAGATGCCTCGCTAATGGGTATTGCCCATCAGCACCAATATATCGCTCCTTGTCGGAAATATCTGGCTCAGGCAGAATGGCCTTATTGCTAAGGATGTCCTTGAACCGATGAGGAGGCGTTGTATGCCACACACCTCTCGCAATGATTTTCAGGAATGCATCTCGATCAACAATCTTCATCAATTTTCTGATTGTGACAATTCAGTCAACAACCCCTACCCCGCCAATCTTGCCAACACACGCTCCCGATCCATCAGCGCCAGGATTGCGCCCATGTCCGGGCCGTGTTTTACGCCGGTTAGGGCAAGGCGCAGCGGCAGGAACAGCCCCCTGCCCTTGCGCCCGGTTTTATCCTTTACAATGGCTGTCCAGTCAGACCAGCTCTGCGGCCCAAGCACGCCCTCGGGCAGAAGCGTCGCAGCATCTCTGATATACTCCGCATCTTCATCGGCAATAATGGGAGTGATGTCGCCATAAACTACACTTTGCCAATGAGAGACATCGTTCAGGGTTTCGATATTGCCACGGATGGCATCCCAAAACGCTTCGCTGCCATCACAGCCCATATCCGCCAACCTTGCCGATACATCGCCATAGGGCGTTTCGTGCAGCCACTTGGCGTTCAGGGTTTTTAGCTCACCAGGGTCAAAGCGGGCCGGTGCGCGGCCAATTTTTTCAAAGGCAAATTCATCAACCAATTGTGCCAGATCGCGGCGTATCTCGACCGGGTCAGAGGTGCCAATTTTGGCGAGCAGCGACAATATCGCCATTGGCTCTATGCTGGTCTCATCGCGCAACCCGGCAATGGACAGGGTGCCCAGACGTTTAGACAGCTTGTCACCATCCGCACCCACCAGCAAAGGATGGTGGCCCATAGTCGGTGCCGTCGCACCAATGGCGCGGAATATCTCGATCTGTGCGCCTGAATTGGTCACATGGTCTTCGCCGCGAATAATATGGCTGATGGCAAAGTCTGCATCATCGACAACGCTGGGCAAGGTGTAGAGATAGCTGCCGTCACCCCGAATGAGGATGGGATCAGATAGCGACGCCGTATCAATGCTTTGCTTGCCGCGTATCACGTCGTCCCATTCAACCGTCCCTCCGGACAGTTTGAACCGCCAATGAGGTTTGCGACCTTGTGCCGCCAGTCCTGCACGTTCAGCATCACGTAAAGCAAGCGCAGCACGGTTATATACCGGCGGTTTATTCTGACTGCGCTGAATTTTGCGCTGGCGATCCAGATCCTCGGCGCTTTCAAAACAAGGATAGAGAAGCCCGCGTGCTTTAAGGTCATCGGCCACTTTGGCATAGCGGTCAAAGCGTGTGGACTGTTTGGCTGTTTCCCCGTGGGACAAGCCCAGCCATTTCATGTCATCATAGATGCCCTGCTCGAACGCTTCTGTTGAGCGTTCCTCGTCCGTATCATCTATACGCAGCATAAAGATACCGCCAGAGCGGGCCGCGAACAGCCAGTTTATCAAAGCCGGGCGAATGTTACCGACATGCAATTGCCCGGTCGGGCTGGGGGCAAAACGAACCTTGACAGTCATGGAAAATCTCCATTGGGGATCAGTTGCGCCTTGTGCGCTGCACGATCGAGCGCGTCAAGACAGAATGGTAATGATTGCCGCATTGACGGCGACAGCGTTCAGACTACACTTCCCATCAAATATTATTGGCCAAATATCATTGGGGAGACAAGTCATGAAGAAATTTTTGATGAGCGCAACTGCGCTGATGCTAATCAGTGCCTGTTCAGGGCAAGTCACAGTCGATTCAAATGCAACACCATCCACGAACAAGGCTGCAAGCCCGGCCACACTGGATGATGCGGCTGACTTTGTTGCCAAAGCCGAGGCAGACTTCGTCGATATGAACGAATATGCCAGCCATGTGTTTTGGGTACAGGCAAATTTTATTACCCATGACACCAGCTGGCTGGCCGCACGCGTTGGCGCAGAAGCCACCGAAATGGGTGTCAGATATGCTAATGGCACCAAACGTTTCAAAGACTTACCACTGACCGGTGATCTGGCTCGCAAAATGAAAATGATTGCGCAAGGGCTAACCCTGCCTGCCCCTTCAAAAGACGGTGCGGCCAAGGAACTGGCACAAATTACCACATCGCTGGATAGCATGTATTCATCGGCAACTATTGAAATTGATGGTGAAGCCGTCGCCCTTGATGATCTTGAGGTGATGATGGGTACAGAGCGCAACCCGGAGTTCTTAAAAGAAATCTGGGAAAAATGGCGTGATGCTTCGGCACCCGAAATGCACGATAAATATGCCCGCATGGTTGAGATTGCCAATGAAGGCGCACGCGAACTGGGCTTTAAGGATGTGGGCGAATTGTGGCTTTCCGGCTATGATATGCCACCGGCTGAAATGGCCAGGGAGGTAGACCGCCTCTGGAGGCAGGTCGCGCCACTTTATGACCAACTTCATTGCTATACCCGCGCCAAATTGAACGAGAACTATGGCGACGATGTTCAAGCGGCAACTGGCCCCATTCGCGCTGATATTCTAGGGAATATGTGGGCGCAAACCTGGGGAAATTTGTATGAGTTTGCCAAACCCGAAGGGGCCAGCATTGACTATGATTTAACCGATTTGCTGGTCAAGGCAGAATACACACCGCGCAAGATGGTTGAGGTTGGCGAAGGGTTTTATTCCTCGTTAGGGCTAGAGCCATTGCCCGATACATTCTGGGAACGCTCACTGATTACCAAACCGCAGGATCGCACCGTGGTCTGTCATGCTTCGGCCTGGGATATAGATGGTGCCGACGATATTCGCATTAAAATGTGCACCAAGGTCAATGCCGAGGATTTTGGCACCGTCCACCATGAACTGGGCCATAATTATTACCAACGCGCTTATAAGGGCCAGTCACCGATTTTCCAAAGCGGTGCTCATGATGGCTTTCACGAAGCCATTGGTGATTTTATTGCGCTTTCCATTACCCCGCAATATCTGGTGCAAATCGGCCTTCTGGATGAAAGCCATATCCCAGATGAAAGCAAGGACATTGGTCTTTTGATGGAACGGGCACTGGACAAGGTATCCTTCCTGCCCTTTGGCCTGCTCATGGATAAATGGCGCTGGAAGGTATTTTCCGGTGAAGTCACACCAGAGAATTATAACACTGCATGGTGGGAATTACGCAAACAGTATCAGGGCATTGTGCCACCGGGTGACCGCCCCGGTAACGCCTTTGATCCGGGAGCAAAATATCATATTCCAGGCAATACGCCATATTTGCGTTACTTCCTTTCCTTCATCATGCAGTTCCAGTTTCAAAAGGCCGCCTGTGAACAGGCCGGCTGGACGGGGCCGCTGCACCGGTGTTCGATTTATGGCAACAAAGAGGTTGGCGCGCGCTTTAATGCCATGATGGAAATGGGACAATCCCGGCCATGGCCTGATGCGCTGGAGGCCTTTACCGGCACCCGGCAAATGGATGGTTCGGCCATTGTTGAGTATTTTGCCCCGTTGATGGAGTATCTCAAGGAAGAGAACAAGGATCGCACCTGCGGCTGGTAATAACGCTTGTAAAAAACGCGGCTGGCTTGCGATTTTTTTAAGTTAGGTCATCAATTTCCGCACCCGACCCCTTTCCCTTTTGCGCGCTATAGGTTACACCGCGCCCGCAAGAGAGGAGGCCCAAATGCAGATTCGCGAAGGGCTAACGTTTGACGACGTACTCTTGCAACCCGGCCCATCCAAAGTGTTGCCGGGGCAAGTGAATGTTGCCACACAGCTGACCAAAACAATTGCGTTAAACACGCCGCTATTGTCTGCGGCCATGGACACCGTGACCGAAGCCAAACTGGCCATTGCCATGGCCCAGGCCGGTGGTATCGGCATGATCCACCGCAACCTGGGGGTTGAACAACAGGCCACCGAGATTGGCAAAGTCAAACGCTTTGAATCCGGCATGGTCATCGACCCGGTAACCATCCACCCCGAGGCCAGCCTTGCTGAACTCAAGGCGCTAACCAGCACCCACCGGATTTCCGGCATTCCTGTGGTGGATCGGCGCACACGAGAGCTTGTAGGCATTATCACCAATCGCGATGTCCGCTTTGCCGATGACCCCAATGAAACAGTTGCCAATTTGATGACCCGTAAAATGGTTACGGCGCGCGAAGGCGTATCGCCGGAAAAGGCCAAGGCGCTACTGCATAAAAACCGGATTGAACGGTTACTAATTGTGGATGATGACGGGCACCTTAGCGGTCTCATTACCGTCAAGGATTTTGAAAAAGCCCGTGCCTTCCCTCATGCAGCCAAGGATGCTCATGGCCGGTTGCTGGCTGGCGGTGCAACCAGTGTTGGTGATGAAGGTTATGAGCGCGCCCAGGCGCTGATCGATGCCGGTGCCGATGTGGTGGTCATTGATACTGCCCATGGTCATTCCAGATCGGTAGTTGAACAAGTGAGCCGCATCCGCCGGATAAGCAATACCGCGCAAATTATTGCCGGTAATGTGGCTACTTATGATGCCACCCGGGCGTTGATTGATGCCGGTGCCGATGCGGTGAAGGTGGGCATTGGTCCCGGTTCCATCTGCACCACGCGCATGGTGGCCGGCGTAGGCGTGCCACAACTGACCGCCATTGTTGATGCGGTAAAAGCGGCCAAAGATACCGGAATACCGATTATTGCCGATGGCGGTATCAAGTATTCCGGTGATTTTGCCAAGGCACTGGCCGCCGGTGCTTCAACGGTCATGGTTGGCTCACTTCTGGCCGGAACAGATGAGACACCGGGCGAGGTGTTTCTCTTTAAAGGGCGGTCTTACAAATCCTATCGCGGTATGGGATCGGTTGCCGCCATGAGTGCCGGTTCGGCAGATCGTTATTTCCAAAAAGAAGTCTCGGACAGTATGAAACTGGTTCCCGAAGGCATTGAGGGCCAAACCCCCTATAAAGGCCCGGTTGGGCCAATTCTTCACCAGCTAATCGGCGGCCTACGTGCGGCCATGGGCTATACCGGTGCCAAGGATCTGGCCACCTTTCGTGATCTGGCAAAGTTTATCAAAATTACCAATGCGGGCCTGCGCGAAAGCCATGTGCATGATGTGACCATGACCCGCGAAGCCCCCAACTATTCCGCACCGGGGAGCTGATGACGCCTGAGGAGTATAATACCTTCTGCCAGGGATTACCGGCCACGACGCACGTTATTCAATGGGGCGGGGCCGATGTATGGAAAGTCGGCGGTAAGGTTTTCGCCATTGGCGGATGGTCTGACAAGGATACTTTAGGAATTACCTTTAAGGTAACAGATATAGGTTTTGAAATGCTAAGAGAACAGCCTGGCCTGCGCCCTGCCCCTTATCTGGCATCGCGCGGTATGACCTGGATCCAACACTATGACAAACCAGGATTAAACAAGAGCGATCTGAAAGATTATATCGCCGGGTCTCATAAAATTGTGTCACATGGACTTACAAAAAAACTGCAACGAGAACTAGGTCTTTTGGAATGAAAGAGGGCGCACGGGCGCAAGCAGCCATCGAGGTGCTGAAAGATTTTGAACGCACCAAGCGCCCGGCCAAACTATGCCTGAAGGATTGGGGCCGCAATGCCCGTTATGCCGGGGCAAAAGATCGTGCAGCCGTCTCGGGACTGGTGCTGGATGCCTTGCGCTTCAAGGCATCACTCAGCCATGCCATGCAAGAAACAACCGCACGCGCGCTCATTTTGGGTACCCTTGGGCGTACATGGGGCAATAGCGCCGAAGACATAGATGCACTGTTTGCCGATGATGAACATGCGCCAACCCCCATGACCGAGGCAGAACGTGTGGGTTTCAAGCGAAATATTGAGGATGCGCCTGACTGGGTACGTGCCGATATACCAGAAATTTTCTGGCTATCTTTCCAGCGTGCTTTTGGTGACAAGGCCTTTGATGAAGCCCATGGATTTGCCGCTCGTGCGCCGCTGGATTTACGGGTTAATCCCTTACGAGGCGAGCCAGAAACCAGTTTTAAGGCATTAAAGAAAGTCAAGGCCAAGCGATCAGAAATTCTTGAATTTGGTGCTCGCGTTGGCGCACCAGCACCGGGTGCTCGTTCGGCCCATGTGCAAAGCCTGCCGGCCTTTAACAAGGGCGGTGTAGAGGTTCAGGATTTCGGCTCGCAAATCGCCTCGGCCTGTGCGGGACTGACCGGCGGCGAACAGGTGCTGGATTATTGCGCCGGTGGCGGCGGTAAAACTCTGGCCTTTGCAGCGGCCATGAATAATACCGGGCAGATATTCGCCTGGGATGCAGACCCGCGCCGTCTGATCGCCATATGGGCGCGCCTGAAACGCGCCGGTGTGCGCAATGTGCAGGTGCGTAGCCCCAAGGATGGTGGAAACTTAAACGATTTAGAGGCAAAAATGGATGTGGTGTTTGTCGATGCCCCCTGCACCGGCACCGGCACATGGCGGCGCAGACCAGATACCAAATGGCGATTAAGCCTTGCCCAAATGTACAAACGTATGGAGGAGCAGGATCAGGTGCTGCGCGCCGCTGGAAAATTCGTCAAACCCGGCGGACGGCTGGTTTATGTGACCTGTTCTGTCCTGCCCGAAGAGAACGAGGATCGCATTGACGCTTTTTTGGGTGAGCACAAGGAGTTCACGCAAATGAATACTGCTGCGCTGGCCGCAAAGGGCAATTTACTCACAGACAAGGGCAAAGCACTGGTCAAGGGCGCACGCAGCAAAAGCGGTGCCTTGCGCCTTGGCCCGTATAATACAGGCACGGACGGTTTTTTCATTGCGGCGCTGGAAAAAAGCATATGAACAGGCCGTCCTTCGACAAGCTCAGGACGAGGGGTATGTTTATACGCAAAAAAACGTCATACCTCATCCTGAGCTTGTCGAAGGATGAAGGTCTGTAGCGTGACAACGAGAGAATGGTTATGACCACCCCGCACCAGCACGTCCTTATCGTTGATTTTGGCAGCCAGGTTACCCAACTGATCGCCCGGCGTTTACGCGAAAGTGGCGTCTATTGCGAAGTTCATCCCTATAACCGTTTGGGCGACGGCTTTTTGGCGCGTTTTGCCCCCAGGGCGATTATTCTTTCCGGTGGGCCATCATCGGTGCATTGGGCAAATAGTCCCAGAGCACCACAAGCAGTGTTTGATCTTGGCGTTCCCATTCTGGGTATTTGCTATGGTGAGCAGGTTATCTGCACCCAGCTTGGCGGAGAAGTCGCTGCCTCTGATGAACGCGAATTTGGCCGCGCTGAAATAGAAATTATGCAATCCAGCCCCCTGCTTTCAGGCCTGTCCGACAGCGAGACCGTGTGGATGAGCCATGGCGACAGGGTGGAGGCCATCCCTGAAGGGTTTACCGTCATTGCCAAGTCAGCAAATGCACCCTTTGCCGCCATTGCCGATGAAAACCGCCGAATTTATGCCGTGCAGTTCCACCCCGAAGTGATCCATACACCGTGCGGCGCAAAAATTTTACGAAACTTTACCCATGGCATTGCCGGGCTGAACGGTGACTGGACTATGGCCGCCTTCCGGGAAGAAGAAATTGCCAAAGTCAGGGCGCAAGTCGGCACAAGCAAGGTTATTTGCGGCCTGTCCGGCGGCGTGGATAGCTCTGTCGTGGCGGTTTTGCTGCACGAGGCCATTGGCGAGCAGCTAACTTGCGTGTTTGTCGATACCGGCCTGATGCGCGCCAATGAAGCCGATGAAGTGGTCACCATGTTTCGCGACCATTATAATATCCCGCTTGTCCATGTGGATGCGGGGGATGAATTTCTGGGCAAGCTGGCGGGCGTTTCTGACCCGGAAAAGAAACGCAAAATCATTGGCGGCTTGTTCATTGATATTTTTGAACGCGAAGCATCAGCCGTGGGCGGTGCGGATTTTCTGGCACAAGGCACGCTATACCCGGACGTGATCGAGAGCGTTTCCTTTGACGGCGGGCCATCAGTGACGATCAAATCACACCATAATGTTGGTGGCCTGCCGGCACGCATGAACATGAAACTGGTTGAGCCTTTGCGCGAATTGTTCAAGGACGAGGTGCGGGCGCTGGGGCGTGAACTGGGTTTACCAAACAGCTTTGTCGGTCGCCACCCGTTTCCAGGGCCGGGGTTGGCCATTCGCATTCCGGGCGAAATAACGCCGGAGCGCGTTTTCATTTTGCAAAAGGCCGATGCGATTTATCTTGATGAGATCAAAAAAGCCGGGCTGTATGATGACATCTGGCAAGCCTTTGCGGTGTTGCTGCCGGTGCGCACAGTGGGTGTTATGGGTGATGAGCGCACTTATGAGCATGTATTGGCCTTGCGCGCCGTGACCTCAACCGATGGCATGACAGCGGATTATTATCCCTTCGATCACGAGGTGCTGGGGCGCATGTCCACGCGTATCATCAATGAAGTGCGCGGCATCAACCGGGTGGTGTATGACGTGACATCAAAACCACCGGGCACCATTGAGTGGGAATAAATTGAACATGTATAGGTGTGACAATTCAATATCTTGGCGCTATTATATGGCAACCTATTGAACTATATAACCTTTTGATATATAAACTTCGCACGAACACTGTCCAAGGCTTTTACCTTTTCTGGGGGAAGTGCTATGAAGTTTTCCCGATTTGCCATTTGTCTGCTGGTTTTTGTTTATGCACAAAGTTACCACCTTGCTTATGCACAAAGTGATGATTTTGAAGTAAATAGCACAACCCAAAACAAGCAAACTGACCCGGATGTCGCCGTTTTAGCAGACGGACGCCATGTGGTTGTCTGGACGGATTACAGCCCGAATGCGGACACCCACGCCTGGGGAATCAAGGCCCAAATACTTGATAAGAACGGTGCTGCTAAGGGTAGTGAATTCATTGTCAATGACATCGTTATTTCAGGTCAATGGTTGCCAAAAGTTACTGGCCTGGCAGATGGCGGGTTTGTAGTTATGTGGGAGGATAATTCCGAAGGTGGGGTATACGTCCCGGCACCCGACATTGATCCGCCCGGCGTCATGGTTTCGTCTGAAGTTAGGGCGCTTATTTTCGACGAAAACGTCAGCCCGAGAGGAAAATCGTTCAGAGTTAATAGTGTTACGCGCCGGTCACAGGATGCTCCCAGCGATGCCATTGGCCTGGATGACGGTGGGTTTGCCCTTGCATGGAAGGGGTATCCGTGGGCGCCTTATGTTCATGTCTATAATAGTGATGGTTCTCACAGAGCAGAATTTGAGATTAAAGCCACTCCTCCTAACTATCAACAGCCTCCAAGCTATCAGCAGGGAGACCACCCGTCTTTAGTACCATTACCTCTTGGTTCATTTGGTGCTACCTATGAACAAACAACCCCTGGTAATGGTTTTGTCTGGTATGGCAGGTATAACGCCTCTGCTAACCCAATATCACCACCCACAATGGTAAAACCTAACGTCTTTCCACGCGGAACTCAGCCAAAGCGCTCACCAGATTTAGCACGAAACATCAATGGTGTAACCATGGCTGTCTGGGCCGAAATAGCCAAGGCCAATATAACACAGGCCGAAATCTGGGCAAATTTTATCGATAATTCAGGAACTTTGCTTCTCAATAACCCCATCCTCGTCAACACAACCCAATCCAGTCACCAGTCCCAACCCAAGGTTACAGCACTGCCCAACGGCAGGTTTGCCGTTGTCTGGAAAGATGAAAGCACCGATAGCGGCGATATTCGCGCACGGATATTCAGCGATGATGGACAAGCGGTAAAATTATGGGCGCCGCTTGATGATAAGGACTTTTTACTGGGATCATCAAGTGCCAACCTGCAACAGATGCCCGCCATTGCGGCAGATAGTGACTGTGGCTTTATGGCCGTTTGGCACGATGAAAGCCAGAGCGGCAGCGATAAATCAGAGAGTGCCGTAAGAGCACTAAAATTCTGTGACGAAATAAAATTTGATGTGACAAAATCGCTGGAAAGCTGCCGACCAGGCCCGGCCTTTGAAACCAGCATTTGTGATTACAAAATCATATTAGAGAACAAGGGCGCAAATTATAACGGCGATCTCGTCATCAAGGATGTCATGAATGTCGCTGTATGGGATTTTGCGCTTCACGATGACACAGGCGCGCAAATTACCTGCCTAACCAATGATATTTCCAGCGCCCCGATTACAACCACTTATGACACCGGAACCGTGACGATCCCCCGGGAAGATATATGCACCATTCCCAACGTAAGCCTTGGTAACAACGACAAAATAGAATTTTTGGCAACGGCAACCATTTCGCCAAAACGAATATATGGGCCAGGTAACATACCGCTCAATTGTGCTGTTGTTTCGCAATGGAATGGTCAAGATCCCACGCTTTTGGAAACGGAGTTACCTTCAAATTGTATCATGGCTATAGATAAGCCAACCCTTACTTGTAGCAACCCAAATGATAACGGGATGACCTGGGCATTGCGCAATACCCATGCCAGTGGCGCTATCCGGGTGGGAGGAGATAACAGAAGTAACCCTTCGGTCGGAGATACCCAATGCAGCACGGAACTTCCCCTCTTGTGCATCAAAATGGAAGCATTGCCCAAGCCAAATGCGCTGACAACACCGTCAAGATATCACCAATGGACAGGCGGCACTGTACAGGCATCCACGCCTGTCGCTGCATGCCAATTGCCGAAAGTACAAGATGCCAGTGATTATTGTGCAGCAGAATTTGGCACCGGATGGCGTATTGCAGAATTCCATGATGGCCAGGGTCATTCTTTATGGGCTTACGGCAACTTGAACCCAGTCCCCGCCCGATACTGGACTGACATAAATGATAAAACAAGAGCCAATTGCTGGGACCGATAAACCACGCGTACAAAATTTATGAAATGGTAATAATTATTGCAGCCCTGCCAGGTAATTCCCGGTCAGGGAGAGGGTATCAAAAATTGCATGACCCAGCATCAAGGGCAATAAAATGCCATTGGCACGCCGTAAATAAAATATGCCAATGAGAACCGACAGAAACATGATTACCAAGATGCCACTCAGGCCTTGAGACAGATGGGCGGCACCAAACCATATGGCCTGAGCAATCACCGCAAACCAGAGCGACTTTCTTCCGCCGCCAAATCCGGTTCTGAACCTGGCGATCAGAAAACCGCGAAAGAAAAACTCCTCGCTTACCCCAGCAACAATCCAGGCACCGAAAAGTATATCAATCAGAAATGGGACAAGTTCATCGGGTTGTTCCAAAAGCACGTCAGATGTCGGCGGCGGGTGGCCTATCATTGTAAGAATGAGAACAGGCACAACGGCCCCTGCCACGATCAAGGCAATGAACTCCCCGGCCCGGGCCATGGTCCAGCGCACGCTTCGGGGCCAGGCAATACCAAAATCACGCCAATTTTCTTTTCGCACGATTATAGTGAGCACGACCAGTGTGCAGGAAACCAGCAAGGCCCAGACACCGGCATGGTCCACACCAACAAACCGTAAGGACCAAAGCCCCCAAAATACGGTAGCAATTAATACAAGTTCCAGTATGGCCCGGGATTGTGTTTTGACTGTCATAAGCGTTCCCTGAATTTTCTTGCAATAAATACCTATGATCGTGCCGGGTGATTTTAATCAATTTATAATAGAATTAGATTCTAATTCGTTTTTATGTCATTGTCAAAATGATTTTTTCCCACGGCCATGCCGATTGAGATCAAGACTGGCCGATTGACCACCAAGGCTGAGAGTGGCTTTCAAATCAACTATTGTAAAAAGGGCAACATGTATCCATGGACACACCAAACCCGGTCAGGCACGTCCATCAGAAACGAAGTGCCGCAACACGAGATCGCATATTGAAAGTGGTAACAACCCTTCTTGACAAGGGCACGTATAATGATGCCCGCGTACAGGATATTGTCAGCCTGGCCGACTGCTCGGTCGGTGCCTTTTATGGCCGTTTTGTAAACAAGGATGCAGCACTGTACGCGCTCTATGATAATCGCTGCGCGGCACTGGAAACCGACTGCAAACAGCTTTTGCGCTCTGATGATGAACCGCTACAGGTTATGCTTGCACGATATGTGGCGCTGATAATAGAGCATACCACACGACACGCCCCGATGTTGCAGGCCGGAAAAACAATAGCCAAAACAAAGAACAGCGCCCCCTTTACCATACGCAGTCGCGACATGAACATGCTCATTGCAAAGTTAATGGCAGATTTGTTGGCAAGACGGCAGAGTGAGCATATGCACGTTGAGTCAGAGCGGGCATCAATGTATGTTATCGGCATAGTTGGATCGCTTATTCAAAGCGGGATGGCGCAATCTGGCCCACCGGTAGATTGTGCCGATACGATCAATGATTTCCGTACTGAAATGGCAAAGATACTGCACGGTTATTTGGGCATAGGCTGAACAGCCCCCCTTATCCTGTAACGCAAAAGTGTGTTTTGCAGGACGCTTTTATATTGCTATCCTGTAATGTTTCAGACAGAGTAAAAATAGAGAGTACGGGGGAGTGACATGGATAAATTTATCATAGGTACGGCACTGGCGATTTTGCTTTTGGCGGGTTGTGGGCCGCAAGCGGCACGCGAAGTGCAAAGCGTGGATGCAGAAGCACCCGAACCACTGGAAACCGCTAATCCGGCACCCGACCCGGCACCAACAGTGGACAGTGCCAAACTGGACGCCGTTCTTGCTGATCCGCGTCGCGACAAGGATCGTGTACGTGATGGCATTCGACACACGACAGACGCCATTGCGTTTTTTGAACTGACCCCCGGCTCCCATGTGGTTGAGGTGCTACCCGGTGGCGGTTGGTATACGCGGGTATTGCTGCCCTTTGTTTCCCCGGATGGTGGCTGGTACGGCCTGAATTACAGCATAAAGCTGGGCGAAGAATTTATGATCTTTTCAAAGCGTGAAATGACAGATGAACAACGGGCAGAGCGCCTGGACTGGCCCAATACTTACCCGGCAAAAGCAGCAGAAAATGGCCCGGATGATGCCGCCATCAAAGGCGCGTTCTTGTTTGATGCTGTGCCAGATGAGCATAAAGGCAAAATGGATGCGGTGATTTTTATTCGTGCGCTGCATCATTTGAACCGCTTTGACCCGGCCATATTTGACGCTGCAATCACAGACAGCTTTGCACTTCTCAAACCCGGTGGCATCGTTGGTGTGGTTCAACATCGCGCCAAGGAAGACTATGCGCCCGGTGAGTATGATACCAGCGGCCACAAGGGGTATTTGCAACAATCCTATGTCATTTCCATGTTTGAAAAGGGCGGTTTTGTGCTGGATGGTACAAGCGAGATGAACGCCAATCCCAATGATATTGCCAACTATGAAGGCGGTGTATGGACATTGCCGCCCTCTTTACGCGGCAAGGATGAGAGCATGAAAGATCATTACCGGGCTATTGGTGAGTCAGACCGCATGACCCTGCGGTTTCGCAAGCCGTCATAAGGACAGTTTATGATGCTATGCTTTTGCAGCAAGCCTGACTTCGGTAACGACGCGACCCTTTGGCCCCGCTTCCCAAAGTACATAAACCTGGTCATCCGGCTCAAGTAAGGCTATGCCCGCCTCGCGAAGCACTTCGGCGTGAATAAAAACATCGCCGGTTTCGCCTTCAATATTGACAAAACCATAGCCCTTGGAACGGTTAAACCACTTCACCATTGCCATACTATACCTATCCTGTTCTTCCTTGGACAGGGTTGGTGGTTGCGGATGTTCGTCAATAAAGTCAAGAATTTCAAGCGCCTGAAGACCTTTTGCACTTCTTATGGCGGTGCAAACGACCTTGTCACCTTCCAGGGCTGCATTACGACCGGTCTGTCGCAAGGTGGAAATGTGCAACAACACATCATCACCATCCGCCTCGGGCGTGATAAAGCCATACCCTTTTACCGGGTCAAACCATTTTATATGCCCTGATACCTCAACCGCTTCATCTTCTGACACTATACCGCCCCAACTTACGCTACATGACTGTGCATCCTAGCATACGTTTTCGTGTTTTTGGAGATTTTTTTTGCACCTTGACCCAATATGGCGAATTATTCTGGCTATAATGCCAACATGCTCCCGTTTCTGACCAACAATATATTACAAACATATAATGCTGGATCAACAATAAGTGCTATATATTCTACTTCAACAATCTTGCGCAAACACCAGCATTTTGCGGCGGCTATGACGTAAAAGGAGAAGTAGATGTTCAGTTTGGCATTTTTTTCAGCACTCGTTTTGGCCGCTCCCGATGAGACGTCCAGTCCAGACTACACTGATTGCGTCCCCGCGAGCCATGAGGCCTGGAGCACCAGTTATAATAAAGACGGCTCCTCACTTGGCCAACATGACCGCTCAAATACTTATTGTTATTACGATGGCATGGCCAGCATGTCCGAATATCGCGGTCTCGACAAGAACAATCAAACATTCTACCACGGCGTCAGCATTACAATTTGGGGTGAAAATCGCGAAAAGGCCAGAACCTTCTGGGCGCAGGTTGGCACTGCTGATATTACCGATATGGAGGCATACTGGAAAGACAACAAGCTCGTTACAAAAGGCAATGGCAATGATCCGACAGGGGCTTTTGTTGAGCGCTCATCAACTGAATTTTATCCAGGGGGCGACTTTCAGTTTGTGATGGACAGGAGCTATGACAATGGTGAAACCTGGTTATCTCCGTTTGGTACTATTGAATACCTGAAAACGTCAGGTTTACCCCCCTCTCTCCCGACTGACTGGGCGCCGCGCATGTCCTTCGGCGCTCATTTTGTCGAAAAAGGAGGCATGATTATTCTTGACGGGAATGCTTGGGGGAAATTTATTGAAAATGAACAAGGCACACCAATCGGCTACAAGTTCGCTTCAGTAATACCTGAAGGAGACAATGCCTGGGTATGGCGTACGCTGACGTGGGCGTATGAGGGCGGATTTACGGATATAAACAAAATACCATTGCAGTAAATTACTGGCCTGGGAGTAATCACGGCCCGGCCAGGCAAATTTTTCAATTTTCAGATTTTACGAACATGGTAGGCCCTAGGGGAATCGAACCCCTCTTTCCAGGTTGAAAACCTGGCGTCCTAACCGATAGACGAAGGGCCCACATGTTTAGGATCCAAACTCATTCATATGATTGAGTTTGGATCCCAAGGCGCGAGCTATATCGGCGGTCGGGCAGTTTCGCAAGTCCGCTTCGCACGCTTTTAATATTTTTTTTCACTCTGGCACAGCAACCAAAGCCACATCTTCAATACGCAGATCAACACTATTGCGGCCACGATAATCATCGGCCTTTAATTTTCCCGCCACATGCAGTAACTGACCATCATTGGCCAGCAAGATTTGCGCAAAACCATTGTCCTGCGCTCGAAAGGCAATGGCATTGATGCTGGCACCGCCATTGGCGTCCTCTAATGTGCAGCGTACATGCCCGCCTTTAAGCGGCTGCGCCCAGCGCACACGCATATTGCCAAAGGCAAACAACGGCTCAGGGTTGCCCATGCCAAAGGGGGCTGCCTGTTGCAACTCGTCCACAAAGGCGCGGTCGGCACCCCGCGCACTCACCAATGCATCGATTTTCAAACACCGCCCTGCCGCAGCATTCCGGGTCGTTTGACCGATCGTATCAATCAAAAAGCTGCGAAACCCGTCTACCTGATCGGCAGTTAAGGATAACCCGCCAGCCATGGCATGTCCGCCGCCCTTTTCAATAACACCGGCGCGCGCAGCTGCGCCAATGGCCTCGCCCAGATTAACCCCGGCAATTGAACGCCCGGAGCCTTTACCTTCACCGGTCTTGGCATCCAGGGCAATAACAATGCTGGGTACGCCATAGCGTTCTTTCAAACGCCCGGAGACAATACCAATAACACCCGGGTGCCAACCCTGTCCGGCCACCACAATCACCGGATCATCCGCATCTTGTGCCTCTATTGCGGCCAGTGCGGCCTCCTGCACTGCCTGTTCAATATCGCGTCGCTCAGCATTATAACGATCAAGAGAAGCGGCAATGGCCTCACATTCACCCGGATCATCACTGGCCAGCAAACGTGCGCCCAGATCCGCCTCGCCCACCCGACCACCGGCATTGATCCTTGGCCCCAGAACAAAGCCCGCATGATAGGTGCCAAAAGGTGGCTCTGCCTTGGCCACTTGCGCAAGGGCCATAATCCCAACGTGGCGGGTGTTTGACATGACTTTCAGGCCTTGTGCCACCAGCGCCCGGTTAAAACCGGTTAAGGACGCCACATCACAGATCGTTCCAAGCGCGGCCAGGTCGGCCAGTGCGATGAGGTCAGGCTCCTTGCGATGCTTGAACAACCCCCGAGCACGCCCTTCGCGGTTCAGCGCCGCCAACAGCACAAATACCACTCCGGCGGCGGCTAATACGCCCTGCCCTGAGGTGTCATCAGGCCGGTTTGGATTGACCAAAGCCAGTGTAGGCGGCAGAGGTATATCCTCTGGCATTAAATGATGATCCAGCACGATCACATCCAGCCCCATATCCCGCGCAGCACGCAAAGGTTCCGTTGAAACGGCACCGCAATCAACCGTGATGACTAACTCAACGCCTTGGTTTCTCAGTATTTCAAACGCGCCAATGGTTGGCCCATATCCTTCTTTGATGCGATCCGGCACATAAAGCCCGGCCTCGCCCCCCATATCACGAAACCAGCGGCGCAACATGGCCGATGAGGTAGCCCCGTCTACGTCATAATCTGCGAATATGCTGATACTGCGCTTAGTGGCCAGGGCATCCAGAATATGGCCTGCGGCCTTGTCCATATCCTTGAAAGTCGAAGGATCGGGGAAAAATTCTCGTAAAGTCGGTTTCAAAAATGCCGCACCATTATCTGCGGTCACACCGCGAGAGGCCAGTATCTGCCCCAAAGCCTCAGGCACGCCAAGGCGTTGAACCAGACCCCGGGCAATCTTTGGGTCGTGAGACCGTTCCTGCCAGGCATTGCCGCCAAGCGAGCGGGCCACGCCCAGATATGGTGCGTTATCTTTATTCACAATGAAAGCGGCTACGCATCCGTCGCCAGGCATCTTCCATGGTACTGAGCAGAAGCGTGTGGGTCTGGGCAATATTACCAGACTTACGCACACCATCGACCAGTGAGCCAGAGGTTACACCGGTGGCGGTAAAAACAATGTCCTCGCCGCCGGCAAGATCGTGCAGACCATATTTACGACCAAAATCGGTGATACCCGTCCGTGTTGCCCGGGCGCGCTCATCATCATTACGAAACACCAGCCGTCCCTGCATTTGCCCGCCGACACAGCGCAAGGCTGCCGCCGCCAGCACCCCTTCCGGGGCACCGCCAGAGCCAACATAAAGGTCAATCCCGGTTTTAGGGTCAGTGGTGCTAATCACCCCGGCAACATCACCATCGGTGATAAACGAGATACGCGCCCCGACCTGTCGAATACGGGCCACAATCTCTTGGTGACGCGGTCGCTCAAGCACACAAACCGTCAAATCACTGACTGGCCTGTCTTTGGCCCGGGCCAGGGCCGCCAAATTGTCTTCAATGGAATTATCAAGGTCGACCACACCTCCGGGCAGCTCAGCGCCAACAGCAATTTTGTCCATATAGGTATCAGGGGCGTACAAAAGCCCACCGCGCGGAGCCATGGCCAGCACTGCCAGTGAATTGGTCATGCCCTTGGCGGTAGGTGTTGTGCCTTCCAGAGGATCAAGGGCAATATCTATTTCCAACCCCTCGCCCGTGCCAACCTCTTCACCAATATAAAGCATCGGCGCTTCGTCGCGCTCGCCCTCACCAATAACAATCCGCCCCTTCATGGGCAGATTGTTCAGCGCGGTGCGCATAGCGTCCACAGCGGCCTGATCGGCGGCTTCCTTGTCCCCGCGACCAATCCAGTCATAGGCGGCAATGGCGGCCTTTTCTGCCACATTTGCTGCGGCAAAAATCATACTTCTATCAAGCACACTCATAGTGTTTCCCCAGAATTATTTTCATTTGTATTGGCAGGATTATCCAGAAATGTTTTGACCATACGGGCGGCCTGGCGGATACGTTGTTCATTTTCAACCAAGGCAAGGCGCACAAAACCCTCACCATACTCACCAAAGCCCACACCCGGTGAGACAGCGACGCCAGCCTCTACCATCAAACGTTTTGAAAATTCCAATGAGCCAAGGGCTGCAAATTTTTCTGGCAAGGGCGCCCAGGCAAACATTGAGGCATCGGGCGGCGGAATATTCCAGCCAGCACGGGCAAAACTGTCCACCATCACATCCCGGCGCGTATGATAGGTTTGCCGCATTTGTGCAACGCAATCCTGCGGGCCATCAAGGGCGGCACATGCAGCGACCTGAATAGGTGTATAGGCACCATAATCGAGATAGGATTTCACCCGGGTCAACGCCGCCACAAGGCGCTTTGAGCCAACAGCAAATCCCATCCGCCAACCGGCCATGGCATAGGTTTTGGAGAGCGAAGTCATCTCGATACAAATGTCCATAGCCCCCTCAACCTGCAATACCGACGGTGGAGGGTCGCCGTAATAAATCTCGGCATAGGCCAGATCGGAAAGCACAAACATCTCATAACGTCGTGCCAGAGCCACAACCTCTTCATAAAACTTCAAATCACAGGTTTGTGCGGTAGGGTTTGAAGGAAAACAGGTCACCACGGCTAGCGGACTGGGCACACTATGGCGCGCCGCCGTATCAATGGCCCGCAAATAGCTTTCCGCGTCCAGTGCCTCGATATGGCGAATACCGGCCCCGGCAATCAAAAACCCAAACGGGTGAATGGGATAGGATGGATTGGGGGCCAAGATCACATCACCGGGCGCGGATATGGCCTGGGCGAGATTGGCAAAGCCTTCTTTGGAGCCAAGGGTGGCGATCACTTGGGTATCCGGGTCAAGCTTTACGCCAAAGCGGCGTTCATAATACCGGGCCTGCGCACCGCGAAGCCCGGCAATACCCTTTGAAGCCGAATAGCGGTTTGTGCGCGGTTTGCGGGCGGTTTCAACAAGTTTTTCTACGATGTGTGGTGGCGTTTCCATGTCTGGATTACCAAAGCCAAAATCAATAATATCAACGTCTTGTGCGCGCAACTTCGCCTTTAACGCGTTTACGGTTTCAAAAACATAAGGCGGTAAACGCCGGATGCGGTGAAATTGGCTTTCCATAGAAAATTCTACCTAATCAGGCCGTTTTTCATCATCAACAAGCGGTGGCACTTTGGTTTCTTCCTGTGCCTTTTGCGAGAACTCATCAATTTTATCCGCTTCGAGGTCATCGAGAATGGCCCGAGGGTGATTACGCACCTTCTCTGCGGCTTTTGCCAGGGCTTCCAACTCTGCATCACGGGTTTTTGCTGTCGTCAGACCTTGCGGTTTTTCTGGCACTGCCCGCGCCGCAGGATACCCTTTAGCGTCGGCCTCGGCGGCCTTGGCCTTGAACCAATCCGGCTCATCTGCTGCTTTTTCATAAAAGGGGATAGCACTTTGACAAGCCGAAACCAGCAAGGCAAGACCAAGACAAGAGATATGAGTTTTCATGCGCTGTGCTTCTGCTATTGAGTCGAAGGAACATACGCTTTCTTACTACACTTGAAGTCATGGGTTTGCTACCATTGATACAGTGATCGGAACGAACCATGGCAACAAAAAAAGACAAAAACAGTAATAACGCCGACATGGATAGCGAGGGTGCAACACCAGAGGATGCTCTGGCTCAGGGTCTTGCCGCCATTGAAAATTTTACCAAGGCTCTGCAGGATAGTGTTTCCGGCGCACAGGGTTCGGCAGGATTACCCGACCCGGATCCGTTTAATCTGGCCTCGGACTTTGCCGAAGTATTTGGCAAAGTTGCGGCCAACCCGGATCAAATCCTCAAGGCCCAAAAAGAACTTTGGCAGGGCTATAGCGCCCTATGGGCCAATGCCGCCCGCCGTGCCGCCGGGCAAACAACCGAAGATGCGATCAAGCCTGAACCCGGTGATCGGCGCTGGCGTGCGCCAGACTGGACGGAAAATCTGGCCTTTGATCTTATCAAGCAATCTTATCTGTTGAACGCCAACTGGTTGAATAGTCTGGTCGCAGGTGCCGAAGATGTTGAGCCAAAATTACGCAAAAAGGTCGCCTTTTTCACCAGGCAAATGACCGACGCCTTCGCGCCCACAAACTTTGCCATGACCAACCCGGAGGTTTTTCGCGCCACCATACAAAGCGAAGGTGAAAATCTCAAAAAGGGTGTGGAGAACCTGGCCCGGGACATGAAACATGGTGGCGGGTCGTTGAAGATCAGCCAGACCGATACCGAAGCCTATGAGATAGGCCGCGATGTAGCCACCGCCCCCGGCAAGGTAATGTTTGAAAACGACATCATGCAGTTGTTGCAGTTTATCCCCGACACCAAGACCACATTTACACGCCCGCTGGTTATTTTCCCGCCGTGGATCAATAAATACTACATTCTGGATTTACGCCCCGAACAATCCATGATTCGCTGGCTGACGAACAAGGGCTATACGGTATTTCTGGCCTCCTGGGTTAACCCTGATAAAGCCTTAAAAGACAAAACCTTTGAGGACTATATGCGCGGCGGCGTTTTAGCCGCACTGGAGGCCGTCAAAGACGCCACCGGCGAGGAAAAGGTCAATGCCGTTGGCTATTGCATTGGCGGCACGCTGCTGGCCTCAACCCTTGCCTATATGGCTGCTAAAAAAGACACGCGCGTTGCCTCTGCCACTTTTTTTGCTGCCCAGTCGGATTTTGAAGAGGCCGGAGATTTACTGGTCTTTTGCGACGAGGTCGGCCTGGCCCAGGTGGAACGGCGCATGGATGAGGCAGGCGGCGTACTCGACGGTGCGGCCATGGCCGAAACCTTCAATATGCTGCGTGCCAATGACCTGATCTGGTCAAATGTCATTTCAAATTATATGTTGGGCAAAAGCCCACGTGCATTTGATCTGTTATTCTGGAACGCTGATTCCACCCGTATGCCCAAGGCGTTGCACATGTATTATCTGGATACTTTTTACCGCCAGAACGCCTTTGCCAAAGGCAAGATGACCTTGGGCGGCGTCAAACTTGACCCAGAGAAGATCAACATTCCCATGTATGTTCAATCCTCCAAAGATGACCATATTGCGCCCTATTTGTCCGTTTATCGCGGGGCGCGGCTTTATGGGGGCGCAAAGGCGGGCAAGGTGCGCTTTACCATGGCTGGCTCTGGCCATATTGCCGGGGTTATCAACCCACCTGCAGCAAAAAAGTATCAGCACTGGATCAATGATTCCCTGCCGGACACGGTAGAGGATTGGATGGCCGGTGCTACTGAACATGCCGGGTCATGGTGGCCGGATTGGCATAAATGGCTCAAAACACGATCGGGCAAAAAAGTAACGGCTCGTACACCTGGTGATGGCAAACTGGCCCCGATTGAAGATGCCCCGGGCCGCTATGTAAAGGTAAAAAGCTAGCGCCCTGTTGCGATAAAAAACGGAGATACGCCTTGCGCCATGCCTTAGGTTTTTTTGCGGCTTTTTCCCTGATTGTTGCAGCATTAATGTTGGGGATTAGTGTTTTTTTGCCGAATTTACTGCCCTCTAGCGAAGATCAAGGTCAGTTTGTTTTTCTGATTATCCTGTTGACCTTGATTGCTTCGGGCGTCATTGGCGGCAGCCGTGCCAATATGGGCCTGGCACTACGTAACGGACTTATCTGGATTGGGATTTTCCTCCTGATTGTTGCACTTTATGCGTTTCGTGATGATTTTTCCATTGTCGGGCAAAAAGTGATGGCTGAACTTATGCCCGCCCGTGCGCAAAATATGGTAGATGAGAGCGGAACCACCT
The DNA here is from genome assembly GCA_021776565.1 of Robiginitomaculum sp. GTDB lineage: Bacteria > Pseudomonadota > Alphaproteobacteria > Caulobacterales > Maricaulaceae > Robiginitomaculum_B. Next base: position 20,190 of record JAJFFQ010000004.1, on the reverse strand, counting down.
CCAATGGGTCGGCGGTTGCCATTCGCAAGGCGGCGGATGGGCATTTTTGGGCCGAAGGAAAAGTCAATAACACTCATGTGCGTTTTATGGTTGATACCGGTGCCAGCGCCGTTGCCCTCACATTAAATGATGCACGCAGAGCTGGTTATAAAGTCAAAGACTTGCATTTCACCGTGACCGTAAACACCGCATCTGGCCAGGTAATGGCCGCACCAGTAAATTTAAAGAAACTCAGCATTGGCAGTTTAACCGTACGCGATGTCAGGGCATTGATTATCCGCGATGGGCTGGATACGTCACTGTTGGGCATGAGTTATCTTGGCCGTTTATCGCGCTTTGAGGCCAGCCGTAACCAGCTTATCCTGCGACGGTAAATATGAACAACATTGCGAAAACTAATGGACTGGAAACATGCTTTTCCTGTAATGGCCAATTCCCACCCGCCAGCAGTGAAATCCACAAGTATATGCACTCATCACCCGGGTGCTGGGCAGCCTATGGCGAGATACTGGCGCGCGAATATCAAGACCCGGGGCTATTTCAAGCCTGTCACCGCCTAAGTGTTGACGCCTACGCCTTGCAACATCCCGGCGATCCAGCAGATGCACGTGCCAACCAGTCAGTCTGGATTCACTTTGCGTCCTTGTTTTTGATCTTTGAACGAGGCAGACCACACGTAGAGGCGACAACCTTGCTAAAGACATTGGCTGGACGGTCGTTTGAGCCGCCCGGTCTACCCGCGCACCCCTTTGCAATCACTGTGCAGGACGTTCTACACTGTACGTTGGCCAATCATTCTGAACGCGTAGCTGAATGGGCCAGAGCATCCTATGAACCATGGTCTCATCTCGCCCCGCAGGTCATAAAGATGATTGATAAAGGCTGAGCAGCTAAAAAACATCGCGCAACATCAATAAACCCGTAATAAACAGCAATATCGCCATCAAGCGCCGCAAATGCCTGACTGGCAAGGCGTGGGCAAGCGCGACACCGACCGGAGCCATAAGCACCGTCAAAGCAGCGATAAATACAAACCCGGCCAGATTTACATATCCAAACGAGAACACCGGCAGCCGCGGCATGCCCCACCCGGCGATAACAAACCCAAGAGTGGCCGGCAAGCCAATGGCCGCACCAAATCCCGATGCAGTACCCACGGCGCGGTGTATTGGTTTTCCACATAATGTCATGACAATCACCCCGATCACCCCACCACCAATACCGGCCATAGCTGAAAAAAGGCCGAGCAGCGTGGCGATGATCTGGCCAAATGGCGCACCGGGTAACGTATCACGCAATCGCCAGCCAGGCCCACCAAACCCCATTTGCATGGCAATCAGCAACAGAAAGACGCCAAACCCGGCGGTCAGGGCTGGGCCAGGGGTCGCACTGGCCGCAAAGGCACCCATTAGCGCACCAGCCATGATCCACGGCACCCATGATTTTAACACCCTGACATCCACTGCGCCACGTTTATAATGCGACAGGGCGGATCGTAATGATGTGGCGATAATCGTCGCAAGTGATGTTGCCACGGCGACCTTCATCCGCACAGCATCATCCACCCCAAGAGCACCAAATGCTGCATAAAGCGCCGGCACGATAACGACCCCGCCACCAATGCCAAAAAGCCCGGCAATCAGCCCCGCGAAAACACCCGCACCGATCAGTGTGGCAATGAGCGGCCAATGGGCAACAATAATATCCATCATGCCGCCCATAGCTCGCCAAGAACAGCCTGTGCCGCTTTGGCAATGACCTCTGGCCCGGCACCGGGCCTTGGCGCATCCTCCGACAGGGTTCGTCGCCAGTTTCGCGCCCCCGGCTGGCCAGCAAAAAGTCCCATAATGTGGCGGGTAATGGCGTGCAGGGGCGTTCCGTTCTCTGTCTCGTGCGCGGCATACTCAATCAACGCAGCAACAATATCTTCCTTTACTGGCCCCGATCCGGTTTTTCCAAAAACCAGTGTATCGATTTTTGCCAGCATCCACGGGGTTTGATAGGCCGCGCGACCCATCATCGCCCCGTCCAATGTCTCGCTTTGCGCCAACGCATGAGGCACATCACGCAAGCCGCCATTGAGAATAATCGTCAGGTCAGGGTGCGCCATCTTTATGCTGCGTACCATGTCATAATCCAGCGGCGGCACATTTCGGTTTTGCTTGGGACTTAACCCTTTTAACCAGGCTTTACGGGCATGGATAATAAACGTGTCACACGGGGCCGCTGACACAGTTTCTATAAATACAGGCAGTGTCTCATGCGGTTCCTGTTCATCAATTCCAATGCGACATTTTACCGTAACCGGAATTTGAACTACCGCCGCCATGGCCGTCACACAATCAGCCACCAAAGCCGGATTAGCCATCAAGGCGGCCCCAAATGCCCCCGATTGCACCCGGTCAGACGGACAACCAACATTAAGGTTGACCTCGTTATAACCTGCGTCCTCCGCCAGCTTTGCCGCACGGGCCAGCTCCAAAGGCTCTGCCCCCCCCAATTGTATCGCCACCGGGTGTTCACGCACATCAAAACGCATCAACCGGGCTGCATCACCATAGATCAGTGCCCTGGCCGTGACCATTTCTGTATAAAGCTGCGCATGGCGGGTAATCAGGCGATGAAAGAACCGGCAATGTCGATCCGTCCAGTCCATCATTGGCGCGACAGAAAATGTATATTTTTGTTTACTCATAACAGATTATAATATTTTATTCATGTGGTCAATGACACTACATAACCCGTATCCGGGAAAATATTACCGTCTCTGATTGCACAAAATATCCGCTGTGCATCGTCCGGGCCTGAGCCATGTACAATGTTTAGCCAGCCCATTCCGTCACTGGCCCAGGCATTCAGGGCGGTTTCGATCTTGCCTTGCAAAACGGCGCCGCCCCACTCTTTACGCCGTTTCAACGCCTGATCCGGGGCAAAGAAAAAAACCGGCTTTGCCCCTGGTATCGGCCCGGTATCCTCAAACTTGTCCCAATGGCTAAGACCAACGGCACAACTATAGACCATGTTGTCTTGCAAATGCTCGTGTAGCTGGCGCTTGACCGCCGCGTTACCTGCCATATCGATATAGGCAGATGGTTCATCCTTGGCCAGTTTCTGCACATCTTCATAGGCAAAAACCAGATCATAATCGCCAAGGGCGCGCACAAATTTAACATTACCAGCCGATGTCAGGCCAATAACTCTGCGGCCCGGCTTGTCCTCTCTGGCAAACAACCGGGCCACTCCCATGGCGGTTTTACTGGATGCACTGCCCAAAATGATATTGTTTGCACCAAAACAATCCCGCTCGTTGAAGAAATCATGAATTAGGAATGATGTAGCAAACAGCGGTTGAAAGAGGGCTTGTATGTCTTCTGCACTGGGGTTGGCGCTCTGTGCACTGCCTAAGCGAATATAATCATTATAAATGGGTGGCAGAGCAGCGCGGTGTTCGGATACATCAACAAAACTATGGGTCTTGATCCGGCCCGGGCGCATAATCAGATGGCTGGCAAAGGGGAAGAACCCGTATATTCGCTCACCAACCAGAACGCCCTCGATAGTTGATGTGATAATATCTGCAAATCCCCATACCGGCACGATGCCCCAGGGTTTTGCCGCCGGGAAGAATTTCCAGTATCCGATGATATCCCCAGTCGCAGCATAGGTAATGTTGTTGGCGGTGAGGGCAAACTTGTCCACCGCCAGTAAAATTTCACCATCGGCCAAATCTGTTGAAACTTTTGTGTCAACAATTTGGGAAATCCGAATATCATCCTTGTTCACATGAAATTCCAAGCCGTGCATGTGCTGCTCCTAAAAAAAGAGGATAATAGCCGCCGTTGCCATTAACAAAAGCCCCATAACCAGATTAAGGATCATTGCCTCTCGCCCGGAAGACATATGACGGTACAAAACATTACCCGCCAGTGTCCACGTGGTTGAGGAAACAAGACCAAAGCATGCAAATGTACCACCAATGATAAACGCCCTTATGCTGGTATTGTCCGATAAACCGATATAGGCTCCGGCGCTGGCAATACTCATCACCAATGCTTTGGGATTGACCAATTGAAACAATGCACCCTCATACATATGGAAAGGCCTTGATCCGGGTTTAACCTTAGGCTTGTCGCTTGCCTTACCCATGTTCAGGGCAGCGATAAAAAACTGTATGGCCAGCCAAAACAACCAGGCAGCGCCTAGCAGCTTTACCCCAAACACCAGCCAGGGCTGGTTTTGCACGATGATACCAAGACCAAAGACTGACGCCACCAGAAGGCCAACAAAACCAAGCTGAATACCAATAATGTGCGCCACAGTACGGCGCCAGCCAAACAGCGCGCCGGACGACATCAACATAAAATTGTTTGGTCCTGGCGTCATGGTTGTGGCAAAGGCAAAGCCAAGCAGAGACAGATAAAGCGTGATGTCCATTGTACGTTTACACCCTCTTCACCCATATTTTTTTGCTGCGCTAGTTTACGGCTTTACCGGCACAGGTTGCCAGTACATCGCTTTGCCGCCCCGAGCACTCTTTTACCCAACCGTTTATCCATAAGCCAAGGAATTTTTCCAGGCTAAATCCGAGTGTCCTGCGCACGGGTTGTGCCATCACTGCCTCATACTAAGAACCCTTGACTTCCGTCATTCCCCTATACATACAATTATCATTATGGCTTTGCAGGATTAATTCAGGCAGTAAACTATACTGAGCAACCGTTTTGATGGGGCGATTTTCAGGATAAGTTTGAAGGCGTTACGCAAGGCATATACATAAATAATTTCGAGGGGCTTAATTATTAATAGAATTGATTTTGTGAAAGCATTTGCCGTCGCCATCATGATCATGGCTGTCAATGTGGCGATCAGTTATGTGGCTGTCGCGGTATACGCCTATTTGATCAACCCCGGTCATGAAAACGCCTATTATGAAGCGGCGACACAAGAAATTGTGACATGGTCAGCCATAGTGGCGGGCATGTTTTTGTTCTTTGGTGCTAGTTTGTTTTTCGCCAAGCGACGGCCCGAACGTAATGCTTTCTTATTCGCGGGAGCCATTTGGACAGGTTATTTGTTACTTGAGTTTATTATTCTGACCAGTGTCGGAGCATTGGGATCGGTGTTTGGCATTGTCAGTCTGTCGATGTTCACCAAACTTGCCGCTGCTATTGTTGGCGCGAAAGTCGGAGTACGCTAATCGACGTTTCGCCACGCAATTGAAAGCCCAACAATTCCTTCCTGGGCTGCGTCCCATACTCATAGCCACAGGATTTTCAGGCTCTCTATAACAGTCAGCTTGAAAAGCTATTGCAGGCTTGGGTTTGTATTATTGCATTCCTGCAGGCGGTAGTTGGGGAACGTTCATTCGACTTGTAATTTCCTTGATCGTTTCTTAACAACCGGATCAAGACTGAAACCCGAATGAACTACCTGGTGAGACTACGCACCCAGGCCCGTGTAATGGCCATCACAATTGCCAAACCTTTAGAGGATGCTAGGTGAATATCAATCCGCTACGGGGACAAGAAAGTATTTCCAGTGAACACCTTGCGCAGACGCAGGATCCGGCTCGCCATCAACTGACAATATTTTTATCCAGTCCAGGGTTAATACGCCGTTTTCCTCACCAATGGTGAACTCGCCAGAGCCGCCAACATATTCAGGCACAAGAGCGAAAGAGGGATGAATAATCAGCTTGTCGCCTTTTATTTCGTATTTGCCAGCGTTGATAAGCAATGTTTTGTATCGCGCACTTTGTTCGGCGTCCGTGGGCCTGAACACGGTTTCAGATGGCGGGTGCGCTTTGCCACCGCCTGCCATATTAAAGCTGTAATGCGTTTTGGTAAAAACGATCAGGCTTTCCCGGGGTTGTTGCGTCCGCGTCGTACCATCAGGAATATAGGTGACGCCATTTGTCACCTTCCATACCCCGATAAGTACGTCTTTTTTAGTATCCGCAATTGTGTTGCTGGCAAAGACGCTGGTAAGGGCCAGAGCAAGAATTATTTTATTCATCATTTTCACCTGCTCCTTTGGAACATGCCCAAGCTGGACAGAAATCTAAAAGGATATAACAGGCGAATAATAATTACGAAGACTGACTTGTGTCATGTTAACTTTTAGACAGGTCAGATTGATGTTGTGTGGATTGAGGATGCCAAAAAATCGCATAAACAAACCAGGCCACAAGGGAATACTCCGCCAGTCTTTGCCATGCGCCTTTCCAGTCGCTCATTTCTGACGTCAACATCATGACAAAAGCTAAAATGACCATGCTTGCGGTTAATAAGGTAGCTTTTGCAAAGACCAAGGGTATCTGTTTTCGCGTTCCAAAACATATCAACAACAAACCCGTTATAGCGCCAACATATTCAAACAACCCACCAAGATTATGCAGGGCCTGATGCAGGCTGCCTGTTTCTGGACACCCCGGATCACAATGGAAGAAAAAAGCTCCCAAATACCCGATGGCGATGCCCAAAAGAAAAAGGCTACCCAGCCTTGCCATTGGGAAATTAGAAAATTTTTGATACAGCGCAAAAACCAACACAATTACCGCTAATCCGATTGGAAGAAACCCAAAATGATTGATAAGCGTTGCATACGGGGCACCGGTTGCACCAAGCTCGCTTAAATAGTTTGCCACAGGGGAGTACCCATCCTGCATCGCACCGATAATTTCCGGCAATAATATGCCAGGCCCAATGAGAACCAGCAGGGATAACCAGCTTGATATTTTCAACATAACCGCACCCCTTAATTTTTCTTGCCATAGGCAATAAAGCCCGGGTTCAGATACGGTCGTTCCTGATCGTATTTGCCATACAAAAACGCGTTGCCGTCCAGCATTTCAATGCGCCCGCCCGCCGCCGCCAAAATCGCGTGTCCTGCGGCGGTATCCCATTCCATGGTTGGCCAATGGCGCGGATACATATCAGCCTGCCCCTCGGCGACAACACAAAACTTGATCGAACTACCCGCCGAAACAATGTCTTTCACATTATGGGTGGCCAGCCAGTCATTGGTCTCCTGCGCCCGATGAGAGCCAGAGGCCACAGCCATCAGGTTTTGCGGATCGGGTGTGCGGGTATTGATCGCCGTTTTTGGTGTAGCGCCAAACACCTCGCTTTGGCGACAGTCTATATCTGCTGCCCAGGCACCCTGCCCCACTTCACCCTCATAAATTCGCTTGCGTGCTGGCGCGTAAATAAGCCCGAAAACCGGACGCCCACCACGAACAAGGCCGATATTGACGGTAAAGTCCGTACTGCCGCTAATAAATTCTTTGGTGCCGTCCAGAGGATCAACCAGAAAAAATTCATCGCTTGCCCTTGGTATATCACCGGCCTCTGCGGCCTCCTCGGCAATAACGATGATGTCAGGGGCAGCGCGGCGCAAGGCGTCCAGTAGAATAACCTCGGCGCGGATGTCTGCCTCGGTAACCGGTGAGCCGTCCCCCTTGGTCGTATGATCTCCGCCCCGGTCGCGCACATCCAGAATAACGCGCCCGGCCACCAGAACAGCATCACGCAAAATGGTTTTTTGAGCCTCATCAAGGCAAGTTTCAGACAATGTTTCGCTCCTCAAGGTCGGCAAACACCTGCTCTGCCAGTGCTTCTGGGGACTTGTCGCTCGCGTACAGATGAATATCGGCCTGCTCTGGTGGCTCATAGGGGCTGTCTATGCCGGTAAAGTTTTTAATCTGCCCGGCGCGAGCTTTCTTATACAGCCCTTTCACGTCGCGGGCTTCACATATGGCCAAAGGTGTATCGACGAACACCTCGATAAACTCGCTATTTTCAACCATTTGCCTGGCCATGCGTCGTTCGGATCGAAACGGGGAGATAAATGATACCATGACGATCAATCCGGCATCGACCATCAATTTTGAAACTTCGGCAACCCGGCGGATATTTTCCACCCGGTCGGCATCGGTAAAGCCCAGATCATGGTTCAGGCCGTGGCGCACATTATCACCATCCAGAAGATAGGTATGGCGACCCTGAGCCAGCAGCTTTTTCTCCAGCACATTGGCCACAGTAGATTTTCCAGAACCGGAAAGCCCGGTGAACCATAAAATGCAAGGCTTTTGAGCTTTAAGCGTGGCGCGAGCCTGTTTGTCCACGTCCATGGCCTGCCAATGAACATTATCGGCACGGCGCAAACCAAAGGCGATCATCCCGGCGCCAACAGTTTCATTGGTCAGTTTATCCACCAATATAAACCCGCCCATATCACGATTGTTCTTAAATGTGTCAAACACCACCGGCCTGTCGAGGGCCAAATTGCAATAGCCGGTTTCATTAAATTTCAGGGTTTTGCCAGCCGTTTGGCTGTTGTCTTCGTAGTTCACAACGTATTTTAGCTGGGTGATGGAGGCATTGACGCTCTGGCAACCAAGGCGCAATTGCAATTGCCGCCCGGGAAGAAGCGGTTTTTGGTGCATCCAGATCACATGAGCGGCAAACTGGTCACTGATCGATGCCGGATCATCTGCTGGCGCAATGACATCACCCCGGCTAATATCCACCTCATCGCCAAGGGTCACCGTCACCGCCTCGCCAGCACTGGCGTGCCGGGCTTCACCGTCCGGTGTCAGAATAGAGGCAATAGACGACAGAGCGCCCGATGACCCAACACGCACCTTGTCACCAACACTCATAGTACCTGCGCTAAGACAGCCACTAAACCCGCGAAAATTCAAATCTGGTCGATTGACCAGTTGAACGGGCAAGCGAAATGCCTTGCCCTGCACCTTATCCCTGATGGTAATGGTTTCCAGATAGGAAAGCAGTGTCGGCCCGTCATACCAGGGCATTGCCGGACTGGGCGCGGAAATATTATCCCCGGCCAGGGCCGATAGGGGAATGGCCTGAATATTCGATGCACCAAGTTTTTGCGCAAATTGCGCATAATCGCGCTCAATGTCGTCAAACACCTGTTGGTTATAATCCACCAGATCCATCTTGTTAACCGCCAGCACAAGATGGTGAATTCCCATGAGCGATACAATTTTGCTGTGCCGTTTGGTCTGTATGGACAACCCTTTGCGAGCATCCACCAGCAATATAGCCACGTCCGAGTTTGATGCCCCGGTGGCCATGTTGCGGGTATATTGTTCATGACCTGGCGTATCGGCAACAATGAATTTGCGGCGCGGCGTCGAAAAATATCGATAGGCCACATCAATGGTGATGCCCTGCTCTCGCTCTGCCATCAGCCCGTCGACCAGCAAAGAATAATCAAGCGCATCTCCGGCACGGCCAACGGTTTTGCTTTGGGATTTCAGAAGATCAAGCCCGTCTTCGCTGACTTCATTGCAATCATATAAAAGATGGCCGATCAGGGTGCTTTTGCCGTCATCAACACTGCCACAGGTTAAAAACCGTAACAGACCTTTTTCCTGCAATGCCCCCCCTGCCGTCATCAGAAATAGCCTTCCTGCTTTTTCTTTTCCATGGAACCGGCCTCATCATGATCTATTGCACGATTGGCGCGTTCTGACAGGCGCGAATCGCTCAGCTCCTCGATAATCTGCGCAACATTTGCAGCACTGGACGAAATGGCGCCAGTCAGAGGGTAACACCCCAGCGTGCGAAAACGTACCATGCGTTGCTCAACCGCTTCGTCAGCTTCAAGCGACATGCGGTCATCATCAACCATGACCACCATACCATCACGTTCCACAACCGGGCGCAGGGCGGCAAAATAAAGCGGCACCAGAGGAATGTCTTCGGCCAGGATGTAGCGCCACACATCCAGTTCAGTCCAGTTAGACAGGGGAAAGGCCCGCACGCTCTCGCCGGAATTGATCCGGCCATTGAGCAAGTTCCACAATTCCGGGCGCTGGTTTTTGGCATCCCAACGATGGTCTTTTGTACGAAACGAGAAAATACGCTCTTTTGCCCGCGAGGCTTCTTCGTCGCGCCGCGCCCCGCCAATGGCCACATCAAAGCCATGCTGTGACAGGGCCTCTTTCAAGCTTTGCGTTTTCATCACATCTGTATAACGTGCACTGCCATGAGAAAACGGCGTTATTCCGGCTTCTGTCCCGGCAGTATTGGTATGCACAATCAGATCAAGGCCAAGCTTTTTCATTAGCTTATCGCGAAAACTTATCATCTCGCGAAATTTCCAGCCGGTATCCACATGCAATAGCGAAAAGGGCAATTTTGCCGGGGCAAATGCCTTCATCGCCAAATGCAGCAAAACCGCCGAATCCTTGCCAATGGAATACATCAATACCGGCTTTTCAAACTGGGCCGCCACCTCACGCAGGATGGTAATGCTCTGCGCTTCCAGTTGGGTCAAATATGCGGGTTTTTCTGCCATGGTTGCGGGTTTAACCGGGCCAGCCGATGTTCACAACCATTGTGCGCACGATTGTTTTATTGTGTCTCATTCACTTGCTCGTTTTGGCGGATAATATCAAAAAAATTACGCACCGAGGCGACATAGCCCTGCGCCTGAATTCCCTTGGCATACCCTCGGGGCAAATCTTTATATACATCGGGGTTTTCCATATCCTCTAAAACACGCCGCACATCCTGCCATACATCCGGGTTCAAACCATTTTGCGCGGCCAAAGCGCGTGCATCCACCATGTGGGCGTAGCCCATATTATAGGCTGCCAAGGCAAACCAGTCCCGATCCTCGGCAATGATACTCTTCGGCAAGCGACGTTTCAGACGAGCAAAATAGCGCGCACCGCCAGCAATTGATTGCGCCGGATCAAGACGGTTGGAGACCCCGGCCTCACGGGCGCTGATACGGGTCAGCATCATCATTCCACGAACCCCGGTATGACTGCGCGCATCGGCCCGCCAATGGCTTTCACGCCATGATATGGCGGCCAAAAGTTCCCACGGTAAATTATGGCGCTTACCCGCACGTTCAAACAGGGGTCGAAACACGGGTAAACGCCCCCGAATGGCTCTGCGAAAACGGGCAATGTCTACATAGTCAAAGGCATTTTCAGCCACCTGGTAATAACGCTCTTCCAGCGTTGCCAATCGTGCAACCATGTCCTGACGACTAAACCATGCCGCGACATTTCGTTCCAGACTGACCGCCCGCCAGTTCTGGCCGCCGCCAAGCACCCAGGCAATCGGTTGTTTCTCGCCCAGTTTCAGCGGACTGGTCAGTTCGGGCAAGTATCGCCGGTTAAGGTCAAAAACATGACGGTCTGCCAACGTGCAGAATTTTTCTCCCCGCCCGATTCGGGTCAGCAAGGTCTCCACCGAGACCCCATCACTGATCTCAAAGTTCAGTTCAGGCAAGCGATTTTGCAAATTGAGCAAAACATCAACATAGGCCGACCCTGGCGCAACACGCAGATCGATAGCAACCAACTCATCCAGTGCTTTGGGTGCTGGCCCCTTGCGCGAGCATACCAGCCGCGTTTCGACCTGCAAATATGGTGGCGCAAAGCGAAAAACTTTTTTACGTTGATCTGTAATGGTTAGCCCTGCAGCGGCAAGGTCTGCACGATCTTCCGCAATGGCTTGCAGTACATCTTCAATGGTTTCAGCTGTCTCCATACGCAATATGAGACCCAGATGATCGGCATAGGCACGGGCAAGATCATATTCAAAACCGGTAGCGCCTTCGCGATCTTCATAATATGTGGTTGGAGAATTGAGCGTGATAACCCGCAATACTCCACGGTTTTGGGCTTCACGCAGTACCGACCCCTGGTGTTTTTGACCATTACCACACGCGCTTAATCCAAACACGAAAACGAAGATCAGCGCCTTTAACGCCCGGCTAAGTGGTCGCGTGCTAGGCTCTTTTTGGAAAATAAAACGGGTTAAACGCATGGCAAAAGCAGTCTTCCATAAAAACCAGCGGGTTTATGTCAAACCCGTGGGCACCTGGGCCGTTATAGACCAGATCAAACCTCATTGGGTCAAAAACATGGAGGAACCCATCAAAATTCTCTATGAAGTTGGTCTGGGCCGTGATTTTACCGCAGAAGAACTCTCAGGTGAAGAACGCGATAAAACTGCGGCGCCGGTCAAGCATCAGAACTGGCGTATCCTGCGCACAAAAAACAAATGGCAAAGCCCTGAGGAATGTGCACATCACCCCTTCCCCGGCACATTTCCGGTGGTGGTTACCGATGGCAAGGATTGGGGCGGATGGCGCACACCAGGTGCCGAATACGATCGTGATCCAAAAGCAATAGAATTACAGGCTCGGATCATGGCCAATGCCCTACACCTGCTTCGCATTGTTGAACATCTTGCCGATTCTGTCAAAAAAAACACCGAGGACACCCCGACAGAACTGGTCAAGCTGGCAAGGGAAGCGCGCGCGATTATACGCTTCGTGCATGATATTCCTGCCATTACACCAGAGACAGACGTCAGTTAAGGAAAACCAAAAAGGCGGTCAAACTGCCTTGGCAGGTTCAATTGTCACGCTAATGCCGCAGCCACACGCATCGGTCTCATTGGGATTGGTAAACACAAATTTTGAGTGAAGCGCGGTTGTTTCATAATCAATTTGTGCGCCCAATAGAAAGAGCACCGCAGACGCATCCACCAAAATTGTTACATCCTTGTCTTCAACCACTTCATCCAAAGTGGCTGGAGCATCAGCATAATCCATTACATATTCCATGCCGGCACAGCCGCCATTAGCCACCCCAACGCGCAAATATCCTTTGCCGCGTTCATCCATGATTTTTTTCACCCGCTCAGCAGCGGCTTCGGAAAGGGAGACAATTTGTGGTCTGGGTCTGGAACTTGCCATATGCATTATATGGAAAACTTTTAATTAAGGATCAAGGGCCATAGCCAAATGACCGGTCTAGAACTACAGCAAATTTCTGGCAACACACCCAAAACATGCCTATATCTGCGCCCACAACAGCAATGGTAACACAATTGCCACAATCCTCTGTAAATCAGGCCAGGGTCAGTTGAGTATGAGCAGAGACAATCACATGGATACACCCTTGCGCGTCGCCATTTTTGCTGGAAATTATAATTATATAATGGACGGCCCGGCGCGGGCGCTTAACCGGCTTGCGGACTATCTTGAGCGCCATGGCATTGCTGTAATGATTTTTGCGCCAACGGCTAAAAAAGCCGCATTTGAGCACAATGGCACCCTCATCCCTGTTCCGTCCATTCCCATTCCCATGCGTTCAGAATATCGTTTGGGATTAGGAATTACACCGCGTGTAAAAGCTGAGTTAAAAACCTTTCAGCCCACCATTTTTCACCTTGCAGCGCCGGATATACTGGGGTCATCAGCCATCCGTCTTGCCAGACGTTGGAAATTACCGGTGGTGTCCTCGTTTCATACGCGCTTTGACACTTATGGTCGTTACTATGGGATTGGGCTTTTGGAAAAGCCTCTGAACAAATATCTACACCATTTTTATAGCTTGTGCGATCAGGTCTATGCGCCTTCGGAGTCAATGATTGAGGAACTACGTAAGGAAAACTTCAAGACTGATCTGCGTATCTGGAGCCGGGGGGTGGATTGTCAACGCTTCAACCCCGCACGGCGAGACCTTGCCTGGCGGCGCAGTATCGGTTTTGCAGATGATGACGTGGTTATCTCCTTTACCGGACGAGTGGTGTTGGAAAAAGGGCTGACATTTTTTGCCGAAGTTATCGAGGCGCTTGAAAAACAGAACCTGGCCCACAAAGTGCTGATTGTCGGTGACGGGCCAGAACGCGCGCGGCTGCAAAACCGCCTGAAAAATGCACACTTTACCGGCTATCTTTCAGATGAGCCTCTGGCTCGCGCCTACGCCTCAGCGGATATTTTCTTTAACCCCAGTATTTCAGAAACATTTGGCAATGTCACTCTGGAGGCCATGGCCAGTGGCGTCCCATGCGTGTGTGCCGAAGCCACAGGAAGTCGCTCACTGGTGATTCAAGGCAAAACAGGGTTTATGGCCCCCTTTGACAGTCATGAAGATTTCACAGACCATTTGGGTGCTTTAATACAGTCACAGGAACTACGCACAGCCTTTGGCCACGCTGCAATTGAAGCGGCACACAAGTTTGAATGGGACGCAATCTTAGGCGGCTTGGTAGAAAACTATCGTGAGGCACAGGCCCGGAAAATAGAATCCATACCAAACAGTGCCTGAATTATTCGTCGTCGCCAGAACTAAGCAGCAAAAACACTATGCCCAGCAACACGACACCACCACGAACGCCGTAGTCGGCCATATCGCCATATTTTGTGACCAAGCCACGTGCATGGTCAAAAGCCATACCAAAATACGGCGCCAAATCCACACCAGCATAAACTGCACCGGCTTTGATACCGATAGCACTCAACCCGATCAAAATCAGGAGTATTCCAATCCCACGCATTTTTCCCCGCCTTTACTTTGTTACAAAAAATTACCCAACTTTGCCTTCATAGCGTAATAATATTTAGTTTACCATGCCATGCCCCAAAAATGAGAATAATAAAATAAACACTACCGGCTAACGTGTAAACAGTTTTATTAAATCGTATACTTGTTATAATTCCTCGACTACGCAGTCAGTTACCCCACGTTTAATGAAGTATTTACACCACCACTCTTTTTGTTTTTTTGTTTGAACATGAATAGTGTTTCCTCTATTTATATAGATCATAACTATATATACATCACGCAGGGCAGGTTTAGTTTGAATCCACCCTGGCATTTCTGAAAATTCCTCCACATCAGGAAATGCCTTGTATTGTGTAAGAATAGCACTGTTTTGCAAGAAGTCTGAAATGATAACCAAAGTGGCCTTGCCATCGCGTATTTCACCACCAGAGGGGCTGCGACCAAAAGAAAGCACACTTGCTGCTGCGATTGTCTCAAGGATGGGAGAGGTTTTACGCGGATTGGCCCGCATTGTCTTTTCAATTGCTTGCTCAAGCGGCTGGATGAATTTCGTACGCTGTAATGCCAACACCCGCTCAGGGTTTTCGCTCCAGCCTGCCGCTCCCCCTGCGCCAGAGGGGCTGCATCTGCTAAACAGCGGGCGGGCAAGCTGGCCTGACTGTGCGGTGGCCATATAGACATCAACCCGCTCGCCTTTTGATATATTTTGCAACTTGTCATCCAGTATTTGTTGCACCTTGATTTGTTGCAACTCACTAAGGCTATCACTGGAATCAAATAGCAGGGCGGTAATGGCAGGCGGGGTTTTGGATGTACACAGAGTGGCTAGGTCTCTGTCGGCACGCTCACTGCGCAAATGCGCCAACCCTGTTCCTGCGACCCCAAGAAGAGCTATTGCCACAATAGCGCCAACCCAACCAAAAATCAGCCCAGGACTAAAAGAAGCACGCGAACGTCTGCGTTTGAGAGCCATTTATAATGAACCCTGGCGAGCAACAAACAAATGCTCCATTCGGTTCAACGTTTCCAAAACACGGGTTCGCATCGCATTGGCCTTGTCCAGAGCGTTTTGGATACGCCCCTCATTCATGATCTCACCCAAAACCGAATCGCCCGCAAGCTTGATAAACCGGGAATTAGGTTCCCCAAAAGAAAACAGCTTGCCCGGCAGCACCCATTGATGTTTGAAATGCCCGGTCTTGTTTGATGGAGAGGCAAGCTGATTGTTCTTGTAATATGATCCAAGAACTTCGTTGCCGACAGTTTCCAAATGGGCTTCAAAAGCATCAAAACGAGACATTAACTCACCAATTTCTTTGCCAATTTCCCTGTAGGGCGCAATCGACTCTCGCGCATGGGTTTGAAATGTTTCTATATCGCTCAATGCCTTGTCACGTAAATTTCCTAAATGTTCCGCCAAAGTATCGGCTTCATTTTCAAAACGTTGACGGTAATTTTCACGAAAATTATAAATCCTGTGATAGCCAGGGTAGGCATCGCCAACCCTTGCACCTTTGGCACAAGCCAGCGCCCCAAGGGTAATACCGATTAACATCATGGCAAAAGAAAATTCATCCAGCACGCCAAATTCAAAAGCCATGATATTCCCAATGGCGATTTGCAGGAGATTGTCGCCACCTTCCCCCCCCATGGCTACAAAAGCAGATCGGTAAAAGCCCACAACCACATTCAAAACAAGAAGAAACCCGACAAAAACCAATGCCATGAAGGCACCCAGCAACCTGCGGAACCAGGATCGACTGTTGAGCCAACGAAAAAATGCATAACCAAAAAGGGCTGCTCCACCAATGTTGAGTACACTAATAATTACTGAATAGAAAAAGCCGCCCAGCAAGCCAAAATTACTGCCTGGGCTGAAGAAAAACATATTTGCCCCGGCCTCAATCACCATCATCATAATAAAAATAGGCAGGGCACCAACCAGGCCAGCCGAAAGATCAGGAGGACGTTTCAGTCCGTGGGTATTGCGAAAGTCCTGATAATGCGTATCCGCTTCATCAAATTCGGATTGCAGACGTTCCAGAGTTGCCCCATGGCGCAAGGTTTCCTGCTCGATCTCGTTAATCGTGCCTTCAAGTGATGTTTCCAGGGGTTCGGTATCAAAGGCACCGGCATAACGGTTCACCATACCTTTAAGGTGTTGGATTCGTCCCTTAAAATGCCCCACCCCTTTTTCATGTACATCCCCCAGATGCGAAGATAGTTTTCCCTCAACAATTTCGCCCACTTGTTTTTCAGATGAAACATTACCGCTATTGCGTGCGTTTTTTGCCAAACGCTTCAACTTTAGATCCCGGTGCAGTTTTTTTGATGACACATCAGGCAAAAATGGCAAACTGGATTTTCTCAACCCATGCCTTCCTTCTGCTGTATTTGGTTTGTTTTTCCACAATCCCAGTGCTTTAGACTCTTTCATAACTGACCTGCTTTCATCCACCCGGTGCTTATATTTTGTCATCATCCAGATCAAACCCGTATAAATGACCTACCTTTTTGTCCCCACACATTCTTGAACATAAGACCCGCACTGCGCGTGCAAATCAAAAAGTTTCGCCTACAACGCTAATTCTCTCGCTTCGTATCTACTAATTGTGTTATGAAAATGGCGAACAGGGGGATTGTCTAATGTTGTTTCGTGGAATTATGATTTTATTGCTGGCGATTTTGAGTGGCGCTTGGCTCAATATGGGTTTGTCATCAACAAGCATGCCGAACGATCAAGATAAGCCAGAAGTCATTGAAGAACCGGCAGACATGGTCGATACAGCTACTGTGATTGCGCATAGTATTGATGCTTTCATCGCCCGGGATATTGATGCTGTAATGAGTGATTATGCCGAGGGAGCCATTCTTATTACGCCAGCTGGAACCTTCGCTGGGCTAGAAAGTATCCGCGCACATATCATCGAAGCATTTGGAAACGGGAATCAGTCCGAAGCGCCTTTTGTCGTCACAGAAAACAAAAGCACAGGTAATCTGGGTTATGTCCTGTGGGAATGGACGATGCAAGACGGATCAGTGCTTAGTGGCACCGAGACGATTATCGTCAAATATGGGAAAATCAGTCAACATACCGTTGCTTATTTTGCTGATGAACTACCTGAAGCAGAAGAAACCGCCGACGAGCCAGAACCAGAAAGCTAAGTTAAACGTTTGATTGGAGTCAGGCACCAAACCGCTCTGACCACTCGGCCACGTCTTCATCCGTGATTTTGCTGAACAATACGTCAGGCGGCGTGAAGTTGAGACCGACTGGTAGTGCGTCAAGAAGACCCCTATCTTCAGGCGAAGGCCAGTTGCGGTTCTCCTCCGGTACGCCCATTGCATCCAGAACTTTTGCCGCTGCCTTGGGTATTACTGGCTGTGCAATAATGGCGGAAATTACCACCAGATTAAGCCCGGTTCGTACCGACAATGCTGCCGCATCCCGATCAGTTTTCAGGGCCGTCCATGGTGCCGCCTCGGCCAGGTATTCGTTACCCATGGCCCAAATAGCCCGGGTTTCGGCCATGGCCTTGCGGTATTCCATCGTTTCATAATAGCCCGTGAGTGCCGTAAGGCGGGTTTTTAACTGTTTCACCAGGGCATTTTCCAATGGACCAGGCGTACCCCCATCTGGTACGGCGCCATCCAGTTTGGACGTTGCAAAACGTGTGATCCGGTTGACAAAATTACCCAACACATCGGCCAGATCCTTGTTCACTACGGTTTGGAAATGTTCCAGCGTGAAGGCGGCGTCCGCACTTTCAGGCGCATTGGCCATTAACTGCCAGCGCCACAGATCAGAGGGCGCAAGTTCCAGCGCCTGATCCATAAAAATACCCCGTTTTTGCGAGGTGGAGAACTTACCGCCATACCAGGTCACCCAATTAAAAGCTTTGAGCTTGTCTACCGTTTTCCAAGACTCGTCTGAACCAAGCAGCGTTATGGGAAAACTGACCGTATGAAAGGCCACATTGTCCTTGCCCATAAACTGCACATAGGTCACATCATCGGCGCCTTTGTCTGTGCGCCACCAGCTCTCCCACTCTCCGCCGCCCGCCTCGGCGCGTTCAATGCTTGCACCAATATATTCAATTGGGGCATCAAACCAGACGTAAAATACCTTGTTTTCAAAGCCGGGGCGCACTTTGCCATGACGCAAAACCGGGATACCCCAGCTTAAATCCCGGGTTATGGCGCGATCTTGCAATCCCTCATCCAGCCATTTCAAGGCAATGGAGCGCGCCAGTGGCGGCCAGTCTACTGCACTCTCCACCCATTCACGCACCCGGCCCTGCATTTTGGATTGGCGCAAAAAGAGATGACGGGTTTCACGAACTTCCAGGCTTTTTGAACCGGAAATGGTAGAATACGGCTCGACCAAATCTACCGGATCCAGCACCCGGCCACAATCATCACACTGGTCACCGCGCGCCTTTTCATAACGGCAATGCGGGCATGTCCCCTCGACATAACGATCAGGCAAGAACCGTTTGTCATCAATTGAATAGACCTGTTCGGAAACCCGTTCCTCGATCAGGCCATTATCTTCCAGTATATCGGCGAAATGCTGCGTCAAGCGGGCATTGGGGGCATTGGAGGAGCGACCAAAATAATCAAACGAAAGATCAAACCCGGCGCAAGCCCGGCGCTGCACTTCAAACTGTTCGTCACAATACGCGCGAACGCTCTGCCCGGATGCTGCCGCCGCCAGCTCTGCCGGGGTGCCATGTTCATCCGTTGCGCAAATATAAAGTACGTCCTTGCCACGCAATCGCTCAAAGCGTGCACACACATCGGCAGGCAACATAGAGCCGGCAAGATTGCCCAAATGCTTGATGCCATTGATATAGGGAAGCGCAGAAGTGATAAGTATCCGATTCATTGTTTCGCCTGACTAGAATAATTCCGCAAAGTAACCTATCCTGTGTCCGGGACGACGCACAAGATCGTCTTGAACTAGGTAATAGATTCATAAACAGGGTCAATATGGTATGAAGCAATTTGTTTGGATAACAGACGCAAAGTCGCAGGAAGCCCTATGGCTTTCAAGACTTTGCAACGCATTAGCCGGGCAAATTGGTCATACAGTTTCAAACGTGCAAACCATGTCAATCTGCTACGTCGAAGGTCTTAACCATGCGCCAGGCACGCTTTTCACCCTTCTTCTGGCATGTTTTAGTGGTTTAGCCCGCCATTTTGACCCTGTTTATGAATCTATTACCTAATGGGCGATGGCGCGCTGACGGTGTGACCATCACATAATGGGAGGAAACCAATGCCCAAAATTTTTGGACTAAACCTGATCGGCTTGTTGGCCACAAGTGTCGCTTTCTTTTTACTGGGCTATCTCTGGTACGGCGTATTTTTCATGGAAAAATGGATGACCCTGATGGGCATGGACGCCTCTGCAGGAGGTGAGCCGGACATGATGCTAATGGGACTGGGCTTTGTAAATACTCTGGTTGCTGCATTGGGTATCGGACTGTTGCTGAAATGGCTGAACGTTTCCAAACTGGTAACCGCTATTAAATACGGCCTGATCGCCGGGTTATGCTTTGCCCTGACCACGGAGGCCTATGGCCCCATATATGGTGGGTCACCGGTGGAGTTGTTTTATCTTAATGGTGCCTATCACTTGGTGGGTTATGCAATGGTTGCAGCCATTTGGTCATTTTTCGACTAGAAAAACCGATGGTGCTTCGACCAAGGATATATCTGGCTAACGCCTAGTTTGGCATTACTTTTTTATGATTAAAACAAACGGTCGGGTTCGTCCCGGCCGTTTTTTTATGGCTGGTGCTTATGCCATTCTGACCTGGATTAGCTCAGGACGG
>JAJFFQ010000030.1 GCA_021776565.1 Robiginitomaculum sp. | reverse complement strand
CATCGCGATTCTCGGCATGGACGAGCTCTCGGAAGACGACAAGCAGCTCGTCGCCCGGGCCCGTAAGATTCAGAAGTACCTCTCCCAGCCGTTCTTCGTCGCCGAGAACTTCACGGGCTTCCCCGGCAAGTACGTCAAGCTTTCCGACACGATCCAGGCTTTCAAGGAGATCGTCGAAGGCAAGCACGACGACCTCCCCGAGCAGGCCTTCTACATGGTCGGCAACATGGACGAAGTGATCGAGAAGGCGAAGAAGATCGCCGCCGAGGGATAGGCCGGACCCATGCGTCTCCAACTCGTCACACCCGATCGTCAGGTCCTCGATACGGACATCGAGGAAGTCTACGCCCCGGGCATTCAGGGCCAGTTCGGCGTGCTTCCCGAGCACGTGAACTTCCTGACCGCGCTCGACACGGGCGAGCTGCGGTACCGCACCGACGGCAAGGACCACTGGGCCGCGGTCAGCGGCGGTGTCGCTGAAGTTCTGGCCGACGGCGTGACGATCCTCGCCGACAACGCCGCACTCGCCGACGAGGTCGACGTCGAGGCCGCAAAGGCAGCCGCCGCGTCGGCGGAGGCCGGGCTCAAGGATGCCGAGCCCGGTACGCCGGAAGCCATCGACCTGGCGGCCGAGCTTGCCTGGGCCGAAGCCCGCCAGGCCGTCGCCGCACACTGAACGAGCCTTCACCAACCGGGGAGACCACGTCGATGAAGTACGGTGTTTGGATCGTCTGGATCGGCAGTGTCGCCGCCATGTTCCTCGGAAGCGGCTGGACCGCGACGATTGGCCAGATCGTCTTCTGGCTGACCTTCGTCGCCCACCTGGTCGAGTTCTTCGTGAACCGCTCGCTCTTCGAAAAGGCCGGCGGCTCGATGAGCCACCACTTCATCCAGACGATGATCTACGGCCTGTTCCACTGGCAGCCGATCAAGGAACGCCTCGAGTCCTCGCAGTAGCCTCTCGGCGAGCCGACCATCGACCAAGGCGGAGCCCCGCCATGGGTGCAAAGTAGGCATTGCCAGCCGTCCGGGGCTCGTCGTAGCTTGACGTCAATGAAAGCCCTGACCTGGTCGACCGCCGCAGTCCTCGTCCTTACGAGCTCGATCGCCGGCGCCCAGACACCCACGAAGCTCGGTCCCGTCTTCACTGTCGCCACGGAAGCCATCGAGTTTCCCAAGATCGGGGTCGATTCCGACGGTGACTTCATGGTCGTTTGGCGCGGGGATGGAGCCGGGGCGGATGACATCCGTGGCCGGATCTACGACAGCGCCGGCGCACCGATCGCCGCCAGCTTCGTCGTCCAGGACCCCGGCCTTCAGGCGGAGGATGCCTTCAACTCGTGGGACGGAATCCAGGATGTCGCGTCCGACGGATCCGGCGGCTTCGTGGTCGTGTTCAATGCCGAGGGCGGCGGCTATGCCGCCTGTGACTACGGGCCGTGCGTCTTCTCCAGGAGGTACGAAGACACCGGAGCCGCGGGGACGCAGTTCCTCGTTCAAGGAACCACGTATCCGACGTTCCAAGCCGGAAATCCCGAGATCGCTCAGAACGATGCCGGCGACTTCATCGTGGCGTGGGAAGCGCTCGAGAGCACCTACTACTACGCAACGACACAGAGCGAAGACGTGTTCGGTCGCGTACTCGGCAACGACGGCTCGGTTGCCTCGGCGAAGTTCCAGGCCAACGAGACCTTCTACTACTATCAGTCGGATGGAGGTCGCCTCGACGTCGCCGGCGGTCCCGGCGGGAGCTTCGTCGTCGCGTGGCACGACGAGTACGAAGGAGCCGGCTTTCGTCGCTTCTCGTCGGCGGGAACACCAACCAGCTCCGAAGCGTTCGCCATCGGCGACGCCGCGAGTCCCGACGACGAACAAGTCGCCTACGAGTCGGGTGGCAACGTACTCCTCGTCTGGATCTCGGACGGCGACCTCGAAGGGCGCGTGTACGACCCGACCGGCACGCCGCTCGGCGCAGAGTTCACGATCACCTCCGCCATCCCGTACGACGCGGATCCGGCCATCGCCGGTTTTCCCAGCGACCACTTCATCGTAGTCTGGCG
Organism: Robiginitomaculum sp.; assembly: GCA_021776565.1. Taxonomy (GTDB): domain Bacteria; phylum Pseudomonadota; class Alphaproteobacteria; order Caulobacterales; family Maricaulaceae; genus Robiginitomaculum_B. Next base: position 593 of record JAJFFQ010000030.1, on the reverse strand, counting down.
GACGGGTTCCGAGATTCGTGGACAACGTCTCGACGGCACCGGCAGCGCCGTAGGCCCCAGCTTCGAGGTGACGAGCGCAGATGGCGCGGATCCGGACGTCGACACGGATGCCGACGGCAACTTCGTCGTCGTCTGGAAATCCGGCACATTTCAATCTGGCTACGAGGTCCTGGGCCAACGCTTTGCGAAGCCCGACCTGCTGCCGTTCCCGGTCTTCAGCAAGAAGCTGAAGCTCAAGGACAAGGTCCCCGACGCCCCCGAGAAGCGAAAGGCCCAGTGGGTCGTGAAGGACCCATCGATTGCACTGCCGGATCCCGGCACCGCCGGCGACCCGAGCTGCAACGGTGACCCGAGCGGGACCGTGAAGGCCTCGATCCGCTTCTGGAGCACCGACTCCGGCCACGACACCGGCGCGATCGACCTCCCGTGTCAGTGGTGGTTCAGCTTCGGCTCGGGTTCGAAGCTCTCCTACCAGTACAAAGACCTGAAGCTCTTCGACAGCCCGTGCAAGTTCATCAAGCTGAAGACCGGCCAGCAGATCCGCGCCACCTGCCTCGCCAAGAACCCCGCGTTCCCCATCGATTACGACCTCG
>JAJFFQ010000029.1 GCA_021776565.1 Robiginitomaculum sp. | reverse complement strand
TTTTGGAGAGGTCGGGACGTGACGCCGAAGCGGTGCCGACAATGAGGGCGGTCAGGATCAGAGCCAGAAAGGCATATTTTGCGAAGCGGTGCATGTGATTCACTCAAAAGCCGAAAGGGGCGTCCATACCATTACCGTAATTCGTAATTGCACCGTAATTTCACCGTAATTCCGGAATATAGTAATTCGTTGTGTCAACGTAACTCAAATATTTTTTTATATAAAAATCGAACGCTATAAAAAAATAGTATAAGAAACAATGAATGGAAAATTCCACCAAACATTGTAAAGGTAAATAATAAAATTATAACAACTAATTCCATGTCTTGAGTTTGAATATAATTGATAGAAAATAAAAACAAATAAATACCCAACATTGTACTAGCCAACAACGCTGCCGGAACAGCAACTTTCAATTTATTCATGTCAGAATAAATTGACCCACAAGAAAACCCAATGGCTGCAGATAGGGAGTAACCAGAATAAGCAAAAATTACCATTAATACGATCAGGAAATTAAATTCTGCATTTTCTATCCCGTTTAAATTATAAAAAGTTAATATAAAAAACAAAATTAATGATAAAAAAACAAAACCACTCAAAAACCATAAAAACCATTTTTTTATGGAGGCATAAAATTGTTGAATTTGTAAACTTATAATGTCCATAAATTTGCTCTTATTTCTAATACGAAGAAATTGAGTTGTCTGAATATTAATACCCCCCAATATTGTCTCATTCAATGAAATCTTCTGGCTTGGGAAGTAAGTCAAACAGACCGTCAGCAAAATTCTTTGCACTAGTTGCTGCCGCGTTGGCCGTGTCTGGCAGGGAAATATTTAGTGACCCTGTTGCTTGTACACCTGAGGCTTGTCCCAAAGAAAACCCAAAACCAATATCCCCTGGCTGGCGATCAAGTATGGTACTAGCTTGCTTAACGACGCTAAATTTTGGAGCCCTCTCACTAAAGCCTTCAGTTGTACTCGCAGCTATTGATGTTGCAAACTCTCCCTTTATGGTCCCACTAGCTACGGGAGTGTTAGCTGAGGCAGAAAGATTCGTAAATGCTTTGACTTCTCCAGCAAGCCTGTTGCCTAGTTTTTGGCTAGGCTGAATAGAACCGAAAAGTTTCAATGTCGCTTTGGCACCGACTTGAACCCCAGCTGTCACAGAAGTGTTAATTTCCAGAGATTTTGTGTCAAAAGAAATAGATAAGATTCCTCTTCCTCCCACAGTCGGAGCGGCAAATCCCGCGATGATAGATACAACAACCTTCTCCTCCCCCAGCGGATCAACGTTATTAATCGGATTACCACCGACATAGTTGTAGAGATTAAGGCCGCCGTCATAGAGGATACTATCCGGGCTGGGGAACCTGCCTGTACCCGGATCGTAATACCTGCTGCGATAGTAATACAGCCCGGTTTCGCCGTCATAGTATCGCCCTGTGTACCGATACATATTGCCTGACCCGGCAAGGGGTTCCTCTACCCCGTAGGGGCTGTAGAGATACTGGTCGGTCAGCACACCAAAGCTGGCCCCGGCCACACCATCGACCATACCGATGACCGAGCCTATGCGATTGGGCATATAGTAATGCACCGCCGTTGCGGTGCTGCCCGACATGTCGACCATGGCCACGCGGTCATCAAGCCCCAGGCCGGGGATGAACCAGCGCCAGTGATCCATGGCTTCATCCGGTGTGCCCGGGTGCTCGGCCTCGACCATATTGCCGTTCAGCGAAAAACGCAGACCGGCATTGTTCACCTGTTTGTAAAGGCGCAAGGTTTGCGTGCCGTGATAATAGAACGCATCCATCGCCGGGCTGATATTGCTGGCACCGGTCATGCGGTTATTGGGTGAGGCTGCCCGGAAAAGCGTCCTGTAGACACTTTTCAGGCCGAACGCCGAAGGGCTATGCCCGAAGGCCGGGTTGAGTTGCGGTAAACTCCTGTCCGCCCTGGGCAGTGACGCCAAGGCACTGCCCGTGAACATGAAGCTCAGGAGGAGCGCAAGGAGGGCGGATTTTACGAAGCGCAGCATAAGATTCATTCAGAAGCCGAAAGGTGCGTCCATACCATTACCGTAACTCGAGGAAATTCACTTTATCTTACCATGACCTTCGACGACAAGGTCATCATCAAAAACAGCAACAAACTCTGCGAAAAAAAGAGACCTATACCCCAACCAATAGCCTGGAGACTATTCGCACTGAAAGCAGCAATCAAATAATGTGAATTGATAATTAGAGATCCAATTAACGCCAGGCTCCAGAAAGTCTTACTGCCCCTACGATAAAAGAAACCAAGTGCAGCGCTACCGATTAAGATCACGTAGGCCATCACCCAAAACCAATTAGGCGCATAAAGAGATGAAATGAATATCAGAACAGCGTCGCCGGCGAACACAACGATCAATAAAAATAACAGCAACAATCTCATTTATACGCCCCTCATTGTGTTGACTTATAGATCGCTCTTCTCATGTCGCGATTGATTTTATTTTGAAAAACTGCTCCTCCAATGGCTGATCCAGGGCCAACCTGAATATAAGCGTTTCCTTCTCCAACAACCACAATACTTGTAGAGCTTGCGCTAGGAATTATAGCCTGCGCAACATAGCCTGGGTTCAAGCCATGCGCTCCAGGTACTGTCACATTCACCACAACTGTGTTTCCATTTGAATCCGATGTGACATATGAAATGACCTTGTCATCCCCTGGTAGGGGAGGACTTATTCCAGCATCGTTGACGACGCCTTCCGGTGTGGCCGGAGTATCCTTCCCAGGTGTCGGATTGGCTATTACTTCGTCAGCAATTACTCCTTTCAAACTACCGTTCGAGTCCGGTGTGGAAGTTTCAGCACCGTACTTATGATACCCACCCCTATCTGGTCCTATGTGACCGGGATTATGTTCAGCAGGAATTGTAAAAGTTCCAATATCATCACCCGGCGGATCACAGAGCCCGCTGCCATCTGCCTGCGTAACACATTCTTGGCCACTCGGATCAACATTATTGATCGGATTATTACCCACATAGGCATAGGTATTCCATTGGTCGGCATAGAGCAGGGCATCGGGACCGGTGAATCGGCCTTCGGGTGCTGAGTAGGATCTCTTTCTGTAATAATACAGCCCGGTCTCACCATCATAGTATCGCCCGGTATAGCGGAACGGATTGCCGGAACCGGCCAGGGGTTCTTCGACGCCGTAGGGGGAGTAGAGATACTGATCCGTCAGCACACCCGCCGTGTTGACCATGCCAATGACCGAGCCGATGCGGTTGGCGGCATAGTAATGCACCGATGTGGCCGTGCTGCCCGTCATATCGACCATGGCGATACGGTCATCTATTCCAAGCCCCGGCACATACAGCCGCCATGAGCCCAGCGCACTGCCCGAGGTGCCCGGATGTTCACCCAGCACCATGTTGCCGTTCATCGAGAAGCGCCGCCCGGATGAGCCGTCCTGCTTGTAAATGCGGGTATCGTCTGCGCCGTAAACGTATGAGGCGTTCATCGTTGGGCTGGTATTGCTGGCGGTGAGCATGCGGTTATTGGGTGAGGCCGCCCGGAAAAGAGTCCTGTGGACGCTTTTCAGGCCGAACGCCGAAGGGCTATGCCCGAAGGCCGGGTTGAGTTGCGGCAAACTCCTGTCCGCCCTGGGCAGTGACGCCAAGGCACCGCCCGTGAACACGGCGTTCAGGAGGAGCGCGAAGAGGGAAAGTCTAGCGAGGCGGAGCATGTGATTCATTCAAAAACCGAAAGGGGCGACCATGGCGTTATTGTAATTCAGAAAATATATAACGCATGCTCCAAACCCACAAATCGGCTTATTCCCACTCTGATGTAGCTTCCATGAATTCTAAAAAATTTTCTGCCGCAACAAGCTTTTCTTTAACCTCTTTTTTAAAGAACACGCCATGTGTTTCTTCACGCCAACGATCAACAGTTTTGCTATGTTGGTTCCAATTTTTTGAATTATCATACAGCTTTATAAGCAAGTTTCTCTCATCAATAACTTCTACAGATTTTGCCATATCAGAGATTGACTCAATTGCAATTTGATGTGCTTTTAATAGCGTAATTGGAATAATGTTCATCCAATAGAGGCCAGGTAGATATTTGTTATAATTTCTCCCAACCCCTGCCTTATGACTACCATAATTTTTTTCTACAACAATGCTGTTTTGATGATCTCGTTCTTCGGCTTGACTAGCATAGCCATACTGGATGGGAAGTTTAGCTAATGCTTCCATGATTATTGCCGCGCCTTGGTCATCGTGACATTCAATATTGAACTCTGAAACGCCTTTTCGCAAAATTAAGTAATAATTTGCGGTATCGGCTTGTAAAAAATACCCACCTTTAGCTTGCTTTATATCCCCTTTTCGACCGGCAAGATCATTGGCAGAAAGTTTTTTTCTTTTCCCCAACTCGTCAATGCTGAAAGCATTTGGCACCAATTCATGTGGAAGCATTGAGATTGCAAAATGTACATCATCAAGCAAATTATTGCTAAAACATAAAAGTAGGTTAGTCATTATTGTGGACCTAAATCTGGTCTTCTAACGATATTATTTTTGAATGCATCCTGTGCCGGTTGAGTAACATGCGTCTTCGTACCAGTAACAAGTACAGGAGTTCTACCAGATGCCGCCGCCGCTTCGGTTTGAATTCTGATTTGCTGTGTACAGGACACACAAATTGTGTCCTTAATTTCAACTGAGAGGCTTTTGGTCAATGCATCGGGGATGGCTCTACCTTCTGCTGAAATTACTGCCGTTGTATTTTTTGCCAATCCCATTTCGCCGAGCACTTTAGCCTCATTAAGCAGTCCACGAGCCATTGGTGATAATGCAGCTCCTGCCCCCACGGTTTCATCAGCAGGTGACGCAATTGCTGCACCCATGATCGCCAGATTTGCACCGGCATTGGCAAAGGCTTCGCCTTGCGAGATAATTGCATTGGCCAGTATCTTGTGGCTCAGTTCTCCTGCATTGCTGGGTAGGTCAGTGGAACCACGTGTGGCTGAATTTATGAGTGCTTGTTGTGATCTCCCCTGTGCTTCTGCACCGCCAAAGTTAAAGAAACTGCATAATGGCAAGCAACTCGTCCCCAACGGATCGACATTGTTAATGGGGTTACCACCGACGTAAGAATAGAGGTTCAGGCCACCGTCATAGAGGATACTGTCCGGCTGCAGGAACCTGCCTCCACCGGCGGTGCCACCGGCGCTGTAATATCTTGACCGATAGTAATACAGCCCGGTCTCGCCGTCATAATACCGCCCGGTATAGCGGAACATATTGCCT
>JAJFFQ010000028.1 GCA_021776565.1 Robiginitomaculum sp. | reverse complement strand
GCTCCTTCGACAAGCTCAGGATGAGGGCAGGGGAGGAAAAAGTTGGTGGTGCAAAAATCCTGTCCTGAAGAGCCTTTTTCACCATAACAGATTGTGTCTATTATTCTTTTTGACCCAAGTTAAATCTAAACCGGACAGTAGGGGGCTTGTTCCGGCAATCCAGATAAAGAGTCGATAAGGAAGAACTGGATCACCCGGATAAACCGGGTAATGACATGGAGTTTATGTGGTTCTTGACTTAAGCCATATCGTAGGCGGCATACAGCCAATCAGTTAATTCACCATCTATTTCGTCTAAAGCAGTCAGGCCAATTTTATGGGTGCACATGGACTTTGGTTTTTCTGCCACCATGCGGGCTGTGCCTTGATGTCCTTTGAGGTTTATTCCCAGGTCAATACGGGTTTTTGTGGCTGGGGTGATAACGGCAAACTGTTTGTTTCGACGCAAGCTGACGCAGGTCTTTTTTGGGGCAATTTCAACATCCTTGCCAAAGCCAAGCGCAATTTTAATCAACGCATCGTGAAGGGGTTTTAGTCCGGCTTTGCCGCCCGCATATTGCGCTGAGACCAGATCAACCGGCTGGTCACTCTTGAGGGCATGATGGGCCACCAGATTGGCAAAACCGTGGGTCATGCCATGTTCGGTTTTGAGCAATTTGACCACCTGGCCATGCTTTTCAAGCTTGCTGTCTTTGGCAATACTCAACCAGGCATCAAGGGATTTACCAGTTTTTTCAGGCATGTTGGCGATCATACTGGCCGCCATCTCTTCAGGGGATGCCATTCTTGTCTCCTTCGCTTTAGATATTACGATCCATGGGCCAGTTTTTACTTAAGCACACTTTTGGGCTGAATGGTGCCATAATGCTAATCATGGCCAAAATCAGACGTCCTGAGAATTTCGGTTTCCCGGTTTCTACCAACGCTTTCAGGTTTTCTGTGATGAACGTGCCGCCTTGAGCCATGGCTTTTTCAGTTTGTGTATTGGCGACAACATTTTGCGTGGTGAGTGTAAATTCAACACCTTCAGGGGTTTCCTTCAACTCATATAAAACCGTACAGACGGGGTCGTCCAAATGAGTAAAGCGAAAGGTATGCCCATAGCGAAAAGGTGGCTCAAAAACCGTCACTGTTCCTGCGACGCTGGTATATTTACCATTAGGGGAGCACATGCGGATGGGGGCGCCAGCCTCTAATCCTGTTGTCTCGCAAATGGCACCAAAGAAGAAGGGAAGTGGGCGATCTGTTCTTATCAGTTCGGCCCATACATCTGTGATAGAGGCCTTGATTATCACCTGATACATGGCATCAGGCGCAATTGTGTTTTGGTCGGTCATGTCTCGTTCCTCATAATTGCGATCCGGGTTTATCTTCGGCGGCTGCTTTAATGAATAAAAGACGGTCTACCCAAAACGCACCATATTCATCAACCCAGCGTTCATGGATCATCTGGATCGGGGCGACGTTCAGATAAAGCTGACGTGTGCGACCGGATCTGCGACTGATAACCAGGCCAGCACGCTCAAGCACAGTCAAATGGTTCATCACGGCAATCCTGCTAACGTCAAATTCCTTTGCCAACTCTCCCACGGCGCAACCGGGCCGGGTTTTAAGAACGTCAAGCATTTGTCGTCTGCTGGTGTGGGACAAGGCGTGGAAAACATCATCCATGTTTTGTTCAGTAATCATGTAATTACATTATTACATATAATGATGAAGTCAAGTGAAAGTGATTAGCTTGATTAAACAGCGGATTTTGCTTCACTAAACCGTCCAACGAAAACCTGACCTTGTCATTGCCGGACTTGTTCCGGTAATCCATCCTTCGACAAGCTCAGGATGAGGTGGATTTAACTTAAACCGGACAATAGTGGATTTATTCAAAGAATGACAAGGTCAGGTTTTTGTAAATCGGGTAACCTATAACCTGAACAACAACAGGCAGCCAAAACCCAAACCGTTTTATGCTAAAGTATCAGCCATGGCCTTGATTGCCATAAGAGAGCGCCAGTTGCGTGCAGTCGTTTTTACTCCAAGCACCTGCTCAACTTTTGCGGCCAGTCTGGAGCGACCAATGCCGGATGGTGCGAGGAGATAAAAGCAATGCTCGCCCAGATGAAATACTTCACCATTACTTGCTAAATCTGACAGTCTGGCAAGGTCGGGGTTAGTAGGCTGCCGGGTGAGGAAAGAAACATGCATGTGCTTGTCTTCCTTTATCTGGTCGGTGAAAGGGTTGCGGTTGATCGCTTCATCAAGCGTTTTTTCTCCGATCATCAAAATTTTTGGGGCAAAGCCAAATTGGTGTTCTATGGCATCTGTTATTCTTTGCCCCAATTGTATGGCATTTTCAGATGGCCCCAAAAATACCGCATTGCCGCTTTGAATATAGGTCTGGACGTTTTGCAGCCCCATATCCCCCAGCAACTCGCGTAGTTCCTGCATGGGCAGTCGGTGATGACCGCCAACATTGATGCCGCGCAACAGGGCAATCCAGACGATCAGGTTTTCGGCCATAAGACCATATTGGTGCAGCGAAACAGGGCGATGATTTTGTCGTCACTGGCGCGCTTCACCTCAACATCCCAGACCTGCGTGCTCTTGCCCAGATGCACCGGTGTGCCAATGCCTTTGACCACCCCTTCACGGGCCGAGCCAAGATAATTGGTTTTCAACTCAATAGTGGTAAACCCGCTGGCACCCTCAGGCAGATTTATCGCACTGCCAAACCCGGCAATACTGTCTGCCAGTGCCACCACAGACCCACCGTGCATAAACCCGTTTGGGGCCATATGTTTTGGGGTGATTTCAAATTCGGCTTCAACATGCGCTGGATCCACATTGGTAAAAACGATACCCATATGTTCAGGAAACAAACCCTTGCCAACCGCATTGGCGGCTTCCAGTGACTGGCGATCCGTCAGAAGTTTTGAAAACCCTTCCATGCCTAATCCAGTTTCACCAGCATTTTGCCGGTATTACCGCCAGAGAACAGTTTCAGAAATGCAGTGGGAGCGTTTTCAATACCGTTTTCCACGGTTTCCTGCCATTGCACCTTGCCCGCAGGCACCCAGCTAGACAGATCACGAACGAAATCGCCCAACATATCCTGATGATCCGCAACCAGAACCCCCTGCACTCGCAAACGTTTGCCAATTATATTAAATAAATTCCACGGGCCGGGTTTGGGCTTGGTATCATTATAGCTGGAAATAAGGCCGCAAACGATAATGCGGCCAAACACATTCATCGCCTCCAGTGCGGCAACCAGATGATCGCCGCCAACATTTTCAAAATAAACATCCACCCCCTTGGGGGCTGCGGCTTTTAGGGCGGTCATCAAGGATTGCTGGTCGGCATGGTCTTTGTAAACAATGATCTCATCAACGCCCAAGGATTTGAGCCATTCGCCCTTTTCCTTTGAGCCAACCGAGCCGATAACCCGGCAGCCCTTGATTTTGGCAATCTGGCAAACCAGCGAGCCAACCGCGCCCGCTGCTCCAGAGACAAATACAGTTTCGCCTTCTTTGGGTTCGCCAATACGTAAAAGTCCGGCATAGGCGGTCAGGCCCGGCATACCGGCAACGCCCAAAAACGCCTGTTCGGGCAAGCCAAAAGTTTCCAGTTTTTGCAATCCCTTACCGTCGCAGATATAGGCTTCGCGCCAGCCATTCATCGATAGTACCAGATCGCCAGTGGCAAAATCGGGGTTGTTTGAGCTGACCACTTTGCCAACCGCATGGCCTTCCAGAACCTTGCCGATCTGGAACGGTGGTATATAGCTTTTGCGATCAATCATGCGTCCGCGCATATAAGGGTCAACCGACATCCACAAATTCCTGACCAGCAATTCACCGGCTCCAGGCGCGGGGAGTTCGACGCTGGCCAGTTCAAAATTTGTCGCAACCGGCATGCCGTCCGGGCGGCTGGCAAGGTGGATTTCGCGGCTAATCGTTGTCATGAGACATTCCTGTGTTTTGTGATTTTCCTACAAACCCTACTGTCTCTCTGCTGGCTTGTCGAAGGGGTAATCAGCATTTTTTTGTATGGCATGTATGCGGTAAATCATTATGCTGTTCGTCTGGAAAGGTGGCAGGGGGATGCACTAATGAGTGAAACAGTTAGTTGGCCGAAAAAAACACGCGAGTTTGTCCACAATCATTTTGACTCGTCAATCTGGAATGATTTTGCCTTTCGCGATGATGACATCATCATCGCCACCTACGCAAAATCCGGTACGACCTGGCTGCAACAGATCGTGGCGCAACTGATTTTTAATGGCAAGACAGGTCTCAATGTGGCCGAGATGTCGCCCTGGATCGATTTTCGCTTGCCCCCCAAAGACGAAAAACTGCCCGAAGTTGAGGCGCAAACCCACCGGCGTTTCCTGAAAACCCATTTACCGGTTGATGCGCTCAATTTTTCTCCAAAAGCCAAATATCTTTATATTGCCCGCGATGGTCGCGATGTGCTGTGGAGTTATTATAACCACCACACAAATCATACGCCGCAAATGTACGAAAGAATGGCCGCAGTTTGTCCGTCGGGTCTGGAACGATTTGCGCCGCCGAATGAAGATATAGTCAAATATTTTCATGACTGGCTGGACAGGGATGGCTGGCCCATCTGGCCGTTTTGGGAAAACATTGCCTCTTGGTGGGCGATCCGCGATTTGCCCAATGTCATGCTGTTGCATTTTAGTGCCTTAAAGGCCGATATGCCGGGGCAAATACGTAAAATTGCTGCGTTTTTGGACATTCCCATAGATGAAAACAACTGGGAGGCCATCGTAGAGCATTGCGATTTTGATTACATGAAAAACAACGCAGAATTAAGCACGCCATTGGGCGGCATCATGTGGCAGGGCGGCGCCAAAACCTTCATCAACAAAGGCACAAACGGCCGCTGGAAAGATATGTTAAGCGCGCAGGATTGCGACAAGTACGAGGCCATGGCGCTGGACAGGCTGGGTGCTGATTGCGCGCACTGGCTGAAAAACGGGGAACTGCGGGGATGACAAAGTTTTTTTATTGTCCTGTCACTTCAAGGCCCACCAACACCGGAAAACACCCAGTACAGCCGCACACCGGCGGGAAGCATGAGCACGCCCAGCAGGGATGGAAAGACAAACAGGATCAATGGCACGACCAGCTTGGCGGGCAGGGACAGTGCTTTTTCTTCGGCGTACAACATCCGTTTTTCGCGCATATCGTCGGCAAAAACACGCAAAGTGGCGCTTAAACTGGTGCCCATTTCCTCGGACTGGCGCAACATGGTGGCAAAGGCGCGGGCCTCGTCCATGCCCAACCGATCAGCGAAACCGGACAGGGCTTCGATGCGTGAACGCCCGGCGCGCAGTTCCAGGCTCATAATACCTAAATGCACATTGAGGTTGGGGTAACGTCGTCCAATCTCCTCGGATACACGACCAATGCCCGCATCAAGGCTAAGACCGGCCTGCACACAGGCGACCAGTAAATCCATCATGTCAGGAAAGCCATTGCGATATTCCTGCTGCACAATGCCCTGGCGCCGATCAAGCCATAACCCCGGGGCAATGTTGGCGATCAACGCAACCACAATAGCCGCCGGCAGCGGCCCGGACACGGGCAGACTATCACCGATCAATGGCCAAAGCGCCATGACCAGAGCCAGCGCGCCCACCAACAGGATCAGCCGGGTGCCATAGTACCAATAGGGCGCATTTTTAGAGATATAACCGGCATGGACAAGGCGCATCCGGATGGCAGAGTTGGCCTTGTCGCCCTTGGGTGAGACGACTTGCCCCAGCCCCTGAACCCATGAAAATTGTTGTGCTTTGGTTTTGCCAGTGGTTGGTGTCGGCCCTGTGCTGGTCAGTCGCTCTGCCAGCCGCGTGCGCTTGTTGGTTACGGTTTGCGCACCAATCATCAACATCGGCCCAAGGATAGCCCCCAGGATGAGCAGCGCCATAGTGATTGGGTCTGAAAAAATTGCGCTCATAGCTACACCTTGAAATTTATCATTTTGCGCATGACCAGATTGCCCAGCACCATCCAGGTAAACAGTCCGGCAAGGCCGATATGGATGGCGCGTTCGTGGATGACATCACCATAAAAATCTGGTGACATGACCTGTAATACCCCAGCCACTATAAAAGGCGCAGAGGTGAGAATCATCGCCGAGGCGCGCCCTTCAGAGGACGCCGCATTGATTTTAAGACGCATTTTCTGGCGTTCACGCACGGTACCGGCGATAACCGAGAGCAGTTCAGCCAAATTGCCACCTGTGCGTTCCTGCAACCGTACTGTGGCGGCAAACAGGTCTATGTCCGGATTGGCAACGCGCTCGGACAATCTGCCCACAGCCTGTGAAAGCGAGGAGCCGTAGGAAATTTCGTAAGAGACGATGCCAAATTCAGAGCCAATAGGGTCGGGCATTTCGCGCCCCACCAACGAAACCGCACTTGGCACCGGATGACCGGCGGAGAGCGAGCGCACAATAATTTCCAGCGCATTGGTCAATTGCGAGCTTAAATGTTTGGAACGTTTTTTGGCACGTCGTTTCAAATAAAAAATTGGCAGAACGATGCCAGTGAACAGGCTTGCCAGAACCGTCATCATGATGTTGTGGGTCATGAAAAATGCACCCACGGCCCCAATGAGAAACAGTGCAACGCCAATCATCGCCCATTCCATTGCCCGAAAAGGCAAGCCAGAGCGCGTGACCAGTTTGTTGAACCAGGATACGGCCAGCGCAAAATCACCACTTTCAGTAAGCCCCCGTGATTTGCGCATGACTGTAAGGGCTTCGCGTCCTGAACCGGTCTGTGCCTCAACCCGTAGGCGCTGATTGACCACATGGCCACTGCGGGCTGTGCGCACCAGGCCAAATATGGCTTGCACGAACAGGAACCCGGAGCCAAAAATTAAAACATAAATGATCTCAATGGGCATCAGGCTTGCTCCCGGTTTAGATCTAGGGACGGATCAAACCAGCCGGTGTCAAAATGCAGACCTCTGGTCAGCATTTCATCCAGGCATTTGGGGCGCAGGCCAGAGGCACGGTGCTCACCAAAGACTTCACCATTGGGGCCGGTTCCTGTGCGTTCAAAATGGAAAATTTCCTGCATCTGGATAACATTGCCTTCCATGCCGGTTACCTCGGAAACGGAAACCACCTTGCGCTGTCCGTCGGCCAGACGTGTGGCCTGAACAATCAAGCCGATGGCCGAGGCAATCTGGCCCCGCACCGCTTCTTCACTGATGTTCAGGCCACCCATGGCCACCATTTGCTCAAGCCGGGTGATGGCATCGCGGGGCGTATTGGCGTGAATGGTTGCCATAGAGCCTTCATGACCGGTATTCATGGCTTGCAGCATGTCAAAGGCCTCCTCGCCGCGCACCTCGCCAAGGATGACCCTGTCCGGGCGCATGCGCAGGGCATTTTTTACACACTCGCGTTGTTTGATTTCGCCTTTGCCTTCCACATTGGGTGGGCGTGTTTCCATGCGTGCGACGTGGGGTTGTTGCAATTGTAATTCGGCAGCATCTTCAATGGTAATCAGGCGTTCCCCATGGGAGATCGAGGAGGAGAGGGCGTTCAAAAGTGTGGTTTTTCCCGAACCCGTGCCACCGGAAATGATGGTTGTTACCCGCGCATTCACCGCCCCGTTGAGAAACTCTGCCACGCAAGTCGGCATGGCCCCAAAGGCGACCAGTTTTTCAATGGTGAGCGGCTGTTTTGAAAACTTGCGAATGGAGACCAATGGCCCATCAACGGCGATGGGGGCAATGGCAGCATTAAAGCGTGAGCCATCGGGCAGACGGGCATCGACCATAGGATGGGATTCGTCTACCCGCCGCCCGACCTTTGCAACTATGCGGTTGATGATTCGCAACAAATGGGCATCATCGGCAAAGGTCACCGGTGCGAGTTCCAGTTCACCATTTCGTTCTATATAAACCTGTCCAGGGCCGTTGATTAGTATGTCGCAAATGCTGTCGTCCTGTAGTAATGGTTCAATCGGCCCCAATCCCGTCATTTCATCAAAAACGGCATTGGCAAAAGTCACCACTTCTGCGGCATTCATGGTCAGGCGTTCTTCGCGGACAATTTCGGCGACCAGTGCATGAACCTGTCTACGCAAGGCCTTGTCGTCCAGCTTGTCAAGATCGCTCAGGTCAATCTCGTCAATAAGTTTGCTGTGGATACGCAGTTTGGCCCCCAGCAGATCGTTTTTTACACTGGATGGTTTGGCTTTTGATGGATCAGGTACGCTGCTGGCTGGTGGTGCGCTAGGCCGGGCAGTATCCTTGAAATCGCTTCGCCCGGTCGGTGCCTGTCGTCGTGTGAACCGGCTTGTCATGACGCCACCTGCACGCTTGTTGGCGCGCCATGATCGACCATTTTGCTTTCCAGTGTGCGGATGAGTGCGCGCACGTCCTTGGCAATGCGGCTTTTGGGACTGGCTTGACCAACGGGCAAACCATAATTGACCGCTTGAGCTGCACCATCCCAATCAGAGCTGATTGATCCGGCAGCATCTCTGCCCAAAGCCTTTTGTGCCTCAGTCATTGATATGGAATGCCCGAATACTCGTTTTGCCATGCGGTTAAGCACGAGGTGAAGGTTTTCTGCGCTGCCCGGCATTTCGGTTTCAATATTCATAACCAGATCCCGTGCCGCGTGCAGGGCCGGTACGGTTAACTCTGATACGACAACAAGGGCATCTGACCCGGCAGCAACATCCAGTGTCCAGTCCTGCATCCAGCGGGAAATATCAATAACAACATGGTCATAAATATCGCAACACACATCCAGTAAACGCCCTATGGCCTGGGGGTTTATGCCTTGATAACCCACGGGATTGCGTGTTGAGGCCAGCACGTCAAATCCACTGGCATGGGGCGAGGCAAATGCATCAATAAGGGCTTCGTCAATGCGATCAGGATTGTCAGCAACCTCGCCAAGACGCAAATTGGCCGGCACATCAAGACAGGCGGCACAGGCACCATCAATGAAATTCAGATCAATAAGCGCCACGTTGCTTGTCGATACGCCCATGGTTTGAAGTTGATAAGCGGATTCAATGGCCAGTGTTGTCGCCCCGGCGCCGCCAACAGCGGACATAAATGACCAGCACCTGGCCGTGTTTGTTTTGCTGCCAGTATTACTGCGCATGGTCGACGATATGAGGGATAGAAGGGCGCTTCGGGTAAAGGGTAGTGGCATTACGTTGGAGGCTGGTAAGGCCAACAGAGCCTGAACGGCGCTAACGGATAATAATTCACCAATGACCAGAACAGGTGTTGTTGGCGATTGGACAGATAGTTCACGCAGCCAGGCGGCCAACCGGTCTTGATCTTTGGTCGGGGGTTCCAGAAGAACAATATCCGGCTGGTGCTCTGCCTGCCTTGGCAAACTTGCGCACTGATTGGCATCATGTATCTCAAGGGAAAGTTGCGTTTCCTCCTGAAGGATTGCTTGAACGGCTGCGGATGAAGAACCGAGCACGGCTAAAACGCGGGTTGCGTGTGATGGTCGGTTCATTGCGAGCATTGGAGTGTTGGGCATGTTGTGTCCTAATCGTCCGTAACATCATCTGTGGTGTGCATTTTCACCGGTTTCTCGCTATCATTTTCATAATAACGGGTAACGGCCAGAACCATGCGCGCGGTCGATACCGGTAGTTCATCATCAGCCTGACTATGGGCTATAATGTTGGCGCTGGCCGCAGAGCGGCGCACGGCGTCGGTTGAGGTGCTGGCACAGGCCGTTAACAGCAGCAGCGCCATACCGGTTCCTGTAGAACGAATATATCTCATGTTTTTGTCTCCTCATTGCTTGCTACTATGCGTGGAAAAGCGCGCTTTGCCCTTGCCGTATTTGGAGAGGTGGTATTGGTCGGCTGATTGCTTTTGCTCACCTTGCCGTTCAGGAAAAGTTCTGCGTCACCAGGTTCACGGGTTTTTGCCAAAGGCGTGTGTAGCGTTTCAATGTCATCTACTGGGGCCACCAGATGCGGTGTAATTAAAATCACCAGCTCTGTTTCATTGCGTTGAAAGCGGCTGGAGCGGAACAGTGCGCCTAAAATTGGCACATCACCGAGCCAGGGTGTTTGCCGGGCCATATTTGTATAGGAGGATTGATACATCCCGGCGATGGCAAAGCTTTGCCCATCGCGTAATTCCACCGTTGTATTTGCGCGCCGCACGGTCAGGGATGGTATTTCAACCCCCTTGATGCGGATGGCATTGCGCTGGTCAAGCTGGCTGACCTCGGGGATGACTTTCAAATTGATAACACCACCGCCAAGTACCGTCGGCGTGAATGCCAGACCAATGCCAAACTGGCGAAATTCAATACTGATATTGTCATCGCGATTGGCAACGGGAAACGGAAACTCACCGCCGGCAAGAAAGCTGGCCGTATCGCCGGAAAGGGCTATCAAATTAGGTTGGGCCAGGGTGCGCACCACGCCCTTTTCTTCAAGGGCGTTGAGGAACAGGTCTATATTTGTGCCGCCAATGCTGGTGTTCACTGCCCCGGAGGTATTGGACGCCAATCCACCGATCAGACTGGCACTGGTCGAAAATGAAAAATTACCGAACTTTTGTATCAGTGAGCCTAGCCCCATTTCCTTTATCGCAGTTCGGGACGCCTCAATAAAGCGAACTTCCAGCAGAACCTGCTGTTTGCCAGCGATTGCGACGCCATTGGTGACGGCCTCGGGCGCATATCGTTCGGCCAGTTCACGTGCGCGGGTGGCCACCGGGGCGCTGGAGGCGCTGCCAGAAAGATAAATGCCAAATGCGGCGGCATGGGCCTTGATATTTTCGCCGGGCAGGACGAGTGCAAGATCGCGTTGCAAACTGTCTATGTCATGACCAACCCGTACCTCGACAATATCAACCAGACGGCGTTTCTTGTCATACAGAAGAACATTGGTTGCACCGATGGATTTTCCCTGCAAATAGAAGGTGTGATCCGTCATCGGGAAAACATCAGCAATATCAGGGTGAGAAACCACTATGGTGGCAAACCCGGTTTCGGTGCTCATGACAGAGGATTTGGCAACAGCAACCGAAATATAGGAATCGCTATACTGGCCAGTTTTAATCGCATGAACCTCTGCCAGAACAGGCGCGGCGCAAAGCATGGTAAACCCTAGAATAACCGCCGTCAGTTTGATGAATTTGGAAACGCTCATGGCTGTATCCCCCCCTCAAGTTTGTCGTTTGCACTGGCAAATGCTTTTGCTGTTGTGGTGCCAGGATTTTGTGTTTCGTATGTTACCGGAACGCTGACCAGCTCCTTTGTTTCGGGGCGGATCACCGCAACTTGCAAAGTTCTTGGACGGCGGTTGGTTCGTCTATTGCCTTTGCCGCGGCGCGGCGTTACTGGCGTCATGACTTTGAGGTCAGCAAGGGTGATCTGTCGGGTTTGTGAGGTTTTTTCTGAGCCAGCCCGGCGCAGAGTCAGGCTTAAATTCCCAAGGTCAACGGCCAAAGCCAGACGCTGCGCATCGCGGGCGCTGACCTCTATCGTTACGGTTTTGGCAACTTTGGTTTTTTCTGATGCAGCATCAGCATTTTGATCCACACCTAAAACCCGCACATTTTGCACAATCAGGTCAGAAACCGCTTTTCTGCTGCTGCGGGCTTCTCCGTTTAGTGTGCGTACCAAAAGCACATCAACACTATCACCGGGCAGGATAAACCCGCCCACGCCACTGGCCTGATTGGTGCGAATGGCAAAGGCGCGCATATCTATGCCAATTTGCAATGACAGGGACTGGCGCTGTCCTTCACCTGAAACCTTGAAAGCCAGCACAGGTTCATTTCTGGCCATGCGAACCAGAGCAGACCGCCAGGTCTTGTTATTTTCCGCAAAAGGCTCCAGTGAAGAAAACGCATCCTTGGGAACAGCTTCTTTTGGCCATTGCACCAGTTTCAAACGACCGGTTTTTAGCGCATCGCCAAAAGCAATGTCCTGCGCAGCGACAACGATTGATACGGTTTCCACTGGGGCGGCTTCTGTGAGTGACTGTTCAGGCGCAGAAGATTTACTTATCATGCCGCGAACAAGAAATACTGCCAAAATTCCAAGCACTGCTGAGGCAGCAATACTTATTACAGTCATGAAACGCATTTTAACCCCCGTATATTTAGTTTTTGCTATGGTAGAGAGCAAATCATTCTGACGTTATACAGGGCAAGGTTCAAATACTTGATAATATTTGTTTTTGCATTTCTATTGTTATTTATATAATTTTGAGATAATTATTTTTAGAACTAAAGGCAAATTACTGAACTCTTAACAAGAATTTTTTAAGCATAGCTTTTGGAAAATTCAGATGGTGAAATGCGTCTAGTATGCGGTTTCTAATTTTTGTCTTTAAGAAGGGCTTCATCAACAGATCGCAACCGGGTGGATCACCCGAAAAACAAGATGGAGACATGAATATGTCAAAAAGTGCAAAAGAAACCGCCGCTAAAATTGGCGCACAAATCGAAGCTCAGGGCAAAGATGTTGCTCATAAAATCTGGCTGGCCGGCATTGGCGCCTATGGTCGTGCCTTTACCGAAGCCCGTGATGGTGCATTGAAAGTCAACGCTGGCACCAATGAGTTTTTTGATGATTTGGTCAAGCGCGGCGAAGTGATTGAAGGCGATGTGATAACCCGCATTTCCTCTAATGAACGCCTTGCCAATGCCAGCGCCCGCGTTGCCAAAGTTGCCGGTGCTGCCAAAACCATGCGCCAAAAACAACGTGACCGCCTGGAAGATCGCATGACCCGTATGCGTGATGTTCTTGGGTTTGGTAAAAAGACCAGCAAGGTTGATGCCCTGCACAGCAAGATTGACAAGCTGGAAGAAGAAATAGCGACACTTCGCAATGAAACTACGGCTTCCAAGGCCAAGGCTGCTGACCAAAGCGTTGCCGATCGTCTGGCCCAATTGACCGGCGAAATCGAAGCCATTGCCAAAGCCAATGCGCCGAAAGTTGCAACCAAGAAGGCCGCACCAAAAAAAGCAACAGCCAAAAAAGTAACAGCCAAAAAAGCAGCACCCAAGAAAGTTGCCACTAAAAAGTCGGCTGCCAAAAAGCCGGTCGCTAAAAAAGCGGTTTAAGAAAAAACGTGTCACCCCGGAAGCCGCAAGGCTATCCGGGGCCATGGTGAAGAATTTACGCACTATGGATCCCGGGTCTGACGCCCGGGATGACACAGTGTGGAGCTTTACCGCCTCAGACTGTCATTACCCGATTTATTCGGGTAATCCAGTCAAGCGGTTAAGTTGTGCTGGATTGCCGGAACAAGTCCGGCAATGACATTCTTTGGATTTGAGTATTCTTCAAACGGGAGGTTTTACGGCCTCCCGTTTTTTTGCGTAAATTTACGGCTATGCCCCGATTTTGCTGTCGTAATAGGCGATCATGGATTGCATGATGGCAAAGCCGTCTTTGCCCATATGCGGAGCGACGAGCGCCATGATTTGAAACACTGTTTTATGGATCAGGGTGCTTGGCGTAACTTTGCTGCCTTCAATGACATCAAGGTTGAGCCAAAAGGTCAGGGCCGAGAGGATTTGATCGGTTATCACGTCACCCATGCGTGGGCCAAGGAACAGCACGCCGCGCTGATCCAGCCCCTTAAGCAGGCTGGTGATGGTTTGGCGTTTTTCCGCCAGCAATGCCCGAAACCGGACGGCTAAATCAGGGTAACGCGCTAATAACTCCCCCAGATTGCGGTAGAAAAACCGGAAATCATAGATTTCTTCCAAAATGATATAGTTATAAATCCAGTTGTCCTCTATTGAGGTGATCTTGCCCCGGGAGCCGCGCAGAATGATGCGCATTTCGTGTTCAAAATCATCGAACAAGGCACGGATAATCGCGTCCTTGCCCTTGAAATGATAATAAAGATTGCCGGGCGACATATCCAGCGCATTGGCAATATCAACGGCGGATTGGGGCGCTTCGCCCTCCTCGTTGAACAGGGCCAGAGCGACCTGCAGAATACGATCACGGGTTTTCATGTCTCATTTCATCTTTTTTGTTGACTTGGTTTGACAGTTCAACGTCATTATGAAACGATTTTTGTTCAAATTCCATAGAGTTATGAATTTGATCGGGCAGAATAAATACTGCCTGGGGTATGAATATGTTCAAAGGTCAGGGGAGGCCACATAAAGATGGCAAAAACAACGGGAAACATTGGCGCAAATGCGGCCAGTAATACAACGGCACTGAACCCGATGATGGGTATCAACCGTGAGGAATTACTGGGTGCAGTGACCATGCTGCTCAAACGAACAGGCACCAGTCCCAAGGCGACGGCGAAATATGCCGGTCGCATGGCCAAGGAAAGCATGGATATTGTACTGGGTAAATCGAAACGTGCGCCCGACCCTAAAGATCGCCGGTTTCAGGATCCGGCCTGGACGTTTAACCCGTTTTACAAGCGCGGTTTGCAAGGCTATCTGGCCATGCAGGATAACCTGAATACCTGGGTTGATGATTTGCAACTGGATGAACTGGAACAGGCCCGCGCACAGTTTGTCATGGGCATGATCGTGGATGCGCTGGCCCCGACAAACAGTCTTCTTGGCAACCCCATGGCGCAAAAGCGCGTCATTGATTCCGGCGGGCTTTCTTTGGTCAAGGGATTGAAGAATGTCTATGACGATATGACCAAAAACGGCGGCATGCCCTCGCAAGTGGACAAACGCCCGTTCAAGGTTGGGGAAAACCTGGCCAATACACCGGGCAAGGTGGTGTGGAAAAACGAGTTGATGGAGTTGATCCAGTATACCCCGACCACCGACAAGGTTCACCGCATTCCGTTCTTACAGATACCGCCGCAGATCAACAAATTTTATGCCAGCGATCTGTCGCCGGAGAAAAGCGTGATCCGCTTTTTGCTGTCGCAGGGGATTCAGACATTTATTGTCAGCTGGGCCAATCCGCAGGAAGAAAATGCACACTGGGGGCTACAGGATTATGTTGATAGCCTGATTAAGGCGAGCGAGGTTATCGCCCATATTACCGGATCAAAAAAGCTGAACGTGTCGGGGGCCTGTTCGGGAGGCATTACGACGGCGACATTTGCCAGCACACTGGCCGCCGCCGGGGATAAGCGTATCAACGCCCTGACGTTTCAGGTTTGTGTTCTCGACCCGCGCAGCGATGACAGCGAACTGGGCCAAATTGTCTCTGACAAAAGCATTGAGATTGCCCGCCAGTTTTCGCGACGAAAGGGTATTCTTAAAGGCGATGATCTCGCCCGCATGTTTTCCTGGATGCGGCCCAATGATCTGGTCTGGAGTTATGTCATCAACAATTATCTGATGGGCCAGGATCCGCCGCCGTTTGATATTTTGTTCTGGAACGCCGATACCACCAATTTACCGGCGCAATTGCATTCTGATTATCTTGATATGAGTGTGCTTGAGCCGTTTTCCCATCCCGGTGAGGTTGAATTTGCCGGGCATGTTGCTGACCTGACCAAGGTTAAATGCGATATTTTCATTGTCGCCGGGATCAAGGATCATATTACCCCCTGGAAAGCCTGTTATCGTACCACAAAGCTGCTGGGTGCGAAGAATATCAAATTCTATCTCACCAATTCCGGTCATATCCAGTCTTTGCTTAATCCGCCGGGCAACCCGAAATCAAAATATTTCAGTAATACCGACCTTTCTGGCAGCGCCGACGAATGGGTTGCCCAGGCCAATGAGAATGAAGGATCATGGTGGGTCGAATGGGCAGGATGGCTAAAAGATCATTCTGGCACGATGAAAACTGTTCCCAAGACACTGGGTTCAGAAGCTTTCCCGCCACTGGTTGATGCACCGGGCGAATACGTGTTCGGATAGGCAAACCGATTCGTAATCGTATCAAAATCGGAACAAGGAGGCCTTATGGCCAGTTCTAACGAACGCCTGAGCATCAGTTTTGAAACTGTAGGCAAACAGGTTCTGCGGGTGGCGCACTGGCGTGCAGAAACAGATGTGGGCAAACGGCCCCTGCTGTTTTTTAATGGCATTGGTGCCAATCTTGAGCTGTCACTGGTGCTGGGTGAGATGTTACCGGATCGGGATATTCTGACCTTTGATGTACCCGGTGTCGGCGAAAGTCCACCACCGGTTTTCCCCTATCGGCCCTGGCAGCTGGCCCGCACGGCGCGCAAGCTGGTTGACCGGTTCGGGTTTTATAATCTTGATGTCATGGGTGTTTCATGGGGCGGCGTGATGGCCCAGCAATTTGCCATTCAATACCGCAAGCGGGTGAAACGCATCATTCTGGCGGCAACCACCACTGGCGTAACCATGATCCCCGGGCGCATGACCTCCATTTCCAAAATGACGGATCCGCGCCGCTATGCAGACCCGGATTTTATGCGCCGCAATTTTGAAACACTTTATGGGGATGAAATGCAGGGCGGTGCAGATTCGCACGTCGCCGCCTTAAAGCCACCCAGTACCCGTGGTTATCTGTATCAGATGCTGGCCTTTGCGGGCTGGTCTAGTTTGCCATTTTTGCGCTTTTTGCGCCAGCCAACACTTGTTTTAGCAGGTGAGCGGGACAGGATTGTACCCATGGCCAACGCCCACATTCTCAACTTCGCCCTGCCGAAATCACGTCTGCATATTATCAAGGATGGCGGACATCTGTTTCTGGTCACCAGAGCCAACGAAACTATACCCGTTATTCAGGATTTCCTGAACGAGCCATATGAAGTTGATCTGGCCGATATTCGCCGTGGGGTGCAAACGGCTTGAGGGTTCACTGGTTTCTTTTGACAGAGTCTCTTGAGCGATGTCTGGTCGTCGCGTAAACACTGCGCCCATGTCTGATATTATAATTGCCGCCTTTTACCGCTTTGCCGTTATTCCTGAGCATGAAACACTTAGGAAGCCACTGTTTGACACTGCGCAAAAAGCGGGTGTTTTTGGCACGATTTTGCTGGCTGGCGAAGGCATTAACGGCACAATTGCCGGCCCTCGTGCTGGCATTGATGCTGTGCTTGCCCATTTGAAAACATTTCCCGGGTGCGAACATCTGGTTTGGAAGCTGTCTGCTACGGATAACAATCCATTTTATCGGATGAAAGTACGGCTCAAAAAAGAAATTGTAACCATGGGCATTAGTGGCCTTGCGCCGCAAAATAGCCCTGAACGCTATGTGGAACCGGAAGACTGGAACGATTTAATTACTGATCCTGAAACCATCCTCATTGATACGCGCAATGATTATGAGGTCTCGATTGGAACATTTGATGGCGCGATAAATCCAGGCATAAAATCCTTTCGCGAATTTCCCGAATGGTTCAGTACGTTCCGCAAAAATAACAAGGCGACAAAAATTGCCATGTTCTGCACTGGCGGAATCAGGTGTGAAAAATCCATAGCCTTTGCGCGTGAGATCGGCGTGGATGAGGTGTTTCATCTGAAAGGCGGCATATTGAAGTATCTGGAGACGGTGCCAAAAGCACAAAGCCAGTGGCAAGGGGAGTGTTTTGTCTTCGACAACAGGGTTTCTGTCGATCATGATTTGGCACCCGGATCATATGATATGTGCCATGCCTGCCGCTTGCCCATTACCCAAGCCGACAAGGCCTCGGTACATTTCGCCAAAGGGGTTTCCTGCCCGGCCTGTTACAATCTGCATGACGAAAAGAAAATACAGTCTTTGACCGAGCGCCAAAAACAGGTCGAGCTGGCGGCAAAACGCGGCCAGACACATATTGGTTCAACACAAATTTAACGTCTAGGGTCTGGACCCAATTTAAGCCTTCCTGCATGTTTCAGGGTTATCCTGTAACAAAGGAGTGCGCAAAATGGCCGATCTGGGGCTACCCCCACCGATTGTGTTTAACACCAATTTGCTGATCGACGTCTTTGCGGCGCGGTCGGCGCAGAATTTTGCGCGCACAGCAAACGCCCGATCCCTGCCAGCGACCACACTTCCTGATACATCTGTGCCGCCGCCCTGGGATGTGGATGCAAAGCCCCCGGGGCTGGATGAAATTTTACGAAATGTGCTGGCGCGCGGGGTGTTCTTTGAAAACGATCTGGGTGCGTTCTCCGATACGGCAGCGCCAGAGGATCAAAAAAAACTGTTTGCCCTTTATAGCGGTGTAAATCGCCTGGCGGCTCTGGCAACAGAAGCCTCGGATAAAACCGTCACCGATGCACGCCGCCGGTTTTTGAACAATCGATTTACACAAGGCATTACCCAATTAAGCAGCTTTCTTGGGGCGACAAATTTTGATGAACTTAGTTTTCTTAAAGGCAAGAAGCTTTCCAAGGCTGATAGCTCTCTTGCCATTGAAAGGGGCAGTAGTGAGTTGATAACCGGCGTCATTCACGATGGCGCTTTTGATGATCCCGTAGCCTCATTTGCCGGGGATGTGCGCTTTGATATTACTGCCAAAAAATCTGCGGGTAATGTCGTGGTTAATCTTGATCTGGCCGAGATGGGGGCGACCTCCAGAACCCTGGATAACGTTGCTGCTTATATCAATGGGAAACTGGCAGCAGCGGGGATTGTAACAACCATCAAGCGTGAAAAAATTGGCGAACCCGATGAAAATGGCATTATTGCCGGCTCAAAATTCGGTTTCAAATTTACCGGGGTTAGTACCGAGCCTCTTTCTTTTTCCGCCCCGGTGAGCACGCCCACACTTTATACCGTTGGTACAAGTGGCATTGGTGAAAATCAGACTGTGCAGTTTAGCCGTTTCAACACCCAGGCCGGTGCCGCCCCGCAAGTTGAATTTACCAAACGCCTTGAAACAATAGAAGGCTCGCCAAGTGACGCCCTTGCCATCGCCACCGGTGCCAATGGCGAAATATATGTGCTTTCTCAATCGGGTGGCACAACCGGGGGGCTGACACCCAGGGGTGAGCAGGATGTGTTTTTAAGCAAATACGATTCTACCGGACGCGAGGTTTTTACCAGAGGGCTTGGCGCAGCAGACACAGCCTCTGGGCTTGCCCTGGCGGTGGGGGGCGATGGCTCGATTGTAGTTGCTGGCAAGGTGAGCGGCGTATTGGGAACAAGTTCAGATCGGGGTGGCAGCGATGCGTTCGTCACCAAATTTGATGCCAGTGGCCGCGAGGTTTTTTTACAACGCTTTGGTGGCACTGGTGATGAAGACGTCCGCAGTGTGGCGATTGGCACTACTGGAACGGTTTATCTGGCCGGGCGCACCCAATCTGCGCTAAGTGGTGTAAAAGGCGGCGGTGATGACGGGTTTGTGCGGGCGTTGGCCGCTGATGGCACCACGTTATATACACGCCAGTTTGGTGGTGTCGGCAATGAAAGTGCCAATGCCATTGCGGTGGATGCCAATGGTGATCTTCTGGTGGCCAGCATAGAGGCTGGTGCAGGAAAGCTGCGCAAATATAGTGCCGCAGACGGAGTTTCAGCCGCCATTTACGAGCATGATTTAGGTGCGCTTGATAATGGTGCAATCAATGCCATAACGCTGGACGGGGCAGGCATAATTCTTGCGGGTACTGCCGGTTCTGCGAACGGACTGGGTGTCGGGATCAGCGCCCATGCGGGCCAAAGGGATGGCTTTGTGGCTCGTATTGATGAAGATGTCGGTGGCCAACCCATCCGAACTTACACCACGTTTTTGGGCACCAGTGCAGAAGACAGAATTGCTGGCGTTGTTGCTCAAGGTGGCAAGCTATACCTTGCTGGTGATACCACAGGTTCTCTGCCCGGCGGTGGCGTGCTGGACGGCACGGAAAATGCGTTTACAACAGTTCTGGATTCCACCACTGGCGTACTGGATGGCAGTGTGCAAATTTCCGGGCGCGGCGGGTTTTCATTGGCCACATCCATTGCCATTGATCCACAAGGCTCCTCGGTTCTTGATGCTTTTGGCCTACCCCATGGTGATATTCTTTATGCTGACAGCCGGGTGATTACAGATCGCTCATTGGCCCGTGACGGGGACAGTTTCTTAATCAGTATTGATGGTGGAGCAAAGCGCAAGGTGCGCGTTGACAGTGATGATAATTATCGGGCATTGACGTTCAAAATCAATGCCATCACCGTATTGAATGGCAAATCAGATGTGGTGCGCACCAGCAAGGGTGATACCTTGCGCATCACCCCGACGGAGGGGCACACCATAGAACTTTTCGCCGGGACGGCGGGGCAGGACTTATTAAGCGCGCTCGGCTTGCCAGAAGGCGTCGTTCAAATTGACCCGTCCACTCTTAACAAGGACACGGCCACGGCTGCACCGCCAATTTATGGGCTTGGCATTGGTAGTGAGCTGAATTTAAGCCTGTTGACCAGTGCAGACGCCGCTTCAACGGCATTGCAAGAATCCCTGACTACAATTCGCTCTGCTTATCGCACTTTAACGCAGGATCCGGCATTGACCGATCTTCTTAATGGAAAAAATTCAGGGTTTGGCGGCCCGGTTCCGGCCTATCTGCAAGCGCAGATTGCCAATTATTCGGCTGGGCTGGCTCGTTTGCAATCCGGTTCGGGCGGGTTTTTAATTTAAGGCGAACCAGATGCAGTTGCCTCTGCCGATGTTTCAAATCGCTCCTGATAGCGCCTTAGAACAGCACGTAAATCCTGGGTTTCAGCCAAAACCGGGGCCAGGTCTTTAACCGGTATATCGCCCAGGTATTTTTGTCGGGTGACCAGCTCAAACGTCTCGTTTTCTTTGGTTGCTGCCATAACCTTCTCATAATCATTGCGTAGTGTTTCCATCCCGCTGCGGTTCTGGCTAAGGGAAAGAGCGATGGCTGTCCGCAATATCAATCCGGCATCTTCATCCGTTAATGTGCCCTGGTGCGGGATATATCGCTGCGTTACGCTCAACATTAGTGGCCCGGCTTTGGCCCATTGCTTGGATTGCCAGGAAATGTTGGCCCGCAGGATTGCTGCTTGGCGGGTGCGATCTGTTTCAATCAACTCAAGGGCATGATCTGTTCGACCAAGGGCGACCAGGGCGCGAGCCTCGATCAGGTGGCGTTGCTGATTTAATGCTTTGGGCAATCGAGCCTGACGTGTGCCGCGTATGGCCCCCAGTGCTTTTTCCGGCTCGCGATCCATCAGGTAAATCAATGCCAGTTTGGCAGCAATTTGGGCGCGGGCCTGTCCCGTTCTTATACGGTTGTCGACCTGATGCTGCAATAACTCTGTCGCTTGTGGCAAAAGGTCAAAGTCAATTAACCGATCAGCCAGAAGGCGCAACATGCGGTCACCCTCGGTGCCGATGGGAACCATATCTATGAATTGATAAAACAGTGCCAACGCCTGCACCGGATCCATTGTATCGGCGCCGCCATGAAGGAACAGGTCGTTAAAAATCGTGTGCATGTCATCTGATATCCGGCGGGTCACCGGGCTTTCGGGAAACCGCATAACGGCGGTGTTCATGGCTTTTAACGCATGTCGGTAATCCCCCATTTCGACATACATTTTACCAAGTGCCAATACCTCCTCCAGTTCGGTCGTATCGCCGCGCCAGCGATAGAGAAGGTTTTCAATGATGTTGGCAGCCTCGGTCGAGTTTAACTGACCAGTTTCGGTTTGCAGTCTGGTTTTCTCAAACAGGGCTTGCGCTTCCAAAGGCTCATACCCTCCTTCTGCAACGGTTTGGAAAAGGCGGATGGCCTCCTTGTTGTCACCGCTTGCCTTGGCAAAGGCAGCGCGCACAAGGCGCGTGCGTAATCGGGTGCCGTCACTGGCCTCATTGGCCATGGCTTCATCAAGCTGACGCTTGGCCGTACCTAAATCGTTCAGCTCTAGTGCAGAGCGGGCATAAGAGTTGCGAAACCGGGTTTGCCATTCAGGCACAAAAAGATAAAATGCCTCTCGGCCGGCATCAAATTCACGCCGGGCTGTCCCCCAGTCTTCCATTTGCGCGGCCAGATACCCGCGCCACAACGCCGCCGACGGATCGCGGTTTAGTGTTTGTGCTGCAAAATCCGCACGGGCATCCTTAATGCGATTCATCAACATATTGGCGGTGCCGCGTAGCGCACGAAACTGTGCATCCTGCACCAGCATTGGATCCAGCCTTTGTGCCAGTTTCAACATACCCAATGCCTCTGGTGCCAGAGAATTGGCGATCAGAAATTGCGCCATGGCAATGCGCATTTGTGGGTCTGTTTCCTCTGCGGCAACGCGGCGTAATTGATTGTCATAATTTTGGTTGAAATTCAAATTTGAGTCCGGAGATGCCCAGCCTTCAAAATCTATAAATCCGGGCGATGCTGTACGGGCCGGCAGGGCAAGACTGGACTGCGCCCGATTATTTGTTGCGATGTGTGTTGGCCGTACCGAAGGTGTAAGAGAAAGCCCTTGATCGGTGCGGATGACCACCTGGTCTTTTCGCATCTCGAACAACACATTATCGGCATTGACCTCAAAGGCCAATCCATGGGCTGAGGCCAGCGCCGTTACATCAACAAAATGGCGGCGTGATTGCACACCTGTTACGGGGCCAAGGGCTGTGGAGATGCTAAGCTGATCGCCGATAACTGGGTCTTTGAGCGTATGAATTGCCGTGATATTGGGTACGTCTGCGATTAACTGCCCGGGGCCAGAGCCATCGGCCTCACGGTGCAATTTCAGTTTTCGGGGTGTTGTGGTGACTTTTTCACCAAAGGCAAATACCCATTGTGCACCATCCTTGCTGACCTGTGCTTCTACTTGTGTAGAAGGGGGGGCGCGAAATCGTGCACCGCTGGCCTTTGCTGTTTGAAAAATTTCAAAGCCGCGAATGTGTTGACTTGCGCCGCGTTCCAGCTCTGTAAGGTCAAGGCTGGCATTGTCATCAAATACAATCCAGATGGTTTCTGCCCGCCGAAACGCCGCACTGCCAACCGGTGCGGCAAAATTAAAGGCGACTTGCAGGTCTGTGCCAATGCGTGAGACCCTGGCCCGAACCAGTCCGTCACCGGGGCTAGGATCTACATGAACGATTTGCGGCGCAGCGGGTATTTCCTTGGCAACAACTGTCTCAATCGTTTCAGTGGGGATGGCATCAGGTATGTCCGCAGATGAATCGCTGGCCGGCTCGAAAAGATCAACCAGGATTTTGGATCCATCTTGCCAGAGGCGCGCCTGCACACCGGGAGCCAAGACCAGTTTGACATAGGTTTTACCGTCCTGAACGCGGCTGGTTGCGTTAATCAGGCCACGTGGTGCTTTGACATTGAGCTTTGAAAGATTGGGTGCGGCGGGGCGATCAAACACCAGTTCGGCTGTA
The DNA here is from genome assembly GCA_021776565.1 of Robiginitomaculum sp. Taxonomy (GTDB): domain Bacteria; phylum Pseudomonadota; class Alphaproteobacteria; order Caulobacterales; family Maricaulaceae; genus Robiginitomaculum_B. The sequence goes on along the minus strand of JAJFFQ010000028.1, from coordinate 19,449 downwards.
TTGCCATTGATCTGGATTTCATGACCTACAGGTTTCGTCCAGTCAAAGGCGATACGAGTATATTCACTGGTCTGCGCTGCCCGCACATTCAGGGGAATGGCGGGGCCAAAATCTATGACTTCTGGTTCTTTATTTGCCTCGGCAAGTGCTGCCTGTTTTTGGGCTTCAGCCTGCTCATGTATTCGTATTGCACGCGCAGACATGACCTCTGGCGGATTGGCATTGCTATCTGGCACCAACAGGTCAATGGCAAAAACATTGTATGATCGCGACGTGCGCACCCCGCGCTTGTCTCGAAGGGCAATGCGCAGTGTGTGCTCATCTGCATCCAGCCGCGCCAAAGCGACCACGCCTTTCAGATCACTCAGCAATATTTTGGGGTCGGTTACATACGCATCGGTAAAGCGGGCAACGAGAACGCCATTTTTTATTTTCGCATCCAGGGCAAGATCACTACCGGCCTGTTCTTCGGGCCATTGCACCAGAATACGAACGTAGTTCTGGCCTTTTTCGCCCTTTACCGTCACTGGAACTGCCGCCATTGCAGCACAGCAAAGTGCAAGGCTGAACAGCAGGGCAAAGCCCATTTTCAGTGCATATTTCATGAGGCTCATAAGGGTCTGAACCCAATTCGATTGCCCACTCTGCTGCGCAACTTCTCCTTGAATAGGGGTAAACCTGTCCTTCGTCGAATTTGTTGGCATCTTGACCTTTCCCGTCAAACAGAATTGTGTAATCCAATTGGGTTCAGACCCTAGGGCCATAAACACCACACACGCAAAACACGACCGAAACGGGTCGCAAATCAGCCTCTAGCATACGGGCGGAGTGTTAAGCGCGTATTAGGGAAATGGAGCTTTCAAACGGTAAATTGCTCGGCCAGAATACGTTCTTCCAGGGCCTTGCCTTCATCAAACAGCATGGAGAGCGCGATGGTTCGGCTTTCGCGAACATTCACCTGCGCGACATTGCGTATTTCCCGATTGTCGGCGACGGCGCTGACCGGGCGTTTTTCCGCCTCGCAAACCTCAAATCGTACGCGTGCTGATCGCTGCAACAAGGCACCGCGCCAGCGCCTGGGTCGAAAAGCACTGATCGGCGTCAGGGCCAGCACCTCTGCATCCAGGGGTATGACCGGGCCATGGGCAGACAGGTTATAGGCGGTACTGCCCGCCGGGGTGCAGAGCAATATGCCATCGGCAACAAGTTGCTCAAGGCGTACTTTGCCGTCAATGGAAACTCGGATTTTGGCGCTCTGGTGAGTTTGCCTTAATAGCGAGACTTCATTTATGGCCAGTGCGTCAAAGTCTTCACCATCAAAGGTTTTGCCTGTCATGCGCAAGGGGCGTATTTGTGTCTGCTCGGTTTTTTTCAAGCGTTCAATGAGGTTCTCGGCACTATATTCATTCATCAAAAAGCCAACTGAGCCGCAATTCATGCCAAAAACGGGCACGTCTCGACCAATGTTCTTGTGCAAGGTTTCCAGCATAAATCCATCACCGCCCAGGGCAATGATTACATCGGCATTGTCTATGGAGCATTGACCATAACGGGCAATAAGGGTGTCGCGTGCTGCATACGCTTCGGGCCGTTCGCCGGCGATAAATGCCAGCTTGTTATAAGGGGGAGGTAGGGTGCTCATAGGTTTCCGTCTGCGATAGACGCCAACAAGTCAAGCTTCGCGGCTTAATAATCTCAGAGCAACAGCGGCAGCGGCGGGGGAATGATTGCCATAAGCCGTGGCGGCCTTGTTGCCATCATCGCCAACCAGAGGTGCAATATCCTGCCCTGCGCGTTGCATGGCGCTGTGGATCGCCGGAAACACACCACGATCAATTCGCGCTGCCCGGCAACTCAAGGCCAGGGCATAGAGCTTGTCGCGTCCCAGCGATGCCCGCAATTGTCCAACACCAACACCCGCCAGACGGGCCAGGGCATGTTCAAACAACACAATTTTCTTGTCATCCAGGGCTTTGATAATGAGGGTCGATGTTAACCGCTCGGCCTGTGCCAGTTTTTCAACCAGCCCGCGTGCCGAATTTTCCATTTTTTGGTCAGGGCTTTGCGAGGGTTGTTTTTTCTTGCTGGTGATGGCGTCCTTGACCACGGATGACAAATGGTTGCCATCAATACCAAATCGTTCTGCGATTTTGTGGCGCATGGGTTCGTCAGAATAGGCAAAAAGAGAAGGGATCAGGCTGCGCGGCATATCTTCACGTAGTGACAGTTTATCCCGTAATGGCTCTACACGTCGTGATACGCGAACACAGGTTGCAAAGGATTCCATGCTTAACGTGGCGCTGGAATTTTCAATCAAGGCCATAAGTACGTCCGGCTCGTCCTGACGAACCAGCGCGCCGGTGATGGTTTCATCAATGTTGGGGCGATGCGCAATAAGCGCCCGATGTTCTGGCCCCATGCGTTTAGTAAGGTCAATAAGGTCGCTGTCACGTAGAACCGGGCTTGCCGTAATGATGGGCCTGGCAATGGGAGGGACATCCTGTGCCATTGTCATAATTAAAGGGTGGGATGCCCAGGCTGCCGTACTCAACTTTCCTGAAAGCTCGATCTGTGCGCTTTGCGGTACTTTGGGATAAAGGATCAGCATGATCTGGCCAACGGCAGATTCCGTTGCGGCATCGTCCAAAGGGCCAAGCGCACACAATGAGCCGAGCGCCATGAACAACTGGTCGCGATGAGCCGGATCATTGGATTGTGCCAGCTTGGCCAGATCGGCCATTTTGAATTGGGTGCTTAACCCCATCATTTTTATCCAGATTGTGTGTTCAAAAACATCTCTATCGAGGTACAATCTTGGAACAATTCAATTGATTTGGTGTTAACATTTTGCCACATCGCTGCAATTGTTTCATCTTGTGAATGGTGAAGTCTTAACTAACAAAGTTATACAACCGGGAAGGGAAACGAAGGTGCGTGTTGGGCAACCTCAATTATGGTTTAGGCATAGCCTGTGCCTGGTTTTTGCTATCGGGATAGCTGGTTTGGTTGATCTGCGCCCGGTTGTTGCCGGTGCCTGGCCTATGGAGGCTGGTCAGGGGCAAACGATTACGACCATGACCTGGCAAGGTTCAACACGGGGTTTTGATCCCAACGGCAAAGCAAACGTGGATTTGAGTTTTCAAAAATATGAGAATGCCATTTTTCTGGAATATGGCTTGACGCAAAACTGGACACTGGTTGCGCGGCCAGCCTTGCAAAATGTTCGTCTGCGTGTTGGTGATGTTGTTGATGAAGCTAATGGGTTTGGGGCAACAGAATTATCTGTTCGCCGGGCACTGCCGGGATGGAAACAATGGGTGTTGGCGACACAAGCAGGAGCATTCATTCCCGGTGGTGTGGAAAACGGATTTGACAAACCGCTTGGCCAAAATGGCCTTGACTGGGAGGTGAGGGTGTTGGCGGGGCGTTCGTTGAACCTTGCCGGGCATAACGGGTTTGTAGATATTCAGGCCGCTTTTCGGGAACGATCGCGTGGCTCTGGCAATGAAATCCGCTTTGATACGACATTGGGTGCCATGGCTTTTCAAGATATTCAGGTACTGTTCCAGTCTTATTTTGTTGTTGGCATGCCGTCCTCCCGACCTGGTATTCGCACCGTTGACAGCTTCAAAACACAACTCAGTGGCGTCTGGTTTTTAAAGAAAAACCAGGGATTGCAAGTGTCTGTTTCACGCACATTGGCGGGCCGTAATGCTGTGCGCGATACCGGTATGACCCTGGGGTTCTGGCGCCGCTTTTAAGGACGTTTATTCTACTGGTGAGGTTTGTTTTAGCAAATAAGCCAACAGGTCGCGGCGGGATTTATCATCGCGAACGCCGACAAAAGTCATGCTGGTTTTTGGTACGGTTTGGCGTGGATTTTGTACCCATTGGCTCAGTGTGTTTTCATCCCAAATGATACCTGATGCTTTTAAGGCTGCAGAATACCTGAACCCCGGGAGGCTGGCCGCTGGGCGGCCTAAAACACCATAAAGGTTTGGGCCAATTTTGTTACGTTCGCCTTGCATAAGCGTATGACAAATTTTGCATTTGGCATATTGGCGTTTGCCATTGGTGAGGTCGGGCACGCCAGGTTGGTCGTTAAGGGGCAGATCATCAACAACCACGTCCTGTACCTTCGGGAGCTGCGCTTCAATTGTGTCTGGGAAAGGCGCCGGAATTGCGTCCTCAACGGTGTTTTCTGGGCTGGATTTTGGCCCGCAAGCAGCAAGGGCAACCACAAGAAGACTGATGGATATGCAAGAGAAATTTCGACTCATTATTATTTACTCCATTTGGATGAGGCATAAAAGCTCAGGGCACCCAAGTCCACTTTTTTGTCATCAGGTTTTTGTTTGCGGCTGGCCGCGTAGAAGTTTATTCTCATGCAGAGTCGGAGAAGATTTCCGACCTGAGCACTGGGGCAGGTAACCATGAAGTCAGGTGTTATTATTGTTGGTGCGGGGCATGGTGCAGGCCAGATCGCGACCAGTTTGCGCCAGTTTGGTTATGAGGGGTCGATTACCCTGATTGGCGAGGAAAATTACCTGCCTTATCAGCGTCCGCCCCTGTCCAAGGCCTGGCTTGCCGGTGATGCCGGATTGGACGATGTGCTGTTCAAACCCAAAGGGTTTTGGGCGGACTATAATATCACTGTAATGACGGGTCGTCGTGTGACCAGCATTGATCGCACAACCGCGCATATTGTCTGTGATGACGGCACCCGGATACCCTACACCCATCTGGTTTTGGCCACTGGCGGGCGGGCGCGGCGTATGAACTGCCCTGGTGAAGACCTTGCCGGTGTGCATGTCCTGCGTACTCTTGATGACGCAAATGCGCTCAATACTGCCATGAAGACCGGGCGAAAACTGGTGATTGTCGGCGGCGGTTATATTGGTCTTGAAGTTGCGGCAACGGCCCGCAAACGGGGGCTGGATGTCACTGTTCTGGAGGCCGAGACCCGCGTGTTGGCAAGGGTTGCGGGCACAGAAATTTCTACCTTTTTCGAGCGTATACATCGCCAACACGGTGTTGAGATTATCACTGGTGCCTTGGCGCAGGGCTTTGAAGGCACAAATAAACTGACCGGTGTGTGCCTTAACGATGGTACGCTTTTGGGCGCTGATATTGCGCTTGTGGGCATTGGTCTTGTTGCCAATGCAGAACTGGCGCTGAATGCCGGACTGGCCTGTGATAGCGGTATTATTGTAGATGCGTTGTGCCGCACCGAAGATGCTGCCATTTATGCTATCGGCGATGTAACCCGTCACCCCAGCACCATTTATGGTCGCTCGCTTCGGCTCGAATCTGTTCATAACGCGCTGGAACAGGCCAAAACCGCTGCCGGAGCCATTGTTGGGCGCGAAAAACCATACAATCAGGTTCCGTGGTTCTGGTCGGATCAGTATGACATAAAGCTACAAATCGCCGGGCTTTCAGAAGGCCATGATGAGACAAGTCTGCGCGGTGATATGAGTGCAAATGCCTTTGCCGTATTTTATTTCAAGGGGGGCGTACTCATTGCCTGTGATGCCGTCAATGCCCCGGCAGAATACATGGCGGCCCGAATGATGATCGCCAAAGGCACGAACCCGGATCGGGCTGCACTTGCTGACCTTACCGTGCCGATGAAAGAAATTATGGCGGCAGCTATTTCCTCCTGAAAACTCTTTGCGCATCTTCGTGTTATTATTGAACTTGACAAATAGATATCAAAATGATATCACATTAAAATAATCATAAAATGGAGATGAACCATGATGCAAGAACGTATAAAGCAATCCGTACCGGGTATCCCGGTTTTATTATTGGCATTGACCGTCGGCGTTGGTGGAGTAATAGCCGGTTTTCTTATTTTCGTTCATGGTGTAAACGCAGATGGTCTTGTGCAGATTATGGGCGGCATTGGACTGTTTCTGGCATCATTGTTCGTCTCTATTTTTATGCTTGCCGGCCTTTATAAGGTCGAGCCAAACCAGTCGGCAGTGCTTAGCCTGTTTGGCAAATATGTTGGCACTAACCGCAGCCAGGGTCTGCATTTCAACAACCCGTTTTTCTCCAAAAAGAAAATTTCACTGCGGGTGCGCAATTTTGAAAGCGGGCGAATGAAGGTCAATGATTTGGGTGGCTCGCCCATCGAAATTGCTGCAATTGTGGTTTGGGAGGTGGCCGACAGCGCCGAGGCGGTGTTTAACGTCGATGAATATGAAAGCTTCGTGCAAATCCAGTCCGAGGCGGCTATTCGCTCTATGGCGACCAGCTATCCTTATGATCCGCAAGAGGAGGGCGACACGTCCTTGCGCTCGCACCAGGCGGAAATTTCCGAGCGGATGAAATCCGAAATTCAGGATCGGTTGACCAAGGCCGGGATTACCGTCATTGAATCGCGCATCTCGCACCTGGCCTATTCACCAGAGATCGCTCAGGCCATGCTGCAACGCCAACAGGCCGGTGCAATTATCGCAGCGCGCAGACTGATTGTGGACGGCGCGGTAGGTATGGTGGAAGCGGCGCTGAATTCCTTAAAAGAAAAAGGTGTGGTCGAGCTTGATGATGAACGTCGCGCCGCCATGGTCAGCAATCTGTTGGTGGTGTTGTGTTCAGACCGGGCCACCCAGCCGGTGGTTAATACCGGCTCGATTTACTAGGGATAAAATCTGTGGCCCGCAAAGCCAAAAAATCCTACCCCCTTCGTATTCACGTGGACATTCTGGGCGCCATGAAACGCTGGTCAGATGATGAACTGCGATCCTTGAACGGGCAGATCGAATTTGTCCTGCGCGATGCCTTGCGCCGCGCAGGACGCTTGAAAGAACGCCAGCCAGACATGATAGAAGTGGACGAAATTGAGGAGACAAAAAATGAGAAGTAAATGGGCTTATAAAATTGAACGCGCCAAACCGCCTGTATTTTCCAAGGCGCAAAGTAAAGCTGAGTTTATCAATGAGATACTAAACCGCCGTGGGCTGGATGGCTGGGAACTGGTCAATGTTATCCCCATGCCTGGTAGCGGCGAAACACACCTTTATTTCAAACGCCCGTTTTGAGACATGGCTCACTCCGCCGGGTGGGATGGGGGTTTTCGAAAGCCAGATTGTGCAAACCGCTCTTTGAGAAAACTGATGCAATTGGCGATCCCGGCCCGCACTCGTGATGGCGCGCCCAATAGAACCGGCGTCAGTATCAGGGTGAGCAGCGTGGCAAAACCAAGCCCCCAGACCACGGTAGCGGCCAAAGGAACCCACCATTCAGCCGAAGGGCCGCCAATGGTAATCTCAGCCTTGAAGAAGTTGGCATTGAGCATGAACACCATGGGCAGCAGTCCCAAAATGGTGGTCACGGTGGTCAACAGTACCGGACGCAAACGTTGCGCCGCTGTGCGCACTACTGCTTCATCAGGTTCAAATCCTAGCTCGCGCATATGGTGATAGGTATCGATCAGGACAATGTTGTTATTGACCACAATACCGGCCAGGGCCACCACGCCGGTGCCGACCATCAGCACGCTGATATATTCCAGTGGTGCCTCAAGCTGTATGCCGATCAGCACACCGGTGATCGATAGCACCACCGCTTGCAGGGTCAAAAAAACATGCCAGATATTATTGAACTGCATGAGCAGGATCACCGCCATCATAAAGAGAGCCGCACCCATGGCCCCGATAAAGAAACTTGATGCATCGGCGGTTTCTTCATCGGCACCACGAAAATTTATGTCAACGTTTGGTGGTATGTCTGCGCTCGAGATCCAGTTTTTAATGTCTTCGATGAGCAGGTTTGCGGCAAAGCCTTCTTTGGCATTGGCGCGTACTTCGATAACCCGGCGGCCATCCCGGCGGGATATTTTGTCAACGCGCTGGCTGGCCTTGCGGGTGACAAAGTTGGAAACTGGCACCGGCCCCTGGGGGGTGGTTACACGCAACCGGTCTAGCTGGTCTATATTGCGGGCTTCGGGGGAGAAGCGCACACGAATGTCGATCTCCTCATCAGAATCATCCGGGCGATAGCGGCCAACCAGAATGCCATTGGTGATAAGCTGCACTGCCGCGCCAACGCGGGTGATGTCAACCTTGAAACGCCCGGCCTGTTCGCGATCCACGTCCAGTTGCCATTCAAGACCGGGCAAGGGCAGGGTGTCTTCGATATCTCTCAAGCTGTTCATGCTGCCAAAACGGGCGCGCACCAAACGCGCTGCCTGATCCAGTGCTGCCGAATTCGTGCCGGTTAATTCTATTTGTATATCCTTGCCCACCGGCGGCCCCTGTTGCAAATCGCGTACTTCGGTAATAACGCCAGGTGTTGCGGCGGCAAGTTCGATGATTTCACGCTTGATTTCGCGCCCATCGGGACGATCACCAAAGGGTAAAAAATCAACAAACAGCGTCACCACGGTGTCCTCAGGCGGTGGTGAGCTGAAACCACCAAGAGATGATCCGGAACCGGTGCTCATATAGATAGATGAAATACCCTCTACATTCATAATCCGACTGGTGACCATATTGCCAAGGGCATCCTGTTCACGGGGTGATAAATTGCCCCGGGCGCGCACGTAAACAAAAACCTGATCCGGCTCGGTGGCCAGGAAGAATTCGGAATGATGCTTGGTGGAGCCAAACCACATAAATACACTGACAACGACAATAATTGCTGTCATCGCGACCATGATCGGGCGCTTGACCAGCCTGGCAATCATCCGGGCATAAAGCCCGGTGAAACCGGGCAGGTCTGTAGGCGCACCGGCACCGGCGCTAACCTTGCCAATGGCATTATCGGCATCTGCCGGGCGTTTGCCAACCAAAGAGCCAATAGCGGGCAGGAACAGTAATGCCATGGATAATGACGCCAGCAGCACTAGGATGAGCGTTTTTGGCAAAAAGCTCATATATTTACCGGCCATGCTGTCCCAAAACAGAAACGGCACAAAGGCGGCCAGGGTTGTCGCCGTGGATGAAACCACTGGCCAGAACATGCGCTCACCCGCCATTTTATAGGCTTCGACGCGTCCCAGACCTTCGGCCATTTTCCGGTCGGCGTATTCGACAATGACAATGGCCCCGTCGACCAGCATGCCCACAGAAAGAACCATGCCAAAAAGCACCATGAAGTTGATGCTCATCCCGGCAAGGCCGATGAGGAAAAATGCCAAAAAGAAACTGCCCGGTATGGCAAAACCCACTAGCAAACCGGAGCGCAAGCCCAGTGCAGCCACCACCAGTATCATCACCAGCAAGACGGCAGTCATAACCGAAGCAATTAGTTGATCCATTGAATTGCGGATCCAGGTTGATTGATCCAGGCTATAGGCCACATGCACGCTTTGCGGCCAGTTCTCGCTCATACGATTGGCAACAATGCGTGCCTGTTCGGTGGTTTCAATCAGGTTCGCGCCCAGGCGTTTGACAACTTGCAAGGCAATGGCGGGCTGGCCGTTCAGGCGCGCATAACTGTCTGCATTTTTGAAGGTGCGTTTGACGGTGGATACATCGCGGAGCAGGATCACCTTGTCGCCCTCTGTGCGGATGGGTAAATTCAAAAGATCATCCGCATTTTCGATCAAGCCCGGAACCTTGATCTGAAACCGCCCTGTGCCGGTGTCCAGATTGCCAGCCGTTATCAGGGAATTATTGCCCGAAACTGCGGTCAGAATTTCCTCATAGGTAATGTCATAACCTTCAAGACGGGCGGGATCGACCTCAATCTCAAGTACTTCTTCGCGGGCACCGGCAAGATTGGCGCTAAGGATGGTGGGGACGGCCTCCAGTTCGCGTTCCAGATCCTTGGCCAGGGCATAAAGCGTGCGTTCGGGCGCATCACCATAAAGCGTTACGGCCAGAACCGGGGCCAGGCTCTGGTTAAATTCCTGCACGATCCATTCATCAACCTCGGCAGGAAACCGGCGGCGTGCATTGTCCACCTTGTCGCGCACATCTATGAGCGCCTGATCCTGATTAAAATTGACCTCAAATTCGATGACACACATACCAATGCCAACAAGAGCATTGCAATTCAGTTCCTTGACACCTTCAAGAGAGCGCAATTCGGTTTCCAATGGTCGTACAATCAACCGCTCGGCGTCCTCAGGTGAGGCACCTTCCAGCGGAACGCCAACATAGATAAACGGCACCGGGATATCCGGGTCAGATTCCTTGGGCAGGTTAATATAGGATAACAGCCCGGCCAAAAGCCCGGTAAACAAAATCAGTAATGATGTACGCCAGCGATCAATGGCGGCTGCAACAATGGCACTCATGGCCCACTCCCCAGCTTATCAAGAACCGAATTTACCAGGCTGCCATCACGGACAAAATCCTGCCCCTCAACGATGAGATTCGCACGCTCAGGCATGCCGGAAACCCACATACCATCTCCCTCATCCTCAATCAGGACAACCTGGAAGAACCGTACATGACCCGTATCATCCACAACGCGTACACCCAATTGCCCATTGTCATTCAAAACCATGGTATCGGCGGGAATACGTTGCGCGGTAACCGGCGCACCGACCAGGTGCATATCGGTGGTCAGACCAGCGCGAAAAAGCCCATTCGGGTTTTCAACCTGTAATTCCACGCGGAACGTGCGGGTGACATTATCGGCGACAGGGTCAACATAGCGGACAATGCCGGCTAATGTCTGGCCCGACACCAAAACCGCCCTGCCGGGCATACCTGTCGCTACCTTGCCTACATCCAGTTCGGATACATTGGCGGTGATAACCAGAGGATCAAGTTCCGCCACCACGCCGCAACTTTGTCCCGGGGTCAAATAGTCGCCAATTTCCGCATCCCGCTGTTTGAATACGCCATTAAATGGCGCGCGGATTTTGATGTTTGAAAGCTCAATTTCGGCTTGTCGTACGGCAGCATGGGCGGCGTCATAACTGGCCTTTGCGGCTGCTGTTTGATTGGCCGAGCGATGACCTTTTTGTTCCAGCGTGCTGGCGGCATCCCATTCCAGCTTTCGTGCCTGGCGGTTGGCGATGGCCTGGTCCAGATTGGCGCGCCTTGCCTGGACTGAAAGGCGGCACAGAATGTCGCCTTTCTTTACCTGCGCGCCTTCGGTTGCCGGGGCAGAGGCAACGGCACCGGCGGTTTCTGCGCGGACACTGACGGTACGGGCAGCTTCGGTACGCCCACGCAAGACCAGAACACCAGGCCGGGTGTCGGCTTGCAAAGTGCGCACCACAACACTGAACGCCTGATCCTCTTGCGGGGAAGATGGTTCAGTTTGTAATTTTTCAGGTTCACCACCAAAAAGCGCGTTCAGCCCGAAATACAAAATGGCAAGAACGGCAATAGCAATTGCCGCAATGTAAGATTTTTTCATAATGTGTTCTTTTTATTTTGTAATGCGGGAATAGGGCGTTCTGGCGTTACAGACAAGATATTTCGTCAATGCTTCACATCGTTTTGTTGCTGTTGTGCTGTGAAAGCGTTGAATTTACACGTTAGCAGATTACCAATATTTAATCGCCTGTTTATTGTCGCCGCAAGTGTATTTGCTAACCTGCCACCAGAATCCAAACTCAAAAGTGCGTGGAATTAGGAGGGTTATTATGCGGGTGGTGTTTTTCATCGGGGTATTGTTCTTGTCTGGCTATGCAATTGCGCAGGCGCAACAGGCAAAAAGTCCATTTTCTGATCCCAAAAATCTGAAAGTTTTGCCCAAGGATATATCGTCGGGTGAGTTGCGCGAAATCATGAGAGGTTTTTCATTTGCCACGGGAATCAGATGTTCCGGATGCCATGTGGCAGAACCCGGGGCACCCTTGTCCGAATGGGACTTTAGTCTGGATGAAAAAAAACAAAAACGCATTGCCCGTGATATGTTAAAAATGACGGCTATCATCAATCGTCATGTGACTGATATAGAGGGTGTTAAGGCCAGTGATGCCGTAGCTGTGCGCTGTATGACCTGCCATCGTGGACAGAACCGCCCGTTGTTGATTCAAGATGTTCTGGATCAGTATAAGACAAAAAATGATGCCATTGGTGCGGTGACTCATTATCGTGAAATCCGGGAAACATATTACGGCACCCATACCTATGATTTTTCCCCATTCACACTGGGTAATTATGCTGAAAACATAATGAAAGAAGGCAGTTCCGAGTTTGCTTTTGCACTTCATGACCTGAACCGAGAACTTAATCCTGAGGATGGACTGGTTTTTATGGCCTGGGGCAATTCACTTATGCAGGTGGGAAAATTTGCAGAAGCATTGGCTGCCTATCAGACCGCGGCACGGCTGGAGCCGGAAAACACCTTTATTGCCTCATTAGTAAAAAGGGCCGAAGGTTCACTAAATACTGATTGAGTTTGCACTCTAAACCCTCGCACGAATCACGCTAAGATAATTTCATGTTCTGGCTTGTGAAATTCGCTTTTACAGCGTCCATCGCTTTGCTGTCCGGTTTTGGGGTCAGGCCATGAGCCTTGCTCTGGCAACAGCATTGGCCAGTGTGCTTGGGTTTTATCTGCTCTTGGGTATAGCTTATGGCTTGTATTTTGTGACGATTGGTGCGGCACAGATGGTTCCGGCGGCGCGGGGTGCCGGGTTCGGGTTTCGTTTGATGATTTTGCCAGGGGCGATCCTGCTTTGGCCTGTGCTTTTGGTGCGACTGATTAAAGGCAGAACACATCGCCCCGCCCCGCCGCGGGCCTTACGCGGTGTTCATGCGCGCCTCTGGGTGTTTCTGGTGCCACTGGTGGCGCTGGCTATCATGATGGCGTTGATGCTGCGCCCCGTCGAGCCGCTTAATGATGCCCTGCCCAGGGGCGTTATTTTTGAGGAACTAGTGTCATGAGCCATGGATATACTGCCGTGCAGTGGAACCGCTTCAAATGGCGTTATGACGCAGTCGTTCTGGCGGGAGTTACATTTTTTATCGCCAGTTTTGTTCTTATGACCATGGGTTCGCGCATAGAGGGGCAGTCGCTGACCATGGTTCAGGTATTAGTACGTGCCTTTGGGGCGGCGTCATTCCTGTTGCTGAATGTTATCCTGGCCATAGGGCCACTGGCGCGCCTGAGTGCCCGGTTCAAGCCGCTGCTCTACAATCGGCGTCATATGGGGGTTTTATGCTTTTTACTGGCGTTGGTTCATGCCGGGTTGGCCTTGCTCTGGTATCAGGGATTTTCCGCGCTTAATCCGGTTGTGGCGCTGTTTGTTTCCAATGCACGCTTTACGTCCATTTCCGGGTTTCCCTTTGAAAGCCTGGGCCTTATTGCGCTTTTTCTTTTGGCTGTTCTGGCCGTTAGCAGTCATGATTTCTGGCAAGCGGCATTGGGGCCGAGCGTATGGAAACGTATCCATATGAGCGTCTATGCTGCCTATGGATTATTGGTGGTGCATATCATGTTAGGGGTTGTGCAGGGGGAAAAGGCCGGGCTGTATCCGGCCAGTGTGATCGGGATGTTTTGCCTGATTGCCGGGCTGCACGGATTTTCAGCCTTTACCGGGCGGGTGACAGACAGAAAGGTCAAGGCATCTCTGGATGGCTGGATCAATCTTGGCGCGCCGCAACGTATCCCCGAAAACCGCGCCAAAACAATCCGCACAGCAAAAGGGGAACGCATTGCAGTGTTTCGCTATGATGGCAAGATCAGTGCGGTAACCAATATCTGCGCGCACCAGAACGGGCCATTGGGCGAGGGGCGCATTATTGATGGCTGTATCACTTGCCCCTGGCATGGCTGGCAATATCGGCCAGAAGACGGGCGCTCGCCGCCGCCATTTGCCGAAAAAATTTCCACCTATCGGGTGCAGATCGACAATGGTGTGCTTTATGTTCACCCCGATGCGCTACCCCCCGGAACCCAAACCCCTCCGGCCTTGATCGAGACCAAAGCTCATGACCAGAAAAAATAATTTCTTCGTTGGCTATCATGACAGGCTGCATAAGCCTGACCGGCGCGCCATGGTGCTGGCCGGCGGTGCCGGATTATTTGCTGCCGCCCTTGCCGGTGCCAAACTTGCCGTGCATCAACAGGCATGGGGAAGCGGCAATTGGGATCAGCAAAAAACCATCGTAATTGAAGGCGTGGTTGAGCAATCGCCCTATCCTGTCTTGCGCACGGCAGTACTGGATGGGCAGATGCGCAGCGTTTCGCTTGTTTGCTCCAGTAAATGCGGTGTTAGTGCGCAACTGGAACTATTGGAGGGAAAATCCGTCTGGGTGCGTGGCTCGGTTATCGCGCGCGGGCGTCACAGGTTATTGGCCGTGGTGGAAAATGCCGACTGGATCGGAGAGACACAAAATGTGCAAAACATCCCTGCCGTTACCGAGGATTATCTGGGCAGGGCGGCGTTAAGCGGTGAAATTCTGGATGCCAAATGCTGGAGTGGTGCCATGCGCCCCGGTTCCGGAAAAACCCACAAGGCCTGCGCGTCCCTGTGCATTCGCATGGGCGGCACGCCCTGGTTTCTGGCCAGGGACAAAAACGGCAAACGCGCGGTTTTTGTGCTGACCGGGCCAAAGGGAGAACCGTTGCGCGAAGCAATTCTGCCGCTGGTCGGCGAGCCGGTGCGGGTGAGCGGGCGTCTGGTGCGCCGTGATGATCTGGTGCAGTTTCGCGTTGATCCAGCGGCTATTCAGAGCGTTTAACACCCTTGCCTCAACGTCCTTCATTTCCATCTGCATTAGGCTTCATCGGAGCGCCTAGCCCATCATAGGACAAATATCTGCTATTTTCTATCGTTTAGCACTGAGCAATTGGATTTCGCAAATTTTATTATAACCTGTGTAGGTGAGTCGGCTGATACGCCAACATCTGAAGAAGACTTAGGAAACGGAAATTTTGACCACAATCAATGATTGAAAGAGGGTTCGTATGAATATTAAATCCAATAGGAAAGATATAATAGCGATAATCGTTACTGGAATAGTTGGCGTAGTTGCATATATTTGCTCAATGCGAACATCAGTATTTGGTGCATATCCAGATGACCCAACAGCAATACTGGCGGCTTCTTTAGGGTTGTCTATGTTATTTCTCGTAATTGGAGAGCGTATAGCAACTAAATTCAGAAATGATTCAGCTATAGAAAAAATTGAAACGGTTTGTGAAAACAAAAATAATGCCTTATTAACAATTATACGCTCGGAAATAGAAGGTGAAATTTTTGAAAACACTGCTGCTGCACATAAATATGCGAATGATATATTAGATATTACAGATAAAGTACTTAATACAACAATACGAATACCGTCTAAAAATATGAAGCTTAATCGATTTTATGCAACAGAACTAATCGAAGAGTGGAATAGAAAAGTAGCAAATATAGTTTCAGATGGTGGAACTTATCATGAAATTTTTAGTGAAAATATTAAAGGCCGTATTACAGATATGGAAAAATTAATAAACAATGCAGGTGGGTCTAAAGATTTTCGTGCGTGGGTATTGAAAAGTAATGCAATTCCTTTTACAAATTTCATTATTTTTTATAAAAACAACATCCCAATAGAAGTATTATACGGCTGGGCTTTTGATGACGACAATATTCACCCACATGTGTTTTTATCAAGAAGTGAAAAATTGATCGTATATTTTGAAAAACAATTCCAAGTTTTGAAAGCAATAAGTGACGCCGCATACCCAAAATCATAAATTTCTTTGGAAGACAAAGAGCGATATTTCTTCGGCGAGAGAATTTGAAGTAAATTGCCCCGCAAACATGCAGGGCAATGCAAGAACCCCAATAACAGGAGTTTAGGTCATCTATTTGTTAATCCCCACCCGCCAGTTCATCTAGTTCCAGCCAGCGCAGTTCCATCTCTTCAAGTTTTACCGACGCTTCGGTCAGCGCCGTGCTGGCCTGATCGAACAGGGTGCGGTTTTTGGTGAACAGCTCCGGATCAGCCAGGGCTGAATTGATTTTCCTGATGCGCTTTTCCATGCCTTCAATTTCGCCGGGCAGAGTTTTCAGCGCGTGCTGATCCTTGAAGGTAAGTTTTATCCTGGTAGGCTTTGTGACTTCAGATTTTGGCTTTGATTTGCCAGTTTTTTGGCCTTGTTTATTCTCTTTTTTGTTGTCGGCAGATGCAGCCTTGCGCTGGCGCAGCATATCAGAATAGCCGCCGGGATATTCGCGCCACTGGCCTTGCCCCTCATGGACAATGATGGAGGTTGTCACCCGGTCAAGGAAATCCCGATCATGGCTGACCAGCATTACCGTTCCCGCATAATCAGATAAAAATGCCTGCAACAAATCTAGAGTTTCCAGGTCAAGATCATTTGTCGGTTCGTCAAGCACCAGAAAATTACCCGGCAGGGCCAGGGAACGTGCCAGCATCAGCCGCGCTTTCTCGCCGCCTGAAAGAACCGAAACAGGGGTTCCGGCCTGATCCGGGGTGAACAGGAAATCTTTCATATAGGCCATGACATGTTTGCGCCCGGTGGCCAGATCAACCATATCGCCGCCGTTGGTCAGGGCTTCTTTCAGTGTCCAGTCGTGGTTTAGCGCGGAGCGGTTTTGATCCATGCTCACCAGATCGATATTGCTGCCTGTTTTGACATTGCCTGTGTCGGGTTTTAGCTCACCGATGAGCATTTTTAGAAGCGTCGTCTTGCCTGCCCCATTAGGGCCAACAATACCCACGCGGCTGCCCCGGGTTATGCGACAAGAGAAATTTTTCACCAGTGTTAAGTCATCATAGACTTTGCCAATTCCCTTGGCCTCAATGATGATTTTTCCCGCACCGCGACCTTCGGCGACGTTAAGAGTTATATTGCCCTTTGGCCCTTCAAAGTCTCGTTTTTGACTACGCAATTCATGCAGGTTTTTAACCCGTCGCATATTGCGCTTGCGCCGCGCCGTGACGCCATATCTGAGCCAGTGTTCCTCGCGGACAATTTTGCGGGCAAGTTTATGTTGCTCCAGTTCCTCCTTTTCCAGCACGTCATCGCGCCAGTCCTCAAACGCAGCAAAGCCCTTGCCCATCATGCGGCATTGGCCCCGATCCACCCACAAGGTCTTGCGACTTAGGCGTTCCAAAAAGCGCCTGTCGTGACTAATGAGTACCAGTGCCGATGAAAGCGAGGACAATTGCTGCTCAAGCCATTCAACCGTTGGCAAATCCAGATGATTGGTCGGCTCATCAAGGAGCAAAACATCTGGCTCCGGGGCCATCGTGCGGGCCAATGCTGCACGCCGTGCCTCGCCGCCCGAGACCAGTTTCGGGTCTTCCTCGCCGGTCAGGCCCAAGGCATGCAAAAGCATTTGCACTCGATGGGGATCGTCACCAGGTGCCAGTCCCGCTTCGACATAATCACCCAGGCGTTTATATCCCGCAAAATCCGGCTCTTGTGGCAGGTAACGTATGGTGGTGCCCGGCTGCACAAACACACTGCCATCGTCTGGCTCGATCAGGCCGGCCATGACCTTCAGCAAAGTAGATTTACCCGAGCCGTTGCGTCCAACCACGCAAAGCCGCTCACCGGCATGCAGCGCACATTCGGCCCCGTCCAGCACTTGAGTATTGCCAAAACTTTGCTCAATATCGCGTACATGCAGGATGGGTGGGGCCATGTCAGCGTATATGGCTCTTAATCGACGCGCGCGATGCGCATGAGGTTGGTTTTCCCGGGCGTTCCAAAGGGAATTCCGGCGGTCACCACAATGCGGTCGCGAACTTTGGCAATACCTTCGATTTTGGCTTGTGCCTTGGCCTTGTGGATCATGTCATCAATATCCTGGGCATCTTCAATCTCGATTGTTGTCACACCCCAAACAAGGGTCAGACGCCGGGCCGTGGTGCGATTGGGTGTCAGGCCGATAATGCGCTGGATGGGGCGTTCGCGTGCGGCCCGCAAGGCGGTGGAACCGGAGGAAGTATAGGTGACAATAGCCGCCGCATTGATGGTATCCGCCGCCAGGTGCGCGGCGGCCATGATCGCGTCTGGTGTGGTGCTCTCGCGATCCAGCCGTTCGGCGGCCAGCAAGCGCCTGTAACTGTCGGCGCGCTCCACCCGGCAGATGATGCGCCCCATCATGGTTACCGCTTCGACCGGATACTCACCCACTGCGCTTTCGCCAGACAGCATAACCGCATCGGCCCCGTCATAAACGGCTGTGGCAACATCAGAGGCCTCGGCGCGGGTGGGTGCTGGATTGGAAATCATGGATTCCAGCATTTGCGTGGCCACAATCACCGGCTTGCCCATGGCCCGCCCGGCGCGGATAATTTGTTTTTGCAGGATTGGCACATCTTCGGGTGGCATTTCTACGCCCAGATCACCGCGAGCGACCATGACCGCATCCGACAGTTCCAGAATCTCGGTCAGCCGCGAAATGGCCAGCGGTTTTTCCAGCTTGGAGACAATCCCGGCCTTGCCACCGACCAGCTTGCGCAGTTCAGCAACATCCTCTGGCCCTTGCACAAAAGAAAGCGCCACCCAGTCCACACCAAGTACCAGGGCAAAGGCAAGGTCACGCATGTCCTTGTCGGTAATTGCCGATATGGGCAGACGTGCGCCCGGAAGATTAACCCCTTTATTAGCCGAAAGCTTGCCCGTGGTCAGTACTGTAGCATTGACAAATCCGTCACCGACAGACGTGATCTCAAAGCGCATGCGTCCATCATCGATGAGCAATAACTCGCCTTTTTTCAAGACCTTGAAGATTTCAGGGTGGGGTAGGGGAGCGCGGGTCTTGTCCCCTTTTGTCTCATCCAGGTCAAAGCGGTAACTGTCACCCTGGGTCAGGGTAATTTTATTTTCTTCAAACTTGCCAAGGCGTAATTTTGGCCCTTGCAAGTCTGCCAACACCGCAATAGGGCGTTTTTTTTCACGCTCAACGGTGCGAATGGTGTCATAAATACGCTGGTGGTCTTCATGGGTTCCATGAGAGAAATTCATGCGAAAAACATCAACACCCGCCTCAAACAGGGCATCAATCATGTCCTGCGAATGACTGGCGGGGCCAAGGGTGGCAACGATTTTTGTGCGGGCGCGTTTCATAAGTTGATTAGGCCTGTGTTCGCACGCTCGCGCAAGCCTGATTTTGCACGACATTATTATCCAAATTGCACAATTATAGCTGGTCTTGAGGGGGCGGGGATAAGTAATTTTTGTGTGCTCAAATAGCGAGGTTTACCGTCGCGATAGCACCAGTAAATAAGGGACAATATGGGTCATTTGAGGGACGGTTAAGGGTCAAAACTTGTATTATAAGGGTCACTCAAGGGACAGATGAAGGCCAGCCAAGGGTCAGGCCGTGACCCTTAAATCGGGATATGGGGATAAGGTGGTGGTTATCCTCTTTTCTTCCTTTTGTTTGTCTTTTTGTTTTCTCTTCGTCGCCCGACTGCTTGACCGGAGGGGTCAGGGTGACGTCCTGATCTCGTTGTAGTTTCCACTGGATTCTCCGGTCAAGCCTACGAGCGACGAAGGTGATTAGACATGATACGCAAACATAAACACCCCAAACTTATCCAACCGGGGGCGCTG
>JAJFFQ010000027.1 GCA_021776565.1 Robiginitomaculum sp. | reverse complement strand
CAGCGCCCCCGGTTGGATAAGTTTGGGGTGTTTATGTTTGCGTATCATGTCTAATCACCTTCGTCGCTCGTAGGCTTGACCGGAGAATCCAGTGGAAACTACAACGAGATCAGGACGTCACCCTGACCCCTCCGGTCAAGCGGTCGGGCGACGAAGAGAAAACAAAAAGACAAACAAAAGGAAGAAAAGAGGATAACCACCACCTTATCCCCATATCCCGATTTAAGGGTCACGGATTGCCCCTTTGCGACCCTAGATCTGTCCCTTGAGTGACCCTTGTGATGCGGGTCTTGACCCTTAACCGTCCCTCAAATGACCCATATTGTCCCTTATTTACTGGTGCTATCGCGACGGTAAACCTCGCTATTTGAGCACACAAAAATTACTTATCCCCACTCGTTCAGGAGCAGTTATAATCGTGCAATTTGGATCAGAACCCGGACAGCATGGATTTTGTCGCACGCCAGCCAATGGCACGAACAGTAAATTCTTGCGGGCGCTGGTCGGCAAAATCAAGCGTTACCTGCACATCATAAAGCGTGATAGCAAACCGGCCTTCATCACCCCCCGCGCCACGCACCATCCGCTCTTCAGAAACCGGAATGGCCGTCCAGCGCATACTGGCTTGCCCCAAATCAAGGCTGCCTCTGGGGTCACGGGTAAGATTTAGTGTGCTCACATAGGCCAGCGCAGAACGCTTTGCCGTTATCAATTTTTCATTACGTTCCAGGGCAATGGTGGTGCGGGTCATTTGCCCTTGCAGGGCCAGAAGCGGTAAAAATGCGACGGCTAGAATAGCGACAGCTATAATCGCCTCCAGCACTGAAAACCCGGCAGACCTTGCACAATTTTCTGTCCGCTTGTGTTCCTTTTGGCAATGTTTCACCAACACGGACATGCCTTATTCAGCACCTTCAACTTTCGTCTTGAAGGGAAGCAAGCCGTTCTTGGGCAAAAGTGTAATCAGTTGTCCAGATTTTTGTAATGAATCGTTTATTTCCTGCGTCAGGCTGTCAACAAATGCGGCCTTGTCTTCCTGATCGCGCATAATATAGGCAGTGATAAGCACAAGCAGCTCTGTCCTGTCTGTTGATATGCTATCTGATGAAAAGGCACTGCCAATAAGCGGTATGTCTTTCAGAAGGGGAATACCATTCTCACTGTGGGTGACCGTGTCCTGTATCAAACCGCCCAGAACCGCCGTCTCCCCATCTTGCAATGATAATTGGGTTTCGAGCGATCGATTGGAAATCGTCGGGCTGGCAATGGCACCACTACCAGAATCGACTGTAGCGGAAACTTCCTGACTAACGGTCAGATCAATACGATTATTACTGAACACAATGGGTTCGATATTCAAAAGCACACCGGTTTTACGGTAAACAACGGTTTGCAGAACATCTGTTACACCTGAGGATTGTTGCGAATTTGCCGCCCGTTGTGAGGTAATCACGGGAACATCCGTACCAACAGATATATTGGCTGACCCACCAGAACGCGCCATCAGACGCGGCGTGGAGAGAATTTTAATGTCACTGTTGGTGGCCAGTGTATTAGCAGTGATGGATACATCGCCTTTGAGAATGGCCACATTAAATCCGGTGCCACCTATGCCAAGGCCTTGCGTACCAAATGTATTTTTGAAATTGTTAGCACCAATATCATTGATAAAAAACTCCAGGCCAAATTTGGTACTGTCGTTCAACGTCACCTCGGCAATTGTAACCTCGATCAACACCTCGGCAGGAGCACGGTCGAGTTGTCTCAATAGCGGCAGAACCCTGTCATACTCACTGGCAGTACCAGAAAAAATCAGGCGATTGCCAATGGGATCGACAACGAATTGATCGCCTGGAGCACCTTTGCGATCTCTGCGGTCACCCGTGTCAGAGGTTGTTCCTGCTGGCGATGCAGGGGTGCCAGCCTGTACCGCACGTCCAGATCCTAAATTCAGCGCCGCATTTACGGTATCAGCAAGGTCAATAGCATCAACATTAGCCACCTGGTAGATAAAGAGTTGATTATTGTCGCCAGCTTTTACCGGGCGATCCAGTTCCTTCAACCATATACTTGTTCGTTCACTCACCGTTTTGTTGCGCGAAAAAATAAATATATCGTTGGAATACTCAATCGGCAGCAAATTGATTGTGCGCGGCGCAGACAGGTTTGTGGTGACCTGCCACCCCTCTACTTTCAGGATTTTGCCGACCTCGGCGGCTAGCGCCTTGGCTTCCCAATAAACCGGCGAATAACGCTGAACTGTAGAGCCAGCATAGTTCAACTCATCCAGTTCTTTTATGATGGCCAGGATTGCATCAACCTCGTCAGGCAAACCCGAAAGTGTGATGGTGTTCATTAGCGGGTTTGGCAGAATGTCTACATTTTTGCTTTCGCCCCCTATTGCTTGTTGAAGCAAAGCCACCATGCTGTTTACATCAACGGCATAAAGCTCGACCATTTGTATAACAGGGCGCAGGGATTTTGGCGTGCCAGGTTGCGCTCTGGAACGGATAAATCGCGGCATCCGCGCCTTTAAGGCCTGATCTTCCAAAATACGATAAACACCGTTTTCAGGCACAACACGAACGCCATATTCACGCAAAGCCGACTGGATCAGTTCAAAGAAATCTTCACCTGATAATGTGCCAGATGAGCGCAATTGCACCACATCTTCACGGGCCGCCACGCCCGGGCCAGTGACATAAGGAATTTTCAGCATCTCCCCAAAGGCCACGTCAATGAATTCCGGCAAAGAGGATGGTGCCACATAAGCCTCAACCGTATTGACGGGTATTTTTGGAGGTTTGTTTGAAATGCCCGTAGCCGTTTCTTTTTGAATTTCTGCAATGCGTGGCACAGGTTTGATATTTGATGGTTCCTGTATCTGAACAGGGCCAGTCCCGTCAGACTGTTCAATAACGGCATCCTGTGGTTTTCGAGCTGGTCTTTGCACAGTCTCGCCAACACTTTGGCTTTGCGTCGATAACTCGCGCACCTGATTGGTCGTTTCACAGGCGCTCAAACCAAGGCCCGCTACGCCTAAAACCAGTGTGTACAAAAAGTATGGTGGTCGTTTTTTTAACAATATCATTACAAGCCTATTTAATAACATCCATCTCGCAAAAACCAGTTTTTGTGCTGCTCATTTGTCACCATCACCTTGGTCTTGCACATCTTTATGCTCAAAAACCGCAAAAGAGAAGCTGTCAGAACCGGCATCCGCTTGCAAATGATCTGAATTTATCCTGGTCACGATCCAGCCACTTTGCAAAACATCACCAGCGTAGACCGTAATGATCGCGTTATCAGCAAGCCGAAGCTGAGCCGTATCCCGGCCATCTATGCGCGAAATTGAGATAATATGGGGGAACCGCCCGTATTGTTTTTCCAGGGCACTAACACCACTATTACCGCCACCGGTCTGGTTTTCAATATCCTTTGCCACTCCGCCAATGGCTTCAAAGAAGCCAGACCCCAGAAGCCTTTCCTGCAAGGCGGCAACGACCCCCGCTCCGTTGCCAGGCACACTGGGCGTACGCCACTCATTCTGACTGGCATTAACAGAAACACTGCCTGTGCCCGCTTGGAGCCACCCGATCAGACCAGAAATCATGACAAGTGCCAGCATAGTTCCATACGTTATTGTCCGGGTCATTTTCCTGTCCCCTGAACACCTGGGTTGCTGGATATACTCACAAGAGCCATGCCCGACAAGCGGATCATGCTCCGTTGACCCTGATAAAAATCAGCAACAACATTTTCAATAATAATTGTTTTGTCATTTTCAGCTAAAGCCAACAACAACTCTATCGGTGCCTCACTATCAGCAGACGCGCCTGAAATGCTAAATCGCATGATTATTTCACCGCCAAAGTCAATCAATTCGTTGCCCACGTTAATTTGTGGGCTATCCATATTCAATTTTTCGGCCAGCTGGATCAGCTTTTGCTGAATTTTGGCGGCCACAACACCCACGGTCTCACCTTGCCATTTGGTTTGCTGCCATTTGTTCAAGGCGTCATGGCTAACCTGTGCGCGTTTCGCCCATAGGTCAGAATTCTCTATGGTGTTAATTTTGGCAAGTTCACGCGCCGCAAATTCAGTATCTGTCCTGACCTGTTCAACGTGCTCGCGAACAGTGCCCATGGCAACCATGCCCAGGATGAGAATGAGCACAACAATGCCATAGGCCGCCCTGGTCGAAACTTTCTCTTTGAGCATATCAACAAACGTCTTCATTGACCTTGCCTCAATGTGGCGTTTTCAGACGCGGCCAATTGGCTTTTTATCTCAATCTCGTTTCTGGGTTTGAAATTTACTGACACTTGCGCAAGCGCATCCACACCTTCCAGCCGACTGACCAGCGCCGCACCCTTAAGTTCAGGTTCACCAGTAACCAGTATGCTTAACTGCTCATCGATCAGCGACAGTTTGGTTATGCGCATATCCTTGCCCTGAACGTTTTCCAACACACCTGCGACAGCCATCAACAAAGCCGTAGAGGTTCCCAGACCTGCCATCTGGTCAATCGCCCGTAAATTCAGAACCGCCTTGTTTCTCTCCGCCAAAATATCGCTAACTATCACTTTGCGCGCCGTTATTTGTGCCTGTAGGTTATTCACCGTTTGGTGATACCTGAAATACTGCACACCCGAATGTACAAACATGGCAGCCAATATAACACCAACAACCAAAAACAAACGCGCCGGTGTGGCAAATACGCGAAGCGCATCCATAACGCTCTGTAAAATTGGCAGGTTAGTCCGCCAGGGAACATCAACTGCAGACGGAACTGCCAGACTTATCTCATCAGTTTTCAATCTGGCAGACCGTAAGAATTTAACCCACTGGTTTTGCCCGGGAATACCTGGCCACCAGCGACTGGCAATCAGGGAACCATCACCCCAGACCTGCCCTTCTACGCCCTCCAGACAGTTGGCCAGTCGTTGCCCCGATTGCATGGGTTCGCGGGCAAGTGTTTCAGGAATACTGCGGGATACGGCGTCTTGTTTTACCCCCGTTTGCTCATCTGGCTTGGGCCAGGCCCAAAGACCTGCCATCCGGCGATTACCCTGATCCTGTTCAATTTTTATTATATCAGTATCGGACAAGGCCTCACGTTTGGCCTGCAATAACGTGGCCTTGACAGCATTGCGCGACCCATTGGCCAGAGTCACCCGGCGAAAGCTGCAAAGAGCACGAGACATCACCAGCGTATCCGTGTGAACAAGCCCACCTGCTGATATTAAGGTTGTCGTATTGTCACTGAAGAAGGCTGTAAGCCGTTGTGAAAACAGGAGGGGAAACCTCACCTTCAATACGTTCATTGCTGTTGCTGTCGCCGACATTTTTTATTTCCTCAAAAACAACATGCCTCTTGAAGGGACGATCTGCTGCTGATGGCGACCGTTCCAGTTCAACAGCCCTGATAATCGTCTGTCCTGTTTTCTTTTGCGTAGAAAATATAAACCGTCCCAGTTTTGTTGGCGTTTCCAGTGTAGATGTAATACTATCTATTATGTCAACATTACGACGAGCAAGACCAAGGGGGGCAATATCCTGCTCATCCAAACCCAGTATTTCCACAACCTCTGAACTCAGGAATTTCGTTCTATAATAAGTACTTGAGGTGGTCAACGTTGTGTACCGACGAAGTCGATCATAAATCTGGGGTGTTATCAGGTCATCCCATGACAATATGCGATAAAGTTCTTCATGTGTTCGTAAATGCGCATTGCTGGGCGGTGGCAAGCGTTTGAGCCGGTAACTTGCCCGCTCTGCACCCCGAAACCTGCGCCGATTATTATCGTCTGTATAATCGCCAAGCTTTGCCGTCGCGGTTTTTGCATCAATAGTTTTCAACCCAAAGCCCAAAAGCAGTTCAGTCAGGACATCCTGGCTATTGCTGTTCAATTTAATTAACCCCGTAGCATCACGATAGATAACACGCACATTGCCGCTCGGATATTGTGCTGTTCGTTTGCCGCCATTTGCCGCCCACAAGGCACCCACCGGTAGACGTGAAACATCAAAACCATCAATGATGTCACTACCGTCCCAAACTGTATGACTGGTATCCATCCCCCCTTTGACAGGTGCACTGGTCAAATAGACATAAAGGGTTTCGGCTTCTGCAGAAACCAGTCTGTGCTCGGCCAGAACATCATCATTCAATTCTGTTATAATCCGGCCAGAGGTATTCAGCGAACGAACGGCAATTGTACTGGTCAGCGCCAGAATAAAAACCACCACCAAAACATAAGGCAGCACAAACCCGTCATTGCCCTTCTGCTTGTTTGATTTGAGGCATTTGCCCATCTTAGGATCCAAACTCATTCAAATGGTTTAATTTCATGCTTTTAAGGGGTGCTGAATGGAAGAAAGTCAATGCAGCAAAGGCTAACTGCCTTTGCAAGGCTGGGTTTCGACAGACAGCTTCTCATAAAAGCACCTGTAAGGCGAGGTCTCTTTTTCGTTTAAAGGCGTCAAAAGGTCTTGAAAATACACCATATTTCCTGCGCCCTTTCTCCTGTTTAACCCAAAAATACCTCCTCGTGAAATCAATCATCTGAATGAGTCTGGACCCTAGAAGCCGTCCAATACTGGTAGTTCGGCGCGGTCGCCCAGGGCCGCTATCCAGACAATTTTGGCCTGACCATACTCAGTTCTTGCCTGCAAACGTATTGCCAGTGGGAACGTTGGCGGATCAAAATACTCTGCATCACCAAAATCACCAGGTTCCGGTGTTTCCTCAGGCGGCCAGGATTGCCGCCAGACATTATCTTCTCCCAGATATGAAAATTGCTCATTAGAGATCGAAAAATTTTGCAATATCCATTCAGTATCCCCACTACGGTATACGAGCAATGACTTAACAAGATCATGATCCAGTGACAATGAAAAACGGGTCAGGCCTATATCCAGTGTATGAAAAGGTGTCCGGGTTAAACCGGAAAATCCAGAAGATGTACCAACAAAGGCATCCTCATCATCCTTGGGCCAGGCAGCAACCATACCGCGCACCAAGGCTGTAAAACTTTTTTGCATAACCGCAACATCTTGCACATTCAATGCAGCATTGACGGTTCGTTCTGACAAACGCAACAGGGTGGCCGTCGATTGAAACAGGGCCAGTGAGGCCACAGACATAATCGCCAGCGCCAACAAGGTCTCCATGAGAGAGAAGCCTCTTTGTCTGAGATTTGGACAATGACGCAAAGCGTCCATTAAAAAACCCGATTGCAATGAACCAAAAGATATTCTGCCAGAATTTTAGAATACAGACCAGTCAAGGTAAATGCAGTGAGGCAGCAATGACATATTATCCGTTTTGCTATTCTCAAAAAACCTCGTCCCGCCTATAAGGCTGGTTCGCTGGCGTATAAAGCCTTTATTAAACAGGCCCGGAACAATGCACGCAGACCAGACTATAAACATACAAACAGAGCTTATCGGCCAAATTCTCCTTTCCCGTGGTCTGATTACCCAACAGGATCTAACACAGGCATTGCGTTTACAAGAAGAAACCAGTGGCTTGATTGGGCAGGCTCTCTTGCGGCTTGGCGCACTTACAGAAGAAGCCCTTCTTGATGCTTTGTCAGGCCAGCTTGACCTGCCGGTGCTGGACGTCGCCAGTGTTCCCAAAGAACAGGAGCGTCATGAAGAAGCCATAACCGCTCTTGCCATGTCACCGCGCTGGCTGCTGGCTCACAATGCGGCTGTTTGGATCAGTAAAGACGACGGCGATACGATATTGAACGTCGTTGCCAGGGATATTCTGAACGCTGGAATTCAGGAAAATATCGAAGGTCAGTGGTCTCGCCATTGTGCACAGCAACAGGAAAACGAAACCGGCTCTGCCATGCCTTCAGGTATTCGCTATTGGCTTGCCAGCAACCAGTTCATTGAACGTTGCCTTTTTTATATCAACGAAAGTCTAGGCACCTCCCCAGAAGATTCAGATGATTTTCATGATACTGCACGTCTCAAGGAGATGGCCGAAGAAGCACCGGTTATTGATTTCGTCAACAATATGTTTGCCACAGCCTTAAAGGAAAGCGCGTCCGATATTCACGTTGAGCCGTTTGAGCATGAATTCAAAGTGCGCTATCGCATTGATGGCGTCCTGCACACCCGCCAGAGCGAGCCACGCGGAATTTTTGACGCTGTAACCAGCCGGGTGAAACTGCTTTCGGGAATGGATATTGCCGAGCGACGTTTGCCACAGGATGGACGCCAAACCATCCGTTTTGCCGGTCATGCCATCGATTTACGCGTCTCCTCCCTGCCCGGATCATGGGGCGAAAGCCTGGTGCTTCGGTTACTGAAAAAAGAAGGCGAACTGCCTGACATGCAAGGCCTTGGGCTTACAGGCCGGGCCAATATGGTCATGAGCGAGCTGACCAGCAATCCAAATGGGGTGATCCTGGTTACCGGGCCAACCGGTTCAGGTAAATCAACAACGCTGTATCGTTGCCTGCAACAACTTAACAACGGCATCACCAAGATCATTTCTATCGAAGACCCGATTGAATATGACATGGACGGTGTGGTGCAAATACAGACCAAAGCCGAGATAGATTATACTTTTGCCCGAGGCCTACGAGCGATTTTGCGCCAGGATCCTGATATTATCATGGTCGGCGAAATTCGTGATGGCGAAACCGCAACCATTGTGGCTCAAGCGGCATTAACCGGCCATTTGGTGCTCTCAACTGTACATACCAACTCCTCCCTGGCGGCGATAGCGCGGCTCGTTGATTTGGGGCTGGAACCTTATATGATCGCCGCCGCAGTGCGTGGATTGGCAGCACAGAGGCTAGTGAGAAAACTTTGCCAGAAATGTGCTGTTCCAGACAAGGATGGCGAAGGCGAAATTATGCTGGAACGATTGTGTCGCTCAGGCCAGATTATGAAACAGGAACTAAAAAAGAAACCCAACTGGCACAAGCATGTTGGGTGTGAGACGTGCGCAAACACGGGTTATTCTGGCCGTATTGCTGTTTTTGAAGTTGCAAAAATCAATGATGAAATGCGTGATGCCATACTGGAACGCGCGCCGATGTCCAAACTTCTTGAAGTGGCCCGGCGGCAAGGGTTTCAAACCTTGCTGGAGGATGGGCTGCTCAAATCTCGCGACGGCATAACCACCGTCGATGAAGTTTTGCGCGTTTGTGGTGCCGGACAATCCCAGGCTGATTAAAACGAACCGCGTAATTGCAAGCGATAACGCAAGCCGGCGGTGCGCCGCTGTGATTCTGTTGCCTGCACAATTCCATCAGACCGCGGCCCATCAAAAAATGTACGGATGCGAGTATTGGGACGATTGAATATATTGCGAATATCAAAGGTCGCGGTCATGCCGGCAATGCGCGTGGTTTCAATGAAGGCGCTAAAGGCACGCGGGCTACCCATGCCACCCCCATTACGGCTCGTTTGTTGCTCAAACAGACGAAACTGACGACGGGTGACCCCGTTATTATAAGCCCAGCCCCAGGCAATTCTCTGTGCGCTCAAATCCTGACGAAACTCAAACTCAAAATTACGATGCCTCTTGCGCCCGAGTTTACGGCGCTGACCCGTAACCGGGTCAGTGACTGAACTATCCCCAACAAAGCCTGTGGCGTCGAGGGTTGCATTTTTTAACCCCAGCATATCCAGCGGCAAACGTGCAACCATTTCAAGTCGCCACCGCGAAGCGCCGCCTAAATTACCCGGCGCATCAAATGCATTATCAATGGGCACTCGCCCCTGCACCTGGGTAATCCAGTCCCGGTTGGCGTTAATGGACACCGAGCCTTTTTGCGCAAAACGGCGCTCCCACTCGGCTTTGACAGTCCATGTCCGATCTGGCTCAAGTTCCGGATTGCCTACATCGGTAAGATCATCTGTCAGATTTACCGAGGTCACAAAATCATTGAAGTTCAGTTGTGCAACTTTACGTTCAGCACTCAATCGCAACTGGTTCTTTTCACTCATATTATAGCTGGCAGAGAATGATGGTTTGGGAAAAGAAAAATGCCGCGTCCGGCTGGCATCCCCGCTTTGGCTTAGGCGTGATTTTTCAAACTTCAAACCACTTTCCAGCGTCCACTTGCTATTGGGGACAAAAACCCAGGAGGCCGACACCTCGCCGCGCCGCTCCTTCACCTTTGTATTGCTCACCGGCAGGTCGATAATTTCAAAACCATTACCGCTATCCAGTTCCAGCAATAGATTGGCATCAAGATCATTTAACGCGCCTTCAGCGGTGAACTGCACGCTGTGCTTTTTCCCAAGACTCCAATCCAAAACCAGACGGGAAATGGTTTCAGAGGTTACATCTCTGGTCGTGACCCGTGATGCGCTTAACAGGCCAGATACGCTCATGGTCGATGATGAAAAAATGCCCTTGCCCGTATTGTCATTACGCAAACCAATAAATTTAACATCAAGACTTTCACCAATGGGGAAGCTATAATCACCACCAAATTCTGTGCTTGCCGAATGTGTTTTTGCCGCACTGGTGTCAAAGCGCAAAAATGTCAAAACCCCATTGAGCGGCGCCTCAACAAAAGAAAACTCGTCATTCAAGAAACGAAAATCATTACCCTTTGCGCTAAGATGCAGCACATGTTCATTGGCAAATTTCTTCTCAAGATTAAACGTAGGCGCCCAAAAAGCAAAATTTTGCTGTGCGGCTTCATCGCGGCGCTCCTGTAACGCACCATCACCCCCAAGGCGGCGCTCGATACCTAAGGAACGGAACGGGCCACCACCACGCGAAATACCAATGGTTATGTCCGTCCCTGCGAGATCAAAATTATGAACAAATTCACCATTTACAACGACACGGTCACGGGAAAAGGTCGATTCAAACGACCAGTTATTCCGGTCTGCATCACCGCCAATAGCCAGGATAACATTGACCACCCGGCTTAACCCCCGCATGTCAATATCGGGCGATGAGCCTCGAATTAACTCGATATGGTCAACCCGCTGCGCAGAAATACGTTGCAAAATACTGTTCAGATTATCAGACTTGGTGCTGGGCCGTTCACCATCGATTAGTATATTGCCTGCGGCACCGCCAAACCCGCGAACATTGTCACCATTGTCAATGGAAAACCCCGGAATTTGACGCACCATGTCCAATGCCGTCACAGGAAAATAATCTGTAAAGAAATCAGAGTTATATACTGAAACACCTTCTGTTCTTGCCGCGCTAACATCTGCTTTTTGACTTGTATCAGCCGCCTGCGCCAATCCCTGCCACAAACCAAAACCCACACAAATGGAGACAATACGCATCCAAAATGGCTGTACTATATTCAAATTTCTGCCGCCCACATCATACCCATATCGAAATGCTACAGGACAATTTATAAGAACCTGATTAACGCGCTGCAATTATACGACAGCCAATAAGTTTTAAGGTTTGATCCATATCCGTTCGCGGGAAAAATCAAACATAACTTCTGATGTGCTTTCCAGAAAATCCAGGCCGAGGATCAATGCCGGTCGCTCGGAAAGACCAAGAGTTTGAAATACGGCAAGATCAGTCACCAGAATTTCTGCATCATGCCAGCGCAGACTTTGCAGTTTAACCGTTCTGGCAAGCCCCGTTCGGGCTGGCACCTGCGACAAAACAAGTCCGGCAACAACCTGCTCTCGCGTCATAATGCTCGCCGGACTTAAATTTTCAAGCAAGGCCCCTAGTTTGACATTGCCAATGGATCGCCGCGCACCTGTATCAATGATGGCCCTCACGGTTTTTTTGTTTATACGCAAATTTACACTCAAAAACCCTGCAAAATTCTGTCTGGTTTTTATTGTGTGCCAGTCAGGATTGCGCCTTTGAACCCGAGCCTTTGCGTCTGTGAGAAGGCTGAGTTTTTGTGCATCAAAGTCAAACAGCACTATACGCGATGCCAGCACATCCAGCCCCAAAACACCCACATATCCTTGCTGTTTTTCAATCTCAGGCAAAGGCAAGGCCAGAGCCGGGCCAAGCTCCCATTCGCGCCCGGCAAATTGCAAAGAATCCAGTTGGTATACATCGGTTTCTGCAATTCCGCTGGCGACCATAATGCGGCCTGTTCGATCATACAGTAATGGCAACGATAATTGTTGGGCCAGATCAGTGCTGATAACCGTGCGGCTGGCTGCGGTATCGACAATAAAGTCAAATGGGCCTTCGCCGTTAATATGCACAGAGGTAATCAGGTGCCCGTCAGGGGTGTGGCGCAGAGAGATAGACGCACCCTGCGCCAAAACAACACTTGTGTTTGCGCTCCACCATAGAAATATCACCAAAAAGATACGCATACACTTGCCTGTTCCTGCAAAGTTATCCTGACAGGAAACCCTGAAAAGCCCGACATTGCCAGTTACGGTTTTGTGAGAAACTCTTTTTGCCAGAAATGAGTCTGAACCTTAATGTGTTTTGGACGACTCTGCTGCTTCAGGGAATGTTTGCGCAAATAGTCTGGCAGCGGCAAAATCCCCAGCCTCTGCATAGATACGCTCACGTTTGAATTTTGCACCCGCGCGGGCCGGGTAAACCAGTTCCAGTGCAACAACATCGCGCGGATCAAGCGCGCTAAAAGCCGCTAATGCCTTGTCGGCAAAGCGAAACAATACAGCTTTGGATTTTTTCCCGGTTTCCCCGGTCAAAGAGACTGGTGCCGACATTTTATCAATGGCAAAAAAACTTTGCATGACGCTCTGCGGTGGCATCAGATTTTCCGGGCTGTCACCATTACGCCCCATGAGGCGCAACAAATCATTATCCATTGGCGCTTTAAGACGTTTTGGATCTCTCATATGCAGTGTGACACTTGAAGGTGTCCGCCCTCCCAGCACAACCAGATCGAGAAAAACTTTTTCACCCCGGGCAACCAGTCCAAAGTCCATAACTGTACCGGATGTACTGTTTAAGGGTGTCCGCACCCGCCAGCGAGCCTTGTCACGCGCATCGTCACGACGGGCTTCCCAGTTTTGCCATCGGGCCGGAAATCGCATGGTGTAAAGTCGCGACCAGACCTGCGCCGCTTCGCGCATCCTGGCTATCTCTGTCTGCACATCCTCACGATCACACGATAACTGTGTTGCCCGGCGCATTAGATCGGCTTGCAGGTCATCCAGCTTTGCCAAATCTTCCCCTGCGCGCAACAATGCACCACGCGCCTGTGCCTGACCTGCAAGCAAGGCCACCCGTTCCAGATCGCCAAGTGCATCACAATGCGCCGCAATCAGAAATATGGACGTACGTTCCCGATAGGCCTCATACGCCTCTGCACCAAGAGCAGGTGTATTGATGCCGAGCAAAACAAGCAGACAAAAAGCAAAAATATGCGCGCGCAAGAGCACCCCCGGTTATCAGTTAATGCAGCACACTAACCCGATAGTCTTGCGATCTTGTTTATATCGGTTCCCAATTTGCATATGCCCGACGCCACAAGCTGATCCAAAGACCCACCAGACAAATCCCGGCAATAAAATACAAAACGGCGGGTATTTTATTTTTCGATGACGAGTTAACAGCTTTGGTGCCAATATCATTGATTTTTACAAGACCGGCACGCCAGCGTACCACCTCACCAGAAAAGAAATTCATAGCCGGGCCATTCGCAAAACTTTGCATGGCTGGAACAAAATCATTTTCCTGCTCCCCGGTCAGTATCAAAACTGACCGTTGATTCACCTTGGCCCACCCTGCCACACCAAGGCCGGACGGTATGGTGGTCACATCAGCAAAAGCTATACGAGACAAAGAGAGTGACGGCTTTTTGTGCCGCTGTTGATACGCTCCGGGGCCAGCCGCCGCACCGGTTGCAAAAAGGTTTGGCATTTGCGCAACCAATTGTGGCGTAAGATGCTTACGTGGCCCCAATACAATCAGAGCCGTGTCTTGTGGCGCGGCCTCAAACTCAGTGCCATACCAGGCCCCCGTTAACGGCGTACCAGCAACCAGTGCAATACGCGCCGCGGCCCGCCAGGCAGCATATAATTGTGTCTCTGTGCCTGTGGCAAAGACTATGCCTGCACCTATCCCCGCCTCTTTTGCAAACGGTGCGGCATCAACAGCAAAACGGGCAAGACCATGGGCATCTTCAAACCCACTGCTTTCTATTCTGGCAGACACAAGTCTGAGCGGTGCATCCTGCTTTTGCATCATGCACCCCTGATCTTGTTCGGTTGGATGTGCCTCGCGGGCAATACTGAAAGAGCGCACAACCGTCGCACTTTTTTGGCTTAAGGGAACAACAAAATGGTTGAGGCGATGCTTGAGGCGTTTTCTCAACGGCCTCTTTCCATCAACTGAAATCAGCACGGTTGAATCTGTGCTGACCCAATCGGAACGTTCCATATCAACAACAAGGCGTGTTATCCCGCCATGAGGCGTTCGCACGGTATTCTCATAGGGGCGGGCGCGCCAGGCCGGTTCAGCAAATGCCGCTTTAACGCCATCCAGAGCCTGTGATCCACTCACCAATGGTGCCCTTGCCAATAATGCCGGTGTGACCCGCGTTCCCTGCTGGTGAATTAGTCGCCCAGCAAAAAGGCGTGCCAGAGCCAGTATGTCTTCCTCACTTCGACCCTGAAACTCAATGAGAGGACGATTGCCAGGCCGCAGTGCAATCGCTGGTCTGGCAATAGCAGCGTCAATCTGCGCGCTAAAACCCAGCCCGGCAATACGCCCGGGAGAAACAATTTCCGGCACTCGTCCAGCCCGAACAGCCAGTCCCTGGGTAACCAGCGCGCCCAGGGCTGCATAAGCTTCGTTTCCGAGCGCGCCTTTGGCAATACTAACCCTGGATAATGCCCACGCCCCTTCGGACAACCAATCCTCCAAAGTGGCAAATGATGAAATATCGGGTGAAACGGAAAGGTCAAACCGGCTGCGGGCAAGATCAAGACGCCACCCACCATCGGGTTTTGTCGGGCACAAATTGGGGTCAGTTCCCTCGAAGGAAATTTTAATACGATTATGACCGGCTCTTAAATGGGCAGCTGGCACATCAATACGCGCACTAAATGCTTCTGGCCTGGGATTGACCACAACACCTGCCGCATCATTAACCCTGACCACCATCATTGTGCCTGGTGCTGGCAAGTTTTCGTCTGGGTCAGCAAAAAGTGTCAATGTGGCTGCACTGGCACCCGGCGGGATATTCAGGTTAAGACTTAACTCTGAATTTTCCCAGTTTAGCGTCTGATCCCTTTCCAGACCTGTCAGGTTTCGCAGGCTTTCCTGCGTTGCCCCCTGCTCCGCAATGAACAGAATTGCCATAATCAGTATGCAAACCTGGATAATTCGTGCCATGTTGAACCACCTTGCCCCAATAAATCAACTTCCAGGGGGGTAGGGAGCAAGAATGTCGCCATGTCAGATATAAAATCCAGTTTTTGGGCAGAAGCCCTGATCCGTCGTGCGCGCCTTGGTGGCGCTTTTGCCTATCTGCGCCGTCATGGTGATGACGATGCAGGCATTGTGGTACTCAAAATTGCGCTCATGGATGGTCGCGCTATCGTCTTGATGCCTGAACGCGATGAAAATTTTTCCCGGATATGGGTGCCACAAACCAAAGAGGCACAAACCGAAGCCGAAGCTGATCTTTGGATTGAAAAGGCAATTCACCGTGATCCCGACCTGTGGGTGGTGGAAATAGAAGATCCGCAAGGGCGCGATTTTTTATTGCCTGAAGAACGCCCACCCCTTGACGAGTCATGAACTTCGTGGCGCAATTGACCAATGTTATTTCTGTTCAACGACAAACTGTTTGACATTGAACAACCGAGCGAAGTTATCAACTCGGATGCGTTTCCGCTTTCGCCGTTTGCTTTCGAGCAACTTACCCAACATGAAATGCTGTTTCTGGTTCGCGAAGAAATTTTTGCCGACCCACTTCTGGTGCATGATGTACCCGCGCGGGCGATCCAGCTGGCCACTATTGTTGCTGCCAAAACCAACGCCAATGCCATGCTGGCAGGCCCACCAGAAGGCGGCGCAAACACCGTAGCCCAAATCGCGGTTTTACTGGCCGAGGTGTCATTGATAACGCTATCCAGTCTTAATTTTAGCCAAAGGGCAGGAACACTGACCACGGCTGCTGTTGAACAGGCTGTCTGGGCGTCATTGCGCTGATTGCACCGGTTGCTGTTTTCGACACGGCGGGGTAATCCCTGCTTTAGAAACAGGCCATTATCATGACAGACCTTCCCTATGCCAGCGAAGCCGCACGGCGGCGCACATTTGCCATCATCTCGCACCCCGACGCGGGCAAAACCACCTTGACAGAACACCTTCTGCAAGCCGCCGGGGCCATTCACCTTGCCGGTCAAGTGCGAGCGCGTGGTGAAAACCGGCGAACGTCATCAGACTGGATGCGTATTGAACGCGAACGTGGTATTTCGGTTTCGTCATCGGTAATGACATTTAACTACCAAAACCTGATCTTCAATCTGCTGGATACACCAGGGCACGAAGATTTTTCCGAAGACACCTACCGCACCCTTACCGCCGCCGACAGCGCCGTCATGGTGCTGGATGCCGCCAAGGGGATTGAGCCACAAACACTGAAGCTGTTTGAGGTATGCCGTTTGCGCGACATCCCGATCCTGACTTTTATCAACAAGATGGATCGTGAGGCACTGGATCCACTGGAGCTGATGGACGAGATCAGTGACAAGCTGGCGCTGGATGTTTCCCCCATGCAATGGCCCGCAGG
This sequence comes from Robiginitomaculum sp., assembly GCA_021776565.1. Classification (GTDB taxonomy): domain Bacteria; phylum Pseudomonadota; class Alphaproteobacteria; order Caulobacterales; family Maricaulaceae; genus Robiginitomaculum_B. Next base: position 4,971 of record JAJFFQ010000027.1, on the reverse strand, counting down.
CTCTGGAAAACGGTTTCGCGGCGTACAGGACTTGCAGAATAATACCTTCCTGCCTTTTGAAGCAAAAACCGGGGCAGAGCCATCACGCCGGTTAAATCTTGAAGACTCGCAAATGGACGGATTTTTGCCAGATGGTCAACGCGAAGAATTGTCCGAGGCAGCAGAACTTGCCAGTGAGGCCAGCCCCACCTTTAACCTCAAGTCCTATCGCGAAGGGCATTTAACGCCGGTTTATTTTGGCTCGGCCCTGCGCCATTTCGGGGTTATAGAACTTCTGGATGCCCTTGCGACACACGCACCCGACCCAAGGCACACCAAGGCCCAAACCAATGGACAAGAAACGGTAATCGCACCCGGAGTCGCACAAACCAGCGGGTTTGTTTTCAAGGTGCAGGCTAATATGGATCCCAACCATCGTGACCGGGTGGCCTTTACGCGCCTGGCCTCAGGCAAGTTTCGCCGGAATATGAAGTTGAAAACCACTTCTGGGAAAGTGATGAGCATCAATTCACCCATCATGTTTTTTGCCCAGGATCGCGGCATTGCCGAAGAAGCCTATGCCGGTGATGTGATCGGCATACCCAATCACGGAACTTTACGCGTTGGCGATAGTTTAAGCGAAAGCGGCAAGATACAGTTTGCCGGAATTCCAAATTTTGCACCCGAATTATTGCGCCGCGCCCGGCCCCGTGATCCGATGAAAGCCAAGCATTTACGCAAAGCTCTGCAAAGCCTGGCCGAAGAAGGGGTCACCCAGTTGTTCAAACCCATTATCGGGGCGGACATGATCCTTGGTGCCGTTGGCCAATTGCAGATTGAGGTGACCGCAGAGCGCATCGCCGAAGAATACAAGCTGGATGTCATTTTTGAAGTTTCGCCCTGGTCTGTTGCCCGCTGGGTCAGCGCAGCAGATAAAACCGATCTGGAAAACTTTATGGACAAGCACAAAATGCAGATGGCACAAGATGTTGATGGTGACCCGGTGTTCCTTGGTAAAACCCCCTGGGAAATTGGCTATGCCCAGGAAAAATTTCCCAAAATAAATTTCATGAACACGAAAGAGCGTTAAGGCCAATATACGCAGAAGTGCTAATATCTATCTGCTGCAATACTATCTAGTCTTTTGCTTGAGGGCGACTTTAGGGAAAAACTTATGGCACATTCAACACTCAAATCTGCATCTATCGCAACTATCATGCTGGCCGGTTTAGGCCTGATGGTATTATCGTCACAACCAGCGCAAGCAAAAACCACAAGCTGTGCAGACGGCCTGGGAACCGTCTGGAACGGCTGTGAGTATGGGCAGTATTGCTCCTGGAGTTTCAAATTTGTCCGCCGTGGGTGCTCAAGAATATGGGACGCCAGCTGGTGGGCCACAAGCCAACCCGGTTTCAGCGCCCCGGTGGCGATCTGGCGCGAAGGTAATACGGTAAAAATTAGCCGTTCTGCCAATGCTGGCGGTGTTGCCTGTGACTATACCGGCACCATCAAAAACCCGGTTTACACCATCAACAATATCACAGGAACATACTCATGTAATAATGGTTATGTCGGCCCGTGGCGCGCCAGTTCTTCTGGGAAGTAACGATAATGCGGGAACACCCAATGCGTATGTTGAACCTTGCCTTGATTCTCGCCAGCGTTTTGGTCATGCTCCCGTCACTTGCACTAGCGGGTGTGTGTCCTAATCCCAACCCTGAACAATCCCCTGCCTGGCGTAATTTCGAGCAGGTAGTTACCCGGGAATACTTACAACCCGCCAAAAGAAACGGGACAAATACAGGCGCAACCAATGCCCTGGCCTATGGGCATGCTTTGGGGCGGCTAGCCAGTGCTGTTCAGGGACAACCGGATCGCGAAACTGCTTTTGATTGCATTGATGCAGTATTGGTAAAGGCTTTCAATTACACGCAAATTACCTCACCGGAAGATGGGGATGACCGCAGCTTTCGCGAAGAAGTGACCAACGCACTTTACCTGCATAATTTACTGCGCGAAGCCTCCAGAGGGATGCATGATGACCGGGTAGCACAGGAAACCGGCGTGACCTCTGTTGCACCGCTTTACGGGTTTTTTGGTGGCCGCATTGACGACCAAATCCAGCAACAAAGGCGCACCCAAAATAGCGCAAACAGCATGGGTGCGCTCACTGATGGCGGGGTTATTTTTGATCGAGACAGGGCCGCAGCATTGGCAGCATCTATCGGCGGGTTTGGCACATCGTCAGATGAACGATCATCCGTAAGCCCAAGGCTACACCCGTGCGTCGATCCTGATGTCCCGGTAGAAGCAATCTGGACATTTTATTCAAGAGGCTATGGCGGTGGACAGGCTAGCTATAGCGAAAAACGCGATATGATTTGTTTTTCAAACAGTTACTCTACTTTTTATGGGGCCATGAAGCATCACGTTTGCGAAAAGGGGTGGAAGAACTGCCGCCTGAAAAGCACCAGTGCGTTTACCAAAATTGACATGACCAATGACTATGTCGTTTATTATTATGACGAAGGGAAAAACTCCGGGGTGAGGACGCCGGTAAAATAACCATAAAGCATCTGCCCATGCAGGGCGGTAATTTATTGCTTATCTGTGGCTTCCGCATCACGGAATTTTTGATCCCATCGGCTTAGTTTTTTTTTGGCGTCGGTAATAAACGGGCTTATACGAATGGCCGCGAGGAATGTCTTTGCCAACGCCCGGCCCGGCTGTCGCAACGGGCGCTCAACTTGCAGCAATAGCACGACACGTTCTTCATTCGTATCATTACGCACATCATGGGGGTAGGTATCGTCAAAAACGAAACTTTTTCCCTCAGCCCAATTCAGGATTTTACCATTCACCCAAAGCCGGCAGGCGCGCAGGTTTTGGGGAACTTGCAAACCAAGATGACAAACCACCAATGCCTTGGTCACGCCACGATGACGCGGGATCACCGCGCCCGGCGCAAGAATAGAAAACAGCGCTGTTTTCAAACCCGGTATGCGCTCTAAAACCGCCGAAGTTTTGGGGCAACGCGCTATATTTGCTTCGGATTTCAACCCATAGCCCCACATAAAGTAGGATTGCCAGCGACCATCGCCGGCAATTCTTTTGTGATCCGGTGAAATATCCCGCAAGGGTGGCACCGCATCGCGATGGCGCAATATCTCATGCATTTCATCACGTATATCCTGCCAGTTTTGTTCCAGAATATCTGTCCATGAAAACGTATCGGGATCAAACACATCAGGATTACCAACCAGCGAGCTGGCCGCCAGCACACGATCAATGGTGCGACGTGATCGCTTGCCAATGCGCACAAGGCCACGGGTGATCCGATAGCTCAGGGCTTGGGTTAATGGCATGGCAACGTTCTCCTGATTGTCACAATATGACACCGAAATAAATACCCCACATTTTGCTATTATATAACAAATTTGGCAATTTAGAGATCAATCCTTGTCACAGCACAGGCATTTTACGTTACCCATAAGGATGCTCCCCCTAGCGTGCCAACTCTTTCATAGCGTTTTCAATGCCTTCCAACGTTAATGCGAACATACGCTGGCGGCCAATAATCTCGGCAATCATGGAAATACTGGCGGTATAATCCCAGTATTTTTCAGGCGTGGGGTTGAGCCAGATCACATCCGTATATGTATCCACCACCCGTTGCAGCCATAACGCGCCCGCTTCCTCGTTCCAGTGCTCGACCGACCCACCAGGTACCGTCACCTCATAGGGACTCATGGACGCATCGCCGACAAAGACAATCTTTGTGTCTGATGGCAAGGTATGCAGTATATCCCACGTGGGTATCACCTCTGAGCGACGGCGGCGGTTTTCTTTCCACACCGCCTCATAAAGGCAGTTATGGAAGTAATAATGATCGAGACGTTTGAACTCGGTTCGGGCGGCACTAAACAGCTCTTCACATTTGTCGATGAAGGGATCCATCGAGCCACCAACATCCAAAAACAAAGCCACTTTAACCGTATTGCGCCGCTCTGGCCGCATGAGAATATCCAGCCAGCCCTGCCTGGCGGTGGCATCAATTGTGCCGCGTAAATCCAGCTCTTCGGCGGCACCGTCACGGGCGAATTTTCGTAAACGGCGCAGCGCCATTTTGATATTACGGGTACCCAGTTCACGATCCCCGGCCAGGTTTTTGAACTCGCGCTTGTCCCAGACCTTGACCGCACGGCCATGACGGCCCTCCTTTTGGCCGATACGCACCCCTTCGGGGTTATAACCATGGGCGCCAAAGGGCGAGGTGCCCGCCGTGCCAATCCATTTGTTGCCGCCCTGATGGCGTTTTTCCTGCTCTTTGAGGCGTTCGGCCAATGTTTCCATTAACTTGTCCCAGCCGCCCAGCGCCTCAATTTCGCGTTTTTCTTCTTCGGTAAGGTATTTTTCAGTCAGCTTGCGTAACCATTCTTCGGGAATATCGGCTTCGCCAACCAGGTCGCCAGTGCGCTCTATCCCCTTGAATACGGTGCCAAATACCCGATCAAACTTGTCCAGATCACGTTCATCCTTGACCAGGGCCGATCGCGATAGATAATAAAAATCATCAATTTTTCGGTCAATAACGCCCTTGTCCAGCGCCTCGATCAGCGTCAGATATTCACGTAAACTCACCGGCACTTTGGCGGCGCGTAATTCAGAGAAAAAATGCGTAAACATGAAAGAATGATAGCCGCAAAGCGTCTTTGTTCAAAGCCTTTATACATTGGTTCATTGTTCAAAACCAAATGCAAATTAGGTAATTATAACGGTGTTGTGCTGCAAGAGGACAAGTCCATTCTACCCCCGTTTATGCAGGGGTACGCAGGGACAATAAGGGTAAAATGAGGGACGTTTAAGGGACAAATTAGCGCACTCAAGGGTCAGTTAAGGGACACCTGAAGGTCAGCCAAGGGTCAGGTCGTGTCCCTTAAACGACCCTTGGGAGGGTCAGCGGGGATAAGATGCTGGTTATCCTCTTTTCTT
>JAJFFQ010000026.1 GCA_021776565.1 Robiginitomaculum sp. | reverse complement strand
TGATCCCTTGTTTGTTGACAAGGTACGGGACATTGTTGGCCTGTATATGTCACCGCCCAACCGGGCTATCGTGTTGTGTGTGGATGAGAAGTCCCAAATTCAGGCGCTGGATCGCGAACAGCCGGTTCTGCCAATGATGCCGGGTGTGGCCGAGCGGCAGACCCATACTTATATCCGCCATGGTACAACGTCACTCTTTGCGGCTCTGGACATTGCCACCGGTGCGGTGATTGGCACGTGTTACAAACGGCACCGCTCGAAGGAGTTTCTTGGCTTTCTCAAACAGATCGACGCTCACATGCCAAAGGGGCCGGATGTGCATTTTACGCCCACGTCTGCATCCTGGATCAATCAGGTGGAACGCTGGTTTGCCGGGGTGGCGGCGTGGCAAAATATATCCAGACTTCATTTTTGCAGCGGATAGGGCAAATGGGAAAACACGCCTGACCATATTGGAAACCAAGGGCAATCAACTGGAAGGAAACCTGGACACGGCCTATAAGCGCGAATTGCTTGACGTGTTGTCAAATGCCTATGCCCTAGACAAAACAACGCAGGCTGGCGCGGTAGAGCTTGTCACGGATTCGGGCGATATGATAGATTGTGCACTGATTATGATGTCTGAATGGAAAACAAATTGCCAGAGTATCTTGGGTAAGCGTAGCCTACCCCTCTAAAACATTTTCATCGCATAACAGCAGTAAGGTTAGAAATAATAAATGTTGGTGCATTACCCAATACTGGAGGTTGATTGATGAGTGACAATATCTTGGGAAGAGGTTTTCACGGGATACTAAAGTTTACCGTATTATCTCTAAAAAACGTTTTGATGAACTCTTCAGGGACAATAAAAATGCGCTTGTCCGACCAAAGCTGTGGAAAGACCAATTTGAAAATCTAGCATTGAACTCCAGCATCGACGTTATGGGCGCGGATGGCAGTTTTTCTTTTGCTGATGACATATACGCACAATGCTGGACACTGAACCAAGCATCAGATGCTATATACTCACCCATCTTCACCCCGCCGCCATAAACGGTACGCTCATGGTGGGATAATTACACACCAATATTCTGCTCAATATGTCTCTGAGACTTGATTGTTTTTGATTTACATATAAATATGAACCATATTCTAGTTCTTATTTGGATTATATGATGATGAATACGTCTGTAGCCGCAAGCGAGATCGTTATAACAAGTGCCTTGTTGAGCGCACCACACCAGGAGCGCAGTCACAAAAAAATGCGGGCGCTCATCAACGCCGCCTATATATTATTGAAAACCAGAGAATTCGACGACATTTCAGTAACAGATATTACGCAAGCCGCAGAGGTCAGCATAGGCACATTTTATTCGCGCTTCTCTAGCAAGGACAATTTTTTGATCTTTCTGGGAGAGAATTTGGTTGCGGAAATTTTGAAAAAAACAATAGAAGAAAAACTGATAAACAAAAACTGGGACGATCATACGCTGTTCGATAAAGTTAACAGTTATTTTCAACTGGGCGCTGCTTTTTTTACAAAATATAGCGCCGTGTTAAAACCAATGGCCATGGCCATGAACAATACCGCAGACCCGGATGTTATTAGCGTGGCAAAAAAATTTAACAATGTTGTACATCCCGCATTTCGACGCCTGGTTTTGGAAGATAAAGCCATTTCGACAAGCGGCGATATACACCAGGCGATTGAGGACGTGCTGTTTTGGGCTTCGGCGGCGGTGCGCCAGCTTACGCTTTATCAAAACCCCAGATCAGCTGCTGAGCGAAAACGGTTGGTTGAAAAAATAAGTCAGGCTGCCGCCGCATACCTGGCTGCGGAGCAAAAGCCATGACCATAAAAACAAAACTGTCGATACTCATTGGTTTGCTTGGTATGTTGCCATTACTCACCCCTGCCCGATCACATGGAGCGGATGAAACAGATGTTCAGATCATCAGTCGTCTTGCCAATGATTATTTTTCCGATCCACTGGCAGAATTTGAAATCGCAGGCATTGCAGTGGCGGTGACTTCAAATGACACACTGGCATGGTCGACAGGGTATGGTTATGCAGATATAGAGGCAGGCGTGCCAATGGATCCAGCAAAAAGCATTGTCCATATCGCATCGGTGACCAAGCTGATAACAGCGATAGCAATTTTACAACTTACAGAATCGGGAAAGCTGTCACTCGATGATGACATAAACACCTATCTCACATCCTTCCAGATACCAAAAAGTAAAGGTCAAAAAATAACGATCCGTGGTTTGCTGACACACTCTTCAGGATTGGGGGAGGATTACCTTGGTATCGCAGCCAGGTCCCCTGGAGATGTTGGCACGCTTGAAGAGTTTTTATCTACCCACTTACCCCCACAGGTACATCCCTCTGGCGTGGCCGCTCTTTACAGCAATTTTGGTTATGCCTTGCTAGGCGCCGCCATTGAAAACGCCTCAGGTGAACGGTATTCTGACTACATAGAAGAACATATTTTTGACGAATTGGGCATGACGAAGTCGGCCTCGAATACGAGCGCCAAAGCCGCAAAATTCAACATTGCCCCGGGCTATTTTTATCGTGAAAATATATTAGAAGAGCCTAAATTCTATGAACGTTTAGGGCCAGCAGGAAATGTGCTGTCAACGGTCGAGGATATTGCACGCCTGATGCGCGCACTGTTAAACCCCTCTGTACCAAACCCTGTGTTGTCCCCCCAAAGCGCCAGCACACTTTTTTCAACGCAGTGGCGACCCAAGGAAGGTTTGCCAGGCTATGCCTTTGGCCCCTGGGAAGTTCCGAACTTTGCTGAACCCGTCTATGTCATTGGCGGTGAAGCTCCCGGGTATGCCACCAGAGTGCTCGTCCTTCCAAAACGCAATCTGTCGATAATCGTGACAGCAAACCGGAAAGACCCGTTGCCAGCAAATGAGTTTTTCAACCAGGTATTAGCGCAATTAGTGCAGGCCAAATCTGAACCAGCGCCACAGCGAAGCGAAGCAATGGTTGCGGATGTATCAGGCATATACCGTCTATCCCGATATCCACGCACAAACTTTCTAAAAATTGGTGCTCTGTTTGCGCCAGAAATCCATGTAGAGCAAAGAGGTGAAACGGCCCTTTTTTCCTATAAATCTTTTAATCAGGCCGATGAAGAGAGATTTCAGGGTGTTGATGGATTATTTTATTTCGACAACTCAACATCGCCCATTGGCTTTGATTTTGATGACAGCAATACCGTAACCAGATTACATTTCTACTATCCACTTGTCAGTCCAATAGCGTTCGAGCCGGTCGGACGTTTGCGCGCCTCTGAAACGCAATTAATAATACTGCTTGTGCTTTTTACTGGCTTTGCATTCCATATCATCAGCGCGGGATTATCTGTTGGGGCAATGGCATTTATTTTCAGGCGTCATAGACAAGCACATCACGAACTGGCCAGATTGCGAATTTTCAGCTTTCTAACAAGTTGTATAATTGTGCTTTTTTTATGCGTCTTCTTTTATGGCGTATGGCGTTATGCCATCGCGGTCGATGATCGCTTTGCCTTTGGTGCGCCGCTCTGGTTCCAGCTTTCGTTTTATCTAGTGTGGATAGCGATTTTTTTCTCGCTTGTTCAGATTTATCAGGGGGTCGTGGTTTGGCGAAATAATAGCGCGAATATGTATGACCGGACAAAGCATGGCCTGTTGTCTCTTGCCTGCATAGCATTTTTTCTGTGGGCGAATGAGTGGCAACTTATTGGCGGCGCACTACAGTTTTGAACGCACTCTGAGTCATTATGTGTTAATATTTTCCGACATTATGTAAATAATTTTTGACATAATGTCTATCATTACATATATAATATTTCAGCAATGAATCTAATGGAGTTTGAAATGCCCTTCAAGAAACTAGTCAATTTTTCTAATCGTGAGAAAAATATTTTGGGGGCAATGGCGCTGGATGGTGCGGTGACGGTTTATTATTTCTCACACGCCATGGCGCTGTCGGGCGGACCGAGCCTTTCCAGCCTGGAACTGGGGGCTATTGTCGGCAAGACCATCGTGCTGGCGATCATACTGGCTATCCTTTTGCACTTTCTCATCAACGGTCGCAAAGCCCCCGAAGCGGCAGACGAACGTGATGGTGCCATTGAAGGCAAGGCTAACGCCATCGCTTATACGGTATTGCTTCTAACCGTGGTTACGGTGATGGGAGGCGTACTCATGGGCAGCTGGTTTGACGCGGCGCATTTTGCCGTCAGCATCATCAACACACCGTTTTTTGTCTTTCATGCCCTGGTGCTGGCCATTACCGCGTCTGATTTTGCCAAATGGACTGCGCAACTGGTGCTGTATCGGCGGGGATATTGAGATGGGTAAAACGCCCAAATGCGATATTCGCAACACAATCCGCACTTTGCGCTTTCACGCGGGCGAAATGACCCAGGCCGAACTGGCGGGAAGAATTGGCGTCACCCGGCAAACCGTGCTGGCCATTGAGGCGGCGAAATACCCACCCTCGCTGGAGCTGGCTTTTCGCATTGCCGAAGTGTTTGATGTTCCCTTAAGCGAGGTGTTTATACGTGATAAACCCAAGAGCAAGGCATAGCACATTTGTATTGGTCGCCTCGGCGCATAAAAATGTGCTATAGACTGCGCGAGGGATAGTGAACCAACAGGGAATATCATCATGCGATTATCATTATTGGCAGCCACTGCCACGCTTGCCATCACCGCCTTGACCGCCCCGGCGTTTGCCGGCGTTGTGTTTGAAATTGAAACCAAGGATCATGAACAAAGCCCACCCCGGTTAGAAACCACAACGGGTTATACCGATGGCTGTAATCTGAAAATGGAAATTTTGCCGGGGAGTACAGCAACCCGAAACTCCAGTGACACAATTTCAAAACGCGGCGGCAGCATGCGCGAGAGCACCAGTGACAGCGCATCTGGTAGCGGACAACGGGTCGCCATTGCCCGCGGGGTCATCAATGATCCGAACCTTATCATCATGGATGAACCTGCCTCAGGATTGGATGTCCCCGAAGAAATGATTTTTCATTGCAAAAACGGCGGGCGGATGACGATTGTCAACCATGGCGATGGAACCGTGTTTGACATGCCAGGTGCCGGTGGCCCGGGCAGCGCACAAGGCGGCAACAAGCCCGGCGCAGGTGCCGGGGGCGTTGGTGGCCTTCTGGCCGAAGCGATGAAAAACATGCCCAAGGAAAAACGTGATGCTTTGGCCGATTTGATGAAGGGCATGCAACAGGGGGGCGGTATAACAGGAGGCATGAAAGAGGCTGAGGAAGAAATTTTGCGGATCATCAATACCCGTGAGCGGGTGCGCATGAATGGCTATTCGACAATCAAATATAATGTGTTTACAGGCGACAGGCTGATCGAGCGCTACTTTGTGGCAAAAACCGGCGATATTCCCGGCGGGAAAACCCTTCTGGACGGGATCACCGGGTTTGAAAAATACATGAAAGAGCGCAAGGCCGGATTTGGTGCCGACGATGACGATAATGATTTTCTGCGCCTGATCGAAGAATTTGATGGCGGCTTTCCGGTCGCTGGCAGAATGTTTGACGACGAGGGTGATCTGGAAGAAGAATGGACGCTGCGCAGTGCAAAAAGACGCACCCTCGACCCGGACGCGTTTGAACCGCCATCGGGCTATAAGCGTCGCACCATGGGCGGGTTTGAATAAAGCCACATACCGCATCAATATGACTGCTCACATAGACCCTCGTCGCCCTTCGGCTTGACCGGAGGGGGCATAATAACATGAAACACCAACGTCATTGCGGCGAAGGCCGCAATCCAAATTGAGGCATCAAAATGGGTTCTGGCCTGCGCCGGAATGACGAATGTGGAAAAGCAGGCGACACCCCCGGCATCGCAAATCTCCTTCGCTAATGCCTGTTGTTACCTGTTACCCATGTTCCCGATCTAATCGTTACCTATGTTGCCAATCATACGGGTGACAACACCCAAGGAGAGGGAATTAGCCCATGGTTGGAATAATAAACGCCTGATCGCCGACATCACCGTCTGGCCATCTCTGGGTGATGGTTTTGATCTTTGTCCAAAAGCGCACACCTTCCGGCCCATGCTGGTTTGTGTCGGCAAAGGCCGAACGCTTCCAGCCGCCAAAGGTGTGATAGGCCACCGGCACCGGTATCGGCACATTGATGCCAACCATTCCGACCTGGACTTTGGCGGCAAATTCACGCGCGGCAAGGCCATTGCGGGTAAAAATGGCCACGCCATTGCCGTATTGATGGTTGGAGGGCAGGGCCGCTGCCTCTTCCAGAGTATCGGCACGCACCACCTGTAAAACCGGGCCGAATATCTCGTCCTGGTAAGAACGCATGTCTGCGGTGACATTATCAAACAAGGTCGGGCCAACAAAAAACCCGCCTTCATAGCCTTGCAGTTTCAGACCACGCCCATCGACCAGCAGTTTACCGCCCTCGTCTTCGCACATGGTGATGTAGTTTTCGACGCGGGTTTTGTGTGCCGCAGTCACAACCGGGCCATAATGGGCGGATGTATCGGTGGAGATACCGACTTTGAGTTTTTTAATCTCTGGCACCATGCGGGCAATAAATTCATCCGCCGTATCCTTGCCCACCGGCACCGCTACGGGTAGCGCCATACAGCGTTCGCCAGCCGAGCCAAAGGCAGAACCCAAAAAGTCACGCACCACCTGATCCATATCGGCATCAGGCATAATAATGCCATGGTTTTTTGCACCGGCCATGGCCTGCACTCGTTTGCCGTTGGCCGCACCGGTTTGATAAACATAATGCGCAATATCGGATGAGCCAACAAAGCTGATGGCTTTGACATCCGGGTGGGTGAGCAGCGCATCCACCGCTTCCTTGTCGCCATTGACCACATTAAGTACGCCCGCCGGGGCGCCAGCTTCAAGAAACAGTTCGGCCAGTCGCAAGGGCACACTGGGGTCTTTTTCTGAAGGTTTGAGAATAAACGTATTGCCGCAAGCAATAGCCACACCAAACATCCACATGGGGATCATGGCCGGAAAGTTAAACGGCGTTATGCCAGCCACCACACCCAAAGGCTGTCGCATGGAATAGACATCAATGCCCGGCCCTGCGCCTTGCGTGTATTCGCCCTTTTGAAGGTGGGGAATACCACAAGCAAATTCGATCACCTCCATGCCGCGCTGCACATCACCGCGCGAATCTGCTACCACCTTGCCATGCTCGGAAGATAGAAGCTCGGCCAGCTCGTCCATGTGCTCTTCCAGCAAAGCTTTGAAGCGGAACATCACCCGCGCCCGGCGTTGGGGATTCATCGACGACCATGCCGGAAATGCTCCTTGCGCTGCTGCTATCGTTGCCGCGACCTCGTCCGTCGAAGCCAAGGGCGTTCTGGCCTGTACCGCCCCGGTATTGGGGTCAAATACGTCTGAATACCTGCCGGATTGTCCGGCGACATATTCGCCATTGATAAAATGGCTCAGTTCACGGGTCATGATGATTTTCCTTGGGCTATCGCGTTTCTTGGTGAACGCATAATTTTGCTTTAGGCGTGATACGCCTGACGGGCGGCGTCTTCAAGCCATGCGTGGGTCAAACAACTGTACCAGTCTTGGCCCCTCGTCTCGCAGCTCGAACGCTGTTGCCCAGCCGGTTTTGAAATTGCCCGTTATGGCCCGCGCCGCCTGCGCATTATGATCGAAACCATCTTCAATCAATTGATAGGCCAGCATGGCTATGCCCGGATTATGGCCAATAAGCGCCAGTGTTTTACCCGCTTGCCCATGATGTGCAAACGCCTGCGTCAGGGTTTTTGGTGAAGCCAGATAGAGTTTTTCCTCAAAATGAGCTGTGCGTGCTCCAGATGCGGCGGCTATATCATCCCATGTATGGCGTGTGCGTAAAGCCGTGGAGACCACAGCCATATCCGGTACCCAGTTCGCGTTCACCAGCATTTCACCAAGCCGCTCCGCTGCCTCATGGCCCTTGCCAGACAGTGGACGGGCATGATCGCCAGGTTCACGCCCATAGGCGGCGGCTTTGGTGTGGCGGATCAGAAGAAGACGTTGCATAAGCAAAAATAATCCAAATATTTCATTCCAGCCCTTGCGTATTCCCGTGCACATAAAAGGATAAACTGTGCGCATATTATAGCGCCAATACCAAACATACTCCATGCTTTCAACTGAGCGCCTATAGACAGCAGTTACCGAACCACCACCGTTATCTGCCAATAGTGGTCTGGGACAAATTATTACTCAGAACCAACTATGTAGCTTTCATACCAATAAGCAAAATATAACATTTGGAAAATGCCATATGTATGATTTTTCTGGCCAAGAAAATGTTCATCTAACATTTTTTCAAGGGGCTGGCCTAGATATTTCTTCTTATCTAGGCCAGCCCCAAAAAGGATCATCCGGCAACGATCTGAAAGCGAACGTGGCGCACGGTGCCACCGGACCTGACTTTCCAGAAAACTACGCTCCGAAGAACTCAAAACAATCACATCCGCAACACGACCCACCATCAAAACCTCCAAATCAATATCACCATAATGATATCAATTACAGTTCCAGATGACTAGCTTCAAGCCGCTCTGCCTTTGGCCTTCTTGCATTGATATAATGCCTCATCAGCGCGTTTTATGAGTGCGGCGGCACTTTGCTCGCCGCCAAAGCATTGCACGCCGGCGCTGGCCCCGATGCGCATGGGGCGACCATCGAGCACAAAATCCTGCTCGCGGATTATCTCCACCAGTGAGGCAGCCTTTGTCGCAGCACCGGCCTCATCAGCAGCTGCCAGCATAACGCCAAACTCATCCCCGCCAAGACGGCCAACAATATCGGTTTCGCGTACCTGATTGTTCAATACCCTGGCCACTTCGTGCAATACCGCATCCCCGGCAGGATGACCAAACGTATCATTGATAACCTTGAAATCATCCAAATCTACCAGCACCAGCGCCCCGGCCAGACCGTGACGCCGGGCCATGGCCATGGCCCGTTTTAGCTCGCGGGTGAACGCACGGCGATTATAAACCGGTAAAAGCGGATCGGTATCGGCCAGCGATTCCAGCTCGCCAATGCGTGAGTGCAAATTCCCGGCCTCATCATTCAGTCGATCAACTTCGCCAATAAGGCGCGTGACAGCGGCCCGTACATCAGGGGCCAGGTCGGCTTCATCCAGACCGCGTAGGCTCGCATTGGCCCGCGCATGCGTGGGCAAGGTTTGCGGCGCGAGGTTTACGCGCGTACGCGGGCGTAAACGCGCCTTGTCCTCACCTGTTGTTTTGTTAATTTCTCTCATGGCACATCCATCGTACAAACAACGTGTCTAGCATAGATTGCGGGTAGCCGGTTAAAAAAAGGTCAACCATTATTGATTGACAGGGCGGTATCCAATCCTATTTTGCGACACATTGATATGGAGCGCCCATCCCCATGAATAATCCCCCCAAAGACGTTGCGATCCTCATGGGATCACAATCAGACTGGCCGATCATGAAAATCGCTGCAGATATGCTGGACACATTAGGCATTGGCCATGAGGCACGCATTATTTCGGCCCATCGCACCCCGGAAAAACTGCGCAGTTTTGCCATGGGCGCCAGAGATGCGGGGTTCAAGGTCATCATTGCCGGGGCCGGGGGCGCGGCGCATTTGCCGGGCGTTACCGCATCGATGACCCTATTGCCAGTACTGGGCGTTCCGGTGGCGGGCAAAACACTTGGCGGGCTGGACAGTCTTTATTCAATTGTACAAATGCCGGGCGGTATTCCTGTAGGTGCAATGGGTATCGGTGCGGCGGGGGCAAAAAATGCTGCACTTTTGGCCGCCGCCATGCTGGCCAATAACGATACAGCATTGGCAGATCGCTTGCAGGGTTTTCGTGATGATATGGTGGCCAAGGCCAAAGATATTCCTGTGGATTAAGCCTACATCCTTCTGGGGCGGGCTTTACCGGTGCCATAACGAAGTTTTGCCAATACAGTTATTGGATCCGGCCATTTGGCCTTTGCTTTGCGCACCTTGCCTTTGAAACGTTCAAACTGCATGACGTTTTCTATACGCCGATCCAAAAATGTACTTGTGCGCTCTTCATCACCCTCAAACCAGACCATCAGGGTAGAACCCAGAACACCGGATAATATCATACGCTTGCTATAAAAATTATAATCTGTTGAGGGATCACCCAACGCACGCCAGATCGCATCTGCGCTTTGCCATATAAGTCGCTTGCCGGTGAAAAGTGCACCTGGCATCGACAGGCGAGCGGCGGCACGGCTTGCTGCTTCGCGATTATCACTGCCAATGGCATTAAGGCGCGCACGCACCGCGAATGTGACCCGTTCGCGAACACGCATGGTTTTCAGATCTGTTTTTTCCAGCACGGCTATCATTTCACGATCCGCCTTGCGTGACCAAAACGCGAGCACATCAAGGCACCCACGCGGGCAAGCCAGCTCCACTGCGCCTGGATCAATGCCGGCATCTCTGGCGGCATCCGCCAGCGCCTTTGCCGACCAGCCCTCAAAAGCGGCACTGGACAGTATAGCCAAAAGCAGGCTCTCGCGGATTTTATCCAGATGGGGCTGGTCTTGCAGGTCGGTCATGGTGTTCTCTTTACTTTTCGCATTTGATACGCTGGACAGGGCCAGCCGGGTTTGGTATGTGCGGCGCCTCATGAGGTTGACAAACCATATGAGCGGCAGTTTTTGCCATTTTTGCACCGTTTAGACCATACCGGTTGGAGGACTGAGCCATCGTTCAGATATTTGTGCGCGACAACAATGTCGATCAGGCATTGAAAGCACTCAAGAAAAAAATGCAGCGCGAAGGCACTTTCCGTGAAATGAAGCGCCGCAATTATTATGAAAAACCATCGGAAAAACGCGCCCGGCAAAAAGCCGAAGGGCAGCGTCGCGCCCGCAAACTGGCGCGCAAACGCGCCATTCGCGAAGGCCTGATTGCCGGCAAATAACGCTATTGTAAGGTCTTAAAAAACCGCCGGTCAGTTTTGACGCGGCGGTTTTTGTGTACATAACATCAAATTATTGCCGGTTGGCCCTGCGCCATTTTAGCAATTTACTGAAATAGTCCACACCCGCCTGATGCATGGCCCCGGCATGAAAAACCCGACCGGCGGCCCATAAAACCACCATGGTGGTCAGGATCATGACCAGAGTTGTCCCTATAATTTCATAAAGCGGTGGATCGGCTGGCAACCGCGCCAGCATGATGTAGGGCGTGAACAACGGTATCCATGAAATAACCCCCAATATCGGCGAATTGGGATCCCTCATGACAAACATCAAGGCCATCATGGGCACCATCAGGATAAAGATAAGCGGTGACATCAGGGTCTGGGCTTCTTGCAGGGTTTCGCAAAGCGAACCCAGCGCCAAAAAAATTGAGCCAAACATCAAATACCCGAATATGAAATACCCGAAAAATGGAAAGATTAGTCCCGGATCCATCACTGCACCCAGCATGGCCGCCGCTTTGCCGCCGCCACCAGAGGGTATGAAATGCCCACCCAGCGCCGTGGCCAACACCCCGGCAACGGCCCATCCGGCCAATAATGTGAAACTGACGGCAGCAACACCCAATAGCTTGCCAGACAGCAAGGCGCGCACGGGCGCAGAACACAAAAGCGAATCCAGTACCTTGCCAGACTTTTCTTCAATGGTGCTGGTCAGCAACATATTGGCAACCGAAAAGACAACGCTCCATAAAATAAAGGCAAAGACGACGGCTGCAAAAAATGGTGCCGTATCACGGGCCGTAACCTCTGCCTCGGCGCTGTCCTTTTCTGGTGACAGAGAGGACAGGGTTGGTTCCATGGCATTGATGGTGCGCACGATTTCTGTCTCAAGCCCGGCGCTGGCAAAAGCATCTGTGCGCATCTGCTCGCGCACTGCGCGGCGGATAATATTTTTCAGACGCCCGGCGGTAATGGCGGTGCTCCAATAATCAATGGTAACACGCCCATCATTGGTTCGGCGAATAAAGGCCGCAGCATAAAGTGAAATTGGCCCCGCAGGAATGGTGATCTCTGCGTCACCCAAAAGGTAAGGTCGCAACGCCTCTTGTGTGCTCGCGGGCGGCGCAACAAGAACATAATCACTTTTAATCGCGCCAAGCGCCGTGCGCGCCTGTGCATCCATAAGCGCCTCGATCTCATCAAGGCTCTGCCCGGCCTCCAGGGCTTTGACCGCCCTTTTTGTGCTGTCTTCCTGACCGGGTACGCGGGCAAGACCTTTTAATAATGCGTTGATTTGCTCGGTTTGATCGCGCTCCAGTTTGCTGGCAATCGCCCGTTCATAGCGTCCATCTGCATCCACAATGGCAAAGTATCTGGTCGGGGTGGCACTTTCCATCAATAACGGTACGGCAATGCCCAGCAACATAAACACCGGTACCATGGCCAGCGAAATCCAGAAGCCAGGTGTGGCCACATATGAGAGATATTCCCGGCGGGCAATGAGATAAGTATGGCGCATTACAATTTGCCTCCACCATTTTGATCCTGATCTACCAGATGCACAAAGACATCGTGCAAATGTCGCTTTTGTGGCTCAAAGGCTGTCAGGTTGACGCCCTTTTTCACGCAAGCACGCAGCACATCCTGCGCGTCTGCACCGGCGGCAAGTTCCACACGCCAGTTTTGACGACCTTCCTGCGCCTCGCCATCGGGGACAATGCTTTGCACCAGGGTGCCCAGCGCCGCACAAGGGTCTTGGCCACCACCGGTTTGCAGGGCGACAGCGCGGGGCAGGGTTTGCAGAGCCTCGGCCACCCCGCCATCAAAAATTTTGCGACCCGACGCCAACAACACAATACGGTCACACAGGCGCTCGGCATGTTCCATTACGTGGGTGGAAAACAATATAGTCGTTCCCCTGTCTGCCAGCGTCCGTATCAGCTCTTCCAGTGTGCGTTGGTTAACCGGATCGAGACCGGAAAATGGCTCGTCCAAAATCACCAGTTCCGGCTTATGGACAATAGAAGCTAAGATTTGCACTTTTTGGGCCATGCCCTTGGACAGGGTTTTGATCTTCTTGCCTGCCACATCACCCAGACCAAACTGATCCAGTAATGCCTTGCCTTCTTTTTGAGCCAAACGTGCCGACATGCCTTTAAGGCGTCCGAAAAAGACAATGGCCGCCAGGGTGTTCATTTTACGGTATAGACCGCGTTCTTCTGGCAAAAATCCAACCCGATCAAGCGCGCTGAAATTGGGTGCGGCTCCAAAAATTTCTGCTGTTCCACGATCAGGAGCCAATATACCCAGGCCAATGCGAAGAGAGGTGGATTTGCCCGCTCCGTTGGGGCCAAGAAACCCGGTAATGCTGCCCGCATTTACCGAAAAACTAAGGTCACGCACAGCAGGTTTGCCTGAAAACGTCTTTGAGACATTTTTAAGCGCAAAAACCGGTTTACTCATGGATGCACCATGCAAAAAATTGGCGAAAAAATAGAGATGAACGCGTTATACTTAAATCATGTTGGCGATCAAACCTGTCGCCCAGCCAAGAACAACCGTCAGCACGGCAAGGCCTGTCATTGTTGCATACCAGGCACCGCCGCGTTTCAACCCCAGCCCAACAAGGATGCTCAACCCATAAACGATAAGCATTGAGGTAAACCAGTTCATGCCGCCCGCAAACACCATGGAAAGATAAAGCGTGGCAAGGCCAAGCAAGGCGCCAGACCAGAATATGACCTCCATAATGGCGGCATAAGTGTCCTTATGGCTGCTAATGTCCTGGGATCCATGATCGTAGGCACTCATCGGCGTGTTCTCCCTCAAAATTTACACTCCAGCGCGTAACAGGCAACGCACCAAAACGCAAGCACTGCATATTGCACATAGTGTCGCCAACACATTTGCTGTGTCATCAACATACAAGTAATTGCATCAAAATTTTAATTGACATTTATATCTTAAACGAGACATAATTGTCTCATGTTAAATCCTGTCCGTGTTCCCACATATGACGCCCTTGTTGAAGCGGCATTTCGTGTCCTTAACAAAAACCCTGCGGCGTCTCTGGCCGAAATTGCCATTGCTGCCGGTGTTGGTCGGGCCACTTTTCATCGTCATTTTTCCGGTCGCGAGGATTTAATCCGCGTACTGGCCTTTCAGGCCGTTGATGAATTGCAAGAGGTTGCAGATGAGGCGGCCAGGGGTGCGTGGAGTTATACCGACGCTCTTCATAAAATTCTTATAGCCATCGTCCCACTTGGTGAGCGCCAATGGTTCTTAACCCAGGATGCGGCACAAAACGTCCCTGAAATTCAGGCGGCTCTACAAAAGCAAAATGCGGAATTCAGGACGGTTCTTGAACAGGCCCAAAAGGAAGGTCTGTTTCCTGCAACCTGTCCGCTGGAATGGGTGATGCAGAGTTATGATCTTCTCATTTATGGCGCCTGGCTCATGGTTCGCGATGGCCATGCCACCCCTTCCCAGGCCGCCAATCTGGCATGGAAAACCTTCACTACGGGCATCAAAAAGGCAAAATTATGAAAAAACAACATGCATTTTATAGCGCCTTAAAGGCGTTACTCCCGGTGCTTGCCCTTTATGCTGGTGCTGCTCGTGCAGATACGCAAATAGATAATTATACGGGAACATGGCTCACCGATGACCGGCAGGGCGTTGTTTCTGTCGAGCCTTGTCTGAGCGCACCTGATACCATTTGTGGGTACCTTGTCGGGTTTTTGGACACCGACAATATGCCCCTGAACCGTGCGCTCTGCCGGTTCAGGATTATGGGTGGTCTGGTGCCCCTGGACGACAAGCTCAAAAAGGGGTGGCTTTTCGATCTGGAGACCGGCAATGCCTATAATTTGATCCTGCGGTTACGCAATCAGGGACAGGGTATTAACCTGAAAGTTTATGAAAACAGCAAGTTTTTAAGCGAAACCCTGACCTGGACGCGCATTGACCCCGAACGAGCCAATGCCATGGGTCTTGCTTTTTGCCAGCCATGAACAACACCCCGGCCAATGTACGCCTTGATGGACTGGATCTGGCTCGTTTTCTGGCTCTTGTCGGCATGGTCATTGTCAATTTTGACATTGTTATGACACAAGGGCCGATCCCTGATGGTGATTTGCTCTCAATCGCCAAACTATTGCAAGGCCGGGCGGCAGCAACTTTTATCGTGCTGGCAGGAATAGGGTTTGGCTTGAACGCAGCACACGATAATCGTGATCGTATTTTGGGTGTTACCCTAAGACGCGCCGCTTTTTTATTGGCTCTTGGACTGCTTAACTCGCTGATTTTCAGTGCTGATATTATCCACTATTATGCATTTTATTTTCTTTTTGGCGTGCTGTTCCTGCGTGCTCTCAACTGGCTGCTATGGGTTGCCATGGCTGGACTTGTTGTCGAATTCATGGGCATGGTGTTTTTGTTCGATTATAGCACCGGTTGGACGTGGGAAACTCTCCAGTATAGCGGATTCTGGACAGTGCGGGGCTTTATCCGAAATCTGTTTTTTAACGGCTGGCACCCGATATTCCCGTGGTTTGCAGTTTTCCTGTTTGGCCTGTGGCTCAGTCGGCTGGTACTGAGCGCCCGTAAAACGCAGATGGTACTTGTTGCCGGTGGCGCTTTGGGGTTTTTCGCGGCCACGGCTCTGTCCCGTTTTCTCACCCGATGGATCGGGCCAATGGAGGCAGAGGCTGTCATCCTGTTTACCACGGAACCGGTGCCGCCCATGCCTCTTTACATGCTCGTCGGTGGCAGCGCAGCAGCGTTCATTATCGGTATCTGCCTGTGGCTGGCACCAAAGCTGAAAACCCTTAATTTCCTGCACTTGTTAACCGTGCCAGGTCGTCAGACCCTGACGCTTTATATTGCCCATATCATCATTGGTATGAGTGCGCTCGATCTGCTTGGTCTGTTGGAAGGGCAAACGCATGGAAGCGCCCTTGTCGCCTCGCTTGTGTTTTGCCTGATCGCCATGCTGTTCACATTAGTTTGGGCACGTTTTTTCAATCGGGGCCTACTGGAAACCTTGATGCGCAAGCTGACGGGCTAGACGTCTCTATTTATCGCCCGCGCATGAGATCAACGCCCGCAAGGCACTGACCAACGCCAGGGGTTGATCCAGCATTACATGATGGCGGGCTTCGGGAATGGAAAAGCGCGGGGTGCGGCCTGGAAATGCCTTGCACATATAAGCCCATGTTTCATCTGAAACCAGCAGGGACTTTTCGCCGCGAATAATGGCTACTGGGCAATTAAACTCCGAGATCGTCTCTACCGCCGCCCGCATGTCATATGTCATTTTTGCCCACAAATTAGGGTCAAATTTCCAAGCCCATCCCGGACTATCATCATCCTGTTTCACTTCTTTCAAGGCGTTGCGGGCTATATGATCCAAAAGGAAAAGATTATCGCAATCCTGATCCGGTAACAGGCGGAAGCGGGCCAGTATTTCCTCCTGGGATGCGTAAATTCTGCCCCCCCGCCTTGGCGGTGCGGTTCTACGTTGTTTGTCTGCCGGGCGTACCGGGCTGTCTACGGCAATGGCGCGTTCATAACGCGCCCCGTGACGAACCGCCGAACCAAACGTTACAAAGCCGCCAAAGGAATGTCCAACCAGCACAGGTTTTCGCTCGTGCTCGAAGGCGCCGCCCGCTTCGCCTGCGGCCAGCACCTCATCAGCATAGGACGGCATATCATAGGCGTCGCGCCAATCAGAATCGCCCATGCCGGACAAATCCATGGCCACCACCCGGCGATGGCGCGCAAACCACGGGCCGATAAAATCCCACCAGCCTTTGTGAGCGACACCACCATGCACAAACAAAAGGCCAGGTGCACCGCGTTTACCCCAGGCCTTCCAGCGGATACTGGCCCCGGCAACATCAACATTGCCTTGCTCAAAAGGCGTTGCAAGGCAGGTTTCAAACCATGCTGGCGCGGGTGGTTTGCTGCCCGCAAAAGGGGTGAGGGGGAGAAATCTGGCTCGACGTTTTTTGTCGGTCTTGTTATTGTTTTTTGAGTTGCTCATAGGCGAGCGGTAGCCCTCCTTCCGGCGGGCGTCAATTCCTCATAACTGCAGGACAGAAAAACTGTATCGATTTGGCGCATATAAACCTCGCCTTTACCTCATTGTGTCATTGTCACCTCAACGACGCCCACTTGAACTAATGGATCAGGATAATAAGGGGCGCGAACAAGGGTGAATTGAGCATGACTAAAACCGTTCTTATTGTTGATGATGATCCAACCCAGCGTCGGTTGATGCAGGCGGTGGTAGAGAAAAATGGAATGATCGCAGCACATGCGCAAAGCGGTGAGGAGGCTATTGAGGCCATAACCGCCAGCGGGCGCATTGATGTGGTGCTTCTTGATCTGGTGATGCCGGGCATGGGCGGGATGAAGGCGCTTGGCGAAATGCGCGATCGTTCCCCGCAATTGCCGGTGATTGTGCTGACTGCTTCGGGCAGTATTGATACAGTGGTCAAGGCCATGCAGGGCGGGGCCATAGACTTTCTGGTCAAGCCCGCCAGCCCTGAACGTATTGGAGTTTGCATCAAAAATGCCCTCAAAGTTCAGGACTTGCAAGGCGAAGTTGTGCGGTTGCAAAAAACCAAAAGCGGGGCGCTTAGTTTTGGTGACATGATTGCCGATGCGCCCTCCATGCGCCAGGTTGTGCGCTTGGGCCAGCGTGCCGCAAAATCCAACATTCCGGTACTAATCCTTGGCCAAAGCGGGGTTGGCAAAGAACTGATCGCGCAAGCCATTCATGGCGCATCGGCACGTACCGGCAAGCCAATGATTACAGTCAATTGCGGGGCGCTACCGGAAAATCTGGTTGAATCCATACTTTTTGGTCATGAAAAAGGCTCGTTCACCGGAGCAACAGACAAGCATTTGGGAAAATTTCGTGAGGCCGATGGCGGCACCCTGTTCCTTGATGAAGTGGGCGAATTACCCGCCGACATGCAGGTGAAACTATTGCGTGCCTTGCAAGAAGGCGAAATTGACCCGGTGGGTGCGAAAAAGGCCGTCAAAGTCAATGTACGTGTTATTTCAGCCACTAATCGCGATCTGACAAGTGAGGTTAAGGCTGGTAATTTCCGGGAAGATCTTTTTTATCGTTTGAATGTTTTTCCCGTAGAGTTGCCACCCTTAAGCGATCGTATGGAAGACTTGCCTGCACTGGTCGCTCATTTTATTTCCCGCTTTAATGCCCAGGAAGGCACGCAAATCATGGGTGCATCGGCACAAGCCATGGCATTTTTAAAAGCCTTTGACTGGCCCGGTAATGTGCGCCAGCTGGAAAACACAATTTTTCGGGCCGTTGTCCTGTGCGAGAGCAATGAGCTTTGCCCGGAAGATTTTCCCCATATTTCTGACATTAGTCCTGATATTATCGAACAGGCCGAAGAGGCACCTCTGGTCATCGACACACACGACAATGGAACTGCCACCACACATGGTAATGATGTAGAAAGCCCGATACAGATTGTTACCGGCGAAGGCCATGTGCGGGCGCTGGAAGAGATCGAACGCGATCTTATCGAGTTCGCCATCGGCACCTATGCGGGTCATATGTCAGAAATTGCCCGCCGACTGGGCATTGGCCGCTCGACGTTATATCGCAAGGTGCGTGAACATGATCTTGAGGTGCGCGGCGAAAAACTGGCGGGTTAAGAGTAGGTTTTCATTCAAGTTTTTGAATTGGGTGTGGTTTCTGATTTGAAATTCGCTTTTTCGAGTGAACCGTATTTACAACTTATAGTTGTTTTGCTAACATTGTTGCATTATTTTTATTGGAGCATAATAATGATGAATTTACTTACACATAAACTTCTTTCATTCACAACATGTGGTTTGTTGTGCGTCGGCGTAGTCGGGTGTTGGGCTGATCGGCCCGAACCAGAGACAGCCGGGCCTATTTTTATAGTTAAAGCTCAATTTCATGGACCCACGTATGAGCCAGAGCAAAGAAAAATCCGGGTTGTGGAGGTTCCTTATGCTGAGTGTGGGTCAGATTTGCAGATTCCTGAACTTTCAGTCTCAAATGATCTTACAGCAACCTCGTGTATGACCGTTGTCCTTGGCAACGAATGTTTACTAACGGCACATGCGGAATGGTCTGTAGGAAACGACACAGAGCGTGATTATGCACAAGTTCCGTGGCCAGTACTAAATGAACACGGCCAGAAAAATGGTGCGACCCGGGTCGTTGCCATAGTTCGTAAAAACAACAACCACGCAGACATATGGGCGGAGTGTTCAATTTTAAGAAAGCGGCCATAATGCCTGTTTTAGCCTCTCCTACATTGTAAATTTATTGCTGATTGCAATATTATAATGTTCAATCATTCGTTTTGTGTGGTCATCAATAATATCTTTTCTGTTTTGTCATTGATTAGTACTTAATTATAATTCTAATACAGAATATGCCCTACCTGTCATTACCCGGTTTATCCGGGTGATCCAGTCTGGTTAAGGTCGCACTGGATTACCCGAACCAGTCGGGCAATGACACTTTGCGTAAATGCGGTGTTATTTTTTTGATTTTCCGCCTGAGATAATTGTCAGTTTTGGCGGACTTTTTATTTCTACGCTTTTCCGGTGGTAAACCTCGCTATTTGGGCGCGGGTTTACTTCTGGCTCTGCTGGCGCATCATCATAAATATGCTCTGGCGGTTTTCTGGAATAAGGTTTTTTACTCTTGAAGCTGCTGCGTTTCATCGGTTTGCGGGCCTTCCCGCGCGCCTTTTTCTCTACCTCGCGCAGTTTGGATGCCTGTCGCCAGGAAAGCGCCTCGTCCGTATTGCCTTTTTCGGGATCGGCAAAGGCCGAGCCAAATGTTTCAAGGCGCTGCTCCAGCGAGTCGATAAACTCGTCCTCCCACTCGCTTAACGCGGCATCTCCCTCAAGGGTATCTTTTTTGCGCAAAGTGCGCCGGACACGGGCCAGTGCCTTTTTGGTCTTTTTATCGTCGGTGTTTTTTCCCATGGGGAAAACTATCACAGCTCGCCAAGCGCATCCAGATACAGTGCCAAAATAGCTTCCTGTTCGGTGCGATCATGGATATCCATCTTGCGAATACGAATCACCTGACGCAGAATTTTGGTATCAAGACCAAAGGCTTTAGCCTCGTCATAAACCTCTTTAATGTCGGCCAGTAACGC
Organism: Robiginitomaculum sp.; assembly: GCA_021776565.1. Taxonomy (GTDB): domain Bacteria; phylum Pseudomonadota; class Alphaproteobacteria; order Caulobacterales; family Maricaulaceae; genus Robiginitomaculum_B. Next base: position 10,721 of record JAJFFQ010000026.1, on the reverse strand, counting down.
CTTTTTTTCTTCTTCAAGGCGTTCAATTCTCTGGATCGCTGTTTTCAGTTTTTCGCGGGCGGTTTGGCCCATATCATCTGACAATTTTTCTCTCCAAAGTTATGGCTCTAACCGAACGCGCAGCTATAGGCACGGGCCGGGCCGGGGGCAAGCCTTGATGGCAATGGTGAGATGAAATTTGATGTGATATGCTTTGTCCATAACAGGAGGAAACATCATGAGCACATCCATACTGGCACTGGCCGGCCTTGCCGTCCTTGTCACCGGCACACCAAAAATTACTGTTCCCGTTGAGGGACGAGCCATGCGCCCGGCGCACACCTATTCCATAGTTGCCCGCGATGCTAAAACCGGGCAATTAGGCGCCGCCGTGCAATCACACTGGTTTTCCGTTGGCTCAGGTGTCATCTGGGCCGAGCCGGGTATTGGTGCAGTGGCCACTCAATCCTTTACCGACCCCAGTTATGGCCCGTTAGGCTTGGAGATGATGCGTGCGGGCAAAACCGCACCTGATACCTTAAAGGGCTTGCTGGCCTCTGATGCCCATGAAGACGTGCGCCAGGTCGGCATGGTCGATGCCAAAGGCAATGTGGCCAACCATACCGGTAGCAATGCCATTATCGCCCATTGCAAGGAAACCGGAAACGGCTTTGCCGTGCAGGCCAATCTCATGGAGCGCGACACGGTTTGCGCGGCGATGAGCAGGGCTTTCACTCATACCAAGGGCGACCTGGCCGCACGGATGATGGCGGCTCTGGATGCAGCCCAAGGCGAGGGCGGTGATATTCGCGGTCGCCAATCGGCGGCAATGCTGGTGGTCAAGGGAGACGCCACCTTGCCTACATGGTCTGGCCGGGTATTTGATCTTCGTGTTGAGGATTCAGATGCACCCTTAAAAGAGCTGAGACGTCTGCTAGGTGTTGCCAAGGTATATGCGCTAATGGGCGAAGGCGATGAGCATATGACCAATGGAGATGTCGAGGCAGCATTAAAATCCTATACCGCCGCAGAAAAGATGGCCCCGGACAATCATGAGGCGCTTTACTGGCACGCGGTTACGCTGGCCAGTATTGGCCGGGTTGATGAAGCCCTGCCGCTCTTTGAGCGCGCTTTTTCCGTGTGGCCAAAATGGCGAGAGCTGACCAGGCGTCTGCCCGCATCGGGATTGTTGCCTGATGATGCGGCTATGATGCAACGTATTATGAACCTGCCTTGAGTGCATATCCTCGGAAAAGGATTGCCGGGCGCGACGCATAGCCCTATCGTCTGTTAAACTGGATCGTGGGCCAAATAGGGAAACAGGCATGGACGGGTCAATATTTATTGGTGGTGCAAATGATGGCACCAGGCAAAGCCTGTTGTTAAAGCGTGCCAACCGCCATGGTTTGATTGCCGGAGCCACAGGCACGGGCAAAACTGTTACCTTGCAAATTCTGGCTCAAGGCTTTGCCGATGCCGGGGTTCCGGTGTTTTGCGCCGATGTGAAGGGTGATCTGAGCGGCTTGTGTGTGCCAGGTTCTGCCACCCACAAACTGCATGAAAAGTTCATTGCGCGTGCAAATAAAATTGGCCTTAAAAATTATAACTATGAGGCCGCACCGACCGTTTTTTGGGATTTGTTTGGTAAAAAAGGTCATCCTGTTCGCACTACCATATCAGAGATGGGGCCGGTCTTGCTGGCCCGGTTGATGGATTTGAATGATACCCAGGAGGGGGTGTTGACCATCGCCTTTGAGATCGCCGATGAAGAAAATTTGCTCTTGCTGGATTTGAAAGATTTGCGTGCGTTGCTTGGGTTTATGGCGGAAAATGCACGAGATATTTCAGTTGATTATGGCAATGTAACTCGAGCCAGCGTTGGTGCCATTCAACGGCGGCTTTTGGTGATGGAGCGCGCTGGGGCCGAAGAATTTTACGGTGAACCGGCGCTGGAATTTAATGATTTCATGCGTACCGACCGATCCGGACGGGGGATTATCAACGTTCTGGATGCCACGACATTGATACAAAATCCGCGCCTGTATGCGATTTTTCTGTTGTGGCTATTATCAGAGCTTTTTGAGGAATTACCCGAGGTCGGTGATCCGGACAGGCCAAAACTGGTATTTTTTTTTGATGAGGCGCATTTATTGTTCAAATACGCTCCCCGGGCTTTGCTGGATACCATCGAGCAAGTGGTTAAACTGATCCGCTCCAAGGGGGTGGGGGTATATTTCGTTACTCAGAACCCACGCGATATTCCCGATGCGGTGTTGGCGCAATTGGGCAATCGTATCCAGCATGCCTTGCGGGCCTATACCCCCAATGAGCGCAAGGCGGTGCGCGCAGCAGCGGATTCGTTTCGGCCCAACCCGGCCTTTGATACCGAAGACACCATCACCCAGCTTGGCGTGGGTGAAGCCCTGGTCTCCACCCTTGATGAAAAGGGAAGACCGGGCATGGTGGCACGCACGCTGATCCGCCCCCCCGCCTCGCAGCTTGGCCCGACCAGTGAAACGCAACGCAAGGAGGTTATGGCCAATAGCCCTGTTGCCGGGCGTTATGACAAGCCCATAGACCGGATAAGTGCCTATGAAGCCCTGGAACGCCGACGCGCCGAGAAAGTTGAAGAACAGGAAAGACTGGCCGCAGAAGAAGCGGCACACGATGCCCGCGAAACACAGCAAAGGGAGCGTTCCCGTGATTATGGCCGCAGCCGCGCACCGGCGCGTCGACGTCGTAGCTCAAAACGACAATCATACGGCGAGGCGGCGGTCAAAAGTGCGCTGCGCCAAGCCTCACGCCAAATTACCAGGGAACTGGTACGCGGCCTGTTCGGAGGCTTGTTAAGACGTTGAAAAATAATTTTACTTTTGAGACCGTAGGACGCGTTGTCATGGGTGCGGGAGAATGTGCCTCACTGGCAAAACATGTGGACAGACTGGGCGTTATAAACCGCGTTGCCATTGTCACCGACAAGGGCATTGTCAATGCCGGTTTGCTAAGCGCGCCACAGACTGCCTTGCAACAGGCTGGCAAAGCCGTTCAGGTGTTTGACGAGGTTGTGGCCGATCCGCCCAGTACCATGGTCAAGGCCATTGCTGCAAAGGCTCGCGAATTTGCCCCTGATTGCGTTATTGGCATTGGCGGTGGCAGCACCATGGATAGTGCAAAGATTGTTGCTCTGATGTGTGCCAGCGACCAGCCTTTGGAGGCGCTTTATGGTTTTGACCAGGCCAGCGGGCCGCGCTTGCCCTTGATCCTTGTCCCGACAACATCTGGCACCGGATCAGAGGTCACGCCGATCTCTGTTGTAACCCGGGGTAATGGCGAGAAAGTTGGTGTCATCTCGCCGTTATTGTTTGCTGACCTGGCACTACTTGATCCCGAATTGACGCTTGGCTTGCCCCGCCATATCAGTGCCGCAACCGGAATTGATGCCATGGTTCATGCGATCGAGGCGATGACTTCAGCTCGCCTTAAAAACCCCATGTCTGATGCCATAGCCTTGATCGCCTTAAAAGGTCTGCACGAAAGCATAGAACGCGCATGCAATCATGGTGATGACCTGGATGCGCGAACCCAAATGTTGCTGGGGGCGCTACAGGCCGGCCAGGCCTTTACCAATGCACCGGTGGGTGCCATCCATGCGCTGGCCTATCCCATTGGCGGGCAGTTTCATGTCTCTCACGGCCTGTCCAATGCCTTGGTTATGCCTCACGTAATGCGCTTTAACGTCTCAAAAGCAGCAGGTACCTATGCGCAAATTTATGATGCCCTTGGTTTGCGCGGTGCGCGCGGGGAAGGTGCCAAGGCGCAAGGCTTGATTGAGGAACTGGAGAGAATTTGTGAGGCTATCGGGCTGGAACGACACCTGGAACAGGTTGGGATTGCCGCCCGTGATCTTGGCGCTCTGGCCGATGAGGCCATTACCATTGAACGCTTATTGGTCAATAACCCGGCCATGATGAACCGGGACGATATTTATCATATTTACGAGGCTGCCCTTTGAAAACGAAACCTGGGGCCAAGCCTAGGGTCAGGCCTAATATACGCAATGATTATCACTGGTTTTTGGAAATGCCGACACGCTGGGCAGATAATGACATGTACGGTCACGTGAATAATGTTGCCTATTACGGCTTCTTTGACACCGCTGTGAACCGGTTTCTTATTGATAATTCCGGGCTGGATATTCACCATGGTGCACAAATTGGTCTGGTGGTCGAAACTGGATGTCATTATTTTGCGCCCCTGTCCTTTCCATCAGTTTTTGATATTGGTTTGCGGGTAGAGCGTGTAGGCAATACAAGTGTTACTTACGGGCTTGGGGTGTTTGGCAAAGATCAAACAAAGGCCAGTGCACAAGGTCGATTTGTCCATGTCTATGTTGATCGGACAAATCGAAAGCCCATAGCGTTAACAGAACCATTGCGGCGAGCTGTAATGACCCTGGGGGATGAAAAATGAAAATGCTTGGGCTTGGTTTTGCCCTGATACTGGGGCTTGTTGTGCTAACGGCCATGGTTTTGACGGCACCACAACCTGTGCGCCTTGTTGATGCTGCCGCGCTTCGTGCAACAACCAACCAATTCTCTGCCCGTATTGTCCGCGATACACTGGGTGTTCCCCATGTGTTAGGCACACGCGATGCCGATGCTGCCTTTGGTCTGGCTTACGCCCATGCCGAGGATGACTGGCACACCATTGAAACCATGGTTCTGGCCGCCAGAGGTGATCTGGCACGTCATGAAGGTGTTGCAGGGACGCAAACTGATTATCTGGTGCACCTGTTTCGTATCAGGCAAGTGGTGCGCGATAAATTTGATAACGATCTGAGCGCAAAAACCCGCGCCATGCTAGATGGCTATGCGGCAGGTCTCAATCTTTATGCGCTGAATCATCCGGACACCGTTCGCCCGGGTCTCTTGCCGGTAACCGCGCAGGATGTGGTAGCCGGATTTGTGTTTCGGGCACCATTTTTTTACGGTCTTGAGGATGAGCTTGCAAAACTTTTCGAGGAAAATCCACCCGACGAGATTTCCCTGCGGGACAGCAAAAGTGCCTTTTTGAGCAGCCAGGTTCCAAATCCGCATCTTGGTTCCAACGCGTTTGCCATCGCGCCCCGGCGTTCCAGCGACGGGGCCACACGCCTGGTTATTAATTCGCACCAACCCTATAGCGGCCCTGTGGCATGGTATGAAATTCAGGTCACATCAGAAGAAGGCTGGAATACGGCAGGGGGCATTTTCCCCGGCACACCAATTATACTGCATGGTTTTAACCAATACCTTGGCTGGGCGGCAACAGTGAACAAGCCGGACCTTACCGACATTTATCGCCTGACCATCAACCCCAAAAACCGTAATGAATACTGGTTTGATGAGGCATGGAGAGCGTTTGACCGATCCACCGCGTATTTGCGGATCAAAGTTTGGGGGCCGTTTGCCATTACAATACCCAGGGCAGTGCTCTGGTCTGTGCATGGCCCGGTTCTGCGCAGACCCCACGGCACTTATGCAATCCGCTTTTCGGGCCTTTTCGAGATACGCGCTGTTGAGCAATGGTATCTCATGAACCGGGCGGTAAATTTTGAACAATGGCGCGGCGCCATGGCGATGAATGCGATACCCAGCCTGAATGTGGTTTATGGCGACCGGCAAGGCAATATCGGTTATTTCTATAATGCCCGCATGCCCAAACGAAGCGGCGGTTTTGACTGGCAACGAACCTTACCCGGCGATACCTCGCGTACACTCTGGCAAGGTTTTGAGGCAATCTCCACCCTGCCATCCGTAGTCAACCCGGCATCAGGCTTTGTCGCTAATGCCAATAATACGCCGTTTCGCTCATCCGGCCCCGATGATAATCCCAACCCGGCGGCATATTCCCTGCGCTACGGGATTGAACATTACATGACCAATCGCGGCCACCGCCTGATTGAGCTTTTGGATACCGGTGCGCCTTTGAGTTCAGCAGACATTGATCGGATCAAATTTGACCTTGATTATTCGACCCGCTCCGAGGTGGCGCGCCTGATGCAGGCCATAGCAGCTCTGGATGTTTCCACCGATTCTTTAATGACGCAGGCGCAAACCCTGTTGAGTTCGTGGGATTTGAGCACAGATCAGGATAACCCGGCGGCGGCGCTGGGGGTTCTGATTGCGCTGAAATGTATTGGACAAAATGCTGATGGCGATCCATGGCTTATGGCCCCCGAGACGGCCTTGAAAATATCTGCTGAGGATCTCATGGCCCATTATGCTCGCCTTGATGTACCCTGGGGAGAGATCAGCCGTATGCGACGCGGCAAAGTTGATGTGCCGCTTTCTGGCGGGCCAGATATTTTGCGTGCGGTCTATAGTGCGGGTCATGATCTGGAGGATGATGGAAAACTAACGGCTGTGGCTGGGGACACCTATATAGCCATGGTGGAATGGGACAGGGACGGCACCATGTCTGCGCGCACCAGACACCAGTTTGGTAGCGCCACAGAGGATCAATTGTCGCCTCATTTTGCCGATCAGGCAGCTCCGTTCGCACAGGACAATTTACGTGATTTTCCGTTTACGACAGAAGCACTGGCCCTGCAGACAGAGCGGACTTATCAAGTTGGCGGACAATAACAACCGCGACAATCAAGCCTGTGCAAAAGCACTCGCTTCTCATGTTAAGCCGCTCTACAGTGTAGCCAATGTCTGATTTTTTACCGGCCCACGCCGAAGGCCCGAAAGGGCAGAGCGGGGCGTTTTTATTTTGCGATCACGCCAGCAACACTCTGCCGGGTGCCTATGGGTCATTGGGGCTAACCAAAGAACAACTTGGCGACCATATTGCTTTTGATCCGGGTTCTGCAGCCCTGGCGAGGGAACTTGGCCGGCGGTTAAAGGCCCGGTCGGTTTATTGCGGGTATTCGCGCCTTCTTATTGATCCAAACCGGGGACTGGATCGGGATGATCTGATTATGCAGAAAAGCGACAGCATCGCCATACCGGGCAATCATGATGTTGACTGGCAAGAACGCGAACACCGGATCAACCATTATTTTCGCCCCTATCACGATTTTCTTGACCGCGAACTTGATGCTCATGCGGCGACAATCACAGACCCGTTGGTGATTTCCATTCATAGTTTTTGCCGGGCATTACGTTGCACCCAAAGCCACCGCCCATGGCAGGCTGGCGTATTGTGGAAAGATGATGAAGTGAGTGCGCGCGAGGTTATTGAGGCTTTGCGCATTAGAGGTATGAGCGTCGGTGATAACAAGCCATATTCTGCCAAGGCCTACAACTATACCGTAGATCGTCATGTGGGCGCACGCGGGCTGCGCCACCTCACACTGGAGGTTCGCCAGGATTTGATTGCCGATCAAAATCATGTGCGGGAATGGGCGGACTTGCTTGAAGCGCCTTTGCGCGCCTTAATAGGCGGCTAGACGATACGCAAGGGGAGCTAATCATGATACCAATACTGACCCTGGGGGTTGAGGAAGAATACCTGATTGTTGATCCTTTAACTGGCGATCTTGCCAAAGACCCGCCAAAAGCATTGTTTGAGGATTGTCAGACCGAACTTGGCGAAAGTGTCACACATGAATTTCTGAAATGCCAGATCGAGATCGCTACCCCGGTTTGCGAAACCATAGCCGAAGCCCGGCGACACCTTGCCACCATGCGCTCTTGCATCAAACGTGCGGCCCACAAATACGACCTGGAACTGATGGCCGCTTCCACCCATCCGTTTGCTGACTGGTCTGGTCAGCGCCATACCGATGCCCCACGATATGAAAAACTGGATGCAGACCTGCAAGGTGCCATACGGCGGATGTTGATCTGCGGCATGCATGTTCATGCCGGTATTGAAGACCCTGACATGCGCATCGATCTGATGAACCAGATGCGGTATTTTTTACCGCACCTACTGGCGCTTTCAACCTCATCACCATTTTGGGGCGGACATATTATGGGCATGATGTCTTATCGCACCACAGTTTGGGATGGTATGCCCCGCAATGGTATCCCGGATCGCTTTGAAAGCTGGGGCGAGTATGAGCGGCTATGCAATCGCCTGGTTATGGCTGGCGTTATCGAGGATTCTTCCAAAATCTGGTGGGACTTACGACCTTCAGCGCGGTTTCCAACCCTGGAAATGCGTATTACCGATGTCTGTCCGCGCCTGGAAGATGCTTTGTGCATTGCGGCCATATATTTGTGTCTTTTGCGTATGCTTGCCCGGCTTCGCCGTTCCAATATGAGATGGCGGGTTTATCCGCGCCTGCTTGTTCAGGAAAACCGCTGGCTGGCGTCGCGCTTTGGCGTTAATGGTCGTTTGGTTGATCTGGGCAAGGGGGCGCAGACACCGTTTGCAGCCCTTCTGGAAGAAATATTGGAACTGATCGAGGAAGATGCCGTGGCGCTTGATTGTTTGGAGGAGGTACATCATGCACGCAAAATCATTGAGCGCGGCACCTCTGCCACTCAACAAATAGCAGTTTACGAAAATGCCATACAAGATGGTGCCAGCAAGAAAGAAGCCCTCAAACAGGTGGTCGATCATTTGATTGTGCAAACCGCCACTGACCTTCCTGATGCAGGCCATATCTCCTGAAATAAAGACGCATATGTATCCTTGACTGGTCAAGGCTTGTTGGTGCGCTAAGATGATGTTCGTGGTTCCTGTTGAAGGTAATGTTTATGGCAAAAACGCACCCTGTTCTTGATGTTCGCGATTTGCATGTTCGCTTTGATACGCCTGATGGAAATGTTCATGCCGTCAAGGGTGTGAACCTGGCTATTGCCCCTGGTCAATGCGTCGGGATTGTCGGCGAATCCGGTTCTGGCAAGAGCCAGACATTTCTTGCCGCCATGGGTCTTTTGGCCCAAAACGGCGCGGCGGAAGGCTCCATCAGGTTTAGTGAACGCGAGATATTAAACGCACCAAAAAAAGCCCTTAACAGTGTACGCGGTGCCCGGATGAGTATGATTTTTCAAGACCCGTTGACCTCGTTAACACCGCATATGCGCGTCGGCGCACAAATGACAGAGGTGCTGTCCATCCACGAGAAATTGCACGGAAATCCCGCCCGCATACGCTGTCTTGACTGGCTGGATCGGGTGCGCATTCCCGAGGCTGCCCGGCGTCTGGATCAATACCCCCATGAGTTATCCGGCGGCATGCGTCAGCGAGTGATGATTGCCATGGCCATGTTGTGTGAGCCAGAACTGCTGATCGCTGATGAGCCGACAACCGCACTTGATGTGACGGTGCAATCGCAAGTGCTTGATCTTATGAATGATCTCAAAGCAGACCTTGGTGCCGCGATTGTTATTATCACCCATGATATGGGTGTGGTGGCCCGTATGTGCGATCATATCTATGTCATGGAAAAGGGCGTTTATGTAGAAAACGGTTCTACCGATGACATTTTCTACAAACCCAAAAGTGATTATACCAAACTGCTGCTAGAGGCCATGCCGCGCCTTGACCGGCCAGACAGGCCGGGGCGGATTGCCTTGCCACCCTTTATCCCTGCAACAGGTGTAAAGCCACTATTGCAAGCCGAAAATGTCAAAGTGCATTTCCCGGTTCGTATGGGCGGTGGTATTTTTCCCAAAACCAAACCCTTGCGCGCCGTGGACGGGGTCAGCTTTGACCTTCATGCTGGCGAAACCTTGGGGGTTGTTGGCGAGTCCGGTTGCGGAAAATCCACCCTGGCCCGGGCGGTTTTACGCCTTGTGCCAGTCAAGGACGGTGTGGTCAGCTGGATGGGTTCCAACTTGCTTGATGCCGACAAGGAAGCCCTGCGCCAGGAACGCCGCGATTTACAGATTGTCTTTCAGGATCCGCTGGCCTCGCTGGATCCGCGCATGACCATCGGCCAGTCCATTGCCGAGCCGTTAAAAACCTTTCGTGCGGATATGGAGCATGAAGCGCGAATGGAAGAAGTGCGCGCTACCATGGTGCGGGTTGATCTGGAGCCGGCGATGATAAACCGTTATCCGCACGAGTTGTCCGGCGGTCAGAACCAACGTGTGGGCATTGCCCGGGCAATGATCCTCAAACCCAAACTGGTCATTTGCGACGAGGCGGTTTCCGCCCTTGATGTTTCGGTGCAGGCACAGATCATTGACCTTTTGATAGACCTGCAAAACTCTGCCGGGCTGGCCATGATTTTCATCAGTCATGATCTGGCCGTAGTGCGCGAAATCTCCCACCGTGTGATGGTGCTCTATATGGGCCGTGTGGTGGAACTGGCGGGCCGTACAGAGATTTATGAAGATGCACGCCATCCCTATACCAAGGCGCTTATCAGCGCCGTACCCATCCCCGACCCCAAAGCTGAGCGCGCCCGGACGCGTCTCGCGCTTGATGATGATTTACCATCACCACTGGATAGCCGATCGAGCCTGCACTTTCTTGGCTCCAAAATCATTGATGACCCGGACGCCGATCAATACCGGCCACAATTGGTCGAGGTAAATCCCGATCATTTCGTTGCCGAGCATGATCCTTGCGAAACCTCAAAAGGACTTTTGGCATCATGAGCGAGGAGATATCCAAATCCCCGGGTGTAGTTTTTCCGCCGCCCTTGTTATTTGCCCTGGTAATACCCCCCTTTATAGAGGGCATCGCAAGTAGAACGATTATGCGGCCATGGACATGTCCATGGCCGATTTCTGTTTTGGCGTGATGCCGCCGATGGCCATATTGGGTCTTTCATTGTTGTATGTCCAGAGCCAGTC
>JAJFFQ010000025.1 GCA_021776565.1 Robiginitomaculum sp. | reverse complement strand
GTTGAACAACCAGTTCAAGCAGACATTCTACTACGATCAGGACGGGCGACCAACCACGCTTTATTATGAGGGTTGCACCAATGGCGCCTGCACGGCCATGGGCATCATCAGCACGGTTTATGACGCCCTGGGGCGTAAATCGCGCATGATGTTCCCCGGCGGTTCGGCCAGCTGGATATATCACGGGTACTCAAACCGCTTGTCCAGGCGTAATCTGGGCTGGGCGGCCAATGCCAATGCCTCTGCGGCTTCGGTGTTTTACACCTATGAGCCAGATGGCGATCTGTCGCAAATGCGTTATGAGCTGGATGGTCTGGCCGCGCCGGTGAGCTTTGATTTTGTCAATGACGGCGCCGGGCGACTGGTCTCCGAGACCGTCTCTGATCCTTCATGGGCGTGGAAACCCTCCACCAGCCGTACCGTCGCCTATGATGGTGCCAACGCCCTGGATCAGCTGACCGGTTATACCCGTAACGAGGGCACCACGACGCCCGAGGTGACAGACCTGTGCTATGACGGTTCGGGTAATTTGTCCGGCACATCCAGCACCGGCAGCAACGCCTGTTCCGCGCCGCAACGCAGCTACACCCATGATGCCAATAATCGCATGACCGGGGCGTCGGACACCATCACCGCGATGAGTGCCAGCTACGTTTACGGTGCAGAGGACACTCGCATTTACAAGCAGGACGGCTCATCAGGGCGGCGCTTCTCGATGAACGGCAATATGGTGCTGGGTGAGCATCCGGGCAGCGTGGGCAGCGCGCTGGGTAGCTGGACGCTGTACATCCCGGGGCTGGGCATAGACGACCGGGTGGCCATGGTGACCATGAGCGGCAGCACGGCTTTGGGCGTGCATTTCTACCTGCCCAACAGGCTGGGCAGCGTTATCGGCATGGTGGGTGGCCTGTGGGGCAGTGCTGCCCATGGCACGCTCACCGATCAGTATCTGTACTCCCCTTACGGTGTCGAGGAACCACTGGCCGCATCAGGCAACCCATTTCGCTATACCGGGCGATACTATGACGGCGAGACGGGGCTGTATTATTACCGCAGCCGGTATTATGACCCGGGTACAGGGCGTTTCCCCAGCCCGGACAGCATCCTCTATGACGGTGGGCTTAATTTATACGGCTATGTCGGCGGTAACCCGATTAACAATGTTGATCCGTTGGGGACTGAGATTAGATTAAATGGCTCTAAGGAGTTTAGAGATAAGGTTTTCGTATTAGTTAGAAAATTAAATGATACAAAAGATGGATTGGCGCTATTAACTAGATTGAGCGAGTCAAGCAATGTGCACACAATCACATCAAGTATTAATGAAGATGAGGGCGGTGGAATTAATATTACCATACCTGATAATAGTAAGGACGGGGCCAACGGCAAAGGAACGGGCTCAATAATTGCCATTGATCCCGACAGAAAGGTTGGATTGGCAGGAACTGTAAGGCCACCCGTTGTGGGGCTTGCTCATGAACTTGGGCATGCAGATGCTCTCGATCAAGGTGAGCAGCCCGAAAAGAAAAATGACCCTGCTAGTTCTAAAAAACCTGGCAGAACGCCTCCAAGTGAGAAACATGCTCTGAAAATAGAGAATAAAATTCGTCAACAGTTAACCCCACCAGTGCCTCGCAGGAAAGCATATAATCCAGGCACACCTTGCAAGGGTATTAGGTGCCAATGAAAATGAATAGAAAAATGACAATGAGAAAGTGTTTTTTCTTGTTTTCAACATTTATGTTTGTCTGGGCTTGTTCTCATACTGAAAACAACCACACAGAAAGGGGTTCGTTGTTCTCGAATAACAAATTAGGAAGATATGAAAATATATTATATTATGATCCAATTTATAAGAATATAGAAAAAAAATTGACTGCCGTGTCTGTTGAAGCTTCAAAATGGATTGTTTTACAAGAAACAAATACTAATGGGTCGAATGTCCGTTTTAGAATGTTATATATTGATAATACCTTTAATGATTGCATACTTATTAAGTATGATCATTTTTATGATAAAATTTTTGATGATAACAAATTAAATAGATCAACAATAAGTGATTGCGATAACATATTTGGTAACTTAAAAATAAATATAAGTGTGCCAGGTTTTGACAACTCCGCTCCCATATTTCATGATGGGTATACATTTTTAACAATTTTTGATGGAGATGACTCTGTTGGTTTGGGTCTCTATGCATATTGTGCGGATGTATTTAAGGATTATACAAAGAATTGGGACAGTGCGAATTATTACCTGCTTAGGGAGCCAATAGATATTTTTAGGAATTATTTAATCGATCTTGGTGATCAATCCCTAACAAAATGTATTTATAATAAAATTTCAGATGATACCATTACGTTGAAATTACGGTGACAAAATTCCGATAATGAGGATTACGGTGAAATTACGGGAAATTACGGTGACAGTGGGGTTGTTGAAAAAGTCATGATTTTCTGATTCAGTTTGCGCATTGATTTGTTGCTGTTTTGGGAGAATTTCATGCTTGGGTTCAAACCGCGCGGACAGATGGAGATGGTGTTTGCCGGGTGTATCGGGGATTTTGTGCCCCAGACCCACATCTTGAAGCGGGTGGGCGAGGAATGCCACCCAAACTATCTATGGAAACGCTATAGCGAGGCTTATGATTATGGCGCGCTCAATTTCACCTATACCTCTGCCGGTAAAACCGTGGAAACTTATGGTCTTGGTACAAATTACAAGGGCTATGACGCGGCAAAGGTGAATATACCCTGCTCGCACGTCCCCAATATCAATGGTTTCCCCAGCTGTTTTGGTAGCCAGGGGGTCATAATTGGCTCCAGCCGCACGTTTTTTCTGAACAGCCAGAGCTTCCCCGAGGGTGTAATTGTCACCTATACCCGCGATAGTCTGGGTCTGCTGACCAAAGTGAATAATGGCTCTCTTGGTCGCTCTTTAGACTTTACTTATGGCGGCAATCCTTCACACATTAATGATGAAGACACCAATCAGGACCCGATCAACAGCCTCAATGGTGCGCAAATGCGTCTGGCCTCGGTAACTGACGAGAACAATAACACGGTCAGTTTTAGCTATGCCTCCGGCACGGCACAGGATTGCTCAACCAATGTGACCGATGCTAACCATGACAGTATCCTCACCGGATTTACCGACCTGACCGGCGCGGCGTTTACCTATGGCAATGCGGTGGCCTGTGCCGTTGATATTCTGGGCACCGGCATTGAACGCGCCATGCTGACCAGCATCCGCTTGCCCACCGATAGCGGTGCCTCCTCGGTCACGCTTGGCTGGGACGACGAAGACAAGGTGAAGAGTGCCGCCAATGCTGCCGGGCAAACCAGCCTTTTCCTAAGTGCTGGCCAGCGTTATGAAGCGATCAACCCCGAAGGCGCACAAAGCCGCAGTTATTATGACCAGTATGGTCGCCTTGTTGCCTCGCGCGATCCTCTGGGCTGGCTATCCTTAAATACCTATGACGGTCTTGGCCGCACAGTGGACAGCCGCGCCGTGCAAGAGGATGCCCTGGCTACCAATGCCAATACCTTTGCCCGTCGCTCCAGCTTTGCCTACAATGCCAATGGCGCACAGATTTGCGCGGCACAGCATGATGCCGGGGATTTGTCCACCTGCCTTGCCCCGGCGGCCAGTGCATTGGTCACGAGCACCATTTATGACCTTACTTTCCTGCTGCAACCCACACAGATCACCAGCCCCGGCGGGGCGGTGCAGAACTTTGTCTATGACAACATAACCGGGCTGACCTCACAATCCTCCGGCCCGCAACTGGTGGATTACACCTATACCACCCAGGGCCTGCCGCTCACCATCACCGAAACCCTGGGGGCGTTGCAATCAGGCGGGGCCAGTTCGACCAGAACCACCGACTTTGGTACCTATGCCAAGGGCCTGCCGGCCAGTACAACCGTCAGTAAAAACGGCTCCTATGCCCGCACCAGTAATTTTTCCTGGACGGCGCAAGGAGACCTCACCTCGATCATCAGCCCCCTGTCACGGAATACCGAGGCCACCTATGACCCTGCACGGCGCATTACCAGCACCACGGTCAAAAATGCACTGGATATCTCGCACTATACCAATACCCGCTTCGCTTATGATGCCTCTGGGCGGATCACGGCTATACGCGAAGGCAAGGTGAATGTGCCAACCCCCAATATAAACGCCGCGATCGACAGCAATACCGACTGGTATGATACCAAAGTGGCCTATGGTGCCAATGGCCGGGCCAGCAGCATCACCGACCCGGACGGCGATGCACAGCTGTTCACCTATGACACAGCAGGTCGGCTGCTGCGCACCACAGACGGTGCCGGTCAGATGAGCGAGGCGATCTATAACGCACGCGGTGATGTTGTTGGCGAGGTCAGTGGTGCCGGCACGATCAATGCCATACAGCGCCATCAGAGCAGCTATGATCTGCCCGGGGAGCGTACACGCTTACGTCAGGCCAAGGGATTGGCGTTTAATGCCGGTGTGGCGGGCGACAACTCGGCCTATGACACCAACTGGGTCTATGACGCCTTTGGCCGTGTATCGTCGATCAGCTTTCCCGGCGGCTCATCCGAGAGCTTTGCTTATGATGCGGATGGCAATGTGCTGAGCCACACGCGGCGGGGTGGTCAGATCATCACCTCCACTTACGATCTGTATGGTCGTATCCTCTCCAAAAGCTATCCCGGGGCATCGCACAGTTATGTCTATAACGCCTCTGGCATGGTGCTCTCCACCTCCAAAACCACCGGCACGGTGAACGAGGTGATTGATCTGGATTATCACCCCCTGGGCGAGGTCTATCACCGCAGCAGTACGTTAAGCACACCCGGCGGGTTGAACAACCAGTTCAAG
>JAJFFQ010000024.1 GCA_021776565.1 Robiginitomaculum sp. | reverse complement strand
AAAACATGACAAAAAAATGGACAATGCCAATTCAAAACTGGAACTTGACCCTCTCACAACTCGCCATATACTTCGATGGGCGTTTAGATGAAATACTGGACATCTAAATCCTAACCTGACACAGAATTTTGAACAGTCTCTGCGCTTTTGAGGGCTAACGCCTTTCCGGGATGACAAAAAAAGAATGAGAAATGGAGGATAACCACCCCCTTATCCCCGCTGACCCTCTCAAGGGTCGTTTAAGGGACACGACCTGACCCTTGGCTGACCTTCATCTGTCCCTTAGCTGACCCTTATGAGGGCTAATTTGACCCTTAAACGTCCCTTATTGTCTCTTACTTACTGGTGCTATCGCGACGGCAAACCGTGGCTATGAGCACGTGATTCTGTGCTATCGTGGTGCTGGCGCCCGCTATTTGAGCACAAATAAAACACACTTATCCCCACCCGCGTAAGGGCAGCTATAATATGCAATTTAATCCGAGCTTTCCAGTATCAACTCCCGTGCAGGGGCGCGTAAATTATAGCTGGTTCCCATCACCGCGCCATAAGCGCCGGTATTGGCAATCAGCAATACGTCGCCTTCACTTGTTGGTGGCAAATAGCGATCTATGCCCAGTATATCAGCGGATTCGCAGATCGGTCCGACAATACTGATCGGCGCAAGCCTTGCCCCTTCATGCAGGCGGGTGAGATTGGCAATATCGTGGTGGGCACCATAAAGCGCCGGGCGAATAAGCGAGTTCATGCCCGTTTCCAGCCCGGCATAAGCACTTGTGCCTTTGGTTTTGGTCTGGGTAACGCTGGCCAGTAACACCCCGGCTTCGGCAACAAGATAGCGCCCCGGCTCCAGCCATAACTCCAGCCCGGGACACGCCGCGCGTACCAGTGCCAGGTTTTCATCCAGCGCCGCCAGATCAAGGGCGTTTGCTCCTGTGGTGTCTGGCACACCCAGACCACCGCCCAGATTAAGCACGCGCAGGTCTGGAAAATCACCCGCCAATGAAGCCTGAAGCTCGGCAATATCGCGCCAATGACCCGGATCAAGAATACCGCTACCTGCATGAGAATGCAGACCAATGATTGTTGCTCCAGCCGCTTTGGCCAATGTGCGCATCTGCGCCAGATCAGCAATGGGTATACCGAACTTGGCGCGCGCACCGGCGGTTTGCACATGGCGATGATGGCCACGCCCGCGCACTGGATCGATGCGCAGTATAACCTCGGCGTCGGCAAACAGTTCCGGCCAATGCTCCATAGGGTGTAGGTTATCCAGCGTCAGGCGCACACCTCGCGCCAAAGCCGCCTCATATTCATCACGCGGGGCAAAGTTGGGAGTGAAAATAATCTGCCCGGGATCAATACCGGGTAGGTGGTTAAAAACATGCTCTATCTCGGCCAGGGAAACACATTCCACGCCAAGGCCTTCATCAATGATGGCCCGCAAAACCGCCGGGTGCGCATTGGCCTTCATGGCATAAAAGGCACGTTTAACATTTGTAAGTTGCGCCAAGGCGATGGCGCGGGTTTTGACCGTTTCAATGTCATAAACAAATGCGGCCTCACCATCGGGTTTTATGGCCAACAAGGTCGCCTGTTTTGTCACCCACCAGGGCAAGGTTACGGGGCCAGGTGTGGGCAAGATGGTGCTGTCTTCCCAGGGCGGGCCAAACACCTTGTCTTGCGGTTCAACCTCGACCATTTCATCGTGCAAGCGCCGCGCCAGCTTTTGCGCCTGATCCTCGTCCACAACCACGGTGAAGTTCAAATCATTGGCCGCCTGACTGACCAGGCGAACCGGGTGTTCGCGAAACAGTGCCAAAGCCGGGGTAAGCTTATGTAAAATGGTGCGAATATCCCGCCCGACAAGACTGACCGACGCGCAATTTCGTAAAATGCTAACCCGGCATAATGACGCCAGATCATCTTGCAGCCGCTCCAGTGCCGCATCGTCCAGGTTTTGTCCGGTATCCAGCGAAACGGTTACACTGGCCTCTGAGGTGGAGACCAAGTCAATGGACAGGTCATTATGTGCAAAAGCGGCAAAGGCCTTGGCCAGAAACCCTGCCTCTCCCCACATGGAAGACGAGGTCATGGAGACAAGAACAATGCCGTGCTTGACGGTAATGGCCTTGACGCGGGCATTGGTATCAAGAGGCGCGGCACTAATACGGGTGCCTACAGCATCTGGCAGCATGGTGCATTTTACCTGTACCGGGATTTGCGCCCGCCGCACCGGCGGCAAGGCACGCGGGTGAATAACCTTGGCTCCCATAAGTGCAATTTCCTGCGCCTCGTCATAGCTGAGGTCTTTAAGCAGACGCGCCGAAGCGGTCAGGCGGGGGTCGGTGCTGAACATGCCGGGCACGTCTGTCCAGATTTCCAGCCGCTGCGCTTGAAGTTTAGCCGCAAAAAGCGCCGACGACACATCCGAGCCACCACGGCCCAGCAACACGGTTTCTCCTTTTTGGTTACATGCAATAAAACCCTGGGTCAGCACCATGTCGCCAGGCAAGGCGCGCAATTGTTTTTGCAAGGCTGCATCGGGTACGTCATCGCACAGCGCGCAAAGATATTGACCGACAGAGCCAGCCTGATCCGGTTGCACGCTGACAAGGCCATCACCGGCATCGAAGCGTGAAACCGCAAAGCCTTGCATATTCAGGCGTTCAGAAAAAAGTGCCGTCGCCATCAATTCGCCCTGCGCCAAAATGCGCGCACGAACCCGGGGGCTAGCTTCACCGACCAGCGCAATACCACCAAGCCATTGCTTAAGGCGCTTTAGGGATGGGGCAATAAGCGTATCACCATCAACGCCAATATCGGCTGCCAGAGCTATATGACGCTGGGCAATTTCATCGACAATACCGGTCTCTTTTTTGTGCAGGGCAGCATCAATGGCTGTCTCCAGCATATTGGAAATTTGTGATAGCGCGGAATGGACGATCAAGGGCCTCTCACCGGCAGCACGGCGCGCACGAAGAACGCTTTCGATGGTTTCCCAACCACTTAAAGAGGACACACTGGTGCCGCCAAATTTCATTACCACCCAGGGCGGCGTATCCATTTCGGGCTTCATTTCAATCTCCAGCGCCTTGCCAGCAAGGCTACATGGGCAACGGATATCAATATGTCCAGTGTGGGGATGCAATCATCCGTCATTAAGCGCGGAGTGCTTGGTGAAAAAACATTCTGACGAATTGTTGAAACCCTTTAACTTGGCAGATGCCGTGCAGGTGGGTAGATTTTAGGTAATGGAGTTTGCTGTGCGCACTTTAAGGCTTAAATTGTTGTTTGCTTTTTTCTTTGCGATGACAAGCGCAGAACTGGCTACGGGTGAGCGTGTTATCAAAGGCGGTTTGATAACCGAAAACATTCCAGATTCTGATACCCGCGTTCTGGAAGCAATCAAGCAGTACCACAATATCAGGCAATATCAGTTTCAGGGCTGGTTGTTTTCTGGTGCCCTGGTCACCACGCGTATTGGCCGAACACCGCAAGCCTATCTGGTGCGTGATCCAAAAAAGTTACGCCGTAATAAAGGCTGGTTGCGTAGCGGTTCTGTTTACCGGACATATACCGGACAGGCTGCCTCAGGCGTGCCACTCGTGGGTGAGCCGCCATCTCCTCAACAGTTAACCTTTTTTACCGAGCCGGCGCGGGAAATTACGCCCTCGCCTGACGGCAAACGTTTCATTGCAAGCCGGGATAACGGTGGTAATGAACAGTTTCAAGGACACCTTTTTGCCATTGGCCAAACAGACGCCCTGCATTTTACAGACCAGGGTTATCGCAATACCGACTTTGTTTTTTCTTCTGATGGGCAATGGATCGCCTGGCAACGATCAGCAAATGAAAGCCCCAATTGGGATATTCTGGTTACGCCCCTGAACAGCCCCTCACGGGGGCGGCGGGTGGTGTTTCAGGGTGAGGGAACATGGCTGGTGCATAGCTTTTCACCCGACAACCGTTTTTTATTAGTATCCCGATATGTCTCGGTCGATGAGGGTTATATATTTCTTCTGGATATAAACACCGGGTCGTTAAAGCCCATCAATGACCGGGTTGGCCCCATGGCTTATGGTGTGGGCAAATTTACCAATGACGGCAAATCCATTATTGTTCAAAGCGATGAAGGGCGAGGTTTTGTTGGTCTATTGCGCATTGATCTGGCCAGTGGGGAAAAAACTGCCATAAGCCCGGCGCTTGATGGTGATGTTACTGATTTTGCATTATCTGCCGATGACCGGTTTCTGGCCTATTCTGTTAATGTGGGTGGACGGTCAAAATTGATGATCGCACGAGCAATAACGGGGCGAGTAACGGCGACACCAAGGCTACCACCAGGCGTTATATACGGCCTGGCTTTTGATCTCAAAGGCCATCGATTGGGGTTTACCTTTGACGGCGCCCGGCATCCGGCTGGTGCGTGGGTTTATTACCGCCGGTCGGGCCGCTTGAAAAAATGGACAGACATCAATCCCAAAAACAACACACCAAAAGGGTTTCGATCTGCGGAGCTTGTTCATTACCTTTCCTTTGTAGAGGGTGATGGACGACGACGCCAAATTCCAGCCTATATTTACCGACCCCAAACCTCTGCGCGCCGCCCGGTGCCGGTCATTATATCCGTGCATGGTGGGCCAGAATCGCAATACCGGCCACGGTTTTCACCTCGTTTTCAGTACTGGTTAAAAGAACTGGGCGCAGCCATCATTGCCCCAAATATTCGTGGCTCAACCGGGTATGGTGGAAATTTCGTCAACCTTGATGACGGCGTATTGCGCGAAGATGCCATTAAGGACATTGGCGCGCTTCTGGACTGGATTAAAACGCAAAAAAACCTGGATTCCTCCCGCATCGTTATTCATGGCGGCTCCTATGGGGGTTATGTTGTTCTGGCCGCCATGACCAAATATCCCGATCAGCTGGCGGGCGGGGTGGACATTGTTGGTATTTCCAACTTTGTCACGTTTCTTGAAAACACCAAAGGTTATCGACAAAATTTGCGCCGCGTTGAATATGGCGACGAGAGAGATCCGAAAATGCGGGCCTTCCTGAACTCTATTTCGCCCTTAAATCATGCCCAAAAAATTCGCGCGCCGCTTTTGATTGTCCAGGGAAAGAACGATCCACGCGTTCCCGCGTCTGAAAGTGAGCAAATGTTGGCCGCAACCAAGGCCAACGGTGCTTCCGTCTGGTATATGATGGCCGAGGATGAGGGGCATGGTTTTCGTAAAAGCGAGAATGTTCTGGCGCTTCGTGCTGCCGAAGATGCCTTTTTTCGCCACCGTTTTAATAATGGAAAACACCCATAGGCTTTGCAGAAAAATAGTATATTCTTGGCTTTACATGAAAGCAGTTTGGTTGGTTGGGGAGCGTGATGACGCGTTTATTGATAGTATTATTTGCAACATTATTTGTTTTTGTTGGCTGTGGCCAAAGCAAGGTTTCGCCCGTTAGCGAAACGGTGATGGCCAAAGAAATACCCGTCGTTGGCGAGGGGCGGATGATTTCAATCACCACAAACAAGGGGGATTTTAACGTCTGGACAAAAAAAGTCGGTGACAATCCCAATATCAAGGTTTTGCTTTTGCATGGCGGGCCAGCCATGACCCATGAAATTTATGAAATTTTTGGCAAGTATTTTCCAGGCGCCGGGTTTGAGTTTTATTATTACGATCAGCTTGGTTCTTATTTTTCAGATCAACCAAATGAGCCTGACCTGTGGCAAACGGCACGATTTGTTGATGAGGTTGAGCAGGTGCGTCAGGCTTTAGGGTTGGGGCCAGATGATTTTTATCTCTTTGGCCAGTCCTGGGGCGGCATCCTGGCCATTGAATATGCGCTGAAACATCAGGACAAGCTAAAAGGACTTATCATTTCCAACATGATGGCCAGCATCCCCGAATACAACGATTATGCCGCCAACGTGCTGATGACCAAGATGGATCCGGAGGTTCTGGCCCAGTTAAAAGCCTTTGAGGCCGACAAGGATTATGCCAATCCGCGCTATGCCGAACTATTGGTCGAACATCATTATGTTTATCATGTCTTGCGTATGCCGGTTGCCGAATGGCCCGATGAAATCAACCGGGCCTTTAGCCACCTTAACACCGATATTTATATCCCCATGCAGGGGCCAAGCGAGCTTGGGGCCAGTGGTATATTAGGGGATTGGGATCGTCGCGCCGACCTGAAACAAATACGTGTGCCAACACTCATCATTGGCGCGTCTCATGATACCATGGATCCAAAACATATGGAATGGATGGCCGGCCAGGTTCAAAATGGCCGTTTCCATTTATGCCCCAATGGATCTCATTTATCGCAATATGATGATGAGGAAAATTTCTTTGATGGCCTGATCGAGTTTATCCAGGACGTTGACAGCGGGCGCTTTTAATCCACCCAAGTTCAAGGTTTAAGGAAAATCATTCAAATTTTCATGACTTATTCAGCCGTTTCTTAATGTTTCTTGTCCATGGTGCCTTTGGGGACAAACAAAGGGTATAACAATGAACAAGGTGGTGCTGGTCAGGCCCGATGAATTGAGCACGGATGATCTGGCGCAATGGGCGCGATGGCGTAATGCCGATGCCGATCTGGTCAGTCCATATTATTCCCCCAACTGGGCCAAAGCCGTAGCAAGAGTGCGCGATGACATTCGTATTGCTATTTTGTTTAACCAGGAGGGGCGCAAAAATGCTTTTTTACCTCTGCAACGCCCGTCTCATTCTGTCTTGCAGCCCGCAGGTGGGCCGCTTTGCGATTATCAGGGTGCTATTGGTGCCTCAGGGCAGACGCTTGATATAAACACCTTGCTTAAAACTACCGGGGCAAGCCGATATGATTATAACAACTTACTGGCAAAACAGGCCGTATTTGCCCGCCATGCGCGTGAAATCCACGTCTCCCGGGTCATAAACCTTACACAGGGCCATGAGACCTATTTACAAAACCGTCGTGATGCCGGATCCAGCGAAACCAAACGGGCGCGCAAAAGAGCACGCAAACTGGCCCGCGATATTGGTCCTGTGCGTTTGCAATCCAGCTGTCGTGACACCGCCCTTTTTGAACAATTGGTGACGTGGAAATGTGACCAGTACAAACGCACCGGCCAAACTGATGTTTTTAACAGAGACTGGGCCTTGTCGCTGGTACGAAACCTGTTTGAGGCGCCGGGCGAGGATTTGGGCGCACACCTTTTTGCGCTTTATGCCGGTGATACGCTGGCGGCACTAAATTTGTGTTTGCGTTCTGGACCGGTTTTGCACTGCTGGTTTATTGCCCATGATCCGGTGCTTTCACATTTTTCACCTGGCCTGGTTTTGTTTGAAGAAATTATCAAACATGCGTGCCAGAACGGCGTTTCAGAAATAGATCTTGGTGCCGGTGATTATCGTTTCAAGCTTAATCTGGCCAATGCTGCCCGGCCCTTATGTGGTGGTTTTGTCGGCACCCATGCGCTATCAGCACAATTACGTGCGCTGGAATATAACATGCGTGATGTGTTTGAAACTCTGCCGCTTGGCCCTGTATCGGCCTGGCCTGGAAAGGCCATGCGGCGGCGTGACCTTAATCTGGGGCTTAAGTTATAACCCAGACTATCTTGATAATTTAACTCGCCAAATCCCTCTACCTCGTTTACATCGCAATGAGAACACGTTCGCGGAGAGAGTTTATGAGAGTATTTACGCTAACCTGCCTTGGTCTTGGCTTGCTTCTTGCTGCCTGTAACCCGGTCAAAAAAGAAGCACAAGAAGACCCACCCACCAGCGTTGGTGACCAACCAGAGTTTTCTGGTGATATAGACCCCGCCCAGAAAAACCTGATACTCGGCAAAGCGTTTCTGGATGAAAACAAAAACATGCCGGGCGTCAAAACAACCACAACCGGTTTACAATACAAAGTCGTAAAAGCCGGGCCTGCCGATGGTCAACACCCCTATCCCGGTCAGTTTATTTGCGTGCATTACCAGGGCACATCAATTGATGGCAAAGAGTTTGACAGCTCTTACAGCAATGGCCTGCCTGCAGTTTTTCCATCCAATCGCCTCATCAAGGGTTGGGTTGAGGCGCTTGGCCTTATGCGCGCTGGTGATGAGTGGATGTTATATATCGCACCAGAACTTGCTTATGGGGCCAATGGCACAATGGGCGGGCCTATCGGGCCTAATGAGACCCTGGTTTTCAAAATCAACCTCATCAAATTGATGGAACTGACTGCCGATGAATATCGTCAGACCTATGGTACCAACCAGGCGCTTGATTGCTCCGCTGCTCCTTAATGAAAACAGGCCTGTCGAACGTGCGTGAAATTCTGACAACACTGGTTGGTTTTGATACGGTTTCACGCAACTCAAACCTGCAATTGATCGATTGGGTTGAGGACTATCTTGGCACGCTGGGGGCCATGTGCGCCCGCGTTATCAGCGACGATGGTAAAAAGGCCAACTTTTACGCAAGTCTTGGCCCGATGAAGCCCGGCGGTCTGGTGCTCTCCGGTCATACCGACGTGGTGCCTGTAGATGGTCAAAACTGGTCGAGCCAGCCTTTTTCGCTGATTGAGAAAGATGACCGGTATTACGGGCGCGGCACCTGCGATATGAAAGGTTTTATCGCCTGTGCGCTGGCTGCGGCATCTGATTTTGCCAAGGCCGATCTGGCGCGGCCCGTGCATTTTGCTTTTTCCTATGATGAAGAGGTGGGCTGCCTTGGCGCTCCGTCACTGATCGAGGCCATTACCAAAGACCTGCCAAAACCCGCCGCAATTATCGTGGGCGAACCTACAGATATGCGGGTGGTCAGCGCCCACAAGGGGCAAAACTCTTATCGCGTGCACGTGCGTGGAAAAGAGGCTCATTCAAGCCTTCCCCATAAAGGGGCATCTGCGGTTATGGCCGCCGGGCTGTTAATGGCCGAGCTTGATAGCATCGCCAGGGAATTACAAAACGCCGCTGATCCGCACAACCCGTTTGATCCCCCCTATGGCACATTAACCATCGGGTTGATAAAGGGCGGCACGGCGGTAAATATTATTGCCCGCGAGTGTGTGTTTCATTGGGATTTGCGCCCCCTGCCCAGCGATGATTGCGCAGCCATAGAAGCCCGCTTTGCCCACAAGGTTGACGAAGTTGAAACACAAATGCGCACATGCGCGCCAGACGCCAGAATTGAGTTTGAACGCATGACCTCGGCTCCGCCGCTTATGGCCGACCCGCAAAGCGCCGCAGAACATATTGCCAGGCTTCTTACCGGAGATAATCAAAGCCGCGTGGTTTCCTATACCACCGAGGCCGGTCAGTTTCAGCAGGCCGGGTTCCCCGCCGTGGTTTGTGGCCCTGGCTCCATAGATCAGGCCCACAAGCCCGATGAGTATGTGGATATACGCCAGTTGGCGTTATGTCTGGAAACCTTGAAAAAGCTGCCGCAGCATTTAAGTGCCTGACCTGGGGCTTAACCGCCGCGCAATTTCGCCTTGATAAAAAACCCGACGAGCAGCGCCGCAACAGCCACCGCTTGTAATCCAACCCGCCAGCGCATGATTTTATTGCTGCGCGCCTTAGCCGACGCACCGCCACGGGCCATGGTCAGCACACCCCAAATCAGCGTGACCACAACCGAGAGCACCGCTAGAGCAATTATAATATTGATTAATGTCAGCATAGACATGGCATCTCCCGGGGTTCAGTACAAAATGGCTGATTAGACAGGATTAGCAAAGGTGCGCCACTGTGTCATCAACATGATCCAGACCCAAAGCAAGACAAAGCGCGCAAGACACTTGCTTTGACGCGTCTTTCACGCTAGCCGCATGAGCAAAAGGAGATTGCCATGAGTGGGCGATTAAAATTTATTGTGTTGGTCGTATTTTCTCTGGTTTTGGGTGTCTCCTGGTTTTGGTGGCACACATTAAGCTGGACAGGCGAATTAACTGCATTTCCAGCGCATTATGATGGCACCTGCAAAAGCGTAGAGGGTATTTATGGCGCTGAAGACATTGTAATCGATCACCAAAACAACCTTGCCTATATCTCCAGTCATGACCGCCGCAACCCGGAAACAAAAGGCTCTGTCTGGGTCATGCCTTTGGGTGCTCCTGATGAAGCACGAGCATTAACCCTAAAGGGCTATGATGCAGAGCGTTTTTCGCCGCACGGTATTGATTTGTGGGTTGGCAAAGATGGCGTACGCCGTCTGTTTGTTATCGACCATGGCGACTGGTCGATCAGCCGGGTGGTTATCTTTCGTGTTGAGGGTGATGCGCTGGTCTTTGATCGCGCCATTGTTGACCCTTTGATCCAGCGCCCCAATGATGTTGCTGCCGCCGGAAATAATGCGTTTTATGTTACCAACGATCTTGGCGCAGCCTATAACAGCCGCGGTGAGTTTTTCGAGGTTTTATTTCGTCAGGCCAGGGGCAATCTGGTTTATTTTGATGGCAACAAGGCCAGCATCGCCACCGATAAAATTGCTTTTGCCAACGGTGTTAAGTTGAGCAATGATGGCACGCGGCTTTATCTTGGTGCGATTGTGGATCAATCGGTAAGGTTTTATGCGCGCGACATGACCAATGGCGCCCTAACGCTTGATGATGAAATTGTCCTTGGTACGGGCGTTGATAATATAGATGTGGACGAGGATGGTGTGCTTTGGGTTGGCGCGCACCCCAAGCTTCTAACATTTTCAAAACACGCCAAAGCCGCAATCAACCGCAGCCCCTCGCAAATCATTCGCATTGATCCGGTGCAAAAAGCCATCCGTGAGGTTTATTATAGTCATGGCGACCCACTTTCCGGTGCCTCTGTGGGTGCACATTCTGGCGGCACGCTTTTGCTTGGTGGGGTTTTTGATCCTCAAGTTCTCGTATGCCTGGCATCAGGCAGTGTGTTTTAATTAGTAGAAAAGGGTTTTTTTGTGGCCAGCAAAACTAAATATGATGTCCTGGGCATCGGCAATGCTATCGTTGATGTCATAACGCCCGTTGGTGATGACTTTTTGAACAAGAACGAGATTGTCAAAGCCTCCATGACGCTCATTGATGAGGCCCGGGCACAAAACCTGTATGACGTTTTTCCACCCGCGAATGAAACATCGGGCGGCTCTGCGGCCAACACCATTGCCGGCATTGCCGGCCTTGGGGCCAGCACGGCTTATTTTGGTAAAGTGGCCGATGATGGCCTGGGCAAAACCTTTGCTCATGATTTACGGGCTACAGGCGCGGTCTTTGAAACAGCGCCTCTGGTTGGCGGCCCGGGAACAGCACGTTGCCTGATTGCCGTCACCCCCGATGCACAACGATCCATGTCAACCTATCTTGGTGCCTCATCGCTTTTTGGTGTGGGTGATCTGGATGAGGACATGATCCGGGATGCGGCGATCATATATATGGAGGGGTATTTATTTGACCGGAATGCTGCCAAGGCAGCCTTTGTCCATGCGGCCGAAATTGCAACTGCCGCCGGACGCAAAACCGCACTTACACTTTCTGATCTTTTTTGTGTAGACCGGCACAGGCACTCTTTTTTGCATCTCATCCGAGGGCATATTGACATTCTTTTTGCCAATGAGGCCGAACTATTGGCGCTCTATGAAACCGAGGACTTTGATGACGCACTGGCGCGCGTACGGGATGATTGTCTTTTTGCCGCCATCACCCGCAGTGAAAAAGGCTCCGTCTTGTTAAGCGGGGACGACACGGTTCACATCAAGGCGGCGCCCGTTAAGGCCGTGGTTGATACCACCGGTGCTGGTGATCTTTATGCCGCCGGTGTATTATATGGTCTTTCTCATGATCTGCCTTTGGCTGAATGTGGCCGCATCGGCTCGGTGGCCGCCTCTGAGGTTATTTCACATTACGGGGCCAGAGCACAAACAGACCTGCAAATTCTTTCTGGCCTTGGTGCCAACGGTTAACGCCCCGGAAACCGCTTTGTTGTTACAGCATTAAGGTTAAGGCTGTTTTGCAGCCATCATTTCCTAAGGGTTGTTTTGTGAACCTGTTACCGCGCATCCGATCGAGCCTGACATTCAAGGCGCTCGTATTATACAGTCTGGTCGCACTTCTTACTTCTTTTGGTGTGGTTGTGTTTAGTGTCGTGATAGAGCGGTATGACCACGAGGCCCATGCACAGGCGCAGGGCCTGGCCCTTGCGAACGCAAGCGCCGCCGCCCTGGCACCCGCGCTGTTGAAGGGCGATTTTGCCGTTGCCGAGTTAACGCGCCTGCGCCTAACGGGCCAGGCCGGGGTGATTGATATCCGTGTGTTGGGTTCAGACGGGGCTTTGCTGGTTCCTGGATCCAATAAAAAACAAAACCGTTCGGGAAACACTAACCCTGATTTTTTACGCGCGCTTGCGGTTGGTCGCACCAGTATTCGTGCCAAAAATGGTGTTTTATATAGCGCCGTCCCGGTTTTTGGTTTTGGTCGATTAAGTGCTGTTGTACAACATTCCTATGACTTGACCCTGAAAAAACCAAGCACCTTCAGCCTGGTTATTAAAAACCTTTGGCGGGGTCTGGTGTTTTTTGGCTTAGCCGTTCCTGCCGGTCTTTTGATATTTATACGCCTCGTCGCACCACTGGGAGCACTAAACCAGGCCGCCGCAAAGGCTGCCACGGGCGATCTCTCTGTTCGGTTAACCGTTAAAGGCGACGATGAGCTAGGTGTTTTATCTTCAAATTTCAATACGATGCTGGATCGCCTGAAGACCAATTTTGATCGAACACGATGGCTTGCCTATGGCGATAGCCTGACCCGCCTGGCCAACAAAACCGCCTTTAATGAACAATTACAGAAACTGGTGCGGCTGGAGCGTCCACCCGGCGCGCTTTTGCTCATTGATCTGGATGGCTTCAAACGTTTCAACGATGCCTACGGACAAGATGAGGGGGATCATATCCTGACAATTATTGCTCAGCGTTTGCGCAAAATTGTCACCGCGCAGACACCAAAATTTGCCGCTGCCGCTGGTTCTGCGCGGCCTTTATTGGCGAGGCTTTCGGGAGACGAGTTTGGCATCATTGTTCCCGGTGCGCGCTCTGCACCAGAAATTCAGGCCATGGCCACAGACATTCTTGACGCTGTCGCGGTTCCCATAAAACTGTCCGGGCATAATGCCAGCCTTTCTGCCCGCATTGGCATCGCCCTTTATCCCCATGATGCAGGAGATGCACGCAATTTACTCACCAGTGTCAATTTTGCCATTGATGAGGCAAAGAAAGCCGGCGGTGGTGTGTGGCGCTTTTTTGAGCCATCAATGTCACAAAAGGCCATCCGTCGCATGACCTTGCAAAACGAGTTGCGCCAGGCAATGCGTGAAAATGAGTTTGTCGTTCACTACCAACCCAAAATTGATGTGCGCGAGGGAACCATTGCCGGATGTGAGGCGCTGGTGCGCTGGCAACAGCCCTCTGGCAAGCTGGTTGCTCCGGGATTGTTTATTGAGGCCGCAGAAGAGTCAGGGCTTATACAGGAAATTGGCGACTTTGTTCTTGAAGAGTCCTGTCTTGCCGCAGCGCGGTGGGCCAAGGATGGTCACTCCTGCGGTGTTGCCGTGAATGTTTCGGCATTGCAGTTTGCAAGCAATGATTTCACCAAAACGGTGTTTGGTGCCTTAAAGCGCGCCAACCTGCCGCCTTCACAGCTGGAGCTGGAGTTAACGGAAAGCGTGGCCATGACAAACCCCGAGCGTATGCTTGAGCAAATCGGGCCATTGCGTAAACAGGGTGTTCGATTTGCCATTGATGATTTTGGCACCGGTCATTCAAGCTTGGCCTATCTTACTCGCCTACCATTTGATGTTTTCAAAATTGACCAGTCGTTCGTACAGTCCATGACCGAAGACAAACACGCCCGTGTTATTGTTCAAACGGTCTTGGCTATGGCAGAAAGCCTGGGTTACCGCACGGTCGCCGAAGGGGTTGAAACTCGCGAACACTTTGCCTTTTTACAGCTACACTGCTGTGATTATGTCCAGGGGTATTATTTTGCCAAACCCATGCCCGAAGCCGACTTGGTAAGTATGTTGGTGGCAGAAAAGGAAAATCTCGCCCGCACAGAACCGCGCGCTTTTGCAGAGGCCGTGTAGCCATTTGGTTTGTGCTTTTTGAGCATCAGCCCTTGAACCTTTTCCCGGAAACGCCCACATGGTTCTCAAAACCGATAAAGGAGTTTATTTGTGAGCACCGGTGCAGAAAAAAGTGACTTTTCGGGATGGCGCGGCACTACAATTTTAGCTGTCCGCAAAAACGGTAAAACCGTTCTGGCTGGCGATGGTCAGGTCTCTATTGGCCAAACAATTGTAAAGGGGAACGCACAAAAGGTTCGCCCCCTTAGCTCTGCTAACGTCGTCGCCGGGTTTGCTGGCTCAACCGCAGATGCTCTGGCCTTGTTTGAACGCCTTGAAGCAAAGCTGGAGCAGTACCCGTCGCAACTTGCGCGGGCCTGTGTTGAGTTAGCCAAGGATTGGCGCACAGATCGTTTTTTACGCCGTCTTGAGGCCATGTTGATTGTTGCCGACGCACATTCATTTTATCTGCTTACCGGTGCTGGTGACGTGCTCGAGCCTGAAAACGATATTGCCGCCATCGGGTCTGGTGGAAACTATGCGCTTGCTGCTGCTCACGCGCTTTATTCTTATGAAGATGATGCTGAAATTATTGCCCGGCGCGCCATGGATATTGCCGCCGATATTTGTGTTTATACCAACCGAAACCTGAGCGTTGAAACTTTAAATGAAAATGATTGAATTTACCCCAAGGCAGATTGTTGCCGAACTTGATCGCCACATTGTTGCCCAAGGCAACGCCAAACGTGCCGTCGCTGTTGCTTTGCGCAATCGCTGGCGCAGGCGGCGGGTTGATGACAATCTCAAGGCTGAAATCACACCAAAAAATATTTTAATGATTGGGCCAACCGGTGTTGGTAAAACAGAAATCGCCCGCCGCCTGGCAACATTGGCGGGCGCGCCGTTTATCAAAATCGAGGCAACTAAATTTACTGAAGTTGGTTATGTTGGCCGGGATGTCGAGCAAATCATACGTGACCTGATTGAAATGGCCCTGCTAATGGTGCGGGAAAACAAACGCAAAGACGTGGATGAGCGGGCAAAAAGCGCCGCCGAGGAACGTATTTTGGACGCCCTGGTTGGTTCTAGCGCCAGCTCTGCCACCAGAGAGTCTTTTCGGGTGCGTTTGCGGGCGGGTGATCTTGATGAAAAAGAGGTTGATCTTGATCTTGCCGATAACAGCTCTCCATTTCAGGCCCTTGATATTCCCGGAATGTCTGGTGGTGGTATGGGAATGTTGGATTTGGGAGAAATGCTGGGTAAGGGCCTTGGCGGGCGCACCAAGTCCCGGCGCCTTAGGGTTATAGACGCGCATACCCCCTTGATAGAAGAAGAAAGCGACCGGCTTTTGGACGAGTCGCAAATTGTTTCAGAGGCCATTTCGTCTGTAGAAAATGACGGCATTGTGTTTTTGGATGAAATTGACAAAATCACTGCGCGCTCCGAGCGACAAGGCGGCGATGTTTCTCGTGAGGGTGTGCAACGCGACCTGCTTCCCCTTATTGAAGGCACAACGGTTAGCACCAAACACGGCCCTGTGCGCACTGACCACATTTTGTTTATTGCTTCGGGGGCCTTTCATGTGGCAAGCCCATCAGACATGCTGCCTGAGCTTCAGGGTCGCCTTCCCATTCGGGTAGAGCTGCGCGCCCTTACCCGTGATGACTTTCGTCGAATTCTGACCGAGCCTGAGGCTTCCCTGATTTTGCAATACGTGGCTTTAATGGCAACCGAGGGCGTTACGCTGGACTTCAAAGATGAGGCCATTGATGCCATTGCAGATATTTCTGCTTCCGTGAACGCCAGCATAGAAAATATCGGGGCGAGGCGCTTGCAAACCGTCATGGAAAAGCTGCTCGAAGAGGTTAGCTTCACGGCATCTGAACAGGGCGGCGAAACAATAACTATTGACAAGGATTATGTGATGGAGCGGCTGGAATCGCTTTCACGAAACAACGACCTTTCCAAGTTTATTTTATAGTCTTTCTGTCTTTTCTTAAAAACACATACCAGGCCCCCTTGCCGCCATGGCGCGTATGGGCGGGTGCAAAACCTGAAACAACAGCATGGAAACCGCCCTCCTTTAACCAGCCAGGCAAGCTTGTGCGCAACACCCCCTGGTCTTTTTCACCACGCCCGGTAATGACCAGAATGGTGCGCAAACGATCTTCATAGTGTCTTTCCAGACGGTGCAGCAGGTGTGTTTTTGCCTCATCTTGGTTTTTGCCGTGCAGGTCTATGCGGGCTTGCGCCTCCACCCGTCCACGCCGGATGGTTTTGTGAGACGATCGGTCTTCCGGCTCCGCATATGGTGCCAATGTCGCAGGGCGGCCTGGCTTGGCCCGTGGGCGTGGGGATGAGGGTGGGCGATCTTGTTGTGTTTGCTCTATTGTTGTTTTTGTTTGTTGATCGGTTTGTTTTGCGCCTTTCTTGTTCTTCAGGGGAGAAACCGTCCCCTTCACGCGCTCCCATAATTCTTGCCCGGCGTCTGGCCCCTTGGGGGGGCGGGTCATGATTTTGGCTCGCCCGGTCTCTCTACCGCCGCGCGAGGGATCAGCGCCCACCAATGTGCGCCATGTTTTACAATTCCGGCCCGGCGTCCGGCTTTTAGTCCTGAGCCAATAAACAGATCGCCACGCATAGGGCCGTTTATTGCGCCGCCAGTGTCCTGGGCAATGGCTAAAAATTGTGTTTTTTCGCCCTTCCAGTCTGTTTCGTCGCGCGGAAGGCGTGTCTCTACCCATATGGGCGTGCCAAAAGGATATAAATCCG
Source organism: Robiginitomaculum sp. (assembly GCA_021776565.1). Classification (GTDB taxonomy): domain Bacteria; phylum Pseudomonadota; class Alphaproteobacteria; order Caulobacterales; family Maricaulaceae; genus Robiginitomaculum_B. Next base: position 63,184 of record JAJFFQ010000024.1, on the reverse strand, counting down.
GGTCTACAGCCAGTGAGGCCCCCGCAGTTAAAGCCGCGCCCTGGGTTCCTGTCGGGCCAAGCTCCGGGTCATTCACCGGTTTTATTTCAAAGAAAACATATCGCTTGTTACGGCTCATTAAGATGTTGGCCTTTTCTGGCCCAGCATCTTGCATCCATTTTTCTATGGCGCCTTTTGAGGCCTTCCCGGGTTCCAGTTCGCCCTCGTTAAGCAATATACGCCCTATGGAGGTGTAGGGGTGCCCATTATGCCCGGCAAACGCCGCCCGCATTGTGTGGCCATCCTCAAAGCGAAGCCGCCCGGAGCCTTGTATCTGTAAAAAAAATACGTCCGCTGCCGCGCCCCAGGCCAAAACCGTTCCATCTCTTTTTTTAATTTCTGCGCGTGAAAAATAAGGCACCAGAAGCCCGTCCTTCACTCGCCCCATAACCTTGCGGCTACTTGCGCCGTCGGCATCAAACCTTTTTAGGTCCACGGTTATCAAGCCTGGCGGTCTTGCAAAAATTGGTTCATCAAACCCCGGATCTTGCACACGCCGAACACTCAGCTCTGGCTCATAATAGGCCGTCAGCAATCCCTTGCCACCTCCGGGGAGGGCAAGCTTTTGGGGAATAAAGCTTTGCTCAAAAAACATGCGGGCGGCGTCTTTATTGTGCTCCACACCCCCTGCAACCTCACACGCCTGTTTCCACTTGGCCGCCGCGTTCCAGTTTTTGGAAAAAATGGAGCACGATCGTAAAAAGGCCGTTAGCGCCGCTGTTTGATCTGCCTCTTTCCACCCAGGCAGCATTGAAAAGCCATGTTGGACAGAGCTGTGGGTAGATGGACGAACGTCGTCAAAGTCACTCTTTTCTTCTCTTGTGTCTGCTTGTTTTTCTTTTGGCGCTGGTTGAGTGGCGACGGTCTGTTGCGGTGTCTTGGGTAATTCTTCCTTTGGGTTTTGTGGCCCGCTCGCGCAACCAACAAGAACCAAACAGAAGACAAGGGGGCGTATCGGGGCTTGCATAGCCCCGCTCAAACTAGCGTTTCTACACTGGCAAGCTTCCAGTTTGGGTCGCGGGCGCGAACCTGACGAACAAACGCCCACTCTTCTGTGGTCGATGCGCTCTCGACGCGAATGTCATCTGGCGTGGACGCGCAGCTTTCTCTTGTAGAGATCTCAGCCGAAAACGACACCACAACCTTTGCTTCCCTGCCTTGTAATGAGGCCTCCTTAATCTCCGCCTTTTTAATGCGAATGATCTCTATATCAAGCTCCTGGTCTTTTTCTTCCCGTGTGTTTATTGCCTCTTCGTATCTAGAATAAACATCCCGTTGCAAAAGGTTTTTCAAGGTTTTTTTATCACCGTTGGAATAAGCCTCAACGACCAACTCATAGGCCACACGCGCGCCCGCAAGAAAGTCTTGTGGTTCAAATTCGCTATCTGCGGCGTGAATGGCCTCAAGCCCTGCAGCTGCCGGGCCGGTAAAGGCGGGCCGTAATTGCGTCGGAGGGGCTGGTTTTGTTGCGCCCGGAACTGGTGAGCCAATGCGCGCCGGGTTTTGGGGCGGCGCGCCGATGTCTTTGCCCAATACATTATAAAGCTTTATGAGCACAAACCCGGCTATTGCGGCAAAAATGATAATCTGCATAAGGGCCATAAAAAACGTCCTTTTTGGTTCTGGGTATAGTATAGGGGGTTTTCGGCAGGGAAGTCAGCCCGAAGCTTGCCGCAAAACACACAGCGTGCTAGCAGCCCGCACACCTGATAATAACGAGCTAGAAAAATGAGTGACGAGACCCCAACGCCCCCGGCCCAAGACCCCGCCGCACAAGCCCCGCAATTGCGGATGCTTACCCAGTACACAAAAGACCTTTCCTTTGAAAACCCTAACGCGCCTGCAAGCCTGCAAAACGGGCCAACCCCCGCAATTGAACTGGAAATTGGCGTTGGCGCGCATAGCGCACAAGAGAACATTTATGAGGTTTCTTTATCAATTTCGGTAAAAGCGGCCCGCGAAGACAAAACTGTTTTTCTGCTTGAGCTGGTGTATTGCGGCCTGTTTGCGGTAGAGGGCGTCCCGGAAGAAAGCCTGGGGGCCATTTTACACATTGAGTGTACGCGTCTGCTGTTTCCTTATGCTCGCAGAATTATATCTGACTTAACCCAGGACGGTGGCTTTCCTGCCTTGCCCCTGGAGCCAATTGATTTTGCTGCTGTTTATCGTGCCGGGCTGGAACAACAGGCCGCACAGGACGCCAGCGCCGGTGACCCGCCTGCAGGAAACGCCTAAGGCCCCTTATAGGTATTTATTCCAAACGGCGTTTTCGCCGATTTCCTCAAGAAGCTCACGGTGCTCCTTGCGCTGGGCGTCATTCAGTGGCGCTGTAATTGCTATTATTTCTCTTCGCATGTCTTGTGCCGTAGGCTCGCTTCGCTTTGCCTGATGTTTTTTACGAGGATCAAGATCAAGCTTGCGCTCACGCCCGCCATTAAGCTCCAGATATACCTCTGCGAGCAGTTTGGCGTCCAAAAGCGCGCCGTGTAGGGATCGTTCGGAAAGGTTTACTGAAAACCGCTTGCACAGGGCGTCCAGGGAGTTGTATGCCCCAGGAAATTTTTTGCGGGCGATACGCAACGTGTCTATGAATCTTTTGTCCTCAAGCGGTGTGCGCTCTAGCCTGGTAAGCTCAACATTGATGAAATCACGGTCAAATCTAGCGTTGTGGGCGACCAGCTTGCTGTTATCTACAAACTCCAGAAAGTCGTCGACTATTTCTGAAAAAATCGGTTTGTCGGCTAAAAACTCTGTGGTCAACCCGGTGATCCGAACAACCTCTTCTGGCACATCTCGTTCGGGGTTAACATAGCGACGAAACGTCTTGCCTGTTGGCAGAAGGTCAACAACCTCCACACACCCGATTTCCGTGATGCGGTCTCCTTTGAAGGGTTTCAGGCCCGTTGTCTCGGTATCAAACACTATTTCACGGGACATTGTTGCCTTTCAGGGCCGACCCTGTGTCCGCCTGCGCCTTGTCTGCTAACTGTTGTAATATGCTTTGCACTTGCTGGGCCGCATCTTCAAGGCCCTTTGACGTATCGATGATATAATCTGCTCGGTTTCGTTTTTCTTTATCCGGCATTTGTCGGGATAAAATGTGTGCCAGCCGCTCTTCGGTCATGCCCGCGCGAGATAAAACGCGCTGTTTTTGAGTTTCCCTGGGCGCGCTTACCACGATTACCTTGTCCACCCTTGTTTCACCACCCGTTTCAAAGAGCAGGGGAATATCATAGAGAACCATTTTGTGGCCCGCGGTTTCTGTTTTTTGCAACCATGTTTTGCGCGCTTTTTCTACTGCCGGGTGAACAATTTTCTCCAGCGCGAACAGTTTTTCCTTTTCTCCCCGCATCAAACGCGCGAGCTTTTGTCTGTCTATTTTTCCTTTTATCTTCACGCCGGGAAGAAGTGTGTCTATTGCCTCAATTATCGCCTCATTGTTTTGATAAAGGTGGTGCACCGTTTCATCGGCGTCAAAAACAGGTATTCCTTCTTTTGCAAACAACCCGGCGGTGGTGGTTTTTCCCATGCCTATTGAGCCGGTTAGCCCCAAAATTATCATCCGTGTTCTCCAAGGGCCTTCATTAATACCTTTTTCACATCATTATCTTCGGGGGGCGGCGTTCCATAAAACATCTCAAACGACGGTCGGGCCTGGGCGATAAGCATATCCAGACCGCCCAGAATAGAAAACCCCCTGTCCTGTGCTTGCAATAAAAGCCTTGTTTTCAAAGGCGTATAGACCAGGTCATAAACCAGCGCGCCTCGGCCCAGTCGGTGCAACGATAGATCAAGGCCCTCCTTGCCCTTCATTCCTCCGGCGCTGGCGTTGACCAACAAGGCTGCGCCCAAAAGCTCGTCCTCACGCCTTGCCCACAATGCGGCGGTTACCCTGTGGTCAAACTCATCGGCTAGCGCCCTCGTTCGCTCGTCTGTCCGGCTTAATAGTGTGATTGCGCCGGGGTCTAGTTTTAATGCGCCAACCAGCGCCGCGCGGGCCGCTCCGCCGGCCCCAATAATGACCGTTTTTTTGTTTTTCCACTCTGCCTGTCCGCGCATCCTCAACAAAGGTGAGCAAAAACCCTCTATGTCCATATTGTCTGCGTAAAGCGTTCCGTTTTTACGTATTAACAAGTTTGCAGCACCAGCTTTTTTCGCGCTTTCACTTGCCTTGTTTGCTAATTTTAGTGCCGCGCTTTTGTGTGGCAGTGTAATGTTCATACCAACAAAGCCCGGTCTGGCAAAAAGCGCATCTACGCCCTGACAAAACAGCTCAGGTTTAACCCGGTGGCCCTCATAGCTGGCATTTAATCCCAGAGCCTTAATCCAGGCTTGATGTAAAAGCGGTGATAATGAGTGCGCTATCGGATCACCAATGACACATGCGTGTTTTTTCTGCTCTGGGTTTATTGTCATATAGGGCTGGCCCCCTGCTCTCGTAATGCTTTCAACAAAGGCAACAGGGGCAGGCCCAGCACAGAAAAAAAGTCACCCTCTATGTTTTTAAAAAGCGTAATGCCCAACCCCTCGACCTCATAGCACCCCACGCTTGCCAAAATTCCTTCGCCGACTCTTTCAATATAAGTATCAATGTTTTTTTCACTCAGTTTTCTCACAATCATGCGCGACCGGGCTTGGTGACACCAGATTATTTTGCCGTTTTTGGCCAACACCGTTGTGCCGACCAAAAAATGGTGCTTCCCTGAAAATATCCGCAGGCGTTTTTTTGCCTCTTCCAGCGTTTGCGCCTTAGCATATTGGTCGTTTTCAAATTCCAGTATTTGGTCTGAACCAATAATCAGGTCTCGTGGGTCGGCTTTGATGCTCAAGGCCTTTTTTTGGGCCAGAAAGGCGCTCATTTCTTGTGCGTTTTTAATTGTGGTCGCGTTTCTTAGCGCCTTTTCATCCACCCTGGGCTTTCGGACAACAAAACCCAAGCCTGCATTTTTTAATATGGCCTTACGGATTGAACTTGTTGATCCAAGAATGATTTTTGGTGGCGTCTTTTTTTTCATCACTGTCCGGCGTGGCTTTCATTTGATCGGGCGGCCAGTAAAGACATAATTTTCGCCGATGTCTCTTCTATCGAGCGCCTGGTAACATCAATTGTTGGCCAGCCGTATCTGGCAAACAATCTTTTGGCAAAAATAATTTCTTCGCGCACTGCGGCCTCACTAATATATTCGCTTGGCCGGTGTTCATTCAAGCTTAATAACCGGTTTCGGCGAATTTGAACAAGGCGGCGGGGGCTTATAGTCAAACCAACAAGCAAAGGGGTTTGCTTTAATCCAGTCAGTGTTTCTGGCGGCTCTATCTTGCCAACAATAGGAATGTTTGCTGCCTTAATCCCACGGTTTGCAAGATACACACAGGTTGGTGTTTTGGATGTTCGGCTTACACCCAGTAATATTACGTCGGCCTGGTTAATCCTTTGCGGGGAAAGGCCGTCATCGTGTGCCATGGCAAAGTTCAGTGCATTGATCCGTTGATGATAGTCTTCGTCCTGAATGTGTTGCGCGCCGGTTTCATGGCTTACCGGTACCCCCAGATATTGGCTTAAGGTATGTAAAATTGGCCCAAGAACATCTATACAAGGGATAGAGCGATCTTCACAAAACCCTACCAGGCGTTGGCGCTGGCTCTCATTGACCATTGTATACATAACAATGCCGGGCGCCGCATCTATTTCCTCAAACGCGTGATCCAGCTGTTTTTCTGAGCGCGTTAGAACGTGCGTGTGCTCTATGGGAATAAGAGATCGAAACTGTGCGCTTGCTGCCCGCATAATTCCAGTCAGGGTTTCGCCCGTAGCATCCGAGACCAAATGCAAGTGCACATAATATCCTTGTGGTCTTTCTCGATCACTCATTTTTGGCTCCTGCCTAAATCGTTAATAAAGTGTTAACAAGCCTTTGTTTGTTGCAGTTATTGCGCGATTGGTTTTTCCTTACTGGATTAACCTGGTCTTTGCCCCATGTTTTATGATTTTTTTCTCTGTTAATTGTTTTCATGTGAAATATGTATGTTTTTTTTCCTTTTATGGTAGGATTTTGTTTTTTTTGTTGTTTTTCCAGTTTTCTTGCTGGGGTTTTGTTATTATCGTGTGCAAAAAACTGCAAAACCTTGTAAAAACCTGTTTTTTCCTGATTGTTCACAGCGTAAAAACAACAATAAATTTAAATAATATAATGATGGAAAGATATGGTCATGGGCGTTCCTTCAAAACCCCTTTTACAAACCCTTATGGGGCAAACAAGCACTATTCCACCAATATGGATCATGCGACAGGCTGGACGTTATTTACCTGAATACCGAAAATTACGTGCTGAATCATCTTCTTTTGTGGATTTTTGTCTTAACCCAAAAACGGCTAGTGAAGCTACGCTACAGCCCCTTCGCCGGTTTGATTTAGATGCAGCCATCATTTTTGCCGATATTTTATTGATCCCCTTTGCCATGGAGCGCGATGTACGTTTTGTTGCGGGTGAGGGGCCAAAAATGCGCCCCTTAAAACCAGGTCAATCGTTATTAAAAATGGAGCGAGCCTGGTCACTGGATAAATTAAGTGCCGTTGGGGATGCCTTGGCCCGTGTCCAGAGTGCACTGGCGGACAAGGTTGCGCTTATTGGCTTTGCCGGCGCGCCATGGACGGTGGCAACCTATATGATAGAGGGAGGCGGATCAAAAGATAAATGGAGATCCCGTCTGTGGGCCTGGCAAAACCCAGATGAATTTGATCGATTGCTGGATATTCTGGTTGAGGCCAGCATTGATTATTTGCACATGCAAGCAAAAGCAGGGGCAGAAGTTCTAAAGTTGTTTGAATCATGGGCAGAGGGGCTACCAGAGCCATTTTTTGAGCGGTTTATTATCCGCCCGGCAAAAAACATCGTCGCTGGTCTAAGAGAGCGTGGTGTTTATCTGCCAATCATCGGGTTTCCCCGTGGTTGTGGGGGGCTGGCTGTGAGATATGCCAATGAAACAGGGATCACGGCACTGGCGCTGGATCAGGCACAGGACGGCGTTTGGTTTAGTCAAAACCTACCTAAAGAAACAGTGCTTCAGGGCAATCTGGATCCGGCCGTTTTACGTGTTGGTGGCGCGGCACTACAAAGTGAGGTCGACCGGGTGAAAAAAAACTTTTCTGGGAGAGCACATATTTTCAACCTTGGTCATGGAATTACACCGGACACACCGATAGAGCATGTTGAACGTTTGGTACAATTGGTGAAAGAAACCAGGTGAAAGAGAAAACCGCCATTGTTTTATTTAATCTTGGCGGCCCAGACCGTCTTGAAAGCGTTCGGCCATTTTTACGCAATTTATTTGCTGATAAGGCGATCATCAACCTTCCCAACCCCTTAAGATGTTTATTGGCAGAACTTATCAGCCGCCGCAGGGAAAAAACATCCAGATTAAATTACGCTCATATGGGCGGAAAATCGCCAATCCTCAAAGAAAGCAAGAAACAGTCAGAGGCTGTGCAAAATTATCTTCACAACGCACTGCCAAACGAAAATATCAAGTGCTTTGTTGCCATGCGATACTGGTCTCCAGAAATTCAGGCCGTGCAAAAAAACATAAAAGCCTGGGGTGCCACAAAAATTATCCTCCTGCCTTTATACCCGCAATTTTCAACCACAACGACAGGAAGCTTTATCAAAGAATGGATGAAAACAAGCAAAGACATTCCTTGTGAAGTAAGTATTCTTGAATACGCCGATGACAAAAACTTTATTCAAGCCCATGTGAACAAAATTACCGCCTTTTACAAAAAGCATGGCTCACCAAAAAACACCCGCATTATTATGTCTGCGCACGGGTTGCCGGAAAAAACCATAAATGCTGGTGATCCATACCAGAAACACATAGAAAAAAGTTGTGCAGCAATCGCCAAAAAACTACCCAAAGGCCTAAATAACATTGATATTGCGTATCAAAGCAAGGTTGGGCCATTAAAATGGATAGGGCCATCCACGCTAGAGGCGCTGCAAAAGGCAGGTAATGACGGAAAAATCGTCTTGCTCGTGCCGATAGCCTTTGTATCTGAACATATAGAAACCTTGGTAGAGCTGGATATAGACTATAAACAAAAGGCAAAAGAATTTGGGATAAAAACGTATTTACGCGTGCCGGCCTTGGGGGTTGAACCAAACTATATTGCTTGTCTTGGAAATCTTGCCGTGAGGGCCATGAAAGAAGGTCGGGGATGAATTTTATTGCACAAAACTATGATTACTGGCGGGCCGGGCACATAATTAGCGTTATTGCCTGGATGGCAGGCCTTCTCTATTTACCGCGTCTTTTCATATACCATTTTAATGCGGAAAAAGGGGGAGAATTAGAGGCAAGCCTTATAACCCAAGAGCACAGATTGTTGCGTATAATCATGAATCCCGCCTTTGTGCTGACATGGATTTTTGGAATACTGCTGATTATTTCAAATGCAGAGCGCGCCGGGGGCTGGAGTATTTTTTTACAAGGGCCGTGGCTGTTTAAGTTTACTCTGGTAAGCATAATGACCGGCCTTCATCATTATTTTGCTTATGCGCGCAAACAGTTTTCCAAAGGGGAGAGGCCATTAACGCAAAAGCAGTGGCGCATTCTTAACGAGCTGCCTGCTTTGCTAATGATAATCATTGTTTTGATTGCCACAGTTTGGCTACGCTAATATCTTCACAATCCCGTTGACCAACAACCAGGTTAATAATCACGGGCCACAAGCACGCTTGACGACAAAGGCGGGACATGCTTTTAGAGGCCCTCTTGAGGCGGCGATCGAAAATGCTCTGCCGCCAATTACCCAAAACATAAAGCAAACTTGTTTTTAAAGCGCTATTGCGTGCATTTTGACAAGCGGCAAGAAAACCAAAGGAGCCTCAGCGAAAATGTCTGTGGAAGACCAAAACGAAGCAACAACAGAAGTCGAAGCGTCAGAAGAAAATGACATAGAGGCTATAGAAAAAAAACGCCCGGAAGGCATGCTTCGCATGACCTTGCAGGAGCTAAAAGAAAAAGACCCTAAAGACCTTCTGAAACTTGCAGAATCCCTGGAGATCGAAAACGCCTCGACCATGCGCAAGCAGGATATGATGTTTGCTATCCTCAAAGACCTTGCAGAAAGAGACGTTGAAATCCATGGCGATGGCGTCCTGGAAACCCTGTTGGACGGGTTTGGATTTTTGCGCTCGCCAGAGGCCAACTACCTTGCCGGCCCGGACGATATTTACGTAAGCCCAACCCAGATCCGCAAGCAGGGCTTGCGCACCGGAGATACAGTAGAGGGCGAAATACGCAGCCCGCGTGGCGGGGAGCGTTATTTTGCCCTAGTAAAAACCACAAAAATAAACTTTGAAGAGCCGGAAAAGGCCCGTCATAAAGTCGTTTTTGATAATCTGACGCCGCTTTATCCCGACGAACAAATGAAAATGGAAACGCTGGATCCCACAATAAAAGACCGGTCGGGCCGCGTTATTGATATTGTTGCCCCACTGGGGAAAGGCCAACGCGCCCTGATTGTTGCGCCGCCAAGAACCGGCAAAACAGTACTATTGCAAAACATTGCACACGCCATAGAAGCCAACCACCCCGAGTGTTTTCTTATCGTATTGCTGATCGACGAAAGACCCGAGGAGGTTACCGACATGCAACGCTCGGTTAGGGGTGAGGTTGTTTCTTCCACCTTTGATGAACCAGCGACAAGGCACGTACAAGTGGCTGAAATGGTTATAGAAAAAGCGAAACGTCTGGTAGAGCATGGTCGCGATGTTGTAATTTTACTGGATTCCATAACCCGGCTGGGGCGCGCGTATAACACAGTGGTTCCGTCGTCTGGCAAGGTGCTTACCGGCGGTGTTGATGCGAATGCTCTGCAGCGACCAAAGCGGTTTTTTGGCGCAGCACGAAACATAGAAAACGGTGGCTCTTTAAGTATTATTTCAACCGCGCTGGTTGAAACCGGCTCGCGCATGGATGAGGACATCTTTGAAGAGTTCAAAGGAACGGGCAACTCGGAAATTGTCCTGGATCGCAAGGTTTCAGACAAACGCGTCTTTCCGGCGATTGATGTGACCAAGTCGGGTACTCGTAAGGAAGAGCTGTTGGTATCAAAAGACGTTCTACAAAAAATGTTTGTTCTGCGGCGCATACTCAACCCCATGGGGACGACAGACGCGATAGAGTTTTTGCTCGAAAAACTACGCCAAACCAAAGACAACAACGAGTTTTTTGAAAGCATGAACACATAATTTCGCGAAGCGGTTAATTGCTGGTTGCCCCAGCGAGGGGGCGTTGCTTCTCTTTTGGTGGGCCTGGCCATACCGCGGTATGGCCAGAGTACAACCAGCAAGAGACAAAAACACAGGCAGCAAAAAACCGACACATCAGCGTCTGTGCGAGTAGAGGAAAGACAGGCAAGCGTTCCACTAAGGCAAGACCTTAATGTGCCAAGAACATCATTACATGCGGGAAGATTGCGAAGGGCGGTAGTGCTCGTGGCAATATCGGTAATACCGGTGCTTACATCAAAAACACCAAAACCCGCTGCAAAACAACACCTCTAGTGCGGGTGTTGGTTGGGTGGGGCAAGACACCCTGTGAATATACCACCAGGGCCTTGAGCTTTATGAGTGGGTCAGAAACGGGGCACGGTTCTTGATTTGGGCGGGATATGGGGCTAGATGCTGAACAACGATGATAGGAAACGCCATGAAGGTTAAAATTGATATTTCCTGCACACCGCAAGAAGCAAGAACGTTTTTTGGTCTGCCAGATGTTCAGGGGCTTAATGAGGCGCTTACAGAAGAAATGACCAAAAGAATGCAGGAAAACCTTGCAGACATTTCTCCTGACGCTCTGATGGGACAGTGGATGTCGGTTGGCGGAAAAATGAGCGAACAGTTTATGGACCTCGTGTCTGGCGCGACGAAGGGCGCGACAGCCGACAAGCCGTGAGTCTTTTTCAATCAACCGTTTTTGCTCTGGCCACGCTGCCCGGCCGGTCTGGCTTGGCAGTAATGCGCGTAAGTGGCAGTAATGCAAAAGAAATTTTGCACACCCTTACCGGGCGAGAGGGTTTTTTACCGCGCAGAGCCAGCCTTGCGCCTATTTATTCCAAAAACGAAACAGCGCCGTTTGATCGCCCGCTTGTGCTGTGGTTCCCCGGCCCTGCCAGCTATACCGGTGAAGATGTATTTGAGTTACACCTTCATGGGGGTCTGGCGGTAACAGAGGCGGCCTCAAGCGCGCTTTTGGCCGCCGGTGCAACACCCGCCGGCCCGGGGGAGTTTACCAGACGCGCTTTTGAGAACGGTAAGCTTGATCTGGTTCAGGCGGAGGCTGTGGCTGATATTATTGATGCGCAAACCCAGGGACAGCTAGAACAGGCCCAACGACAACTGCGCGGCGATCTTGGCGCATTGTATGGGGGTTGGCGGGAAGACCTGGGCATGATCCGGGCACAAATAGAGGCGTGCATAGACTTTCCTGAAGAGGAAGACGTGCTCGCAGATGCCCTGAAGGCGATTAAACCAAAAATGACGGCGCTGGTTTCGTGTTTGGACGCGCATCTGGATGACAGCACACGGGGGATGCGCATTCGGGATGGACTAAGCATTGTTCTCATCGGCCCGGCTAACGCAGGAAAGTCCACACTTCTAAACCGCTTGGCAGGAGAAGAGGCCGCCATTGTTTCTGATGAGCCGGGCACAACAAGAGATGTTGTACGGGTACGCCTTGATATGGGTGGGTTTTTGGTTGAGTTGGCCGATACGGCCGGAATAAGAGAGATAACACACAACATAGAAAAAGAGGGCATCAAACGCGCAAAAACGGCCGCAGAAGCAGCAGACATTCGCATTATGGTTGTTGATATTACTCAACCAGCCGCAGATTTAGAGCATATCACAGCACTGTTGCACGATGGGGATTATGTTGTTTTCAACAAGCAAGACAAAGTAAACGATAACGAATGTGTGCCAGATATTGCCTTGGGCATTTTGGTGAAAACGCACCGCATATCAGCCACAAGCGGTGAGGGCGTGGACGCGCTGATATCTGCTCTGGAGAAGCGAATCATTGAGATGCTGGGTTGCCAGGAGGCCCCCAGCATGACGAGGATGCGCCACAAACAAGCTATAGAAAACACGACGTTTGCGCTGGTTCATGCGATGCAACAGCTTGGCGCGCGCCCGGAATTGGCCGGGGAGCATTTAAGGGAGGCGGGCGCGGCATTGGGAGAAATTACAGGCGAAGCAGGGACAGAAGAAATTCTGGGCAAAATTTTCAGTACATTTTGTATTGGTAAATAACAGCATTGTTTCACGTGAAACAATGCGGGCCGCAACCAGATAGCGGATTCGACATATGCCTCTGATGCGGCTATGGAGCGCGCCTTGGAAATGCGCGGCAGAAAAATGTTAGAAACCAGCAAAACCTGGGACGTTGTTGTCATTGGCGGCGGACACGCAGGCTGTGAAGCAGCGGCTGCGGCCGCGCGCTTGAGTGCAAGTGTATTGCTGATTAGCCCAAACGCAGATGATTTTGGACAAATGTCGTGCAACCCGGCTATCGGTGGCATAGGCAAAGGGCATCTGGTTCGCGAAATTGACGCGCTTGACGGTTTGATGGGCAGGGCAGCAGATGCCTCTGGAATTCAATTTCGTCTGCTTAATCGCAGCAAAGGCCCGGCGGTACAGGGGCCGCGCACTCAATCAGATCGCAAGCTATATAAAGCCGCCATGGCACACCTTATTGCCGAGCAAGAAGGGCTACACACCTGCGAAGACCGCGTGGAAGATATAGAAATTAAAGACAAGGCGGTTTGTGCCGTGCTTTGTGCCAGTGGCAGACGACATGCCTGTGCTTCTGTGGTGCTGACGACCGGCACGTTTCTTAATGGTATTATTCACAGGGGCGGCGAACAAGAGCCAGCGGGCCGGTTTGGTGAGGCGCCGTCCACAGGTCTGGCGCAGACGCTGGCAAGCCTTAACTTGCCAATGGGGCGACTTAAAACCGGCACACCAGCGCGGCTTTTCAAAGACAGCATAAATTGGTCGACACTTGAAATGCAGACGGCAGACGAAGAGCCAACACCCCTGTCTTTTTTAACAGGCAAAATCATAGTGCCACAAATTGCCTGTGCCATAAGCTGGACAAACACAAAAACCCACAAGATTATTGCGAAAAACCTGATGCTTTCTGCGGCGGGAAGCGGAAATATTAGCGGGCCAGGCCCGCGTTATTGCCCATCCATAGAGGAAAAAATCACCCGCTTTGCCGACAAGGATGGCCATCAAGTGTTTTTGGAGCCAGAAGGTCTTGATAGTCCACACGTTTATCCAAACGGAATATCTACATCATTGCCCGCAAAGGTGCAGGATGAATTTCTGAAAACCATGACGGGCCTGGAGAATGTGCGCGTTCACCGTTATGGTTACGCTATAGAATATGATTATGTTGACCCAAGAGCCTTGCGCGCCAGCCTACAGGTTAAAAGCGTTACCGGGCTTTATCTGGCGGGACAAATTAACGGCACAACCGGCTATGAAGAGGCCGCCGCACAAGGCTTGTTGGCAGGCTTGAACGCGGCGTTATTTGCGAGTGGATCATCGCCATTTGTGCCAGACCGCAGCCAGGCATATTTGGGCGTTATGGTCGACGATTTGACCAGTCATGGCGTTAGTGAGCCGTATCGCATGTATACATCGCGCGCAGAATACCGACTTAGCCTGCGCGCAGATAATGCAGACCAACGATTAACCCCTGTTGGTCTTGCGCTTGGCTGTGTTGGAGCTGAGCGAAAAACAGTATTTGAAGAAAAGCTCACCAGGCTGGATAATGCCCGTGCGCTGGCTGAAAAGAGAGATAAAACACCGCAAGAACTGCTTCGTCTGGGAATCAGGGTCAATCAGGACGGTGTGCGGCGCAGCGCGCTTGATATTTTGGCCTACCCGGATATGGGCTGGGAAGATGTGGTACAAGCCTGGCCAAAGCTTGCCACGACAGACCAAAAAACAGCAATTCAGCTTTCAACAGACGCCCTGTACTCGGGATATCTTGAGCGCCAGCAACGTGACGTAAAGCGATTTCGTCGCGAAGAACACCGCCGCCTGCCCGACGACCTGAATTATAACGCCATTACAGGGCTATCTAATGAGGCGCGAGAAAAGCTCATTAAGGCACAGCCAGAGACCATGGGGCAGGCGGGGCGGCTGGAGGGGGTGTCTCCCGGCGCACTGGCATTGCTTTCACATTATGTGAGGCGCGAGACGCGCAAAAAAACCGCATGAATACGCAAAACGACCGCCAGTTGTTTGCCAAAACACTAGATGTTTCACGTGAAACACTGACCCGGTTTGATATTTGGCACGACTTGTTGCAAAAATGGTCCAAGAAGATAAACCTGGTTTCACCCAACACCGTGCAGGGCTTTTGGCTACGCCACGCACTGGATAGCGCCCAGCTGGCCAAAATGGCACCAAACACGGCAAAAAACTGGATAGACTTGGGTTCTGGTGCGGGGTTCCCGGGGCTGGCAATAGCCTTGATGCGCATGGAGGACACAAACTTAACCATGGTCATGGTTGAGTCTAATGCAAAAAAGGCAGCCTTTTTACGCACGTGCATTCAAAAAACAGGCGCAAAGGCAGAGGTGGTTTGTGATCGCATGGAAAAAATGCCGCCGAAACCGTATGACGTAATAACCGCGCGCGCTCTGGCCCCACTATACAAACTGTTGACGCTATCGGCACCGTTTGCAGGGCCAAAAACACTGCGGTTGTTTTCAAAGGGGGCTGGTGTAATAAAAGAGATAGACGAAGCACAACGCGGCTGGACTCTGCGCTATCAATCTATACCAAGTCTGACAGACAAAAACGCAACAATTTTGAAAATATGGGAAGCTGACCGTGTCTGAATCGCCAATAAACACGCGGATTATTGCTATTGCCAACCAAAAGGGCGGCGTTGGTAAAACCACCACGACAATAAACCTGGCAACGGCGCTGTGTGCCATTGGTAAAAAAACCCTGATTTTGGATATTGATCCGCAAGGTAACGCCTCTACAGGCCTTGGTATAGACCACGCTATGAGACACACGACAACCTATGACGTGCTGGTGCGTCAAGTGTCCATAGAAAAAGCAATCGTTCATACAGCTGTTCCGGGACTGCACATTGCGCCCGCCGAGGCAGATCTGGCCGGGGCAGAGCTGGAGCTTGCCAACGCGCCCCGGCGCTCACACCGATTAAAGGACGCCCTGCAAACCTTAAGAAAAAACAGCGAGTACCAGTATGTTTTGATTGACTGTCCACCGTCATTGAACGTGGTGACTGTCAATGCCTTAACGGCGGCAGACGCACTTTTGGTGCCATTACAATGTGAGTTTTTTGCATTGGAGGGGCTTAGTCAGCTTTTGCGCACGGTGGATCTGGTTCGAGGCAACCTTAACCCGCAACTGGAAATCCAGGGCCTGGTTCTTACCATGTATGATCCTCGAAACAATTTATCAAAACAGGTTTCAGACGATGTACGCGCACACTTTGGTGATAAGGTTTATAAAACCGTGATTCCGCGCAATGTGCGTGTTTCAGAAGCGCCATCCTATGGTAAGCCTGCGTTGATCTACGATTACAAATGTGCGGGTAGCAAGGCCTATATGCGCCTGGCAAGCGAGGTTATCCGCCGTGAAGACAAGGTGAGGGCATTATGAGTGACACGCCAAAAGGACAAAGGTTGGGGCGTGGTTTATCCGCGCTTTTGGGAGAAACTGAATCCCCTGTGTTATCAGCCCCGAACGTTGATGGGGGCGCGGTTGTTCCCATTGAGACGATTAGCCGTAACTCTGAGCAGCCACGCCGCCATTTTGACGAGGCAGAGATGGAGGGTTTAACGCGCTCAATAGCAGAAAAGGGGGTGCTACAACCAATTATTGTGCGGCCAATTCCGGGTGGCGATGGCTACCAAATCGTGGCGGGGGAGCGCCGTTGGCGGGCTGCACAACGCGCCCGTCTACATGAAATCCCGGTTATTGTGCGCGACTTGTCGGATCGTGAGGTTATGGAAATTGCGCTTGTAGAAAACATGCAACGCACCGACCTTGACCCCATAGAAGAAGCGCGAGGCCTTCTGGTTTTATCAGAACAATTCAATAATACCCAGGAAGATATCGCACGGGTGATCGGCAAAAGCCGTGCGGCAATTGCAAATGCGATACGGCTTTTGAACTTACCGGCATCAATTCAAGAGCAGATTAGTGAGGGCTTGCTTAGCGCTGGTCACGGACGAGCGATAATCACCGCCACAGACCCCGAAGACTTAGCGGCCCAGATCATAAAAAAAGGCCTGAACGTTCGTCAAACAGAAAGTTTAGCAAAACAAACCGCATTGGAAACCAAAGGAAGAAAAACCAAACCCTCAAAAGAGAAAAGCCCGGACACACTGTCATTAGAGGGCGATTTAACCCGGTGCCTGGGGCTGGCAGTAACCATAAAAACCCGCGCCAATGGAGCGGGTCAACTACAGGTCAATTACAGAACCCTTGAGCAGCTTGATGATTTGTGTCGCCGCCTTACACAAGAATAGTGTTCAGGCCACATTTAAGTTCGACCACCCATGGTGCTAATTTTAATAACGAGTCTGGCAATTAAATTTTCTGGATGCGCGCCGCTTTTCTTCATGGCACGTTCTGTGGCAAGGCAGTGTTCTATAACGCTTTCAAGCGTCGGCAGGCTCCAGGAGGAAAGCTGGCGCGAAAAGGCGTTTTGGTAAGCAAAAAACACAGGGGGCCGCAAACCCGCCATGGCTGATTTAATATCCCGCCCACCGGCAACGGACGCTTTGGCTTCACTAAGCCGTAAAAAATATCGTTGCAGCGCCCGCAGCAAAGCAATGGGTGATTGCCCGGCCTCTAGTGCCTGACCTAAAAGTTGGTCTGTGCGCTGCGCCGCACCGTCGGCGACAGCAGAGGTAAAAACATCAAGGTTGTGATTGAGAGAATCGGCAACAATTGCCCGTACGTCTGGGATCTCTATTATGCCAACATCACCTTGAGAGGTGTATAGCACAAGCTTTTCTACCTCAGAGTGCGCAATCGCCCGGTCTGGTGGCAAATGGCTTATCAGAAAATCCAAAGCCCCATCGGCAAAACCAAGGTTATGGGTTTGTGCGGCCTTCGTGGCAAGGTCGCGCAAATCACGCAAGTCAGGGGCATAACAGGCCAAGGTAACGGCGTGGGTTTTGTCTTGTTCAACGCATTTGCGCAGGGGCGAGCGTGGGCCTAAATCACCAGCCTCAATGAGAAGCAAGGCGGCGGGTATGATTTGTTTGCCATCAAGGGAGGCCAGTAAAGCCTTCAACGGCTTGACGAACAACTCCGCGCTGGTTTTAAGGCGTACAACTCTGGGGCCGCCGCCAAGGGGTAGGGCACAAAAGGCATCTTGCAGACATGCGGGGTCTGTTTTGATGTCTGTATCAGTGAGTATGGTTTGAGAAAACGAGCCTGGTGCATCACCCAAATGGGTGTGGCTTATGCTCTGTGACCGCTCTTTAATCAAACCATAGTCCGGTCCATAAACAAGAACAACACAGATGTTGGGGTCGGGGTTTTTCAAAAACCGGGTAGTTGCGCCAGCAGAGAGCTTCAAGAGTTTTCTGGAAGGCTGGCAAAAAACACGGCTAAATCAGTCAAGACCTTTTCCGCAAGAATAAGGGATGCGCTTTGTTCGGCGTCCCGCTCTGCAGAGAGCGCACCATAAGGCTCATCTGGAAAATCAAAGGCTGTAAAACTTTCAGCAGTGCCTTGATGGGCAATTTTTCCATTCCGGTCACGCACCAGATACGATGAGCTAAGGGTTAGTCGCGCCCGTGTTGAAACATCATCAACGCGGACACCAACGTTTGTCTGGCTTTTGTTTAGCTGAAGCTCCAGAATATAAGGGCCAGAGGTTCCGGTTTTTATTCCCCCCCGCTCTGTCATGGCTTGAGAAAAAAGAAAACCGATCCGACCGTCAATGGGCGTCAGGCTTAATGTCTCAAATCCACGGCGCACGGTTGTGTTTTCTGCATAAAGCGGCTGAAACCCTGCACAAGCTGTTAGCAGGAACAAAAACGTTATGGATACAAGGGGTTTCAGGTGTTTCATTTAATTGGCCACAATGTTGACGATGCGATCAGGAACAACAATTATTTTTCGGATAGTCAAGCCCATTAATGCCCGAACGGCACCCTCGTTGGCAAGGGCAAGGTTTTCCACCTTGTCTTTGGCAAGGCCGCGCGGCGCTGAAAACTCACCTCTGCGTTTACCGTTAATCTGAACAGGCATCATGATGGTTTCATCCTCGGTGAGGGCCGGGTCATATACCGGCCAGCCCGCTGTGGCGACCAAGCCCTTGCCGCCAAGCACCTCCCAACAACTTTCCGCCAGATGTGGGGCAAAAGGTGCCAGCAATTGTGCAAACGAACGCATGGCTGGCACGGTATTGCTTTGCCCCGTTGCCTTACGTATGGCGTTTAGTAAATCATAAAGCCGCGCAATGGCACGATTAAACCCAAACCCCTCTATGTCTTCGCCGACCGCTTTGATGGTTTTGTGGCAAAGACGGGTTAATTTAGCATCGGGTTTTGTTAATCCAGACGCCTCATTTGCCGCACAGGCGCTTGTCCAAACCCTTTGAATAAACCTGTTAGAACCTTCTACACCGGCATCAGTCCACTCTACGTCGCGATCTGGCGGCGAATCAGATAAGACAAACCAACGGGCAACATCGGCGCCGTATCGGGCAACAATGTCTTTGGGGTCGATGGTGTTCGATTTTGATTTTGACATTTTCTCAATGGCGCCAGCCGTAACCGGAGCACCCGTTTTTCTTTCAACCCAGACAGAACCCTTGCGCTCAACATCTTGGGGGGAAAGCCACTGTTTGTGTTGATTTTTATATGTCTGGTGGGTAACCATTCCTTGAGTAAACAGCCCAGAAAAAGGCTCGTTACCGTCTATTTCAAGAAGGCCACAATCCTTCATGGCCCGGGTAAAAAACCGGGCATAAAGAAGGTGTAAAACAGCGTGTTCCACGCCGCCAATATACTGATCCACAGGGAGGTGATATTTCGATGCTTTTGGATCCACAGGCTCGTGTGCGTGCGGGGAGCAAAACCGGGCATAATACCAGGAGGAATCTACAAAAGTATCGAGCGTGTCGGTTTCACGCACCGCAGAGCCGCCGCATTTCGGGCAGCTTGTGTTTTTCCAGTCATGTGCACGAAGTAGCGGGTTGCCGGGTTGGTCAAAACGAACATCATCAGGCAAAATAATTGGTAAATCGTCTTCACGAACCGGCACAACACCACATTTCTGGCAATGCACCGCAGGGATCGGGCACCCCCAATAACGTTGACGGGAAACACCCCAATCACGTAGCCGGTAATTAACCGTGCGCTTTCCTGTACCGTAACCCTCTATTGTCTCTGATGCCTTGATAATAGCGGCATCAACATCAAGCCCATCAAGAAAGCCAGAATTTATCATGGTGCCGTCACCGGTATAGGCGACATCATTAACCAGCACATCATCTGGGTTTGTGTTTTTGGGGCAAACCACAGGTATAACCGGTAGTTCGTATTTGCGAGCAAAATCAAGGTCGCGCTGATCGCCAGCCGGACACGCAAAAATTGCGCCTGTCCCATAATTCATAAGGACAAAATTGGCGATCCACACAGGAAGGGTTTCTCCCTTTTTAAAAGGGTGCTTAACCCGCAATCCTGTATCTATACCCTCCTTGTCTGCACGCTCCAGCGCCTCTTCAGACGTGCCAAGCTGCGCACACTTCTCGGCAAACTCTTTTATGGCCGGGTTTGACCGGGCCATACTTTGAGCAACTGGATGATCTGGTGCCAGGGCGACAAAGCTGGCTCCAAACAGGGTGTCCGGGCGCGTTGTATAAACCTCAATGGTTTTGTAGTCTTCACACGGTGTTTTGTCAGTTATGGAAAAGTGAAACTGTAAACCCTCTGACCGTCCAATCCAGTTGGCTTGCATGGTTTTCACTTTTTCAGGCCAACGATCCAGAGATTGCAAACCATCCAACAGACTTTGCGTATAATTGGTGATTTTGAAAAACCATTGTGTGAGCTTGCGACTCTCAACCAGAGCACCAGAGCGCCAACCACGCCCGTCTATGACCTGTTCATTGGCAAGAACGGTTTGGTCGACCGGATCCCAGTTTACTTTTGAGGACTTCCGATAAACCAGGCCGGCTTTCCAAAAAGCCAGAAAGATTTTTTGCTGTTGGCCGTAATACTCAGGATCACAGGTTGCAAACTCCCGGTTCCAGTCAAGCGCAAAGCCAAGTCGTTGCATCTGTTCGCGCATGGCTGCAATGTTGCTGTAGGTCCAGGCTTTGGGGTGAACGTTATGTGCCATTGCCGCGTTTTCCGCGGGCATGCCAAAGGCGTCCCAACCCATAGGGTGCAGCACGGAAAACCCGTTGGCCAGACGATAGCGGGCAATTACGTCGCCCATGGCATAATTGCGCACATGGCCCATATGTATCCGCCCGGAGGGGTACGGAAACATTTCCAGCACATAGGCTTTTTTCTGATCAGGCGCGTGATGGTCGGTGCGAAATGTATTGGCATCGTCCCAAACGCGTTGCCATTTTTGTTCGCTTTCTGAGTGATTGTAAATAGTCATTATAAACCAGGGTTTTCAATATGTTGTGGTTTATCCCAGAGTTGAAATTTTTAACTCACGCGCGCGTGTTAAAATGGCGTTTTCAATCTGCACCTCTGTGTCGGGATCAATATCTGCATCAACCCAATTACCACTAGCGTCAAATTCCTGCCTGAATACCGACACCTTGATGGCATCAGCGCGTAATCGTGTATCAAGAATATATACTGTCGCCTTGAACCGTTCATTGGTGGCGTTACCGTCGCTGTGCCAACCGGTTATGATTACCCCGCCATAGGGATCTGCAGAGGTGAGAGGCATAAATTCAATTGTTTCAAGCGCCGCCCGCCACAAAAAACTGTTAACGCCAATGCCGGAAACCGATTGAGATCGGCTAAACAGGCCACCCTTTTTTTTTGCACCAGTATCAGAGCGGCCCTTGCCAGAGCCAAAAGCAGAGCAGGAAACCAGAGCCGTTGTGGCAAGAAGGGTGATAACAATGCGAACAGGTGCGCGCATAAAGGTTCTCCGTATGGAACAGCAAGATGCTGAAAACAATAATTTGACAGCGTATATATCATGCTGGCCTATAGAGGCCAGAGCAGCAATATAAAAATGCACACCATTTTCACGCAACCACCCCTAATAAGCTGTTGCTCATGGGACACAAACCAAAAGAACCACAAGCCAGACCCTTTCTTTTGTCTTGACCCATTATTCGGCTTCGTTCTATGAAAATTACAGGCGTCCGGGGGATGGGGCTGCTCGCGGTCGGTCACAGCTGTTACAGCCCCATGTCGGTTGTGCGGTTGTGGCCGAATCGTCACGTTAGTGTTTAAGCTAAAGAGGTTTGTTTTAATCTAATCAAAATTCGTTTTAGAATTTAACACAATTTTGATAAAAACATATTAGACTGCACCATCAAAGAATGTTTTGGTGGGGTGTTAAAAAAGAGGATCGGGCAAGGCATGAAGCACTTGCAACTCATATTGGTCATAATGACCCTCTGCGTTTTCGCCAGACCAGGTTTGTCTGACGATGCAGAAGGTGTGCGCATTGCTAACTCCGCCTTGCCCTGGAACCGCGCTTTCACGGTACGTGATGAAACCCGAGAAGAAGAACGTCCGATCATGCCAATGCGCTCAACGGGCGTTGCCATTCCAGCCAACAGCAAGTGGGGCGTTACCGTCAATCTTGATGTTAAGGACACGGCCTTTGAAAATATGGATCGCGTTAGCGCGGGCGCATATTTTGACCTCAGCCCCAGAATACGCCTGGGTGGCAGCCTGAGTTTTGGCGCGCCGGGTGATCTTAGAATCTCCACGCCGCGAGATCGGGTGCTACCGGTTATGCCCGGTGAAAACGAACCTGTGGTTCGCATCGAGTCCTCGATAAAGTTTTAATCTGATATAATAAAACGATCTAGCAGGTCAGCTTTCTGCCTCGGTTTCGCCAGAAAGGGCACGAACCAGCTGCAGTACCTGGCGACGAACCTTGGCGTCAGTAATGCGTGAAAAAGCAGCAGCAAGTTGTACGCCGTCAGGTGAGTTTATAAAGTCATAAACCATTGGCGTTTGGTCATTATCAGAAAACCCGCCCGTTAAGGCTTGTTCGGCCAGGCCTTCAAAAAAATACTGAATTGGTACATTAAGAACATCAGCCATACCCCATAAGCGGCTGGCACTAACACGGTTGGCCCCGCGTTCATATTTTTGAATTTGCTGAAAGGTGACACCAAGGGTTTCACCAAGCTTGTCCTGGCTCATACGCAGCATAAGGCGGCGCAAGCGCACCCGCGCACCCACGTGGATATCAACTGGATTGGCTGAACGTTCTGTCACAAAACACCCCGATCGTTAACCACCCCTTGAGTTTAATCAGGAGTGGTTGATATGCTCCAATAGGTCTTTCTGTAAACGCGTTCAACCAAATTCCCGCACAGGTTGTTGCAATAATTTTTTCTACGTAAGCGTGTTGGCCCGAGTGTTTAACAAGACATGGTTTATCGAGCGTGTAAAAACCTAAACAAGAATAACACCCCCACCAAGAATAAAACGAACAACCCGCCAAAGCGCTTGTTAATGGGGGCAGCCAGCGGCAAGGGGATAGCTGTATCAACGGCCCGGTCAGCCTTGCGGTCAAGACGAACGCGCATCCGACCAAAGGGGTCAATAACACCGGCAATCCCTGAGCTGACGGAACGAACCACGGGTAGCCCTTCTTCTATAGCGCGAAACCGCGAATGGTCGAGGTGTTGATAGGGGCCGGTGGTTGAGCCAAACCAGGAATCATTGGAAATGTTGAGAATCCAGTCTGGCCGTCCCTCATCTCTGGGAGTAAAGCCGGAATAGGCGATTTCATAACAAATTTGCGGTGAGAAAACCGGCAGATCGGCAATTTGCATGCTGGAGGGCGCTGGCCCGGGTGTGTAACCATCACCAAGAACAGCAAGGCTCTCGACCCCCAACCGGGCAACCACATCCGCAAAAGGCATGTATTCACCAAAAGGCACAAGGTGGTGCTTGTCGTAAACCGTCTCTACCCGAGGTAACCCATCAGCAAAACTAAGGGCAATAAGAGAATTACGATACAGCGTTTCACCATTACCGGCGCGCTCTCGCCTTGTCAGGCCGGTAATAAGCACCGGCCCGTCCCGAAACGTTTCAGCAATACGATCCAGCGCATGGCTGTCTTCCAGAAGCAAGGTTGGTAATGCGCCTTCAGGCCAGATAACGTGGCTGACCTTGTCCAGGGGCAAGGCGGTCGATATGCGTAAATAATGCTCCAATACGGCTTCCCGGTTTTCAGGGTTCCATTTTTCGCGCTGATCGATGTTTGATTGAACCACCCGCAACCGCACGCCGGGTTGTTCTCCTGTGCCAGCATTAGACAACCGGTTCACGCCGTAGACAAACGCAACGGTAAACAACCCAAGACCCATGATGGTTGGTAAGGCTCGCCACCAGAACGTGCGCGCCCTGCCCATTAAAGCAGCCGGAGCTGCAAACACAAAAAGCGTAACAAGCGACAAGCCCCATATACCAAAAACAGATGCCGATTGAGATATGGTGCCACCGGGGTTCCATACCATGCCCGGCAAGTTCCATGGAAATCCGGTGAGAAAATGCCCCCTGACCCACTCGGCACCGAAAAAAGTCAGAGCAAATACGGCGATACGGCGCTGATCCAGACACCAGAACCGCACGGCTATGGCGCCGGCCACGGCCCAGATGAGCGCCAGACCAGCCATAAGTAAAGCTAAGGCAAAGGGCATAAGCGGAATATATTCCGGGCCTCGGCTTATGAAGGCGGAGCCGATCCAGTAAAGCCCGGCGAAAAATTGCCCATAAGCAAAACTGAATGCCCGTGCGGCGCCGGCGCGGATGGGTTCCGGCCCGGAAAAAGCTCCATCCAGAAGCCAGACAAGAACCACCATAGAAAGCAAGGCCATTGGCCACAGATGAAATGGTGCTTGCCCCAATACGCCCGCGGCACCGGCAACAAACGCCATAAGGTGCGCACGCCAGCCACGCACGCCAGAAGTGTAGGCGTGCAGAGCTGTAATTTTCTGCCATATAATGATGACGATATTATCCCTCATGGTGATGGCGAACCAGAAGGCGGCGCAGGCGGCGCGGATCAGCTTCCATAACTTCAAACTCAAGACCTGCAGGGTGTTTTAGAATTTCACCACGTTGGGGAACTCGCCCAGCCAGTTGAAACACCAGCCCTCCCAGCGTATCTACGTCATCTTCATCTTCGCCCCGAACAAGGGCGATGCCGCTTGCTTCTTCAAGCTCTTCAATGGAAACGCGGGCATCGGCATCCCATTTACCATCCTCCAGCCTGGTTAGTGATGGGGCCTCACCGTCGTGCTCGTCTTCTATTTTGCCAACGATTTGTTCAACAATATCTTCAAGGGTCGCCAGACCATCTGTGCCGCCATATTCATCCACGACCAGCGCCATATGAATGTGGGTGCTTTGCATTTTTAACATCAGATCATCAGCATACATGCTGGGCGGTGTAAAAAGAACGGGTCGAATAATTTGTTCGAGAACTTTTGCCCCGGTATCTGCAGGTGTGCCATTTTCTGGGACGAGAAACCGCAAAACATCCTTGATGTGAACCATGCCGCGCGGATCGTCGAGCGTGTCGTGATAAACCGGGAGACGCGAATGTGACGATTGAATAAACGCACGGGCCAGTTCACCAAGACTGACATCAGAGTTTACCGCAACAATATCAGCGCGCGGCACCATTAGATCGTCGATACGCACCAGATCAAACGCCGTAGCATTATCAATTAGTTCTTGCGCGTCTTCGTCAGGCACAGAAGGGACAGCAGACTGTCTTGAAAACAGCTTTGCGAAAAACCCGATATTTTGTTCAGACATGCGCCTCTCCTCTGACCGAGTATGGGTCATGCAAATCAAGCGCCTTCATAACGGCGCACTCTATTGTTTCCATTGTTTTAGCATCAGCATCGGTTTCATGGTCATAACCCTCCAGGTGCAACAGTCCATGTAGGACAAGATGACAAGCATGATCCTCGAGCGTCACACTGCGCGCGTTGGCCTCTTGGACGCAAACCCCATCGGCAAGTGCCAGCTGACCCAAACACTGACCAAAACCAGATTGTAGGTCGGTCGGAGGGGAAAAAGAAAGTACATTGGTTGGCATGTTTTTACTACGAAACGTATGATTCAATGCCTGTAAGTCATTGTCAGTGGCAAACCAAACCTCCAAAACACCGGCGTGCAGCGGGCCAAGTCTTGCTTCAAGGGCATCCAAAACGTCGCGCACCAGCATTTCAGCTTTTTCAACATCCGGGTTCCAGTTTTTGCCAGAAATACGCACGTCAATTTCACGTTCTTCGTTGTCCATCAACCTGGTCGCCCTGCGTTTTCATAAGCGGCAACAATACGCGCCACCAATGGGTGTCGCACCACATCTTTTTGTGTAAATCGTGAAACAGCACAGCCCCTCACACCGTCCAGCACGCCCAGCGCGTGAGACAGACCGGAAAGCTGCCCGTTTGGTAAATCCGATTGACTGGGATCACCGGTTACCACCATCCGGCTACCCTCACCAAGGCGGGTCAAGACCATTTGCATCTGGCCGGTTGTGGCATTTTGGGCTTCGTCCATTATAACAAATGCGTGGCTGAGTGTGCGCCCGCGCATAAAGGCAAGGGGCGCGACCTCTATGCGTCCTTCAGCACGGCGTTTCAGCACCATTTCCTGCCCTAGGGCAACATCAAGTGCATCCCAGACAGGGAGCATATAAGGGTCAATTTTTTCTTCCAGAGCACCGGGAAGAAATCCCAGGCGCTCACCAGCCTCAACGGCCGGGCGGGCAATAATTAACTTGTCAATTTTACGGGCCGCCAGCAACGTTGCGCCGTAACACACTGCCAGAAATGTTTTCCCCGTACCGGCCGGGCCAACACCAAACACAAGATCAGCATCAGCACCCTTTAGTAGGTTCAAATAGGTTTTTTGTGCCGGCGTTCGCGGGCTGATAAGACGCCGGGCGCGGGGTACGTGAAAACCGTCTTTGGCGTTAAAACCATCTCCCTTTTTAGCAAAAATAATAGCGGCACGCACGCTGGCCGCATCAGGGCTTTTGCCCGCCTGTGCCTCAACAACAAGGGTTTTCAGAACATCAATGGCCTTGCGTTGCCCCGTTGATGGGCCATGCACAGCAAACCCGTCACCTGGCGCATCGATGAGCACATCAAAGGCCTGTTCAACAAGCACGAGGTTTTCACTATTTACGCCGCAAACATCAGCAGCAAGAGCGGGAGTTTCAAGGACTATACGCATGGTTTTGCTCACGCTGTTGTCACGACCTCCCGAGATAAATTTCCGGTGAGTGCATTGCGGCCAGCCCCGGTGATGTCCACATCTTGAATGCTGCCGATCAATGATGTCGGGCCTTGCACAAAAACACTTTGCAGATAAGGACTGCGCCCGCAAACCTGCCCCTCGTGCCGCCCCGGTTTTTCAAACAAAACCGGTAAGGTGCGCCCCGTAAGGCCGGCATTAAAACCGATCTGCTGGGTGACCAGCAAATCTTGTAAAATTGCCAGACGCTCCACTTTAATCTCTTCGGGTACTTGATCTTTTATCTTTGCCCCCGGCGTGCCGGGGCGGCGCGAGTATTTGAACGAATATGCAGAAGCATAACCAATATCGCGCACAGCTTGCATGGTTGCCTCAAAGTCCGCATTGGTTTCGCCTGGAAACCCGACAATAAAATCGCCAGACAGAGCGATATCCGGGCGTTTACGGCGAATTTTATCAATAATACGCTTATAGTCATCCATGCTATGGCCACGGTTCATCGCCTTAAGCACTCGATTGGATCCCGATTGCACCGGTAGATGCAAATAGGGCATGAGCACGTCAATTTCACCATGAGCAGCAATCAAATTATCATCCATGTCGCGTGGATGTGAGGTGGTGTAGCGAATACGATCCAACCCGTCGATTTGTGCCAGATGGCGGATCAGTTGACCCAACCCCCAGCCGCCTTTCCCGTTTGGGCTTGTCGCGGCCCAGGCGTTGACGTTTTGACCAAGCAGTGTGACCTCGCGCACCCCGTGACGTGCCAAAGCGCGCACTTCGGCACTGATCTGCCCGGCGCTGCGCGAATGTTCTGCACCACGTGTATAGGGTACCACACAGAATGAGCAAAACTTGTCGCAACCTTCCTGCACGGTTACAAAAGCGGCTGGCCCTTGCTGACTGCGTTTTTGGGCCAGACGTTCAAATTTCTCGTCAACGGCAAAGTCCGTGGCTAGCGTTTCTGCTTCTCCAGCAAGCATTTGTGGTAAACGTTGGTAGCTTTGTGGGCCAACCACATAGTCCACCACCGGCGCACGACGTTTGATCTCGGCCCCTTCGGCCTGGGCAACACACCCGGCGACGGCGATTTGCATAGGGGCTTCATGGTCGCCGCGCGCTTCTTTGATCTGGCGCAGTCGGCCAAGATCAGAATAAACTTTCTCTGCGGCCTTTTCGCGAATATGGCAGGTGTTAAGCACCACCAGATCGGCGTCTTCGGCGGTGGTTACTTCATCATAACCCACCCCGTGCAACAGGTTGGCCATTTGTGCAGAATCATAAACATTCATCTGACAGCCAAAAGTTTTGATATAGACGCGTTTTTTAGAGCCAGACATTGGTCAGGACTTGTCCCTTATTCCGTAAAGCTCAAGGCGATGATCTACCAGCTTGTAGCCGAGTTTTTTGGCAATTTTTTCCTGTAGTTTTTCAATTTCTTCATCTACGAACTCGATAACCTCGCCGGTCTTTACATCAATCAGATGGTCATGATGGCTGTCGGGAAGTTCTTCAAACCGTGCCCGGCCATCGCCAAAATCATGACGGGTAATAATGCCGGCATCTTCAAAAAGACGCACGGTGCGATAGACCGTTGCCAGAGACATGTTGGGATCCAGCGCCAGGGCGCGGGCATACAGTTCTTCGGCATTCGGGTGGTCTTCGGCCTGACTAAGAACACGCGCTATGATCCGGCGTTGTTCGGTCATGCGCATGCCTTTTTGCACACACTGTTCTTCCAGACGATTAGGCACGAAGTCTCCCATAAATGGCTAACCCTTCTTTACTGGTGTCAAAAGCTGCTTTTGTCCATCCCCGCGCACCCAAACATCACACCAGTGAACGCCTAAAAACAAGCGCGTCTTCATCATTGGAGTAATAACGCTCGCGAACGCCGATATGCGCAAAGCCGACACTTTCATAAAGCTGGCACGCAGGTTCATTGCTGCGAGCCACTTCCAAAAACATGGATATAGCACCGCTTTGAACAGCGCCCTCAAATGCGGTTGTCAAAAGCGTGCGCCCCAACCCGTGCTGGCGCGCGTCCGGCAAAACAGCAATGCTCAATATCTCTGCCTCATCTGCAGCTATGCGGATGATAACAAATCCCGATGGTTGATCGTCGATATAGCCAAGCCAGGCCATTGTACTGCTCGTCAATAGTGAGATAATGGCGTCCTCATCCCATGCAGGATTGAAAGAAGCCTTGTGTAATTGTGCCAGCATGGCGGCATGGCTCATCTCTGCCTTGATAATCCGCACTGTGCTCACGGGATGGCGCTGCCTGATAATTTGGCAGGTAATTTGGCGTCCGGCGGGCGATGATACCAGGGAAGAGCGTCCAGTACCGGTAGTGCGCTGGCGTGCAGGAGGGTGGCAACGCGCTCTAAATCCAGATCATGTTGACCCGTATCGCACAAAACATCATTGCTGATCTGGTGTGCAGCAGACCCGGCCAGATGAACCGGATGACCTGCCCCAAAGGCGGTTATCTGTAATACGGCATCGTCCACCGAAACAATTTCATACTTGCCTTGCAACACACCGCTTCTGGCCAGACGAAACACGATCTCACCACGACCAACATCGCACACTCCGGCTCGATACTCACCAGCATCACCTCCAAGTGCAAAAACGTCCAGCGCGTTTATGCCTGTCACGGGTTTACCAAGGGTCAGCCCCAACCCTCGTGCAAAGGCAACACCAATGCGTACACCGGTAAACGCACCGGGGCCGATAATGACGCCAATGCGTTCAATATCAGTCGGGACAAGCCCGGCCTCGTCAAGTATGTCATGAACCATGGGGGCCAGGCGGGCATCCTGTCCACGCACACCTGTTTCAATCCTCTGGAGACTGGCCCCGCCTGTGCGCACAAGGACTGCGCAACGGGCAGTGCTGGTATCAATCAGCAAGAGTGCCATTGAGGCACCTCAGAGGGTGGTGTTGGCGTCATCAAAAGCAAGACGCGGCGAGCGGTCAAACAAAGCCGCATCATCACCATAACCAATGGCACAGATGAAGTTTGACGCCCAGTGTTTCATTTTTACATCGCCCGCAAAAAATTCGGCATCCACCGCCTTGTTGTCAAAGCCTGACATTGGCCCGCAATCCAGCCCCAGGGCGCGCGCTGCCAACATCAGATACGCGCCTTGCAGGGTGCCGTTGCGAAAAGCGGCGTCAAAATGGGCATCAGGATCGGTAAACCAGTCCCTGGCTCCGGGGTTATGGGGGAATAGTTCAGGCACCTTGTCTTCAAATTTTTCATCCCAGGCAATAATAACCGTCCACGGTGCGCCAAGCACCTTGGGAACATTGCCTTCCATCAGATGTGGTTTCAGTCGTGCCCTGGCGGCATCAGAATGTATCCATAAAAACCGTGCCGGGCTTATATTGGCGCTGGTGGCCCCCCATTTCATCAGGTCATAAATGGCTCGCACCATGACCTCTGGCACATCCAGATCCTGCCAGGCATTGGCGGTGCGCGCTTTGCGAAAGAGCTGGTCAAAGGTGAGATCGGCAAGGGGGTTGGCCATAGAATTTTCTTCCTCTAAAAAGCCTGTTCGACGGCACTGACCTCAGGCACATAATGTTTCAGCAAGTTCTCAATGCCGTGTTTCAGCGTCATTGATGAAGACGGGCAACCAGCACACGCGCCGCGCATATGTAAATAAACCAGACCTGTGTCTACGTCAAAACGCTGAAAAACAATGTCGCCACCATCACGGGCCACGGCGGGGCGAACGCGGGTGTCGATCAGCTCCTTGATCTGGGCAACAATTTCGGCGGTTTCGCCTTCATATTCTTCTTCGTCTGCACCCGTCCCCTCGCCGGTCAACACCGGTGCGCCAGACTGGAAATGATCCATGATGGCCCCAAGTAATGCCGGTTTCAGATGGGGCCATTCCTGATCTTCCTCTTTGGTGATGGCAATGAAATCGGAACCTAAAAATACGCCACGAACGCCGCCCTGGGCAAAAAGCGTTTGTGCCAGGGGCGACGTCTTGGCCGCCTCGACATCGCGATAATCATGCACCCCGGAGGGTGACACCTCTCGCCCGGGCAGGAATTTCAGTGTTGCCGGGTTTGGCGTGGACTGGGTTTCAATAAACATTTTTCTCTCACTTGTCCTTGTGCGCAATTATACCAATCAGGCTATGTCCTATACCCCTGAAGATGGCGAAGGGCCAGCGTGGCTTCAAGGTGGAGTGTGAGAAGATGATTGCTCATATGAGGTGATAACACAGAATACCATCACCCAATTCATTCGGGTGATCCAGTTTTACCGAACCCACAGGCGCTGAACGCTTGACCATATCGCACGGCGTGTTTACCTCCGGCAGTTAGTTTCGGAGCCTCGTTCATGTCTGATATTTCTGATCTTGCCGCCACCAACAAGGCTTGGCCCTTTGAGCAGGCCCGCGCCTTGCTCAAACGGCTGGAACAAATGCAGCGCGCCGGACAGCCCAAAGACGGCCCGGTGGTATTTGAAACTGGCTATGGCCCATCGGGACTGCCGCATATTGGCACGTTTGGCGAAGTGGTGCGCACGTCCATGGTGCGCCATGCGTTTCATGTGCTGACCGATGATAAAATTTCCACGCGGATGATCTGTGTCTCTGACGATATGGACGGCATGCGCAAAGTGCCGGGTAATGTGCCCAATCAGGAAACCCTTGCCACACATCTGGGCAAACCGCTGACTGCTGTGCCAGACCCGTTTTCCAACGAATATGAAAGCTTCGCACACCATAATAATGCCCGTCTTCGGGCCTTTCTCGACAGTTTTGGTTTTGAGTATGAATTTCTCTCAGCCACTGAACTTTATAAATCCGGTGTCTATGACGCGATGTTGCGCCGCACGCTTGAAAAATTTGACGAGATCATGGCGGTGATGCTGCCCACACTGGGCGAGGAGCGCCGCGCAACATATTCGCCCTTTTTGCCCATATCGCCAACAACTGGCCGGGTGCTTTATGTGCCAATGAAGTCTGTGGATGCCAGCGCCGGAACCATCACCTTTGATGATGAGGATGGTACAGAGACCAGCATCCTGGTCACTGGCGGGCATACCAAACTACAATGGAAGCCGGATTTTGGTATGCGCTGGGCAGCCCTGGGCGTTGATTTTGAAATGTTCGGCAAGGATCATCAGGACAATGCCCCGATCTATTCCAGAATTTGCAAAATCCTCGGCGTGCGTCCGCCCACACAATATGTCTATGAGTTGTTTCTGGATGAAAAGGGCGAAAAAATATCAAAATCCAAGGGCAATGGCATTTCGGTCGAAGAATGGCTGACCTACGCACCGCAAGAAAGCCTGTCGCTGTATCAGTTCCAAAAACCCCGCGTGGCCAAGAAGCTTTATTTTGATGTGATTCCCAAAACCGTAGATGAGTATTTGCAGCATCTGGCCGCATATCATTCTCAGGACAATGCTCAGCGCCTTTCCAACCCCGTCTGGCATATCCATAATGGCGAGGTGCCAGAGGCCAGTTCGCCTATTTCATTCGCGCTTTTACTTAACCTGGTTAGTGCAGCCAATGTCGAAAACAAGCACGCGCTGTGGGGCTTTATTTCGCGCTACGCCCCCGAAGCCACATCAAATACGCATCCGCTTCTGGATCATTTGGCCGGTTACGCCATTCGCTATTACGAGGATTTTGTTAAACCAACCAAAACCTATCGTGCACCCAATGACAAGGAACACGCGGCGTTTGCTGACCTTGCCTCGCAATTGCGCGAGCATGGAGCAGAGACGGAGGCATCTGATCTGCAAACTCTGGTTTTTGCCGTGGGCAAGGCGCATGAATTTGAAAATTTGCGCCTGTGGTTTCAGGCCTTGTATGAGGTGTTGCTGGGCCAAAGTCAGGGGCCGAGGTTTGGTTCCTTCATTGCCATTTATGGTGTTGCAGAAACCATTGCGCTTATCGAGCGGGCATTAGCGGGTGATTTGGTAAAGAAATAAGTGTTTTATTTCACAACTGCGCGAGGGGGTCTGCCCAAGACGCCCCATGGGCGCTATAGGGCGTAAAATTGACCTTTGGAGTTTTACAGATGCGCGTTTTATGGGCCATATTTGCCTTGTTTACATTTTGGGGTACGCAAGCAGCAGCCAGTATCGCCACAACGGAAAACGTAACCGCGCAATTAGAGGCGGATGTCAGAACTATCGCCCCAGGAGATAGTTTTAATGCTGTCCTGAAAATGGATATTCGCGAGCATTGGCACACCTACTGGATCAACCCGGGCGATGCCGGAGAACCAACCCGTATAAACTGGACGCTTCCCAAGGGCATCACTGCAGGTGATATACAATGGCCCGTGCCCAGCACTATCGCCCTGGGGCCGCTGGTTAATTATGGTTATGAAGGTGAGGCTGTTTATATCGTGCCTTTGCAGGCCGATGCTGATCTGGCCTTTGGGCAATCCCTCACCTTTGACGCCTATATCACCTGGCTGGTTTGCGAGGATATTTGTATCCCTGAAGAGGGCCGCTTCACCTTCACTGTACAAACTGGCGCAAACACCATTGCTAACGCTGAATGGGACAAGGTCGCAAAAACGGCCATTACCAAACTGGCAAAGCCCGACAACGGCATTCAAACTGGCGCAACACTAAAGGGTGAAACCCTGACCTACAGCTTTGCCGGGCCGGGTTTGCAAAACACCAAACAGGCCTATTTTTTCCCGATAGATACCGGCGCGGTGCGTCATGCAGAACCACAGCTTATCTCGCACGGGACAAGTGGTTTTACTTTGTGGACGAAGCCCGGCTTTCGCGCCAAGGACGGTTTGAGCGGGCCAATCAAAGGCATTTTGACAATTGGTGGAAAAGCGACTGCTTTGACGGTGCAACCCGGTGCTGCACCAGCGGGTTCTGGGGCAGATACCCTGCCCGGCGCAAATTCTGGCACTCAGGGCAAAGGCGCATTATTACAGGCTTTGCTGTTTGCTTTCATTGGCGGGGTTATCCTCAATCTGATGCCGTGCGTTTTTCCGGTGCTCTCCATGAAGGCCATGAACTTTGTAACCCGCGCCCATGATGAGGCCAGCGAAATTCGCCGCCACGGGGTTTTGTTTCTTGCCGGGGTGCTGATCTCATTTCTCGCCCTTGGTGGGTTGCTTATCGCGCTCAAGGCTTCTGGGCAGCAAATCGGTTGGGGGTTTCAGTTGCAATTCCCGCCATTTGTCGCGGCACTGGCACTATTGTTTTTTGTTCTGGGCCTGATGTTGTTGGGGTTTTTGCATTTTGGCAACCGTTTCATGGGCATGGGCAATACGCTGACTGGCTCTGGCGGGAATACTGGTGCGTTTTTCACCGGTGTTCTGGCGGTGGTGGTGGCATCGCCGTGCACGGCACCGGCGATGGGGTGGGCGCTTGGGTTTACACTGACTCAGGGCGCCGTTGTAACCCTCAGCGTTTTTACTGCACTGGGGCTTGGTTTTGGTGCACCATTTTTTGCGCTTAGTTTTTTTCCTTCTCTCTTGCGTCTGCTACCCAAACCCGGTGACTGGATGGTTCGCTTTGGGCAGTTGATGGCCTTTCCCATGTTTGCTGCTTCTGTCTGGTTGGTCTGGGTTTTGGACGGACAGGCCGGTTCCATCGGTGTTGCCGCTGTTCTTGCGGCCATGGTGCTTATCACATTTGCCATTTGGGCGGCCAGAGGTAAACGTGCCGGTAAAACCAGCGCCATTATTGCCGGATTTGCCATTATATGGGTGCTGTGGTCAGGACTTAATGGCAAGGATGCCAGCGCGCTGGAGCCACAAACATGGACACCGGGTCGGGTGGCAGAGCTACAGGCAGAGGGTCATGTGGTTTTTGTTGATTTCACGGCTAGTTGGTGTGTGACCTGCCAGGTTAATGAGCGTCTGGCGCTTTCCAGCAAAAAAGTAAGCCGTGCCTTCAAAAAAGCCAATGCGGTTTATCTTGTGGGCGACTGGACAAACCGCAATGCTGATATTGCGCGCGAGCTGGCCAAACATGGTCGCGCCGGTGTGCCGCTTTATCTTGTGTATCATCCGGGTGAGGAAATACCGCAAATACTTCCACAGCTATTAACCGAAGGCATGGTGATTACCGCCATCGAACGCTGAACGGCGCGGTAAAGCGCCACATGGTCAGAATTGATGTGTTATGGAATCATACGTGTATGCCCGGCCCGACACATCGTCAGTTATTCTTGTTATTGCGCATTGCTTTTGCCGCCGCATTAGCGGCTGCGGCGCTTATTGCTTTTACCGTGAGGGCGCACTAGCGCAGGTTTTCAATTTTTTGATCCTGTGCATAGGCGCATTGCCCTGTTCCTTCATCATGATGATTTGTCAGGGCGCTTTTATTGTCAGGGGTCACCGCAATGGCATCTGCAAACAGCGCCATCATATCTTTTAACATACCGGCCTGCTCACCAGCGTTTTTTGCCCGTTGCAAAGCGGCAAGGCGCAGTTTTGCATCTTCAGCCATGCCGCGATAAATGCAGGTCAAATCCTTTGGCCCGTTCTTTGCCACCAATTGCGCGACTAAACTACTAGCCAGATCGCTAAAATCTATAACTCCACGGGCAAACCCGCCGGCAAGATCGAAGGCCTCTGGTGGTGCGAATGGGTGCGTGCTGGCCGTTGTAAAAGCTGTTTTAGCAGCCTCCTCCAGTGTTTGTGCCTGGGTTTGAAATTGCGCAAAATCACTCGCAAGGTCATTAGCAAATACAGGAGAGGTAAAAATCAAAAGTGCGGTG
This sequence comes from Robiginitomaculum sp., assembly GCA_021776565.1. Lineage (GTDB taxonomy): Bacteria > Pseudomonadota > Alphaproteobacteria > Caulobacterales > Maricaulaceae > Robiginitomaculum_B. The sequence continues at coordinate 27,892 of JAJFFQ010000024.1, read as the reverse complement.
ACAATAGCCACGCACTTACTTTTCAGTTTCGTAAAAACCCTGAGGACCACCTTGTTAACCTCTTGCATTGCCTGCCACGGCGCGGGAAAAGAACGTATGAATGAAAAGTCTATCATGGTTGAGCTTTCTGATCTGGCGGCACGCTTGTCAACACACGCTTTGGTGACAGTGTTCGACGATGACCCGCAACGGATAAATAACCTGGGTATTCAGGCTCCGGGCATGTTTGCTGATTTTTCAAAACAAAGGATTGATAAAAAAGCACTCGACTGTCTTTTGAAATTGGCTGAACTGCGCGACTTAACCGGCTTTTTTGCCCGCATGAGGGCGGGTGATACGGTGAACACATCAGAGAGCCGAGCGGCACAACATATGGCTTTGCGTGCGCCTGAGGGTGCCCGTTCTCTGGCCCAGGGTAAAACCATTGCCCCGCTGGTGGAGGCAGAACGCAATAAAATGCGCCTTTTTGCAAACAAACTTCGTGCAGGAAAGATCAAGGGCATCACCGGAAGACCGATCAGCACTTTGGTGCATGTCGGTATTGGTGGCTCAGACCTTGGCCCGCGTTTGCTGGCGCAAGCTCTTCGTCGCTTTAGCGCACCCGGTATTACCTTGCGTTTTGCTGCCAATCTTGATGCGGCTGATATAAATGATGCGCTGGAGGGCTGTGATCCTGAAACAACCATGGTTGTGGTTGTATCCAAGACCTTCTCTACCCGTGAAACCCTGGCCAACGCCAATGTGGCGCGGGCCTGGCTGGTTCAGCATTTGGGTGAAAACGCATCTTCAAAGCATATGATTGCGGTTTCTTCAAACCTTGCTGCAATTCGTGAGTTTGGCATCGCGCCAGATAATGTTTTTACCATGTATGACTGGGTGGGTGGTCGATATTCGTTGTGGTCTGCTGTTGGATTAAGTTTGATGGCAGGACTGAAGGAGGGTGCCTTTGATGAGGTGTTGGCTGGTGCGGCGGCTATGGATACCCACGCCTTAAATACACCTGTTCGCACCAACGCCCCGCTCCTGTCTGGTCTTATATCGTACTGGAATCAGAATTTTCTTGGCATGCAAACCCGTGCCATTGTGCCTTATGCCTCAAGATTGGCCCTGTTACCGTCATATCTGCAACAATTGATTATGGAATCAAACGGCAAAAGCGTTCAGGCCGCTGGTGCGCCTGCCGACCATGCGGCGTCTCCGATTGTTTTTGGTGCAGAGGGCACCAACGCTCAACACGCCTTCTTTCAACACCTTCATCAAGGGCGACATCCAGTGCCGGTCGACTTTATCGGATTTGTGCAAGACCAGGAACATAACCCTTCGCAGCACAGGGGTGTGCTGGCCAACATGCTGGGCCAATCGCGCGCTTTGATGATCGGCACGCAAGGTGACAATATAGAGCCGCAGAAGACCATGCCCGGCAATCGCCCTTCAACGACATTATTACTTGATGCGCTTTCGCCCTTCTGCCTGGGTGCGTTGCTGGCCTTTTATGAGCATGAAACGGTGACACTAGCCGTGCTCTGCGGCGTTAACCCGTTTGACCAATGGGGGGTAGAGTTAGGCAAGCATGTCGCGCTCGACCTGCAAGGCCGCCTTGAAAACGCTGATACAGACGGTATTGACCCTTCAACGACAGCCTTGATTGAGCGAATTACAAAACCACTATGAGTAAGAAAACCAAATCCTTTCGCCCCAAAGCCAGACGGCCCAAGGGGCTTGAAGACCGCTTCGGTGCCTTGGCCAGTGCAGAAACAGCACTTATCAGCGCGGCGGCAGATGTGTATGCCAGCCATGGTTTTGAATTGCTGGCAACACCGGCGCTGGAATATGCGGATTGTCTGGGCAAGTTTTTGCCCGATGATGATCGGCCCAATGAGGGTGTTTTTGCTTTTACCGATGATGACGATCAATGGATGGCTCTGCGCTATGACCTGACCGCACCTTTGGCGCGCTTTGTAGCCGAAAACTATGACCCGTTGCCCAAACCCCTGCGGCGCTTTGCTGTCGGGCCGGTCTGGCGCAATGAAAAGCCCGGCCCTGGCCGGTTTCGCGAATTTATTCAAATTGACGCCGACACAATTGGCGCGCCGGGCATGGCTGCCGATGCCGAAATGATTATGCTGGCCGCCGATGTCATGGCGGCGGCGGGTCTCGCCCATGGCGAATACGTCATCCGGGTTAATAATCGCAAACTGCTTGATGCGGTGCTTGGTAATACAGGCGTACCGGAAACGGACGAAGGTGCTGTGCAAAAACTGAGAACCTTGCGCGCAATAGACAAGCTTGACCGGTTGGGGCCAGAGGCTGTGGCGCGGCTTTTGGGGGAGGGTCGCAAGGACAGTTCCGGTGATTTTACCAAAGGTGCGGGTCTGGATGCCAAAGGCATAACCGCCGTGCTGGCCTATACTCGGGCCGGGGCCAACGATTTGGACAACACATTATCGGCGTTGGAGCCTCTTATGGGCGTTTCCCAAAAAGGTGCTGAAGGTTTGGGCGAATTGCGGGCCATTGTCGCGTTATTGCAAGCCTGTGGTTATGGTGATGGCCGCACCATAATCGATCCATCCATAGTGCGCGGCCTTGGTTATTACACAGGGCCGGTGTTTGAGGCCGATTTGCTTATAGAAACGCTTAATGAGAAGGGTCAGCGAGTGCGCTTTGGCTCTGCCGGCGGCGGTGGGCGTTATGACGACCTGATTGCCCGGTTTCGTGGCCAGCCGGTGCCAGCCACCGGGTTCTCTTTCGGGGTTTCACGCTTAGCCGCCGCATTGCATGGGATTGGGCGCCTGGGTACTGCCCCGCGCGGCCCGGTGGTTGTTCTGGCGCTTGAGGCCGATCAGATGGTGCATTACTTTGCCATGGCAGAGGAGCTTCGCGCAAATGGCATCCGCGCCGAAGTGTATATGGGTGGTAGCGGCATGAAAGCGCAAATGAAATATGCCGACAAACGCCACGCCCCGGCGGTGGTCATTATTGGCGAGGATGAGCGCGCCAAAGGCGAGGTTACCGTTAAAAACCTGGTGTTGGGTCAACAAATGTCGGGAAACATCAAGGATAACAAAGAATGGCGGGAAGGTCGCCCGGCTCAGGTTACCGGCCCACGAAAAACCCTACTGGCAATGATTAACGAGGCGCTCACCTAAGGGTTGCAATTATTACCAATTCATGGCGCTGACTTGACTCTGCCTGCTCCCTCCTCAAAGATGGCTTCAAATGAGGCGTCTGACGCTTCGTTCGGCGTTTTCGGGGAGGAAACGTCCCTCATCGACCGACCTTAAAAAGGGCTGGCGCTTCGTGCGCTGGCCCTCTTTTTTGTTGAAAAACTATAATCCCCCGCCTGATTTTCAAAAATGAGATGTCAGGTCATCTGAATTGCCCCTATAGATCATGTTCCCGGTTTTATCAGGCGTTTTTGCTGGTTGTTCATCAAGCTCAGGTAAATCAATGCCGTTTAACGTGTTGTTGCCATTCATACCCAAATGCGGTGGTGGGGGCGATTCTTTAATAATCATGCTTTCTGGCAGAGGTTGTGATAACTGGCTTTTGCAAATTGCTGAAAGACGGATATTCATGCGCCATTGATCCCGTAGTCGATTTATAGCTCCGGTCAGGACAAGCAGCGCAAGCAATGGTGCATACCAAAGCAAAACAGAGCCTTGCGCGCTGCCAAAACCAAAAAGACGAATTTTCAGAACAAAAAGGCAGGTCACCAGAAGGGCCACGGTCAGGGGGCGCATATTGCGGGACAATAAAATAATAATCATCATTATTATGGCAATTAGCGCAATTGCACCGTGATCTTGCAAAGAGCCAAAGCTTGAAGATGTCTGGCTTGGCCATATAGGTAAAAGCGTGGTTGATAACCAATTAAAAACATTATCAAGAGGGTGTGAAAAGAAGTTGAAAACCGATGCCATTTGTCCAGAGGTATAGTTTTCAACAAACTCCAGGTGTTTTGAAAATAATTGTGCAGAAAGGCCCGTTTCGGTAATAAAGGCTGCGGCAGCAAGAAATAGAAAGCTTAACCACCAACCAAGACCACGGCTAACGCGGGCATTGCGCAGCAAGGTTGATAACGGCGAAAGGTGTTGGCGCTCGCGCCGGGTGCGGTTGATAAGGGATGCCAGAAATGTTCGCTTACCCTTAAGGGGCGAAAGCATAACCAGCGTTATAATATCCCCCTCTGTTTGTGAAACAGTCCATTTCTCTGCGTCAACAAGCTCTATGGAGCCATCAGCAGCCCGCAAAGCCAGTTCTGATGAATTTTCACTGTTTGGTGGTGGCGCAACTATTTTCACGTCCTGCAAGGTATAACACACAACCCTGCGCCCGAACGCCTGTTCCCTTAAATGTGGTGAAAGCACACTCATATTACCCCCATAATAGACGTTATATGACTTTTACCCCTAATAAAACGAATGACTCCATTATGGGGAATTTTGGAGCGGCAAAAAATGAGGGCCGCAAATTTCAGGACATAAAGATATCCTTATATCCTACTTGTCAGGGCGCTCGAGCATTGTTATAGCCAGCGCCGACACTGGGCCAAAACCCTCCCGCGCGTTTGGATGACGGCTTTCCTCACCGCCTTTGCCATCATGCCGATGAGAATTAGGAATACGCACATGCCTGTGAACGATGATTATAAAGTCAAAGACATTAACCTGGCCGAATGGGGCCGAAAAGAAATTGATATTGCTGAAATAGAAATGCCAGGCCTTATGGCCACAAGAAAAGAATATGCAAACGAACAGCCCTTGCAAGGCGCCCGAATTACCGGTTGTCTGCACATGACCATTCAAACGGCTGTGCTGATTGAAACCCTGACCGCGCTTGGTGCCGAGGTGCGCTGGTCATCGTGTAACATTTTTTCAACCCAGGATCAGGCGGCTGCGGCTATCGCGGCAACGGGCGTTCCTGTGTTTGCCTGGAAAGGCGAAACCGAAGAAGAATATGAATGGTGCATCGAGCAAACCATAAAGGGGCCAAACGGGTGGACGCCAAACATTTTGCTGGATGATGGTGGTGATCTGACCTTGATGCTGCACGAAAAGCACCCGGAGCTTCTGGAGGACATAGTCGGCGTTTCCGAGGAAACCACCACAGGCGTTCACCGTCTTTATGAAATGGCCAAGAAAGGCACGCTGAAAATACCGGCAATCAATGTCAATGACAGCGTAACCAAATCAAAGTTCGATAACAAATATGGTTGTCGCGAGAGCCTGGTTGATGCCATTCGGCGTGGCACAGACGTGATGATGGCCGGCAAGGTCGCCGTGGTTTGCGGGTATGGCGATGTTGGTAAAGGCTCTGCCCAAAGTCTGGCTGGTTCTGGTGCCCGGGTTATCGTTACCGAAATTGACCCCATTTGCGCCCTGCAAGCGGCCATGGATGGTTTTGAGGTGCGCCGTCTGGATGATGTAGTGGCCAACGTGGACATTATCGTGACCACAACTGGCAATAAAGACATTGTTACCGCCGACCACATGCGCGCCTTAAAAGACATGGCCATTGTTTGTAATATCGGACATTTCGATAATGAAATCGCTGTTGCTGATATGAAAAACTACAAATGGACGAACATCAAGCCGCAGGTTGATATGATTGACCTGCCCAGTGGAAACCGGATTTTATTGTTATCAGAAGGCCGTCTGGTAAATTTGGGTAATGCCACAGGCCACCCCAGCTTTGTCATGTCAGCCAGCTTTACCAACCAGACCCTGGCACAGATCGAGTTATGGAAGCACGGCAGCAAATATGAAAACCAGGTTTACACCCTGCCCAAACATCTGGATGAAAAGGTTGCGCGTCTGCATTTGGGTAAACTGAACGCTGACCTGACCGTGCTTTCAGACGAACAGGCCGATTATATCGGTGTTCCCGTAACCGGCCCGTTCAAGGGCGATGCGTACCGGTATTAAGGCCAACCTATATTTATGAAATCTGACTTAAGCCCGCGTCAAAATATGGTGCGGGCTTTTTTAGGCCCCAGACGGGTTCTTTTTCCGGAACAGGTTCTGGATAACATCGGTCATAATAATTACGGCCAGAACAAAGTAGAAGGTGGTTTTGCTCATGGCTTCAACCGTGAAGTTGAAAAGCTGAATGTGTGCCAGATGGCCGCCTTCGGTAACCAGCAAAACACCAACCAGAAAAAGAATGAAAAGCCCCATCACCTCATACATGCGGTTCTTCTCCAAAAACGTCGCAACATAATCAGAAAGCCAGATCATCATGATCCCGGACAGAACTATGGCTGTGGCCATAATGATGAATACATCAGACAGAGCCATAGCCGACAGGATTGAATCGAAGGAAAACACCAAATTCATAGTCACAATCCAGAACAACGCCTTGAACATTGAGCCTTTTGGTTTTGTCTCTCCTTCAAGGTCTTCGACAAGCAGCAAATGGCTGATTTCTTTGGTGGCTGTATAAATGATAAACCCGCCGCCAAGCAAAGTAATCAAGCTATGGATGGTGAACGAACCTTCAAAAACACCATCCAGACGCAAATCAAAAAGCGGTGCAGAAAACGCACTGACCATGTGCAGAACAACGAACAAAAGCACAATCCGAAACAGGATGGCAATGCCGATGCCGGCCTGGCGGACAAAGGCCTGATGACGCTTTTCCACACGTTTTGACTCGATAGAAATATAAAGAAGGTTGTCAAAGCCCAGCACGGCTTGCAAGGCGACCAGCATCAAAAGAGTAAACAGATTTTCCAGGGTAAATAGCGCAAGCATGAGACTCTCCAAAACAGTGTTGAGAATACCTTTTATCCTGCTCAGAGTTAAACGCCAATGCTGGTTAAGGTTTTGGCCTGGCTTTCATACCAAAGAATACCCTTAGAAGGGCAACCCGCTTGATAAGAAGTTCACTGATTAAAACACATCCAGCAACGGTACCAAAAATCACGCCAGCGGCTTCCAAGGGTAGACCAAGCGCCATTTTGCTTAATGGGTAGGCAATAACGATTATCAGGGTTTGGTGCAAAATGTAATAAGGAAAAACCATCGAAGTTAAATAGGATAATGCCTTGTTTGGCTTGTTCAAAACCCGTTGCGCAAAACCCAAAAGCGTGGCGATGGCAAACCATGCGTATAAAACACGCCCAGCGCGTGCGGCAAACAGCAAAATCGCTCTTTTCGGGTCTTGTCCAACCCAATCCACAAACCCGTCCCACGGCACCCATAAAAAAGAAAGCGGGATAATAAGCGCCAGAGAAAAACCCAAAGACCAAAGCCGCACTTTATCGATAGCCAGCCAAAAGTTTTGTGATTTGGCAATTTGATAGCCGAGCAAAAATATAAAAAAGCTGGTGGCATGATTGGCCCAGTCAGAAACAAGATTATGGGTGGTTGGCCAATGTGGCGTCAGGGTAAAGCGGACGATAAGAAGCGGTATTACCGGTAACATTAACGTTAGAACCCAGGCGGGCAGCTTTGTCACAAACCGCCCAATCGGGCCGTCAGACAGCATCTTTAACCACGGGGCAAGACCAACCAGCAGGAATGAATAGACCAGAAGGTAGGTCACATACCATAAATGGTTCCAGGTTGGTGTGGTTGTGCCAGGAAAGGCAAAATCAGGGTTGGCGTAGTTTCCAAAAAATGCCCAGAACCCCGGCTCTATGATGCCCGCGTGCAAGAATTGATAATATGTTTGCGGTGCAACAATGAACTGCATGCCAATGAATAACGGGATAAATAAACGCCATAGACGCTCTTTGGCAAAGGTTTCACGTGAAACCTTGTCCAGCATGAAACGGGCCGCCAGACCCGATATAAAAAACAACAAAGACAGACGCCACGGATTGACCAGGCGCATAAAAGGCTCCAGCCAGGGGCCAGCATAGGGGCTTTTGATGTGCCATCCCCAGGTCACGTAATACATGCCGATATGGTAGAAAATCAAAATTCCAAAAGCGATGATACGCAACCAGTCCAGATCATACCGGCGACCCGTTTGATAAGCAAAACCCATAACAAACCCCTGCACGTGTTGGTGACTTTATGCCAAAGCACACAAAGAAAGGGGGTGGTCACGGACAAAGGTTTAACCGGCCCTGGTTTGGTTCAAACGGCATGCGCAAGGGCTAAAAGGCGTTAAATTCGGGCCAGGTGGTAAACGTAATGTGAATGAGTCTGAACTCTAGTCAAAAGCGTTGCCGCTTCGTATAGGAAGATTATGGGTACTGTGCGCGAAGACATACAAAAACGTGAAATACAGCTCGAATTAAAGGTTTGGTTTTGGGTTGCTGTTGTGGGCCTCTGCTTCACTCTGGTCAACATTTCTTCTGTCCAGATGGAGGCAGTAAAAGAAGGCGCTCTGCCGCCGGGGTTTAGACCATGGATTACCGAGATTAGCAGTCTGGTAGCCGCTCTGGCGACATTTCCCATTATTGCACGTGCCACTAGAACGCTTGTGTTTACCCCGGATAATTGGTTACGATCTATCGCGTTTCATGTTTTGGGCAGCTTTGTCTTTTCAGCATTTCATATCAGCGCCATGGTGGCATTACGTAAAATGGCATGGCCAATTTTACTGGACTCAAATTACGTTTTTTTTGGCGATGTATTACGCGAAATTATTTATGAATATCGCAAGGATTTGGGTACGTATTTTCTGGTTATTGGCGCTCTTTATGCCGTTCGAGCTATGGCAGAGCAAGCACGCGAACTGGAAACAGCAAGGGTTGATGCAAAAAAAACAGGTCGTTTGGCCTTAAAGTGTGGGGCGCGCACCATCCACATCAGAGGCGAAGATTTTATTTATGGAGAAGCGGCGGGAAATTACGTGGATGTTTTTACAAACGCTGGTCAGCACTTGGTGCGCACCAGCCTTGGTGCATTGCAAAAGCAATTGGAGGCGGCGGGTGTATCGGCGCTTCGTATTCACCGCACCCGCCTGGTCAATGCGGAAGCTATTGCTGAAACTATGCCAATTGGCAGTGGCGATATATACCTGACCCTGAATAACGGCACACAACTCCGTGCCAGTCGCCGGTACCGGGATGGGCTGGTGGTAACAGGTTCGGCGATCCTGCGGCAAAATGGCTAATACCATGCATTGGTCATCAAACCCCTTGTGTTGCAAAAAAGATACACTAAGTGTAATCTGAACACAGCACTTACATATCTTGCCCGGTAAAGGGGTTGCCATCTCGCTGATACATTCGTGCTCAAATAATCAAAGGCCGATAACGCTAGAAAAACAGAGGGTTTTATGGATATAGAAAAATTTTCTGATCGTGCCAAGGGTATGATCCAGGCTGCACAAACCCAGGCGCTGGCGGCAGGGCATCAACAGTTTACGCCCGAACACTTGCTGAAAAGTCTGCTGGATGATGTGCAAGGCCTTGGTGCAAACCTCATGCGTGCCGCAGGAGGGCAGCCTGAACAAGCCTTGCAGGACGTAAATGAACAGCTCTTCAAATTGCCAAAAATAGAGGGCGGTGATGGGCGTATCTATATGTCAGCAGATACCGCCAGGGTGTTACAGACAGCAGAGGAAGCAGCGCAAAAAGCGGGTGATAGCTTTGTCACGGTGGAGCGGGTTTTACTGGCGCTATGTCTTACCAAGGAGGCAAAAACAGCAGAGATTCTCAAAAATGCAGGACTGACTGCACAAAAACTTAATCAGGCCATAAATGAGATACGCAAGGGTCGCTCTGCTGATACCGCTACTGCTGAACAGGCTTATGATGCTCTAAAAAAATATACCAATGACCTCACTAAGGCAGCCCGTGTGGGTAAACTTGATCCGATTATCGGGCGTGATGAGGAAATTCGCAGAACCATTCAGGTGCTCTCGCGCCGAACAAAAAACAATCCGGTGCTTATTGGTGAGCCGGGTGTTGGCAAAACCGCGATCGCCGAGGGTTTGGCGTTGCGCATCATCAATGGTGATGTGCCAGAGGGTTTGAAAAACAAGAAACTGTTATCTCTGGATATGGGCGCATTGATCGCCGGTGCCAAATACCGTGGTGAATTTGAAGAACGCCTGAAGGCGGTCATCAATGAGGTACAGGCCGGCGAGGGTGAGATAATTCTGTTTATCGATGAGATGCACACGCTTGTGGGCGCGGGTAAATCAGATGGTGCCATGGATGCGTCCAACTTGCTCAAACCTGCATTAGCGCGCGGGGAATTGCACGCCATTGGCGCAACGACGCTGGATGAATATCGTAAACATGTGGAAAAAGATGCCGCATTGGCGCGTAGGTTCCAGCCTGTGATGGTTGAGGAACCAAATGCAGAGGACACAATCTCTATTTTGCGTGGCTTGAAAGATAAATATGAGGTTCACCATGGCGTGCGTATTGCCGATAGCGCGCTTGTGGCCGCAACGTCATTGTCCACACGCTATATCACAGATCGGTTTTTACCCGACAAGGCCATAGATTTGATGGATGAGGCGGCCTCGCGCTTGCGTATGCAGATAGACTCAAAGCCAGAAGCGTTGGATGAGGTCGATCGTCGGTTGGTGCAAGCCCATATAGAAGCAGAGGCCTTGCGCAAGGAAAGCGATGAGGCTTCAAAACAACGCCTTGAAAAACTTGAAACCCAGATTATCGAACTGGACGCGCAGTCGGCAGAACTGGGCGGTGCCTGGCGCGCTGAAAAAAACCGTCTGGCAGATGCGACCAAGGCCAAGGAAGCACTGGAGCTGTTGCGTAATGAATTGGCAGAAGCCGAGCGCAATGGCGATTGGGCGCGTGCCTCCGAAATAAAATATGGCCGCATCCCGCAACTTGAAGACGCCTTGTTACAAGAGCAGGAACAGAGCGAGCAAGGCGTTGCTCTTGAAGTGGTCGATGCAGAGCAAGTTGCCGCCATAGTTTCCCGCTGGACAGGTGTTCCGGTGGAAAAAATGCTCGAAGGAACACGCGAAAAACTGCTGGCAATGGAAGATATGCTAAGGGGGCGGGTAATCGGGCAGGACGAGGCGCTAACGGCTGTATCAGACGCGGTGCGTCGGGCGCGCGCCGGATTGTCTGACCCGGCCAAACCTATCGGGTCTTTCATGTTTTTAGGCCCGACCGGAGTTGGCAAAACAGAGCTAACCAAGGCGCTGGCAGAGTTTATGTTTGATGATGAACACGCCATCACTCGCCTGGACATGTCTGAATATATGGAAAAACACTCGGTTAGCCGCATGATCGGTGCGCCGCCAGGCTATATTGGTTATGAAGAGGGTGGCGCGCTCACCGAAGCGGTGCGCCGCCGACCCTATCAGGTCATTTTACTGGATGAGATTGAAAAGGCTCACCCGGATGTTTTTAATGTGTTATTACAGGTGCTTGATGACGGTCGCCTGACCGATGGACAAGGGCGCACAGTAGATTTTCGTAACGCCTTGATTATCATGACCTCCAATTTGGGCGCGCAACACTTGGCAGCCGCCTCATCACAGTCTGCCCAGGATAGCCGCGAAGCGGTCATGGGTGCCGTAAGAGGCCATTTCCGACCAGAGTTTTTGAACCGCGTAGATGAGATAATTCTCTTTCACAGGCTGAAACCTGAGCACATGGCCGGTATAGTCGATATTCAGATGCGGCGTTTATTGACGCTTTTGGTGGATCGCAACATCGCCATAGAACTGGACGATGAAGCGCGCACCTGGATTGGCGAGCAGGGTTATGATCCGGCCTATGGAGCCAGGCCATTAAAGCGGGTGATCCAGAAACAACTGCAAGACCCAATGGCCAAACTAATACTGGAGGGTGTCGTCAATGATGGCGACCAGATCAAAATAAGTGTTGCCGACGGTAAATTGACCTTTAATGGTAAAGCTCTGGAACAGATGGCCGCTTAAGGGTGAACGCCCTCAAACGGCCCATAAGCCTAATCATCCTTGGCGTCGTCTTCGGCATTCGTTTCTTCAGTGTTAGCCTCGTCGGGGGTGTCTTCACCGGTTTCTTCTGCCGCTTCTTTATCTTCGCTCTGGGCTTCTTCATGGATTTCAACTGGCGCGGGAACAGGCGCTATTACGGGAGCGGGCGGTGGTGGGCTGGCCACATTGTGATCCTGCAGTGCTGCAGAAATATCGCCCAGCCTGTTAAATATGGAAAACAATACAATCAGTAATTCGCAATAAAACCGCCAGATCAGGATGATAATCAAGGAGACCAGAACAACGGCAATATAGTATCCAACAGCGCCGCCGATATTGAGACCGGTTTGCATAAGTTCGTCATAAACCGGGCCTTTTCCCATCAAGGCGGCAACGGCTCCGGCAATGATGGCCAGTAAGCCAAGATAATAGAAAAGCCTTATAAAAACCGGGGAAACCATTCTTTTGAACCCGAAAAATGCGGCTAGAAACCCTGGCTGTTTGTAGGTCTTGCTCATGATAATCTCCTTAACCAAACGAACGGTTCTATAGCACAGGCGTGGGGGTATTATAATCGAATTCCCCAATTTTGTTTCGGAAATTTATCTTGTTTAATCAACAAGTAAGCCAAAACAGCCGCAATAAATTTAAACATGTTCAATTTGTTGGCGGTTTTTTATCAGGCGTGGAGAGGCGTTTTTTCCTTGTTTTGGCACGGCAAAAAAGGAGTGTTTGCGGAACAAATATACTTGAGGAGCGCAAGTCGTTAACAAGTGTCCCTCACTTGGTTTGCCCTTAACTCTCTAACGTTCGGGCTTCTTCAACCAGCATAATGGGGACACCCTCGCGTATGGGAAAGGCAAGTTTTGCTTTTTTGGAAACAAGTTCACTTTTTTTGCGGTCATAAACCAAAGGCCCATGTGTGAGTGGGCAAACCAGAAGTTCCAGCATTTTTGGATCTGGCTCTCGTTTTTTCTGATCCTTGTCCATGATCTGTAACCTTAGCTGAAAAGAAGCGAGGAAAGTTGTTTTCGGCCATGGACCGCAAATTTGGATGTTGGCCCGGCGGCTTCAAAAAGCTTCAAGAGCAACTGACGCGCATTGCCACCATCCCAGTCTTTATCACGGGCAATGCTATATAAAAGATGCTCCATCGCGCCATCCATATCGCCTGAAGTGCTTAAAGACTTTGCCAGGCAAAACCGTGCATCAAGATCGTCAGGATTATCTTTTATTTTGGTGGTAAGCGCGGTTGTATCTGCTTCGTTTTCATTGCCAGAATTTGCAAGCTCTATGGCCGCCATAACGCTAATGACATCGGCATGTTTTTTAGCAAGGTCATCCAGACCCGCAAGCAGAGCATTGGCTCCGTCCACATCATTGTTTTGCAAATAGCAACGTGCCATGCCTGCCAGCGCAGCAACATTTTGCGGATCAATCTGCAAGGCACCGGCAAAATCTTGTGCGGCACCACCAACATCACCCAGATCAAGCGACTCTTTGGCTCTGACCACCAGGGCATCGGCTTCTTTGCCAACATCGGTTTCGCCGGTGAGGCGATCAACAAAGGCTTTGATCTGGCTTTCTGGTTGGGCACCCATAAAGCCGTCTACGGGCTGGCCATCCTTGAAGGCAAAAACGGCAGGAATGGATTTAACCTGCATTTGCCCGGCCACGCCCGGGTTTTCATCTATATTGACCTTGACCAGTTTTACCGCGCCGTTACTGGCTTTGACGACGCGCTCAATGGCCGGGCCAAGCTGGCGACAAGGGCCGCACCATGGCGCCCAGAAATCAACAATTACAGGCGTTGTTTTTGAAGCTTCAACAACATCGGCAACAAAGCTTGCGTCGCTGCTGTCTTTAACAAGATCGCTGTCGCCTGCGCCACCGGGAGGTGCGCTGGCGTTTCCAAACAGGCTCATTTAATCGCTCCATTTATTATCAGGTAAAGATGGGCCGTACGACGGTGACGCGCAAGTGTTTCAACCATCGGTTAATGTAGTAAAATCTACCATCTCGGGTTCATGGCCTGTGGCGCGTGCAAAGTGCAGGAGACCATCGCTAGCAATTGTGGTGGTGGCATCATTTTTCAATGGATGAAAATTGACTTCTTTATGCGCCATCAAGGCTGCATCGAGAATAAACCGAACACGTGCTGGCTGGTCGTTGATAAGCGCAAAGGCGGTAACTGACCCGGGGGTAACGCCCAACACGTCTTCCATCAGCTCGGCTCGGCCAAAGGATAGCCGTGCACAGCACAGGGCTTTATGTAGCTGGTTGAGGCGAATTTCAGTGCTGTCCAGTGCGCTGATAAGGATCAACGCTCCCCTCTTGTCTTTCAAAAAAAGATTCTTTGTATGCCCGCCGGACAGCGTCGCCTTGATGTCCACGCCCTCCTCAACGGTAAAAACCGGTCGGTGATCCGTACTGGTGTGCTTTATGTTCAAATCATCCAAAAAAGCAAATAGTTCAGCCCGTGTTGCAGCCATGGATAATCCCCACTGATAATAACTATTGGCCCTCTCTTGCATTGTAAGGCGCTTTACGCAATAACGCCCGCCTGTTCGGCAGTGCCGGGCATATCTACCCAATTGGATGCGGGCGTAGCTCAGGGGTAGAGCGAAACCTTGCCAAGGTTTAGGTCGTGAGTTCGAATCTCATCGCCCGCTCCATTTTTCTTGTGCTATCGCGACGGTAAACCTCGCTATATGAGCACGTGATTCTTGTGCTATTGGGTGCTATCGCTTCGCTATATGAGCACGAGTCTGGCCCAAAACATTCTTTGCACACGTGCACGACCTTCAACCCCCTTAATCCTCGCGCACAAGCCCGGTCAGGGTTACCACGGTAATGGCGAAAAGAATTGCCCCGATAAGCGCGTAAAAAAGATCAAGGGTGCGCCAAAGGGGTGCTCCCAGCGTGCCTTGTGGATCAAAGGCACAGGCGCGACGTTGACCTAACTCAACCACCGGCAACAAGGTGTCTATGGCGTATAGCGGCGCAATCATACCGGGGCAGCCACGGGTTCGGGTCTGGATCACGCCAGGTATGCTCACGCGAGTGTCCAGCATTGTCTGGTGCTGGCCCCGCACAACGTCTTCGGCGGGGCCAAAGTTTCCCATAAAGGCGTGTGTGCCATACATAATGGTGCCCATTAACACCCAGATAGCCAACGTCATAACCGCCCGGATACCGGAATAACCAAACCGGGAGGTTAGCCCCAGAAACTTTTGAAAAAAGTGCATGGAGGAACGATCAACGTGTGCCTTAAGACGCATCTCGCGCATTTCTATTAACACGCGATCCGCATCATCAACCTGACCCCGATCACGCAAAATTTTCGCATATTGATTAAAGGGTTGAGGGTCAAACTCGGCACAGGTTGGCCGTTCAGGGTCTTTATATTGCCCCTTTATCCAGTCAAGGCGGTGGGTAAAAACCAGGTCACGATCATCATCCGTATTGCTGTGTAAACGCTCATAAGTCAGGCCAGAAAGGCGTAAATGGCCATTTTGCCGGGGCCAGCCAGATACGGGGTCGTCAAAGAGGGCGCTAATATGTGCACTGCGGGCATCAAAAACACCCTTCATTTTAATGTTTCTTGAGAGCAGGTTGGATTCTATGCGCGTACCCGTTAAGTGTATGTCTCCTTCTACAGTAAATGGCGTGCCGTTATCGGAAGGCAGTAAAAACAAATTGCCCCGGATGGTTGCACCATTAAAGCTGAGCGCCACGCCGTCCCTGTTTTGTAACAGGGCGCCATGGAAGGCAAATTGGCCACCGATTTGCGCGATCCAGCATCGCACCTCACCTTTGGCTTCAAAGCGGTAATTGTTTTCTCTGGTGAGAAAGACACTATTTCGGACGTCAATGCGAGTGAAGTTCAATGCAATGCCGTTTGCGTTGCATAATAGTGCGCCATTGGCGTTAAAAGCACCGTGTATTTGCGCGCCTAAAAACGTAACTTCGCTGTGAACTTCAAAACGGCACCCCTTGTGTGGGCGAAGCATGACGTTGCCACCAATTTTTGCGCCGGCAAAATCAAGCGCATGGTGGGCGCCGGACAGTCGGTCATCGGCACCTTTTACCTTTGAACCATTTAGTCGCACCGACCCCTTTATGTGCGCGCTACCTGCAGAAAGCATAGCAAGCCTGCACCCGATAAACGACAAACTGTTAATATGGCTTTCATCCAGATATAGCGGGCTATCAAGAGTGCAGTTTTCCAACTCAAGTGTTGGTAGCGGGCGGGATGGGTCATCGGCCCGCCCCGGCCAGCCTGAAAGATCAAGCTCGCCCTCAATAATTGCGGATTTAATACGAACACCGCGCGGGGCAACTGTATCCGCTTTTTTTCGACCCCTCTGGGCAAGACCGGTGATAATGCGGCGTAATACCTCGGCCCGCAGAACTGGCGGTGCTGATTTGGCCGTAAAATTAGCAACCTCCCCGGTCATGGCGGCGCTAATAACCGCACGCTCTGCGGCGGTTGGTTCAGGGTTTGGTTTTAGTACACGTCTGGCCATGGTGGCAGACTAGCAAAGGCAATTGCCCACGGCCAGATCGTTTTTAGTCCTGCAAGTGGGACAGTGCCTCAATTTTAATCATAACTTCATCGCCGACCATGGGCGCGGCAATGGTATGTCCGTAGTCAGAACGGTTGATTTTAGTCATGGCAGAAAACCCCGCGGCGTTCTTCTTGGTGGCGCGATCCATGCCGATCTTGTTCAGGGTTACGTCAAGAACGGCGGGTTGTGTTTTGCCCCATATGGTCAGATCGCCGGTCACCTTGGCGTTTTTCTCACCATCAAGAATCACTTTTGTTGACGTAAATGTAATTGTGGGAAATTCTTCAACATTGAGCCAAAATTTGCCTTTGACATGTTTTTCACGTTCAGCATGACCAGACCAAAGACTGTTTGTCTTGATCTTTACATTAACGCTTGAATTGGCCGGATTGTCCTCATCCAGAACCAGTGTGCCTTTAACGTCGGTAAAAGAGCCAATGGTATTGTTAAAGCCAAAACGCTCGACAATAAAAAACACCTGAGTGTGGCTGGCATCAATAACGTAGGTATCTGCCGCCATGGCAGGTGTGGTTACATAGGCGCTGGCAAGGACAATGGCACTGGTTAGCAGGTTGGTACGGGTAAATCCGGGTTTCATGATAAGTATTCCTTATGTTGAACGCGCACCGTGCTTAAATCACAATGAACACGCCAGTTAGGTTTTCGTAAGGAGCTTCACAACTTCGTGAACAGATTATCCATGGGCGAGCCTGTTCACCTTATTGGTATTTGAAGCGCATGGCTTGCGTAGGCCGCACCTCTGACGTATCAGGCTCGCATCGGTCTTGTGTGAGAGCACAAGGTAATAGGGAATGTGGTGCGGAATTTATTCCAAAACCACAACTGTACCCGCAGCCGTAAACGGTGAGCATCGACGCTCAAGGCCACTGGAAAACATCATTGAGGTGTTTCCGGGAAGGCAAGTCAGATGTGTTCGAGCCGTGAGTCGGAAGACCTGCCGATGACGCCGTCCGCTTGGCCCCGGGAACAGGGTTCTGGCGCGAAGTTTTTCGTTGTGACGACAAATTGTAACCACTCGCTTTTGGGCGGGTTTGTCGCCTTACCCACATTTGTGGGTCTGAACAACGGAGAATTATCTTGTTTTATAAAAACACAGGGTTGACACTTTCGGTATTCGCATTGGCATTGCCCACCTCAACAATTGCTGAGGACAGTTCTGATGACGATAAAATGATTATCATAGGGTCGCGGACGCCTATTGCGCGCAAGGAAGTTACAGCAGCGGTCAGCGTGCTTACCGATGAGGACTTGCAGGCGCTGGGCATAGTTTTAGTCGCCGATGCCTTGCGCGCTGTGCCAGGCGCGGCGGTGAACCGTTCCGGCCCTGCGGGCGCGCTTACCCAGGTGCGCCTTCGTGGCTCTGAGGCCAATCATGTGCTGGTGCTTATCGATGGCATAGAAGCGTCCAACCCGTTTACCGGCGCGTTTTCTTTTAACACGATGCCATCAAGCGGTATTTCCCGGGTCGAGGTGTTGCGCGGCGAGCAATCGGCACTTTGGGGCAGCGATGCCATAGGCGGCGTCATCAATTTTGTGACAACGCCAGCCAAGACAAAAAACACCGCCGGTAGTTTTGCAGAATATGGATCTTTTGAAAGCTTTCGCACCGGGGCCAATGGGCAAATGCAGCTTGGCAAGGCGCGTTTGTTCGGCAATGCCAGCTACGGAACCAGTGATGGCTATGATGTATCCGGCACTGGCGGAGACAGGGATGGCTATGATAACTTCAGTGCATTGACCGGGTTTGACGCGCCGTTAGGAGCAAGGGTAGCGTTGAAAACCCGCAGCCGTTATACTCGCAGCAAAAGCGAGTTTGATGCCGACACCGACTTTGATGGACGCCTTGATGATGTACTGCGGCTTTTGCGGCAAAACCAGTTTGATGCACTGGCAGAACTTACGGCGCAGAGTCATAACGGGCATGTCAACCATGCGCTTAAATCCACCTATACGACCACGCAGGATGTAGATGACAACAGTCGTGCTAACGGGTTTCGCACGCAACTCTCTTATCAAATAAATGCTGACTGGGACACGGGAAAAACGGCTCACCATTTCACAATATTGGGTGAGGGTGAGCGCGAAATTTATAAAAATGATGGTGGGCGGGGGGCGTTTCAAAACCAGAAACGTCGCAATACCGGTTATGCGCTGGCGGCAGATTATCGTCTGGTGAGCCATGACCTGGTCTTAAACGCTTCGGCGCGTCGTGATACACACTCATTATTTGCTAATGCCAATACGTGGCGTGTGGGCGCGGCTTATGCTTTTGTACCGCTAGGTGGGCGTCTTCGGGCATCCGTGGGTCAGGGTATTAAAAATCCAGGGTTTTTTGAATTATTCGGGTTTTTTCCTGGGTTTTTTGTTGGAAATCCGGAACTGGAAACTGAAAAGTCTACCGGGTTTGAGCTGGGTTGGGATCAGGACATCGGGCCAGCCAAACTGTCACTAAGCGGTTATTCGTCCCGCCTAATGAACGAGATTTTTACCGACTTTGGTGCCTTCCCCGCAACGGCTCGCAACAGGGTTGGCAAAAGTCGTCGCCGGGGTTTGGAAATCGAAGGAAGCTGGCCGGTATCCGGCGCACTAACGCTTGATGGCTCACTGACGCTACAACATACCAGCCAAAGCAATGTTCGCGAGATAAGGCGGCCAAAATTTCTCGCCTCAACAAGTATACATTGGCAACCTGCCAATCAGCCTTTTGGAATTTCGTTGGGCGCGGATCATAACGGAAAAATGACAGATACGGACTTTGGCAGTTTTTCCACAATCACGTTGAACGCCTATACGCTGGTTCACGGCACAGCACATTACGATATTGGAGAACATATACAGCTTTATTTGCGCGGCGATAATTTACTGGATGAAGCCTATAGCGAAGTCTTCGGGTTTGCCGGGCAGGGTCGGGGAATATACGGGGGAATTCGTGCAAAGTTCTAGAGCGATCATTTTTGCCTTTATAGCGATAATGTTTGCGGGCGTGGCCTTTGCCGCACCGGCGCGCATTGTCTCGACTAGTCTGTGTGGCGATGCTTACGTTCTGGCACTGGCAGAGCCTCAAAATATAACGGCCCTATCATGGCAGGCCAATACGAAACTATCTTCTGCACCAAACCCCTTGCGCGTTAAAAATTTTGGCCGTGCCGACGCAGAAAGTCTTGTGGCCCTAGACCCTGATGTTGTTGTCATGGGGCCGGGCGACCCGGTGCGTGCGGCCCGGGCCGTGCAAAATGCAGGAGCGGCGGTAATTTCCCTGAACTGGACGGAAGACTTCACAGGTATCTTTACCAATTTTGAAACTCTGGGTGCGGCGCTGAACCGTCAGGGCGTCGCGCAACAGCGTATTGATGAAATCAAGACCCGGCTTGCTGTCATGCAGGAAAAACCCAAACCGAACCTTGCACGCCCCAGGGTTTTATATCTTGCCCCTGGTGGGGCCAGTGCCGGTTCGGGTGTATTTGTCGACCAGGCCATTGTAGCTGCTGGCGGGATTAACCATGGCGAGACGCTGGGCATAAAGGGATGGGGGAGAATACCACTTGAAAAACTCGCACTTGCTCCACCCGACCTGATCCTGACCAGTTTTTTTAATAACGGTTATCCCAGTGTGGTTGATATACGCAGCCGCCACCCGTTACTGGCAAAGATGTTAAAAAACGTACCAACGGTAAACATCCCTGCCCGCCACTGGGTTTGTGCCGGCCCGCATCTGATTGAGGCAACAGAGGAAATAGCCGGTGCGCTAAGGCGATTAAAGCAGGGAGACAGGCCATGAAGGTCGGGCTTGTTGGTTTTGCCAGTTTGTTAATTATGGGTACGACCTCTTTGATGTTGGGGGACTTGTCTTACAGCCCGGCGCAGTTTTTTGACGCCTTAACTCATCAGGGCGATCCAGCCCGGATGCTGGTGTTTTGGCAAATTCGGCTGCCCCGAACGCTGCTTGCCCTGTTTGTCGGTGCGGGGCTTGGTGCCTCGGGCGCCGCCTTGCAAGGTTATTTACGCAACCCGTTGGCCGATCCGGGGATTGTCGGTATTTCAGCCACTGCCGGTCTGGGTGCCGTTGCGGCACTTTATTTTGGAGCGGCGGCAGCCTCGTTCTGGGTTTTACCTGCCGCGGCCATGGCTGGTGCAGGGGTTGCTGCTGCCGTATTACTATTGCTGGCTCGTGATGAAGCGTCGATCACCAGCGTAATCCTTGGCGGGGTGGCATTGTCTTCGCTTAGTGTGGCGTTAACCGCGCTTTTAATGAACCTTTCGCCTAATCCCTGGGCCTTGTCAGAAATTGCTTATTGGCTGATGGGTTCGGTGGCTGATCGCAGTTTTAATGAGTTGGCCTTTGCCGCGCCACTTGTTGTTTTGGGTATCGGAATTCTTGGGCTATCCGGCGCTGCGCTTAATGCTCTTAGCCTTGGTGAGGACACAGCACGTAGCCTTGGGGTTTCGCCAGCGCGCACAGGGCAATTGGTGGTGACCGGAACGCTGCTTTGCGTCGGCTCCGGTGTTGCCGTGTCGGGTGCTATTGGCTTTATAGGCTTGGCAGCACCGCATTTGTTGCGACCATTTTTAGGGGCAAAGCCTGGTGCGTTAATTGTGCCATCAGCATTTGCCGGGGCATTTTTGCTTTTAGGCGCGGATATGCTGGCTCGACTTCTTGGTGGCCCTGGTACACCATTATACCTTGGCGTAACTACAGCTTTGCTGGGCGCCCCGTTTTTTCTTTTTCTGGTTGTTCGGCACAGGCGGGCGTTTCCATGACGGTCGTATGTCTTGAAAATATCTATGGGGGGCCGGGTGGTGCATCGATTCTCAATGGCATCAATATCAGTTTTGGTTCCGGCCTTACCGGTCTTGTTGGCCCAAACGGTGCGGGAAAAACCACTTTGCTGCGCATGATTATGGGGTTGTTGGCGCCCACAACAGGAGCGGTTTATGTCAATGATATATCCTTGGTTGAATTAACATTGCGAGACCGGGCGCGGCGAATAACTTATTTGCCGCAAAATGGCCCGGTACACTGGGCTATGCAGGTACGTGATCTTGTCCGGCTTGGCCGTTATGCCAGTGCATCAAGTGTGGCAGAGGATGAGGCGGCGGTAGAAAACACCATGCAAGCGTGTGCCGTTGATCGACTTGCATCACGAACAATCAACACGCTGTCCGGTGGTGAGCGAAGCCGGGTGTTGTTGGCTCGTGCGCTTTGCGCACAAACGCCGGTCGTGCTGGTCGATGAGCCGAGCAATGCACTGGATCCAGCCCAGCAGCACCGCATTATGGGTATTTTGCACGCCCGCGCACAGGCCGGAACCAGTGTGCTTTGTGCTTTGCATGACCTGCCCTTGGCGGCGCGTTATTGTGACCGGTTGGTATTTTTGAATGAGGGTATTATTGGCGAAGATGGTGCGCCGGGAAAAGTGTTGACTGCCAAATCCTTCACCGCCGCCTATGGCCTTGCCTTTGATAAACGCGGATACTTGGTGGATGACAAATGATGAAAATGACCTTCCCTGGGGAACCTATGCCCCCAATGGTTTTAATAATCGCCTGATTGGCTGGTCACGCGCCATGCCGAGGAACAGGTTGGGACGATTGGGGGCAGGGTTATTGCGTCGCCTGGTAATGGCTGGACTGGATAGACCTCTGGATTTAATCACATTTGACGTGCCGGTTCGTTTTCACCTGCATGATAATTTAACCGAAAAGCGTGTGGCTTTCATGCCGCAATTTTTTGATGTGGACGAGCGTGCCGCTTTGTCCCGAATTATCCATTCAAAGTTTGTCTTTATCGATATTGGTGCAAATGCCGGGTTTTACTCGCTGTTTGTGGCCGGGATGGCGGGCAAGCAAGCCAGAGTTATTGCGGTGGAACCCCAAGGCGAAATGGCCAGACGACTGCGGTTTAACTGCACTGCAGCCGGGTTAGGGCAAATTATTCATGAAGGTACGGCGTTATCAGATGGCCCGGGTGTTGCTGTGTTGAATATCGTTCATGAAAATCGCGGTGCCAGTGGCTTTGCTCCTCGGGGTCGCAATCTCGGCAATGAAACCGCGCCTGTGCCTACAATGGCGTTGTTGGCGTTGATGGACAGGCATAAAATCCAGCGTGCCGATGCCATAAAAATTGATATTGAGGGGGCGGAAGACCAGGTTTTGCCGACCTTCTTTGAAACCTGTCCGCCAGCGCGGTTACCTAAAATGTTCATCATTGAGCGCAATGATAACTGGGCGGTGGATTGTCTGAATTTGGCGCAAAACGCCGGATATTGCGAAGTGGGAAAGGGTCGCAAAAATGCGATTTTGAAGCTCACCCCTTAGAGCAATAAAGTCCGTGCAAGGCTTCAAGTACAGCATTTACCTCACCGCTTTCAACGCCGTAGTATACTGTTTGCGCTTCGCGCCGGGTTTTCACAAATCCATCTTCGCGCAGTCGGGCCAAATGTTGTGATAATGCTGACTGGCTCAGCTCAACCCGTTCGGCCAATGCCCCGACAGAGCACTCTCCTTCGGCCAGAATACACAAGACCATCAACCGCTTGGGGTTGCTCATGGCTTGCAACAAGGCCGAAGCCCTGCCAACGTTATTCTGCATTTCTTCTAGTGCTATGCTAGTCATATTAGCGTTTACTCATGTGTAACTGCCAACTCCCGTTGGATGTTTAGAGTCAGACCCTAGCTTGTGGCTGCAAAAAAAGCGAAGAAAATATGAGAATGTCATGAGCAAAGAGCCTAAAATCACCGGAAGTGCTTCAGGATAGACAATTATGGGAATGAAAATTCGCCCCCTTACAGAAATTTACGCCGTTTCACCGCAAATTCGACCTGCTGATGTCGCGCTGGCGGCAGCCAGAGGTTATAAAACCATTATTAACAACCGCCCCGACGGGGAAAATTGGGGCCAGCCAAAAGGCACAGATATAGAGGCTGAAACAAAGATTCACGGCCTTGCCTATCACCATATTGCCATTCGACATAGTGGTTTGCAGTCCGGCCAAATCGAGGAACTGACACAGGTTCAGGCGACCGCACCTGGGCCAATACTGGCATATTGTCATGCGGGTGCTCGTGCCGCCACGGTCTGGGCGCTGTCTCAAGCCGGTAAGATGGAGGCAGAGACTATCATTAACGCTGCTGCCAGTGCTGGCTATGATATCAATAATTTAAGGCCATATCTGGGTTAGGTTTGCTCTAAAGCGAACGACCTTTAACCGCAGAGGCAAGGCGTGCTGCGCCGGCTTTGGCGGTTTGCTCAAACGGGTTGATGGCAAGGGCATCTGAATAGGCCTGATACGCAGCCGCCTCGGCACCCAGACGCTCAAGCACCAGACCAAGGCCGGTGAGCGCACCAAAATGACGGGGTTGTAATTCCAGCGCCTTGTTCAGGTCTTCCAGAGCAGCATCATATTTGCCGCGTTTAAACTCCAGCCCGGCGCGGCGATTATAGCCTTCGGCAAATTGTGGGGCAAATTCGACCACATCACCAAAAAAGTCACTGGCAAGGTCGGTCATCCCCTGTTTTTCTGCGCTAATGCCTCGCTGGAGCAATAAATCCACCGTGGGGCTGCCTGAATCAAAGAAAATTGCCCATATTTCCTCGCCGATTTGTTCAGCTTCAGCTTCGCTGGGTGATTGTGTCAGTTGTGACAATAGCGCATCCAAAGCGGATGACCCAGCCTCATCGGCGGGTGCAGGATTGGCCAGAAAAACCAGCGCCATAAGAGCAAGCCATCGTGTCATGGTCTTAGTTTACGACCCATCAGGCCGTATTGCCAGCCCGCATCGGAAAAAGCGCAGCCAAGGCATTGGTGCTGGCTTTGGCAATCCCGCGTTCGGTAATGAGGCCTGTAACCAATCGTGCGGGCGTTACATCAAAGGCGGGGTTGGCCAGAGGTGAGCCATCCGGAGTAAGCTGCATGCGTTGCACGATGCCATCCTCTGTCCGACCTAAAACGTGAGAAACCTCGGTGCCGCAGCGTTCCTCGATGGGGATATTGGCAATTCCATCATGCAGCGAAAAATCAATGGTTGAAGATGGCAAGGCCACATAAAACGGAATGTCATTATCACGGGCGGCAAGGGCTTTCAGATACGTGCCGATTTTATTGCAAACATCACCATTGGCCGAGGTACGATCCGTGCCGGTCAGCACCAGATCAACACGCCCGTGTTGCATCAAATGTCCACCGGCATTATCAACAATGACATGGTGGGGAACGCCATGCTGGCCCAGTTCCCATGCGGTTAGTGAATTACCCTGATTGCGTGGCCGGGTTTCATCCACCCACACATGCACGTTTACCCCTTTATCATGTGCCTTGTAAATCGGTGCTGTCGCGGTACCCCAGTCCACTGTGGCTAACCAACCGGCATTGCAATGGGTGAGGATATTGATCGCCTCGCCGGGTGCTTTGGTTTTGGCAATGCTCTCAATGAGCGCAAGGCCATGATTGCCAATGGCACTATTAACCGCCACATCCTCGTCGCACAGCAGGGTTGCTTCCCGGTAAGCGCGGCGCATACGACCATCTGGCGCCAAAGGCGCTAACACCGTGTTGAAACGATCCAGTGCCCATTTGAGATTGATCGCCGTTGGCCGTGTGGACAAAAGGGTGTCATATGCGTGTGATAATCCGGCATCTGTGGCATCCTCGCGCATGGCTAATGCCATGCCATAACCTGCCGTCGCACCAATCAGGGGTGCGCCGCGCACATACATTTGCGCAATGGCCCGCGCGCAATCGGAAACATTACGCAAGGTCAGGGTTTCAAAGGAAAACGGAAATATGGTCTGATCGATAATGTCCACGGACCAGCCATCATCGTTGAGCCAGATGGTGCGCATGGGCGTGCCGTTGACCTTCATGATGAGTTTTCCAGATTTTTATAGGTTTCAGGAACAAAGCGTGGGCGACATAAAAGGTAAAAAATGAGGTCTGCTTTTCCTGTGTTAGTGATGCGTTGCCTCTGGTCGGGAGCAATGCACACACTATCCCCCGGGCTTATATCCAGACATTTGCCATCAATTTCAATTTGCCCAAACCCACGCTTTACTGTGTAAATTTCTTCTACGCCAATGGTATGCAATTGCGTACTTACGCCGGGTTCAACACGCCCCAGCGCCAACGAAACATCAGGGCAGGCATTATCATTGACTAGTTCAGAAATGTAACAACGCTCATCAGTCCAGAATTCCTGATTGTTCGTATGAAATATTTTTGCAGATTGTGTTTTATTCATGAGATAAAGCTTTATCGGGATTTGCCCGCCAAGGTCAAATATGACAATTAGGCGCACTGCTATGAATATGAAACCTGACACATTTCTCGACCTTTCCGGTCATACCGCTCTTATCTCTGGGGCCAGTGGCGGCATCGGGCAAAGCATTGCCCTAAGGTTGGCAGAGGTGGGCGCAAAAACAGTTCTGCATGCTTTTAACAACATTGATATGGTAGAAATTCTTGCCAAAGAGATACGCGACAATGGAGGCCAAGCACTGATCTTGTCCTGTGACTTAAGCGCGCCGGGCATGGCAACAAACCTTGTTGAGAGAGCAAGCAAGGCAGGGTTCATACCGGATATTCTGGTCAATAATGCCGCCCGGCAGGATGTAAAGGCGCTGCAATCGTTAAGCCTTGATGACTGGCGCGCCATGTTTGCCGCAACGCTGGATAGCGCCTTTGCCCTGACCCAGGCTGTATGTGCATCATTGATTGCGGGTAAAACACCCGGCGCAATCGTCAACATTGCCTCTATCGAAGGATTGGCCCCGGCGGCAGGTCATGCCCATTATGCCAGTGCCAAGGCGGCTTTGCTGCAATTCACTCGCGGGGCGGCACTGGAATATGGTTCGCAAGGTATTCGTGTAAATGCAATATCGCCCGGTCTGATTACCCGCCCGAGGCTGGATGAAGACTGGCCCGAAGGCGTGGCGCGCTGGAAGGCATCGGCACCTCTTGGCCGATTAGGCAAGCCCGAAGATGTGGCTATGGCGGTGCTTTATCTCGTCTCACCCATGAGTGCTTGGGTAAGCGGCAGTAATATAGTTGTTGATGGTGGTATGTTGAGCGGGGCAAACTGGTAGTTGTTATGAATGAACAAGGCTTACGATCTACTATTATAAAAACTTGTCTTGCCATGAACGCATCGGGGCTTAACCAGGGTATGGCGGGTAATGTGAGCGTGCGTTTTGGCGATGGTTTGCTGATAACGCCTTCGGCTATGCCCTACGATCAGATGAAACCAGAAGACATCGTACTTCTGCATATGGGTGGCACGGCGCAAGGGCTGCATACTCCGTCAAGTGAATGGCGCTTTCACCGTGATATTTTGGCGGCCCGGCCAGACATAAACGCTGTGGTTCACACCCACGCTACTTACGCCACCATGCTGGCGCTGTTGGCAAAACCCATACCGGCAGTGCATTATATGGTGACGGTGGCTGGCGGGAAGGATATTCGTTGCTGCCCGTATGCAACTTTTGGCTCGCAGGAGCTTAGTGATTATGTGCTTGAAGCCCTTGATGAACGGTTTGCCTGCCTGATGGCTCATCACGGTATGATTGCCTGTGGCGCCAGCCTGGATAAGGCATTGTGGCTGGCGCGCGAGGTGGAAACACTGGCGCACCAGTATTGGGGTGCCTTGCAAATTGGCACGCCAAAAACCTTGACCGATACGCAAATGGATCAGGTGTTGAAAAAAATGAAAACCTGTAAATACGGGCGTGAAAGCTAGGCCAGCCCCTTAATATCATCCATTCTGCAAGAGCAGGTTTTTTGACTGAACAGGAGAAAGGGTGCAGGAAATGTGGTTCATTTTCAAAGCCTTTCGACGTATTCAGGCACAAAACATGCATTGCCGTTACGGTATGTCATCTCAGTACAATCTGCATCGCAAACTGTCCTTGAATAGGGATAAACCGGTCCATCGTCCACTTTGCTTGCATCTTATACTGATATGACAGACAGAATTGTATGATAGTAATGAGGCCTGACCCTGGGGTTTATCGTTAAACAGTATTAACCTTGGCGGGCTTTGAAACGCGGGTCAGTCTTGTTAATCACATAGACACGGCCCTTACGGCGCACAACCTTGCAATCGCGATGACGGTTTTTCAAAGATTTAAGCGAACTTCTGACTTTCATCGGACTATGTTTCATATAAAAACCCCGCACCAAGGCGGGCGGGTTTCATCAAGGCGCGGAACGTATTTCCTGAGTGCTTTTATGTCAACAAAATTATCTGTAAATTGATTTGCCTGTAAAACCCGGTCATGCTTGGCAAATGAAAACATATATCACCAACATACTAGGGTCTGAACCCAATTGGATTACGCAATTCTGTTTGGCGAGGAAGGTTAAGATGCCAGTAAATTCGACGAAGGACAGGTTTATCCCTATTCAAGGAAAATTTACGCCGCAGATTGGCCTTTTTCGCCAAACCCTGAAGGGCGCGATGAATTT
>JAJFFQ010000023.1 GCA_021776565.1 Robiginitomaculum sp. | reverse complement strand
ACCCTGAAGGGCGCGATGAATTTTCGTCCTGAATGTGTCGAAAGGTGTTGAAAATGCACCACATTTCCTGCCCCCTTCCTCCTGTTCAGAACGCAAATGCACGAGCGCAGAATGGGCAATCGAATTGGGTTCAGACCCTAGCTATTATTTTCATCGTAATGGTTTCCCAGGCACAAGCCCGTGAGGCGGTCGATCTGGAGCTTGTTCTGGCTGTAGACATATCCTTTTCTGTGGATGAGAGCGAAGCCCGTAAACAACGCGATGGTTATGTGGCCGCCTTGCAAAGCGAAGAGGTTGTCGATGCGATAAGCTCAGGCCCGCACGGGCGCATCGCCGTTACCTATGTGGAATGGGCGGACAGTTCGATGCAACGCATCGTCGCCCCCTGGACAATCATCAGCGGCCCAAAAGATGCGGATGCCTTTGCCAGTAAAGTCCGGGACGCACCTTTCGTGCAGGGTCATTACACGGCCATAGGCAGTATGGTTGAGCGGGCGCTTGTATTGTTCGAGCAAAACAACGCCGATGGCCTTCGCCGGGTGATAGACATATCAGGGGACGGGCCACAAAATCAGGGCGCATCACTGGAAACAGCGCGTCTGCGGGCAGCAGAGCGTGATATTGTCATTAACGGTCTTCCTATTATTTCTGCAAAACAGGATCCGTGGCGGCCACGTGTTGAGGTGCAGATCGACAATTATTATCGCAATCAGGTAATCGCTGGGCCGGGGGCATTTGTTATTCCGGCTCATGATTTTGATGATTTCAAAAAAGCGGTATTGCGCAAAATGATATTGGAAATTGCGGATAATTCCAACTTTGGTGTTGTTGGTAACGGTATGCGTCCATGAGATTTTTTCTCACTTTTGTCTGTTTGATTTTTAGTACAGCTGTTTACGCTGAAAATCAGGAAACAAGTTTTTCAGACTGGCGCACTGATTTTGAAGCCCGTGCGATTGCTCGCGGGTTTGCTGCCGATCTGGTAACACGCACTTTTGAAGGCCTGACATCTGACCCTGCGGTGCTGGAGCGCGATGGCCACCAGCCGGAATTCACTCTCACGATGGCGGATTATCTTGAAGGCGTGCTTTCCGGGGCGCGTATCAGAGGCGGGCGCGATGCTATAAACACCAATGCGGCGCTATTTGATGAAATCGCCGCTCATTATCATGTCCCGGCGCAGGTTTTAAGTGCTGTCTGGGGGCTGGAAAGTGCTTATGGTCATATCCAGGGTAATTTTGATGTGGTGCGCTCTTTGGCGACGCTGGCTCATGACGGCCGACGCCAAAGCTGGGCCGAAGGTGAGCTGTTTGCGGTTTTACGCATTTTATCGGAGGGCCATGCCAACCGGGACGAGATGAAAGGTGCCTGGGCCGGTGCCATGGGCCAAACACAGTTTTTGCCCACATCTTATCTCGATTATGCTGTGGACTGGGATGGCGATGGGCGCAAGGACATTTGGGCTTCCCGTGCAGACGCTCTGGCGTCTACGGCCTATTATCTTGCCAGGCATGGCTGGCGTGCAGGCGAAGACTGGGGTGTTGAGGTCGAACTGCCCAAGGGTTTTGCTTACGAGCTGGCCGAAGACACGGTATTGAGCATTGGGTCGTGGAGTGTGCGCGGTGCCGTGCGTGCCGATCATGCGATCTGGACAATGGCGGAACAAAGCCGCCCGGCCTGGCTGATCCTGCCCGCCGGGCATAAAGGCCCGGCCTTTCTGGTGTCAAAAAACTTTCATGTCTTCAAGCGTTATAACAACTCTACCGCCTATGCACTGGGCGTTGGTTTATTGTCGGATGTTTTGGCTGGTGGAGCGATGGTGCGCACGCCCTGGCCGTCAAGCACCGGTGTATTATCACGAACCGAGATCAAAGCCTTGCAAAGCGCGCTTGGCCGCGCTGGTTTTGATGCCGGTAAGCCGGACGGCATTTCTGGCCCCAACACCCGCCGTGCCTTGCGTGCTTTTCAGGTTGCCAATGATCTGGTGGCGGACGGGTTTCTGGATCGCGCCGTATTGGATCGGCTTATGGCATTAACCAACCTCACGGATGCGTCTGTTACTGATGGTGAGGCCGGCGAGCAGAGCCATTAACGTGGCCAGGACACTATAGGCGGCCATTGGACTGACAAACTGGTAAAGCGCAAGGCCGGTAAACGGTGCCAGAAAAAACCCCGCCCCGGCGGTTGCCGATGCCAGTCCAGCGGCAGTGCCTTGTTCTTCAGGTTCTACGCTTAGAGACGCGCCGCTAATCATGCCGGGACGGGCCAGACCAAAACCCAAAGAGGTAAGAAGAAAAGACAACGCGATGGTTATGGCATCTGTGCTTAACGCCATAGATATGGCCCCAGAACCAGTCAGGATCACACCCGCCACCATTAAGACGCGTGGGCGCAGGTTTAATACCGGGATTAACACAAATTGCGCTCCGAACACCAATACGGCACCACTGGCAAAGATCGTACCGGAAACCAGCGCCGCTCGCTCCACACCCAAATGTGCCTGATCGAGCAGGTAAAATAACAAGGTTTGTAAAAATACGCCTTGTGCCGTCCAGCCGCCAACACCAACCAGTAAAAATGGCCATAGACGACGATCACGAGCCAACCGTAAAAGATGCCGTGATTTTTGAGTGTGCGGAACGGGTATCCGGTATTCAGGCAATCCAATGGCAATCAACACAAAGGCCGCAAAAGAAAGTCCAGCCAGTGCAAAAACAAAACCTTCAACACCAAACATACTGCCCGCCCAGGCGGCCAATGGTGGGCCGAAGGCGGTGCCAAGCCCCGCGCCAGCTGTTAGAGAGGACATCAGGCGTGTGCGTTCACCAAGACTGGTACGATCTGCAATATAGGCCTGCGCGGCAGGTTGAATGGCTGAACCAATTGCGCCGTAAATCATTCGTGCAGCAGCAAAAAACCCCATTGCCACTAATGGTAGCAATATACCAGAGAGCGCCAAACCGGCAACCATTGCAATAGCGGCAAGTGAAAGTGTATTGCCGGCAAGGCCTGTCAGCAAAACAGGCCTTCGGCCTTTCTGATCGCTCAGGCTTCCCCAAAAAGGGCTAAAGCCCATATAAAAAACAGATGAACCAGCAAATATAAGTCCAACATAAATTTCGCCGGTGCCCATCGCCCGTGTCACCATGGGCAGGATAACAAAAAGCATGGAATTGCTGGCACCCATAACAAAGAGCGCCAAAAACAACAAACGAAACGCATGGCTGCGATCAGGATGATTCACGGTAAATCCGACTTACAACAAGTAAAAACTGTTTACCTGATGGCAGCACGATCAAAGGTTGTCAAAAAATCACTGCGCGGGAAAACAAGACTTTGTGTAAGTTTTACCGTCCACCTGGGAGTCGTTAAAAGCCATACAGGACATGCCCCATTCCTCGGTTGATTGCGCCAATTGGTCGACAGCACCCTGGTCTGCACAAGCAGCATAATCCAAAGTTCTTGTTGGCAAGGAACCATCGGCCATCACCCGGTTAGTGATGCAGGTTTGGTAACGGGTGACATCGGCTTCAAAGTGCGACAGGGATTGCGCATAAACATCAAGTTCAGTTTTTGAGGTACGGTTCCAGGCTTCATCATAGGATGGAAACTTTGGCCGTTCGGGCAAAGCGCCGCAAAACGGCACCACCGTTTGCAGGCCTTTGGTAATGGCCTCCAGCTTACAGGCTTTATAATTACGCTGTGCATCATTTTGCGGGCGATACCCGTCATTCGTTGTCTCGGTAACACCGGGCACTGCAAAGGCAGCAAGCGCCACGCTTGCGAAAAAAATATGATGTGGTTTCATTACATCTGTCCTCATTTTAAGCTATACAATCAAGGTGTGGTAAATCAGTTTTCGGCGTCTTGCGCCGTAACCAGATGAGCTGAAACCCAGTCATCAGAGAGCTTTTTATACGAACTCCACACCTCTTCAACGCTAGGTGCAGCAGCATTATAGGCCTTTAGTGCCGCCCGCCACTCATCCCGAGAATATTTTCCTGGTGTAGTGATAACTTCATCCAGACAACCCTGATAATCTCTTGATGCCCTGGAATAGGCAGTAACCTTGTCCGCGGCGGCATCCAGATCCTGGGCGCTAATAACAGCACCATTTTGTGGCATTGCCGGTTTGGTGGGCGCATTGCAATCAGGTGCTGCCAAGGCGGCAACAGGTAAACTCAACACGATCACTAGACCGGTTGTTGTCCATTTTAACATACTCAAACTCCTGGTTCGTAATCTTAAAAAGCTTACACTGTCCCTCGCTTTTGCCGATATCGACCCTGCTCTACCTTTTATCATTGAACGTGCCGTCCCGCAATGAAACGCAAAAACTAACTGCATTAGCAACGGTGCATTAAGTATTCCAAGTCATAATGGTCTCAATTCGGGACAACCGAAACGGCCCAAATGGGTTGAAAATATTGAACAGGTGGGGTGAGCTGATGTTTCAGATCATTGGTATAGTTGTTGTTTTCGTTATGGTTTTTGGCGGATTTCTGCTTGCGGGCGGGCATCTTGAGCCGATCTTACATTCGGCACCATATGAAATGATGATAATTTGCGGTGCGGCCCTGGGCGCGCTTCTCATTGGTAATAATGGCAAGACAATCAAGGGCGTTGCCGCTGGCATAGGCAAATTGATGGCCGGGCCAAAGTGGAAAAAGCAGGATTATGCCGATCTTCTGGCTCTGCTTTTCACATTGACCAAAACCATGAAAACCAAAGGTGTTATTGCTCTGGAAACCCACATTGAAAACCCGGGTGAAAGCTCCATTTTCACGCTTTATCCGAAAATACTTAAAGACCATTTTGCTACAGATTTTATCTGCGACACCTTGCGGATGATGACCATGAATCTGGAAGATCCGCACCAGGTTGAAGACAACATGGAAGCGCAGCTGGAAAAACACCATCATGACGCCTCTAACCCCGCCCACGCCTTGCAAAATATGGCGGACGGTTTGCCGGCTCTAGGTATTGTTGCGGCGGTTTTGGGGATTATTAAAACCATGGGCGCAATTACTGAGCCGCCCGAATATCTGGGCAAAATGATTGGTTCGGCCCTGGTTGGCACCTTTCTGGGCGTGTTTATCGCCTACGGGTTTGTCGGGCCAATGTCTGCGCGCCTACAACAGGTTGTGGATGAAGAAAGCACGTTTTACAAAATCATTCAGGCGGTTCTGGTGGCGCATTTGCACGGCAATGCAGCGCAAATTTCGATTGAAATGGGGCGCGGCATTGTTCCCAGCTCAGCACAACCCAGTTTTGCCGAGCTTGAAGATGCGTTGGAAAATGTCGAAGCAGCGTAAACGTTACTTTAATCTGACCATGGGTTTCAAAAAAGGTGCGACAATCAGAGGGTTTTATCCTATAGTACCAATCATTATTGACTTTGGGGTATGAAAATGTCGTTGAGAAATACAGTCTTGGGTGGATTTGCCGTTTTGGCCTTGAGCGCCTGTATGTCAGAAACTACTGATACACCCGATCCAGATAACGAAAACACAGCGCAGCCCGCGCAAGAGGTCGAACCGGTCTCTGGTGCTGGCAATATGTCAGGAGTGGCATCGGCAACAGCTGGTGCGACGGCTGTAGGGGTGGAATCGGCAACTGAAGGTGGGGCAGAAGAGAAGGGTGATCCCGAAGAGGGTGAAGGCCACGAAGATGAGGGTCATGAGGCAGAAGGCGAAGCTGGTGAAGGTGAAGGTGAGGCCGGTGAGGGCGAGGGTGAACCGGATTAAAATATGATCCGTCAGGTTTGAGGTTTATAAAAACCGTCTCAAATGGGCGATGATGTATGAGCAAACGCGCATTAACCCTTAATTTTGGTTTGCCTGCCCCCCGTCTTGGTTGGTCTGACGTGGGTGTACCGCGCAATCTCGACCATGATGATGGTTATTTTTCCGATGGTGATGGTCTGGCAGAATCCCGTGCTGTTTTTCTGGCGGGCTGCCATTTGCCCAAAGCATGGGAAACACGCAAACAATTTACCATCGGTGAATTGGGATTTGGCACAGGATTAAATTTTCTCAACACTTGGGACTTATGGCGGCGTACACGTTCCAGTGGCGCGCGGTTGCATTTTGTTTCTGTTGAGGGTGCGCCGTTTGACCAAAACCAACTGCAACGCGCCCATAAGGCTTTTCCTGTCCTTAAAAATCTATCACAAAAGCTACGCACTCAATGGTCGTCTGCGATCAAGGGCGTTCACCGTCTTTTCTTTGACGGGGATGGCGTAACGTTGACACTGTATTTTATGGGTGTTGATGAGGCGTTGCCGCAAATGGAAATGTCTGCGCACGCCTGGTTTCTGGATGGGTTTGCACCGTCCCGCAACGCTGCAATGTGGTCAGCAGATGTATTCTCTCACCTTGCCCGCTTGAGCCATAACGGTACGCGCCTTGCCACATTTAGTGTTGCAGGTAGTGTCCGGCGTGGTTTAACAGAGGCTGGATTTCTGGTTAGCAAAGAACCCGGATTTGGGCGTAAACGTGAGCGTTTGGAAGCTGTATATAAAGGGCCGGAATTGACCAGCCTTCGGCGACAAAGCCGTCCCCACGCATACGCAAAGCCAGCTTCTAAACCCATCCTTGTGCTTGGCGGCGGCATTGCCGGAGCCAGTGTCGTCCATGGGTTTTTGCGGCGGGGCCTTAAAGTTACACAAATCAGCAAAGCCGGCCTTGGTGATGAGGCTAGTGGCAACCCGGCGGCACTGGTTTCACCCAGGCTGGATTTGGAAGATGCACCGCCCGCGCGATTTTTCCGCACCGCCTTTCATCATGCTGTTGCAACCTATGCTGCCCTTGGCCCCGGTATCTGGAACCCTTGCGGCCTTGTTCGGTTGCCAGCCCACGCTTCGGATCATCAAAAATTCACCCGTTTGGTGAAGGCCCGTGCTCTTCCAGGAAACGAGATGTTTATAACCAAAGATGGTGCTGGTTTACAGATGCCATGTGCCGGTGTGGTTGTTCCAGATAAAGCTATTGCGGCCATGACAAAAGGGGCAACCCAGATCGAGGTGCCGGTTACCTCGCTGGAGCGCAAAGATGGTTTATGGGTAGCGTTTGATGAAAAACAAAACCCGATTGCCAGCGCGTCAATGGCGGTGATGGCGCTTGGGTCTGGTGGGTTGCAACAAACCGGCGGGCTGGATTTTCGATACCTGAAAGGGCAGATTACCATTGCTGATATTTCACCGCCGTATGATGGCCCGGCGGTGTTGGCGGACGGGTATGCCCTGGGCCTTGCGGGCGGGCACTTGCTCACTGGCGCAACTTATGAGCCAATTGAAAAAATGGACGATGTTGATCTGCGCTCTCAAGCAAAAGACCACGCCAGCAACATTAATGCGTTAAGTGAATTTGCGCCAGATTTAGCCAACAGGATTGATATGTCTTCACTGTCAGGTCGGGTTTCCATACGGGCGGCGACACCCGATCAAATGCCCTATGTGGGGGCAATGGTTGATCCACATGACTTTCAAGCCCGGTTTCATGCACTGCAACACGGGTTTCTTGATCCAAAGGCGGGGCGTGCCTCTTTGCAGGAAAATCTGTTTGTGCTTATGGGGCTTGGATCACGCGGTTTTGCCCTTGCGCCCATACTCGGTGAGGCCATAACAGCAGAAGTTTTGGGCGAGCCATCTCCGCTGGAGCGCAGTGTTGCGGAAAGCTTGCACCCGGCCCGGGTGCTTGAGCGAAAATTACGTAAACCAGTTTGAACATCTTTGTTATATGTTTTATTTGTCAATTTTTACCCGAAAGGCTGCGTCAGAAGACAAGTGCACATCACGCTGCGGGAACGGGAATTCGATACCGTTTTCATTAAAGCAATCCCAGATTTTCAGTAAAACCTCGGACGATATATTGCTCACACCATTTTCGGCATCACGTATCCAGAAACGTAATTCAAGGTCGACTGAATTATCGCCAAAACCCTTGAGAAGGCAGGCCGGTTTTGGCGACTTCAAGACACGCGGAATAGTATTCATGCTCTCAATGGCCAAGGCGATTGCTTTGGGTACATCTGCGCCATAAGCAATGCCGACCGGGCGTTTCACCCGTACTTCCGGTGCCGAATATGACCAGTTAACAACCTTGCCGGTGACAAAGCTTTCATTGGGAATGAGGTGTTCCTTGCGGTCGCGGGTAATGACCGAAGTATAGCGCAAACCCAGCGAGCCTATTTTACCATAAGTGTCATCGACCTCAATCACATCACCGGGCTTTATGGAGCGATCCACCAGAAGGATCACCCCGGATATGAGATTGGCAAAAATACGCTGTAAACCAAAGCCAATACCAAAGCTGAGCGCGCCGCCGATAATGGCAAGGGATGAAAGATCAAACCCCATGGAGGTCAGGGCGATTAGTACCGCCACCGTAAGAAGAGTTACCTGCACGGCCTTGGACAGCAAAAGCTGGATAGAGGGCGTCATGCTTGGCAAAGTGTTGATGCGTTGGCGCAACACCCTGGATAACCAGCTGGCCAGCCACAAAAGAACAATTGCCAACACCATGCCATTGAGCACCAGCAATGCGGAGAAATCCTTCACACCGATTTTGAAACCAAGGGGCGTTCCAAGAAAAGCGATCACCGGCCCCAAAAGGCCAAAAATGTTAAGCGCCGCCAGCGCCCAGGCGAAATTGGCGGCGGTTCTGGCCCAAAATGGCTCGGCAATGAGATTGGAAATCAGCCGGATTACCACCCATGCTGTGGTCAGTGATACCCCTGTGCGCACAAGGGCAAACGGGCGATCCGATAATTGCAAGGCATATTGTGCGGCCAATAAAGCGATGAGCAGAAGCATGGCTTTGGTCAAGGGTGATAAATAGACGCCTAATGGTGCTAAAAACCGCTTTACGACATCGTGCTCACCTAGGTGTGAGGCCAATGCCTTAATATAAGGCGTGAGAACAAGGGCGATCACCAGAGCCGCCAGCAATGCTCCTGTCTGCACCGCCATGTCAATACTGACCAACGTACCTTGCGCCCAGTCAAGAGCTTTGCGTAATAGTGTCTGCCCTTTATCGGCAAACTCAGCTAATTCTTCGGTCTGCATAGATACGACAATGGTTTGCAAAAGACTCATAAATAGAAATTACCCCGATGCACCTGCTCTTGTCGATCAGGATTGCAAACTTTTTCTCTATCCGTTTGAAGCTGATTTTGCTAAACATAGGTTATGAAGGTATTCGGTTTGTTTTTAACGCTTATATTTGCCGGGCTAGGTGGTCAGGCTGGTGCCAATACTGCATCTGCCTACGCGGACGGAGCCTATCATGAGGCCATTGCCCTGGGCGAGGCGGAAGCAACGGCAAAATCTCTGGTGCTTGCTGCCCGCGCACAATTGGCATTGATCGATTTGGGTCGCAGTGAAAATCGCAAACAAGATGCCAGGGCGGCACTGGCCAATGCAGAAAAAGCTATGGCGCTGGATTCGCAAAATACCGAAGCCCATCTCATGAAGGTGGCCGCTCTTGGCATATTGGCGCGCGGCATGAGCAAGATGAAAAGTTTTCGTAAAGGCATGGCTAGTAAAAGTCGCAAGCATATTGATGTGGCTATGGCTATAGAGCCGGAATCGGCCTGGGCGCAGACTATGCTTGGTATGTGGCATTTGGAGATCATCAGGCGCGGCGGCAAATTTGGTGCCCGGGTCACCGGTGCCAATCTGGAAGAGGGTATTGAGGCTTGCGCTCTTGCAATGAAAAGTAAAAATTATGATGCAGGCATGGGAACACAGTGCGGTATGGCTTTGCTGATTTGCAAGGAAGGTCTTGAAGAGACGGCCATAGCCGCGTTGCAACAGGTCAGTCGCTCTGCTGCAAAAGGAATTTCTTATGATAATGCCATGATAGCGCGGGCCAGAGAAATTCTTGACCTCATTGAAACCGAAGGTTTGGCAGCGGCGCGCCAACGTGCCTTGGCTTATTTAAGCTTTGCCACGTCGTGACAGGGTTAACGCCTCAGGAAGTTGAGCGCTATGCGCGTCATCTGGTGCTAAAAGACATAGGTGGCCCAGGTCAGCAAAAACTGAAAGCCGCCAAAGTTCTCGTCATTGGTGCCGGAGGTCTGGGTGCGTCAGCCGCGCTTTATCTTGCCGCTGCGGGTGTTGGCACGCTGGGGCTTATGGATGATGACGTGGTGTCCTTGTCCAATTTGCAAAGGCAGGTACTCTTTGGCACCGAAGATACAGGCCAGACAAAAACAAGCGTTGCCGTATCAACCTTAACGCGGTTAAATCCCCATGTAACAATCAATGCCCATAAGGGCCGTTTTGATGAAAACAGTGCCGGGCTTATTGAACTTTACGACCTGATCCTTGACGGTACAGATAATTTTACCGCCCGGTTTGCCATCAATGTGGCATGTCACAAAGCCGCAAAGTCACTGATCTCCGGTGCGGCTATCGGCTTTGATGGGCAGTTGACCTGTTTTGACTCAAACAAGGGAAAGACCGCCTGTTACCGCTGTCTGGTGCCTGTCTTGCCACAAGAGGGCGACACCTGCGAAAGCGTTGGCGTTATTGGGGCGCTGACGGGCATAATCGGTTCAATGATGGCGCTGGAGGCGATAAAAATTATCACCGGTGCCGGTATGCCACTCTTTGGGCGTTTGATGGTTTATGATGGTATGACAGCGCAGTGCCGCACACTTGCGCTGCCCCCTGACCCCGCTTGCCCTGTGTGCGGTATTCAACCCCCGGAAAGATCGGCATAAACGCCGCGAACCATGCGTTCGGGATTGATGAAGCCTTTTCCCCATTGCTCATTAAATTCAAAAAGCGGGTCTGCGGCCACGGCCTCGTCAGCACTTTTGCCTTCGGTAATGGTTTTCAACACCGTTGTACGGA
Organism: Robiginitomaculum sp.; assembly: GCA_021776565.1. GTDB lineage: Bacteria > Pseudomonadota > Alphaproteobacteria > Caulobacterales > Maricaulaceae > Robiginitomaculum_B. The sequence continues at coordinate 83,545 of JAJFFQ010000023.1, read as the reverse complement.
CGGCTTTTAACATAGCCAGTGTGCTTTCAAGATCAGCTTTGCTGGCCAATGGGCCATGGCCTGGAATGATTTTGGTATCATCAGTAATCATTGCCAGCGCACGTTCCTGCGCAGCGATTACACCATTGATTGAGCCATTACTGCCGATGTCGATATAGGGGTACATTTTGTTAAAGAACACATCGCCCATATGCAACACATCAGCATTTTCAAAATAGATCATGGCATCGCCATCCGTGTGAGCATTGCTGACATGGAAAATATGGATGCTTTGGCTGTTTTGGTAAAAACTGATCTCATCAGCAAAGGTAATGACCGGCCATGCTGCGGCGGGCGCGGCTTTGACCTCCCGGTTAAACGCTTTCATAAACTGATCGGTAGATAGCCGTTTACGGACATTATTATGGGCAACAATGATCGCACCATCCTTGCCAAAGTTTGCGTTGCCGCCCGCATGGTCGCCATGCCAGTGTGTGTTGACCAAGAACCGTACGGATGTCTCGCTTAGTGTTGCAATTTTTGCCTTGATTTTTTCAGAGAGAGGCGCGAACTGGTCATCTATCAAAAACGCACCGTCTGCACCCGTGCTAAGGCCCAAATTGCCGCCGGAGCCGGTCATCATATAAACCCCACCGCCCAGATCGGTGGCCTCGATTTTTACTTTGGAAAACCGGTCTTCCTGAGCCTGTGCAGACATTACGGCCAGTGCCAAGACACCCGTGCCGACAAGGATGGTTTTTAGTATTGGTGTGTTCATGATGATCTCCCCTTTGGTAAGATTTTAGCATATTTTTGATCGTGTGGCCCTCACAAAGCCGTGAAATTTATGTCAGTTCAGCAATAACCCGGTCAGGTGGTTTGTGGCCATCTTCGTATTCCTTGATATTGATTATCATTGTTTCACCCATGGCGATACGGGCTTCAATGGTGGATGACCCCATATGCGGTAGTGCCACAACGCTATCCAGCGCCAACAGGCGTGGTTCTACTTGTGGTTCATGTTCGTATACATCAAGTCCAGCCCCGGCCAGCGCACCTTGTTCCAGCAGATCAGCAAGCGCAGCTTCATCAATAACATCACCGCGTGAGGTGTTAACCAGAAACGCATGAGGAGGTAATTTCGAGAGGCGTTCTCGCGAAAGCAAATGATGTGTTTGATTTGTTTTCGGACAATTGACGGAAATAATATCCATGTTGGTCAACATGGTATCCAGATCGCTCCACCACAGCGCGCCCAGCTCTTCCTCTATAGCAGCACTGACGCGATTGCGATTATGATAATGAATTTCCAACCCGAAAGCGCGGGCGCGTCGGGCGACTGCCTGACCAATGCGCCCCATGCCAACAATACCCAGTTTTTTGTCCCCAATACTGTGGCCCATCATCCAGGTTGGCGACCAGCCAGCAAACTCACCGGCGCGCATGACCCGGGAACCTTCAGCCAGACGGCGCGGCACAGCCAAAATTAGCGCCATGGTCAAATCCGCAGTATCATTGGTGAGGACGCTTGGCGTATTGGTAATAGTGATCCCGGCCCTGCTCGCAGCATCAAGATCGATATGATCCACACCGGCACCAAAATTGGCAATCAGTTTCAAGCGTCCTGCACCGGCCTCTATCACATCGGCATCAATGTGATCGGTCACAGTGGGAGCCAGCACCTGGCACTGTGATGCGGCCTTTTTCAACTCGTCATGGGACAATGCCTTGTCAGACAAGTTAAGGCGTGTGTCAAAAAGAGTGCAGAGGCGATCCTGTACCGGTTCTGGCAGACGCCGCGTGACAATTACCTTGGTTCTGGTGTTCATGGTGAGTAGACTTATTCAATTCGATTAGCCAGGCAAGGGTGTTTTTTCAGGTGCAAAATTTTAGTCTATCATCTTCGATCCGTCGTATTGGCTTCCTATTTACAATTTTTGGCATCCTTATCTTGCTTGTTGCATGTAACCCTTCTGCACAAGACGCAACGCAAACCGAGCCTCCCTATTTTGTCAGTCTGAGGCCTGACGAGGTGTGGGGGCGTCGTGGGCCATCTTACAAACAACCGGTTTTGTGGGAATACCGGCGTCGAGGTCTGCCTGTGCTGGTGGTTGATGAAACGCCTTTTTGGCGGCAGGTCATAGACCCGGCGGGCGAAAAAGTATGGATGCATAAATCACTGCTTTCAACCCGGGCAATGGTCATGGTCGTGGCTGATAAACCTGTGCCAATTTATCGCACAGAGGGGCAGGATCAAATTGTAATCGCCTATGCGGATCCGAATGCATTGTTACGATTAGGCCCGTGTTTGAATGGCCGCTGTCAGGTTAGAAAAGAAAATGTACGCGGCTGGGCAGAAAAAAATGTGCTTTGGGGTGCAGATGTTTCTGCGGCTGTTTCCAGATGAGCTTTGCCTTGCTTGAGTGACCACAATGACCGTGATACGAGAGGGCATGAAGGACATGTAAAATTTTCGTGACTATTTGGTGTGTAAAAAAGTAATATATTTAATCATTTTGCGGGTTAGACGTTTATGAAGAAAAACAATAGCAGCTTCGACTATGAAGCCTTGATACGTTCTGGTCATGGCAGCGTTTTTGGGCCTGGCAATGCACAATTGCCCCTCCCGCCCATGCTGATGTTTGACCGCATTACCTCAATCAGTGATGAGGGCGGCGAGCATGGCAAGGGGTTTATTGAGGCAGAGCTTGATATCCGTCCTGACCTCTGGTTTTTCCCTTGTCATTTCGAGAATGATCCAGTGATGCCGGGCTGTCTGGGTCTGGATGCCATGTGGCAATTGGTGGGTTTCTTTCTGGGCTGGATTGGCGGGCCGGGCCGGGGTCGTGCCCTTGGTGTGGGCGAGGTGAAATTTACTGGTCAGGTCACGCCTGATGTTAAACTGGTCAAATACCACATTGACCTCAAACGTGTGATAAACCGCCGTTTGGTGCTGGGAATTGCAGACGCAATCATGCAAGCTGATGGCGAGGTTATATATAAGGCCAAAGACCTCAGGGTTGGTCTGTTTCAACCAGACGGGAAATAACAGGACAAGAATATGCGGCGCGTCGTAATTACAGGCATGGGTATTATTTCCAGCATCGGCCTGGATGTTGATGAGGTTTCAGCATCCTTGCAAGCTGGTAAATCCGGCGTCAAAGCGGCTCCGGTCTTTACCGAAATGGGCTTTCGCTCACAAGTGGCTGCGCCGCCGCCAGAGTTGAATTTGAAAGAACTGATCGACAAGCGATTATTACGGTTTATGGCCGATGGTTCAGCATGGTGCTGGCTTGCCGCAGAGCAGGCGATTAAAGATGCCGGGCTGGAAGGTCATGAAATATCTAATCCGCGTACTGGTCTGATTGTCGGCTCAGGCGGCCCATCTGCTGAAATTCTGGTCAAGTCCGCTGATATTGCGCGGGAAAAAGGCGTTAAACGTGTTGGCCCGTTTGCCGTACCCAAGGCCATGAGCTCCACCGGTTCAGCAACCCTGGCCACAGGGCTGAAGATCAAGGGTTTGAGTTATTCTATCTCGTCGGCCTGTACTACATCGCTGCATTGCATGGGCGCGGCGGCAGAACAAATACAATGGAACAAGCAGGATGTCATGGTGGCGGGCGGCGGCGAGGAGTTGTTCTGGGGCATGTCCACACTGTTTGATGCCATGGGGGCCATGTCGAGCAAGTATAACGATACGCCGGCACGCGCCAGCCGCGCCTTTGACGTGGATCGCGATGGCTTTGTTATTGCTGGCGGTGCCGGGGTTGTTGTCATGGAAGAGCGCGCGCACGCTTTGGCGCGTGGAGCCAAAATTTATGCCGAAGTGACCGGCTATGGTGCAACCTCGGACGGCTATGACATGGTGCAACCATCCGGTGAAGGTGCCATGCGGGCCATGAAGCTGGCCATGGAAACCGCGCCCGGGCCGATTGATTATATCAACCCTCATGCCACGTCGACGCCGGTGGGTGATGTGCGGGAAATGCAGGCCATTCGTGATGTCTTTGGTGATAACATGCCGCCCTTGTCTGCAACCAAATCCATGACCGGGCACTCTTTGGGTGGGGCCGGTGCTCAAGAAGCTATTTATAGTCTTCTGATGATGCGCGATGGGTTTATCGCCCCATCGATTAACGTTGAAAACCTTGACCCGAAAATTGATGGCAGCAACATTATTACAAAAACCACCAAAGCCGAGCTTAACACCGTCATGTCCAATTCGTTCGGATTTGGCGGAACAAATGGCTCAATCATTATGAGCCGATACCAGTCATAACATAAGGAACACCCCATGAGTGATGACGTAAAGGCAGGCTTTCCCAAGGGCAAACTGATGCGTGGCAAGCGCGGCCTTATCATGGGGGTGGCCAATAAAAAATCTATTGCCTGGGGCATTGCCCGGCAACTTCATGCGCAAGGTGCCGAGCTGGGTTTTACCTATCAGGGTGAGGCACTGGAAAAGCGTGTGCGCCCTTTGGCAGAAAGCGTTGATGCCAGCATTTTTATGCCTTGTGATGTTTCTGATGATGCCAGTATGGACGCTGCCTTTGCACAAGTGAAAAAACAATGGGGCGGCTTGGATTTTCTGGTGCACTCTATTGGTTTTGCTGGTGCCGAGGGTCTAAAAGGCTCATTTGTGGAAAATGTGACTCGCGATAATTTTGCCATGACTATGGATATTTCGGTGTTCTCATTTGTGGCGGCGGCAAATCGCGCCGCGCCGTTAATGACGGACGGTGGAGCGATGATTACCATGACCTATCTGGGGTCAGAACGGGTGATACCCAATTATAATGTCATGGGCGTAGCCAAGGCAGCACTGGAGGCCTCCACGCGTTATATTGCCCGCGACCTTGGCCCCAAGGGTATTCGCGTCAATGCCATTTCAGCTGGCCCCATGCGTACCCTTGCCATGGCGGGAATATCAGGGGGGCGCGGTATGCTCTCCACGGGCAAGGCCTGGAGTTTGCTAAAAGAAGATACTTCAATGGAAGGCGTTGCCGGATCAGCACTATGGCTGCTTTCAGACCTTGGCCGTTCGGTGGCTGGCGAGGTGATCCACGTAGATGCAGGGTTTCATGCCGTTGGTATGCCTGATGAGGACGCACTCAAAAGTTAGCCATGCACCGTCTACCCACATGTATACTTATTGGCATATTGCGTATCTACAAGGTTACGTTAAGTCCTGTATTCGGGGCCATGGGGGTGCGCTGTCGTCATGAACCAACCTGTTCCACCTATGGCATAGAGGCATTACGCAAACATGGTGCCTGGCGCGGCGGCTGGTTAACCCTGTCACGGCTGTTGCGCTGCCACCCTTTTGGCTCACACGGGTTTGACCCGGTGCCGGAAGTGTTGGACAAAACACCGTTTTGGGCCATAAGCAAACTTGGAGACTGGTCCTGGCGCGAACGTTCTTTTGACAAAGACCCTGCGTCAGGTGCAATCCACAATAACGACAAGCCGTAAAGAGCATAAAGCGTATGATTGATCTTGAATTTCCCGACGGTTCACACCGTCAGTTTGACGACGGTATCACCGGTTATGATGTGGCGATGGATATTTCGCCAGGTCTGGCAAAACAGGCCTTTGCCATTGCCCTTGATGGTGTAGTGCGTGATTTGAAGCGGGTGATAACCAAAAACGGAAAAATCCGCATTATTACGGCACGGGACGAGGAAGGCCTGGATCTGATCCGTCATGATGCCGCCCATGTGCTGGCCGAGGCTGTGCAAGAGCTGTTCCCCGGCACACAAGTGACCATCGGGCCGGTGATCGAGGATGGCTTCTATTATGACTTTGCCCGGGATGAGCCGTTCTCGACCGAAGACTTTGCCATCATAGAAGCCAAAATGGCTGAGATCATTGACCGCGATGAGCCTATTGAGCGCGAAGTATGGGATCGTGATGAGGCCATCGCTTTTTTTAAGGCAAAAGGCGAAACTTATAAGGCTGAACTGATCTCTGATTTACCAGTGGATGAGGAAATCACGCTTTATCACCAGGGCAATTGGGTTGATCTGTGCCTGGGGCCGCACTTGCCCTCCACCGGCAAGATACCCAAAGCGTTCAAGTTGATGAAGCTGGCGGGTGCCTATTGGCGCGGCGATTCTACCAAGGCTCAATTACAACGTATTTATGGCACGGCATGGACGAACCCCAAGGAATTGCGGGCTTATCTGGCCCGCCTTGAAGAAGCAGAAAAACGCGATCACCGCCGACTTGGCACTGCGCTGGATTTATTTCATTTTCAGGAAGAGGCACAAGGTCAGGTCTTCTGGCATCCGGGGGGCTGGGCGCTTTATCGCGCCTTGCAGGATTATATGCGCCGTCGCCAGCAAAAAGCGGGCTATGCAGAGATCAAAACGCCACAATTGATGGATCGCAAGTTTTGGGAAACCTCCGGGCATTGGGACAAATACCGCGAACATATGTTCATTTCCTCCATCGATCAGGAAGACAAGGTGCTGGCGGTCAAACCCATGAACTGTCCCTGCCATGTGCAGGTATTCAATCATGGACAAAAATCCTATCGCGATTTGCCTTTGCGTCTTGCCGAGTTTGGTTCTTGCCACCGCTATGAGCCGTCTGGCGCATTGCATGGGCTGATGCGGGTGCGCGCCTTTGTGCAGGATGATGCACATATTTTCTGCCGTGAAGACCAAATCACCGACGAAGTGAAAGCCTTTTGCGCATTGTTGCAATCGGTTTATGCTGACCTGGGCTTTTACGAGGTACAGGTGCGTTTTGCCGATCGGCCAGATATCCGCGTTGGTTCTGATGAAGTTTGGGACAAGGCCGAGGCCTCGCTTAAAGCCGCCGCTGATGCCACTGGCCTGGAGGTGGTTCACAATCCGGGCGATGGTGCGTTTTACGGGCCAAAGCTGGACTTTGTGCTTAAAGACGCCATTGGTCGCGAATGGCAAACCGGAACCATTCAGGCAGATTTCAACCTGCCAGAACGTCTGGATGCGACCTATGTGGGTGAGGATGGCGAGCGCCACCGTCCGGTTATGTTGCACCGGGCCATTCTTGGCTCGTTCGAGCGGTTTTTAGGTATTCTCATTGAGCACTATGCCGGTAACATGCCGCTATGGCTGGCCCCGGTGCAAGTGGTGGTTACCACCATCACAACGGATTCTAATGATTATGCGCGGGAGGCTGCCGATTGTCTTGAAGCCGCAGGTTTGCGGGTCAAGGTGGATCTGCGCAATGAAAAAATCAATTATAAGGTTCGCGAGCATAGCCATGCCAAAGTGCCAGTTATTGCCGTTATTGGTCGGCGTGAGGCAGAGGATCGCACGCTGGCCTTGCGGTTTTTGGGCGAAGGCGGCAAGCATCAACAGGTATTAAGTCTGGATGATGCAATTGCTGATTTGACCGTGCGGGCCATACCGCCGGATATGAAGTCTGCCTGATATGTCAGGAGGCTCACCAGAACAAAAACCAGAGCCGGGGCAGCAAGAAGGATGGCGACGCCCCATGGCGGCCTCTTTCGGGTTTGGTTTGATTGCCCTGGCGGTTATGGTGGGGGCGTTGGGTGTGGCTGCAGCGGTTGTTACCGCCGCGATTATTGCCTTGCCACCCTGGCGCTATTTACGGCAATTATTCCCGCTTGATCTATCACATTCAGCATTTCTGATTTTTATTGCCTGGGCCTGGGTAAGCACCATCTGGTCACCGTATGACCACTCGGCCCAGGCCATACTCATGGTAATGGGTGCATTCCTGTATCCCCTGTTCGCATTTGCCATTCATACACTTCAAGGCAAAGCAAGGCGGATCGTAATACATGCTGCGCTGTTCAGTGGTGCTGCTATGATCCTGCCCTATGTTCTGGAAGGCGCAACCGGGATCATATCGCAGCTCTTTGCCGAAGGCGCCATGCGGGAAAACATGCTGCGCGATGCGACACGAGGCATTAGCGCCATTGTTATGGCTACGCCTGCTCTGGCCGCATTGTGGTTATTAAATTTTCCCGGGCGCGGGGGACAAATTTTTGCTATCTTGATGGTGCTTCTGGTTGCCATTATATCCTGGCAATTTCATCTTTTTGCCGGCCTGATGGCTCTTCTCATGGGGAGTATATTTTTCGGTTTTGGCTATCGCTGGCCTCGTTCAACGATTTTGACCATCACGGTCGGGTTTTTAATCATGGTTTTGCTAGCGCCGATGATTATGCCTGTGCTTGCTACGCCGCTGGATGGTGTGGGCCTGCCGTTTTCCTGGGAATGGCGAGTTAAAATGTGGCCCTATACCGGCGCGCTTATCAATGAACACCCGCTTATCGGCTGGGGGCTTGGTGCGTCGCGCAGCTTTACCGCAGATCAGTTTGAACTGCGCGGGTTCAGCCTTAGTTATCTTGTGCAGCACCCCCATAATGTTGGTTTGCAGGTTTGGCTGGAAACCGGGTTGGTTGGCGCACTGCTTTTGTCTGCTTCTCTTGCGATTTTTGGTATACGCCTTTCAGGAATGCGAGGCTTGTCATCTATGCAGGGGGCTGCGATTGCCGGTAGTGCCGCAGTCATTCTGGTGTTTTTTTCATTCACTTACGGTGCCTGGCAGGAATGGCTCTGGGCCAGTGTAGCATGGGTGTCGGCCCTGTGTGTGCTGACCGGTTCTGGTCACAATTTCAAGGCGCGTTCATGAGTACCAGTGCCATAATCGTTAGCTATCAAACTGGTCCAACGCTTAAAGAGTGCATTAAGTCCGTGCAAGACTGTGCCTTGATCGATGAAATTATTATTGTCGATAATGGTAATGAGCTAAACATTCGACGCTGGATGGATGAGCTTGCGCAAAAAGATAGTGCTGTCACTGTTTTGCGCGGACAAGGCAATATCGGTTTTGCCAAAGCGTGCAATAAGGGTGCAAAAGCTACCTCTGCTGCGCAGTTTTTATTTCTCAATCCTGACGCCGTTTTACAAACAGGAACCCTTGGTGAACTACAAAAGACGCTGGAGGTATCTGGACGAGGTTCTGTCGTCGGGGCGCGGCTTTTGAACAAGGATGGCACTGAGCAGCGTGGCGCCCGGCGAGGCCGGTTAACCCCGTGGTCGGCACTGGTCAGCATGACCGGTCTTGGTCGCTTTGAGCACGTGCACACCGCCTTTGCTGACATGCACCAGGAAAAACAAAAGGTGCCAAAAACGTCCATAGCGGTGCATGCGGTGAGCGGGGCCTGTATGCTTATAAACCGTGCAGATTTTGAATGTCTTGGCGGATTTGATGAACGTTATTTTCTGCACGTTGAAGATCTGGATTTATGCCGCCGGGTGCGTCAGGCCGGCGGAGAGGTGATGTTCGTACCCACTGCCGAAGTGGTGCATTATGGCTCGACCAGCAAAGCCAATCGTCTGCGCGTGGACTGGAACAAGGCCGTGGGTCTGGCGCGATACTTTTACCGGTTTTCACACTCGCCTCTGGAGAAGGTTGGTGCGTGGCTTTTATCCATTCCCATTATCGTCGCGGTCATGTTGCGCTCGCTGTTTATCAGTCTGCGCCACCGTTTTCGTTAAACAGGAAATGGCCCGGATTTGGCCAGCAGGGATGGCACATCATGATCCAGAACCCGACCAAGCCAGTGTGCAGTTTCAATCATTTTTTGTAAATTGATGCCGGTTTCAAAACCGCCGCGCTCCAGCATGTAGATCACATCTTCGCTCGGTACATTGCCGGTGGCGGCGGGGGCAAAGGGGCAGCCACCAATACCGCCGCAGGAGGCATCAATAATGCTTACACCGGCTTCTATGGCTGCATGGATGTTAGCCAGGGCGGTATTGCGCGTATTGTGAAAATGAACCCGCAATGGCACGCCCGGTGCTGCGGCACGGACAGCCTCAATTCTCGCTCTCACATCCCACGGATCGGCCACGCCTATAGTATCACCCAGGGCAATCTCGCTAGCCCCTGCCGTGGCGGCTCGTCCTGCCAGTTCGGCCACGCGGCTTATGGGTACTTCGCCATCAAAGGGGTCGCCAAAGGCAACCGAAATGGTCACAGAAACCGGCACAGCTTCATCGTGTGCCAACACTGCAATACGCTCGAACAAACGGGCTGACTCATCCGGTGTTGCTTTTTGGTTTTGCAAGCCAAACCCGGCGCTGGCAACCATGACGAAGTTAATTTCATCACACTTGGCATCAAGTGCCCGACGCAAGCCCCGCTCGTTCAGGGCCAAACCGATATAGCGCACATCGTTATCACGGGGCACACGCGCCATAATGGTATCAGAATCGGCCATGGCCGGCACCAGTTTTGGATGCACAAAACTGGCCGCCTCCATGCGTTTGACACCGGCCTCGATCAACCGATCAATGAACTCCAGCTTGACGGCGGTATCCAGCAAGGTCGGGTCATTTTGCAAGCCGTCACGCGGCCCAACTTCAACAATTTCAATCTTGCGAGGCATTGTTGCCATTCCCTAACGACCAGCAAAACATCAGGATCAGAGTATGAAGCACAAAAAAACCCCGGCGCAAACCGGGGTTTTTTTGTTCCACGTGGAAACACACTTAGCTCTTTTTACCTTTTTTGGAACGTCGGGCGCGGGCTTCGGCCATGCCGCGACCAGTGGTGCGTTCGGTAATGCGGGCGGCTTTGCCGGTCAGACCACGCAAATAATATAACTTGGCGCGGCGCACCTTGCCTTTGCGCTTGACCTCAATGCTTTCCACATTGGGAGAGTAGAGCGGGAATACCCGTTCCACGCCTTCACCAAAGGACATTTTACGCACGGTGAAGCTTTCATGGATGCCACCGCCAGAACGGGCAATGCAAACCCCCTCAAAGGCCTGAAGACGCTCACGCGCACCTTCCTTGATGTGCACCTGAACCCGCAGGGTGTCACCAGCGGAAAAATCAGGATGGTCTTTTTCACCGATGACGCGCTTTGCTTCTTCGGCTTCGATTTGTTCAATGACATTCATTCTTCACTCTCCCTAGAGCTATTTTTGGTCTTGCCCGTCGCCCTGTCCCAAAGATCAGGCCGACGTGCCCTGGTTGTTTTTTGTGCCTCTTCTTGTCGCCATTGTGCCACAGCACCATGGTCGCCAGATAAAAGCACCGGTGGAATTTCCCGCCCCTCCCAAACACGCGGTCGCGTGAAGTGAGGATATTCGAGCAATCCACCCTCGAAACTCTCTTCTGTAGTCGATTCCGCCGCACCCAAAACACCGGGAAGCAATCTGACACAGGCCTCTATCATGGCCTGCGCGGCTACTTCCCCGCCAGCGAGTACGAAATCGCCAACACTTACTTCTACCATTTCGCGCGCTTCGATGACCCGTTCATCAAGGCCTTCAAAACGTCCGCAAAACAATACCAGACCCGGGCCTGTCGCGAACGTTCGCACCATGGCCTGAGTCAGTGGCTTGCCCCTGGGGCTTAAATAAACCAGCGGCCGTCCGTTAAGAGCAACCGCGTCAATTGCCGTCGCTGCCACATCCGGGCGCAGCACCATACCAGGGCCGCCGCCAGCAGGCGTGTCGTCAACGGAGGCGTGCTTATGATGGGAAAAGTCACGAATGTCCAGCGTTTCAAGCTGCCATTTTTTATGTGTTAAGGCGCGCCCGATAACAGAGACCCCCAAAATGCCCGGGAAGGCGTCTGGATAAAGGGTTAAAACTGTTGCCGTGAAGGGGGCGCTCATGATTGCGTTCCCTCATCTTCATTCGCTGTATCATCTGGCGAAATAAAGGCCTCAGCCTCGTGCAACACCACTTTGCCGCCAGCAATATCCACTACGGGTACATGGTGCTTTGTAAATGGTATCGTCCAGCTTTTGGACACACCCGGGGTGTTAAAAACTTCCAACAAATCCGAAGCCCCAAAATTCAGCACCGCCTTGATTTGTCCAAGGTTTTTACCATCAGCGTCCTTGACCATTAGTCCCAAAAGGTCGGTTTGGTAATAATCACCTTCAGCAAGGTCGACAAAGCGTTCCCGTGCTGCATAAAGCTTGGTGGATTTACCGGCCTCTGCTTCCTCACGGGTGGTGATTTCATTGGCGAACACGGCGAAGCCATTCTTGATCCGTCTTGATGATCTTATGCTAAGGATTTGCTTGCCGTCCTTGTCAAGAAAAGGCGCATAGGCAAGGCACGCTGCCGGATCGTCGGTGAAGGATTTAAGGCGCACCTCACCCTTCACACCAAAAGCCCCGGCAATGGCGGCAACAAGTACGGGTTTTTGATCGGACTTGGGCATACAATCCGTTTCCCCCATCCTTCGATATGTTCAGGATGGGGACACTACATAAGACGGGTTAGCTTTCAGTTGTTTCTTCAGCTTTGGCTTCCTCGGCAGGAGCCTCTTCCTTAGGCGCTTCAGCAGCTTCTTTTATTGCCGCGTCTTTTTCAGTTTTTTCTTCGGCGCGTTCCAGCGCCTTGGCGTGCGGTTTGCCTTTGTTGGGGTTGTTGCCATGTTTCCATTTGACCAGCCCCTCGGCGGCCAGAAAACGCGCAACGCGATCCGTTGGTTGTGCGCCCTGACCGAGCCAGTATTTAGCGCGTTCCAGATCAATACGGATACGATCAGCATGATCCTTGGGTAGAAGTGGGTTATGGGTACCTATTTTTTCGATATAGCGGCCATCGCGGGGGGCGCGCACATCGGCAATGACGATGCGATAGTATGGACGTTTCTTGGTGCCACCACGGGCAAGACGAATTTTAACAGCCATTTGTTTTTCCTTTAATTGGCAATTGTTCAGTTAATTCAGGTTCATTTCTTTTTGGGCAGACCGGGTAATCCCCCGCCTGGCCCGGGAAGGCCCGGCAAACCGCCACCTCCCAAATTCTGCATTGCACCGGGCGGCATTCCGCCACCCATTCCGCCACCTTGACCACCAAGCGCGTTCATCATGCCTTTGCGACCATTACGACCCATTTTTTTCATCATGCCCGCCATTTGCTTGTGCATTTTGAGAAGCTGGTTGACTTGTGGCACTCCGGTGCCAGAGCCGGCAGCGATGCGTTTTTTACGCGAGGCCTTAATCAGCGCAGGTTTGGCGCGCTCCAACCGCGTCATGGATGAGATAATGGCTTCCTGGCGTTTGAACACACTCTCATCCATGTCCATACCGGCCATTTGCTTTTTCATTTTACCCATGCCCGGAAGCATGCCGAGGATGGATTGCATGCCACCCATTTTTTGCAATTGGCGAAGCTGTTCGGCGAGATCATCAAGGTCGAACTGGCCCTTTTTCATCTTCGCTGCCATCGCTTGCGCTTTTTCGGTATCCAGGGTCTCGGCGGCTTTTTCCACCAGTGAGACCACATCGCCCTGGCCCAAAATACGCCCGGCTATACGTTTGGCATCAAACGTATCAAGCCCGTCCAGCTTTTCTGAAACGCCCAGCAATTTTACCGGCAGGCCAGTGACCGCGCGCATGGACAGGGCAGCGCCGCCCCGCGCATCGCCGTCCATACGGGTCAGCACCAGGCCGGTTAGTGCCAAGCGATCATGAAATCGTTGTGCCGTTTCCACCGCATCCTGCCCGGTCAGCGCATCGGCAACCAGCAGAGTTTCAGTTGGCTTGGCAATCTGTGCAATGGCTGAGGCCTCTGCCATCATGTCTTCGTCAATCGAGGTGCGACCGGCGGTATCCAGGATCAGCACATCATAGCCGCCAAGGCGGGCCGCGTTCATGGCCCGCGAAGCAATATCCACCGCCGTCTGGCCTTCGATAATCGGTAGGAAACCCGCATCGGCCTGTTGGCTTAACTGTTGTAATTGCTCCATGGCGGCCGGACGACGGGTGTCGAGGCTGGCCAGCAGCACCTTCTTGTTTTCGTGTTTTTTCAGACGCAGTGCGATTTTGGCCGCAGTGGTGGTTTTGCCGGAACCTTGCAAACCGGCCATCAAAATAGCAACCGGCGGCGCGGCGTGAAGATTGATGCCGGGGGCTTCATCCTCACCACCCAGCATGTCGACCAGCGCGTCATGAACGATCTTGATAATTTGCTGACCCGGGGTCACAGAGCGCAAAACACGGTCGCCAATGGCTTCGCCTTGCACACGAGTGATGAAATCCTTGACTACGGGAAGCGCAACATCGGCTTCCAGCAAGGCAATGCGTACTTCGCGCAGCCCCGCGCGCACGTCTTTTTCGCTTAGCGACCCACGGCCGGTAAGTGTGTCAAAGACGCCACCAAGGCGATCGCTAAGGGCTTCAAACATGCACGCTCCTCATGAGCTACAAACTAATGCACAACGCCAAACGCCCCGCTGAGCGAACCTTCGCCGGGCGGGGTGCCTCGCCTGCCTCCCCCCTTAATTTTGGGCTGTGCAGGTAAGGGCGTACAGAAGCGCTGTACTGATTGGTGGTGCGTATAGAGGCGGGCGGGGGGCGAGTCAATGCGGGGAGATTTGATCAGAGGTGCCCCTTCTCCCTGAGGGAGAAGGTTGGGATGAGGGGTTTGGGCATTGAATGTGATGTTGCTGAAAATTACATCTTTATAAAAGCAGATACATTATGGTGTAATTTTTTGTCTTCTGCTTTCCAGCCATCAAACGATTCAAAAAAACCTAGAATATTATTTTCAACGATATATCCGGTATGTACCATGTTTTTGTTGTTTATGATGAAATTTATATAGCCAATCCATATGGATTTTGCAAAAAACCCTTTCTTTACTTTGTAAGACGATACATGAACTGAATGGCTTATTTTTTGTTCAATTAAGTGCCACCCAGAATCTGGATGATCCGTATCTAAACCACTAAATACCCATAGATACTTTAACTCGTGCCAATCAATGGGTGCAAGCATCCACATTGCACCAGTAGTCACATCAAGGTCTATTGCATCTGGGTCCAAATAGCTGCTCCCTGTTCCGTAGGCATCCTTGTACCCGTCAACCATTCTACCCCATAAACGTCGTTCTTTGTTCGTTGGCAGCAATTGATTTTTGAAGGTAAGTAAATTTTGATCGTTAGCCATGTAAATTTTATAATCTTATTTTTTCAAGTTACAAACTCAGCTCTGATTGACCTTACCTTGTTTGCAGTGGAGGTCTACTAAATGCATAATTCCAAAGGCATTCAAAACCCCGTCATTACCGGGCTTGACCCACTACTGTCCGGTTAAGCGATTTCTTTTGTTTTCCTCCCCTGCTTTTTGCGTGGGCCTATACAAGGGAGGTGGCGTAGCGCAAGCGGAGCCGGAGGGGGCAGAAGTGTAAAAACATCATACCTGTCAACAAGATGACCCGTCAGCCCCCCCCCTCCGAGCGCATCCGCGCCCACCTCCCCCGTAAACGGAGGAGGAAAAAGTTGGCGATGCAAACATCCTGTCCTGAACAGCCTTTTTCACCATAACAGATTGTGTCTATTATTCTTTTTGACCCAGGTTAAATCTAAACCGGACAGTAGTGGACTAGATCGGGGAATCCAGGAAAACTATTTAGCGCTATTGTTTCTTAAAGGCTTATCGCGCAACAAGGCTAAAATCTCCTTTTATGGCTTTACCGCCCGCAACCGCTCCAAACTTGCCTCCGGCCAAAGTTTGCGCTGGTCATAGTATTCTTTCTTAACCGGGACGCCTTTACCCAGCACTACCCAAGGCTGTTTGGTGGACGTAAAAATGTGCACATCCGGCGCAATCTCATGCCCCGCATCCAGCGTGCCGACACGGACAAAGGCCACGCGTTCACCGGCCTCCGGATAATGGCTCCACAATGCCACATGACAGGACGGGCAGCGGGCAATGTTCTGCCCTTTGCCCGAGGCTGATGGCGTTTTTACCAATTCCACCGCGCCATTGGTCACCTCAACCCGGTCAGTCTCGATCATGGCGTTGAGCGCAAAGGCGCTGCCGGTTTCGCGCTGGCACCATGTGCAATGGCAACAATGGGTGAAAAGTGGTGCACTGTGCATGGTGTATCTCACGCTGGCACAGGCGCAGCCGCCATGCAGGGGGTTTTTTGTCATCTTTGTCATAAGCAAAGCATGGAGGCGAAGGCCAGAATGGTCAATAAGACGACTAAATTTCACTCATATAAAATAAAGTGAACGCTGTTCACTTTAATAATTTCTTGTGCTATAGGGTTGCCATAGATCGGTAAACGATCAACATCGGGAGAGAGAAAATATGGCATCTTTACGCGACTTGTATGCGGTTCCGGACATTGATTCACACTGGACCGTTCCCCAGGAATATGACGTCATATTTGACTGGGAATTTGATGAAGGCCGTACTGGGCTGATGCACCTTTACCAAAAAGGCAAGGACATGCAGTGGGATGCCCTAAAACGAATTGACTGGTCGCTGGATCTGGACGCCGAAAACCCCATGCAACTCCCCGTCGAGGCAACCGCGCTGTATGGCACACCATTATGGGATCGGATGGGCAAGAATGATCGCATTGATTTTCTGCGCCACGGGCAGGCATGGAACATCTCGCAGTTTTTGCAAGGCGAGCAGGCCGCGCTGGTCTGCGCCGCCAAAATTGTTGGCCAGGTGCCGGACATGGATGCCAAGTTCTATGCGGCGACCCAGACCATGGATGAAGCTCGCCATATCGAAGCCTACAAAAAACTTCTGCAAAAATTTGAAGTCTCCTATCCGATGACCAAGCCCTTGCAAATACTGGTCGATCAGGCGTTACGCGATCCGCGTTGGGATATCACCTATCTGGCCATGCAAGTGGTGATTGAGGGGTTGGCCCTGGCCGCCTTTGCCACCATTCGCGATGTCTCCCAGAACCCGTTGGCGCAAATGGTCAATGCCTATGTGATGGAAGATGAAGCCCGTCATGTGGCTTTTGGCCGCCTGACACTGCGCGAGTATTACCCGCAACTGACCGAGGCCGAACGCGACGAGCGCGAGGAGTTTCTGGTTGATGCCTGTTATCTGATGCGTGACCGCTTTGAGGGACGCGAAATTTATGAAGCCCTGGACCTGCCGGTCGAGGAGTGTGTGGAATACACCAAAAACAGCGAGATCAATAAACTGTTCCGTACCATGTTGTTCCAGCGCATTGTGCCGATTGTGAAAGACATTGGCCTGTGGGGTCCGCGCATTCGCGCCGCCTATGAAGACATGGGGGTGATCCATTATGCCGATGATGACATTGATGCCATGCAGGCCGATGATGAACGCATTGCGGCAGACTTTGATGCTCGCAAGGCCTATGTTTCCGCCATTGCCGCCAAGGGCGGACTTGGTGCGATAAATGCGGACGCCTCGGCGGCTGAATAGCCATACCCGTTTATCTGCGGCGTACCAAATCATCATGGTCAGCTACGGCTAGTGACTGTGATTCAGGGCGAAAATTTTATCTTTTTGCCTTCGTGGAAGGCAAAAAGATAAAATGCATGAGGATAAGTTGTTTTTGCGTGCTCATCTAGCGGGCGTCAGCACCGCGATAGCAACACTAAACCACTACCGGCATCAGCCGGTAGTGGTTTAGTCAAAGACGAAGGTATAATCGATCAGTCCTTATCCGGTGCAGGTTCTGTTGGCGGGCTGAGCTGATCTTTTGCCGGTGGCACCGCCGGATTATCACGGAGGCCGCACGCAGCAAGTGCAAAAATAGCCAGGGCCAGTACAGCAATAGATTTGATCTTCATGACAGTTTTTCCTTCCAGAGTTCTATTTGGGATTTTACATTTTGTGGTGAAGTGCCACCAAAGCTTGTGCGGCTGGCTGCCGATGCTTGCGGGGTTAAAACGTCAAACACGTCCTCTGTCAGCATGGGGGCAATGGTTTGCATGTCAGTTAAGGATAAAGCCGAAAGGGTCTTGTTTTGGGTTTCGGCAAGCTTGACAATTTGCCCCGTCAGATGATGGGCGTCGCGAAACGGCACGCTCGCCTCACGCACCAGCCAGTCGGCCATATCTGTCGCCGTTGAATATGCGGCCCCGGCGGCGGCGGCCAATGCTGCGCGGTTAATGCCAAGATCACTCATCATACCGGTCATCGCCGTCAGGGACAGGCACAAGGCATCATAGGCATCAAATACCGGTTCCTTGTCTTCCTGCATGTCCTTGGAATAGGCCAGCGGCAACCCCTTCATCACCATAAGTAGAGTATTCAGATCGCCGCAAATGCGCCCGGCTTTGGCGCGCACCAGTTCGGCGGCATCGGGGTTGCGTTTTTGCGGCATTATCGATGATCCGGTAGAAAACTGGTCACTTAAAGACACAAAGGCAAATCCAGCCGATGTCCAGATGACCAGTTCTTCGGCCAGGCGCGATAAATGCACGGCGCAAATACTGGCGGCACTTAAAAACTCCAGAGCAAAATCGCGCGCCGATACCGCATCCAGAGAATTGGCCATTGGCCGCTCAAAGCCAAGCGCATTTGCGGTCATGTCACGATCAATGGGATAGGCTGTGCCGGCCAGCGCCGCCGCGCCCAATGGATTTTCATTCAGGCGTTTTCGTGTATCAGTAAAACGGCCCCTGTCACGAGCCATCATTTCAACATAAGCCAGCATATGATGACCAAAGCTGACCGGCTGGGCGCTTTGCAAATGGGTAAAGCCCGGCATAATGGTATCAAACTCGGCTTCGGCGAGGGTTATCAGTGCACGTTGAAAATCGGCAAGCAGGGTATCAATGCTATCCAGCGCATCACGCAACCAAAGCCGCAAATCCGTCGCCACCTGATCGTTGCGTGATCGTGCGGTGTGCAAGCGCCCGGCCGCTTCGCCAACAAGGTCACCAAGCCGTGCCTCTATATTCATGTGAATATCTTCCAGCGCGGTTGAGAAGGTAAAATCACCCCGGGCAATCTGCGCCCCGATCTCGGCCAGGCCGCGCTGAATGGCTTTTTCGTCCTCATCACTAATGATAGCGCAAGCGGCCAGCATGGCCGCATGAGCAGAGGAACCGGCCAAATCCTGCGTGGCCATGCGCCGGTCAACATCAATAGAGGCGTTAATCGCCTCCATGATCGAGGATGGTGCGCCATCAAAACGGCCACCCCACAGGGCATTAGCCCCACCTGCTTTGGAAATGTTATTGTCTTTTGTCATTCGGGAAATATCAGCCTAAAATCAACTCATGTCCAAATTCAGAAAAAACATGATAATCGTCCTTGCCGCCTCTGGTGCGACATTTCTCCTATACGTGATTATGCAATCGCTATCTACTCCCAACGCGACCCGCAACCCATTGACCGCATTTGCTGTTGGTGAAATGAAAGAATTGGTGGTGCTAAAAACGCCACCACCCCAACCGATCGCGTCTTTTAACGGCCCGGATGGCCCGGTCAGTCTGGCTGATTTTCAGGGCAAAACTGTACTATTGAATTTGTGGGCAAGTTGGTGTGCGCCGTGCGTTGAGGAACTGCCTTCACTTGACCGTTTGCAAGGCGAGCTTGGCAGCGATGACTTTATGGTGCTGGCCATAGACATGGACAGATCCAAAGCCGAGGCCGAAGAATTTCTTGCAACAACAGAGATAAAAAACCTCGCGCTTTATCATGATAATCGCTTTGCTATTGCTCAAAAACTTACCGTACCGGGCTTGACTTCCGGGCTACCGATTACCGTGCTTTATGATGCAAAAGGAAACGAGCGGGCGCGGTTGTCGGGCGGGGCAGACTGGAATGGTGCTGACGCACGAGCGTTGATTGCAGCGGTTCAAAGCTCTTCCTTGCCCTGAAGCACGGAAACCAGACCACCGGCACAAAATGCCAGAATGATCCAGGCGGCCAGTTCCATAATTCCATCACTCCAGCGGGTTAGCGCAAAAGATGCCCCTGCAATACCGGCCAATGCCAGGCTAAGAAACAGTTTTTTAGGTACAATAGATTTATAATCAGCCATGAGGCGTCCCCTTTTTGGACAGAACCCATGTTTCTTCGCAAGGTTTGTGCCGGTTACTAAACGTGTTTACACGTTAAGCGTGGCTTCGTCGAATCTCTGCCGCAAAACAGCCATGCATTGCGTTATGTGCATGGATATAGGCTGCTTCGGAATTTGTGAATATCGTTTCTATTTTTGCGCAAAGTGCGTCGTCCATGCCCATATCAGCACCGATGAGCATGCCGTCTTCGTCAAAAATGCGCAAGGCAATCGGCCTACCTTTGAAGACCGGAGGCAGAGCCTTATGGAAATGCCGCGTCTGTGTTGCGCTCTCATTTACATAAATGGCATAAGACGAGCGATACGGCGTATCGGCGTGATGGTTTTCATGGTTCAGCAACAAAACCGTGTCGCCAATTTTGGCGTCTTCAAGGGTAATCCTGCAAGGATAGCCAGGGTTTGTATCGACAGTTTGACGTATTATGCCCCGTTGTTTCAGCGCGTCGTCATTCAGGTAAAATAGCGGTCTGAAGGTTTCAATGTCTATGCCGGATATAGTGTAGGTCATGGCGGCTCTCCTAAAAGAAAGCCACCATAATCATCGTATTTTGCTAAACCACCCGGATATTGTGATCCAAGTGTATCGTGTTTACAGCGCCTCTTCCAGTTCCGGCAATGCCTTGAACAGATCCGCCACCAGCCCGTAATCGGCGACCTGAAATATTGGCGCATCCTCATCCTTGTTAATGGCAACGATGACCTTGGAATCTTTCATACCGGCCAAATGTTGTATGGCCCCGGATATTCCCACAGCGATGTAAAGTTCCGGTGCCACAACCTTGCCTGTTTGACCAACCTGATAGTCATTGGGCACAAAGCCCGCATCCACCGCTGCGCGCGAGGCACCAACGGCGGCGCCCAGTTTGTCAGCAATGCGTTCGATCATGGCAAAATTTTCGCCAGACCCCATGCCTCGACCACCGGAGATAACAATTTTGGCCGCCGTCAGCTCGGGCCGGTCTGAGCGGGTCAGTTCTTCACCGATAAAGGCAGATTTGAACGGCCCGGCAGGGGCAGCAATGCTTTTTACACTGGCACGGCCACTTAGCTTTGCCGCCTCAAAAGCAGTTGGCCGCACGGTGATAACCTTGATCTTGTCTGTTGAACGTACCTTCTGCATGGCATTGCCAGCATAGATCGGGCGCACAAATGTATCAGGTGCTTCAACAGAAACAATTTCCGAGATTTGCATCACATCCAGGGCGGCGGCCACGCGAGGTAAATAGTTTTTGCCATTGGTGGTGGCCGGTGCCAGCAGGGCATCATAATCACCCATCAAGGGCACAATCAAGGCCTGCATAGGCTCGGCCAATTGCTTGGCCAACACAGCACCATCGGCATGCAGAACATTGCGGATACCATCAACTTTTGCCGCCTCTGCCGCCACTGCGCCAGCGTTTTCACCGGCGATCAGAATGTCTATATCGCCACCTATTTTTGCCGCCGCACCAACGGTTTTGCCGGTGGCATCAGAAAGATGTGCGTTATCGTGCTCGCCAACAACCAGTATAGCCATCAGATCACTCCTGCTTCATTTTTCAGTTTATCAACCAGCGCAGCCACTGAGTCTACAATGACCCCGGCTTCACGTTTTGGTGGCTCGGCAACGGTTATTTGCTCCAGCCTTATGTCCAGCGCAACGCCATAATCATCAGGGGTTTTCATATCGATAGGTTTGCGTTTGGCCTTCATGATATTGGGCAGGCTGGCATAACGCGGCTCATTCAAGCGCAAATCAGTGGTAATCACGGCGGGCAATTCCACAGATATGGTTTGCAGACCACCATCGATTTCGCGCATGACCTCGGCCTTGCCGTCTGCAATATCCAGCTTTGACGCAAACGTGGCTTGTGGCCAGTCCAGCATGGCGGCCAGCATCTGGCCTGTCTGGTTGGCATCATCATCAATCGCCTGCTTGCCTAAAATGGCAATATCAGGTCTTTCCTCAAGGGCCACCGCGCGAAGTAATTTAGCCACCGAAAGAGGCTCCACCGTTTCTTCTGTCTGGATTAAAATGCCGCGATCAGCACCCATGGCCAGAGCGGTGCGGATGGTTTCTTGCGCCTGAAGCGGCCCAATGGAAACCACCACAATTTCGCTAACCACACCTTTTTCTTTTAGCCGAACCGCTTCTTCCACGGCGATCTCGCCAAAGGGGTTCATGGACATTTTTACATTGGCCAAATCCACCCCTGAACCATCCGGTTTCACCCGTGCCTTGATATTATAATCAATCACCCGTTTTACGGGTACGAGAACTTTCATGCTCACGCTCCTAAAATTCCAGACCTCATCAAAATTCGACCGCAATATCACGTGTGTCTAGCAGGTCGTAAAGTGCTTGTGACGAAGAAAATCAGTCTTTACCGCCAGGCACCCATAAAACATCACCAACACCCTGATGATTGACATGGCGTGCGGCCACAAAGAGAAAATCCGAAAGTCGGTTAAGATAGATGAGCGCGTGGGTGTTGGTGGCCTCGCCCTTTGCCAGTAACACCGCGCTGCGTTCGGCCCGGCGACATATGGCCCGGGCAAGATGTAACCGCGCACTGGCCTGCTCACCACCAGGCAAAACAAAGCTTTGCAGGGGTGCCAGTTCTGCGTTCAGGGCATCAATTTGCCTCTCCAGCCAAAGAGTTTGTTCCGCGTCCATGCGCAGGGCCGGGTGCTTATCTGGGTCATCAGGGCCAGGATTGGCCAGATCGGCACCCAGATCAAACAGGTCGTTTTGGATTTTCAACAATCTGGATTTAAGTTGGGCGTCCTTAACGGCACAAATCGCAAGCCCAAGGGCGCTGTTGGTTTCATCCACATCACCATAGGCGGCAACCCGCACATCGGTTTTGCTGACCTGCCCTCCGCCAACAAGGCGGGTTTTGCCACCATCCCCGGTGCGCGTATAGATTTTGGTTAACCTGACCATGGCACTACTGACTGGCCCAGACAATGCGGGCGATCCAGTCAACATTACGCCGTTCCAGAACGCGATCCGGATAGTCTACGTTAAGCGAAGCCAGCTCGATGCGGGTTTCGGTCATACGCCGTAATTCCTTGGCCATAACCTCTCCATCGCTGGTACGCACCACCACCCGGTCTCCGCGCCGCACGCTTTCTTCGGGGGCGACGACAATGCGATCACCATAACGAAATACCGGCTCCATGGAATCGCCGGCAATTTCCAGTGCATAGGCTCGGCTGCCATCAAAGCCCGGAAAGCGCACCTCATCCCAGCCAGAACCAATGGGATAACCGGCATCATCAAAAAACCCGCCAGACCCGGCCTGGGCCAGACCCAGCAATGGCACAGGGCGACCCGCAGCCATGCCCCCGCTTGCCATGCTGGCAAAGTCTTCAAAACTGACGTTCATGGCCTCCAGCACCTTGGCAATGCTTTCGGTTGATGGCCAACGCAGTCGTGAACCACCGGCCACATAGCGTTTGGACGGATTAAAGGCGGTTGCGTCCAGTCCGGCCTTGCGCGCCAGCCCTGATGCACTCAGCCCCGCCTGGGTCGCCAGAAGATCAAGTCCGCGCCAAATTTGCTTGTGAGTCAACATAATGCCGGTTTCGATAATGCTCTAGAATCAGAAGAATATACACCGGTAATTAGGAATGTAAACCTATTCAAAACGACCTTATGCCCGCTGACCTTGGCAGGTCTGGCCACACAGGGTATGGCCCCGTTATGACTGACAAAATCTACCGCCTTATGAATCAACAAAGCTGGTTGAGAGCACAAAGCACGGGCGTATTTGAAGGCAGTGAGGATGATCGCTGGGATGGGTTTATTCATTTTTCTACCGCAGCAACCGTTAGAGAGACGGCGCGGCGCTATTATGCGGATGTTGCTGATCTGATGTTGTTAGAAGTATGTGTTGATGATCTGGGTGAGAGCTTGAAATGGGAGCCATCACGTGGGGGCATTTTGTTTCCGCATTTATATGCCGCCTTGAAAATCGCTCTGGTTGGTGATGCCGTGTTGCTGGAACGCACAAAAACCGGGCATGTTTTTGGCCCGGAAATTCCATGAGCATTACCGGCATTGCCAGCAGGGTTTTGCGGACTTTACCCGCAGAAACGGCCCATGACATGACGATTTCTGCGCTTAAAGCGGGGTTTGGCCCTGTTCAGCGCACCCCGGATGACCCGATTTTGCGCACCCGGGTTTGTGGGCTGGATTTACCCAACCCCGTCGGCCTTGCTGCCGGATTTGATAAAAATGGTGACGTGGGCGCTGCCATGCTTGGTGCCGGGTTTGGCTGGGTCGAATGTGGCACGGTGACGCCTCTGGCCCAACCGGGTAATCCGCGCCCGCGTCTGTTTCGTCTGAACCAGGATGAGGCTGTCATCAATCGCATGGGCTTTAATAATAATGGCCTGGAGAACTTCGCCCGGAACTTTGGCGGCCAAAGACAGTGTACCGGTACACTGGGGGCCAATATCGGGGCCAACAAGGCCTCAAATGACCGCATTGGTGATTATCTCACGGGCCTGAAAAGACTGTGGGGGTTGCCGGACTGGTTCACCATTAACATCTCCTCGCCCAACACCCCGGGATTGCGGGAGCTGCAAGGCGGTGACGCGCTGGAAGAATTGTTGGGACGCATCATGGAAGCCCGGGCTGACTTAACTGGCGACCAACGTTCACCACCGTTTTTTTTGAAACTGGCTCCTGACCTTGCCGAGACGCAAATTACCCGGATCAGCGATGCAGCGTGCGCATACGGCATTGATGGTTTGATTATCAGCAATACAACCACAGAGCGCCCGGATAGTCTGCAAAGCCATTATCGGAGCGAAACTGGCGGCCTGTCGGGGCGGCCATTGTTTGCGCGATCAACAGACGTTCTGCGCGCCTTCAAAGGTGCCATAGACGGGCGGCGAATAACCCTGATTGGGGTTGGCGGCATTACCTCTGGTGATGACGCCTATGCCAAAATACGCGCCGGGGCCAGCGCCGTGCAATTGTATACCGCGCTTGCCCTTCATGGGCCATCATTGCTCGCCAAGATTAAAAACCGGCTGGCCGAAAGACTTCGTGCCGATGGCTTTGCCTGTGTTGCTGATGCCGTGGGCCAGGATTAGGGGTTCTGCTGAACACTTCGCTCCAGCGCCGGATAGCCCAAAGACATGGTGATGCCCCGGGCAAGATAATAGCTCAAAAACGCGGCCCAGACCCCGTGATTGCCCCCCATTGGGGCCAGTACCGCATCCAGAGCAAGGTAGATTAGCAATGAAGTGATGGCCGAATTACGCATGACGGCGCTGCGGGTTGCCCCGGTAAACACACCATCAAGTTGCCAGGCCCAAACCCCAAGCATCGGTACGCCAGCACACCAGGGCAAATAGGTCAGCGCGGCCTCAACCACCAGTTTGTCGGCCAGAAGATGACGTATGACCCAGCCTCCGCCCAGCAGAGTGATGATCGAAAACCCCAGAGCGCAAATAAAGGCAAATTCGCTGGTCAATCGAATGGCCCGGCGCAATTCCTCGACTGATTTTCGACCCACAGCACGCCCCGTCTCTGCTTCGGCTGTATAGGCGAACGCGTCCAGTGCAAAGGCCCAAACCACGATGAATTGTAACAATACCTGATTGGCCGCCAGCACCACATCGCTTTGGCGCGCGCCGGCATTGATGAACCAGTTAAAGCCGATCACCATAAATATGGAACGCACAAATAAATCCAGATTAACTGCAAACAATGGTTTCAGGGCTGTCGGATCAAAGAGTTGTTCCCAGGAGGCTAGGTGTTCAAAACCCATGCCTGCCCTGCGCATGGTTTTTAACATCAATGCCAAGCCAAGTACAAAGGCAAACCACTCAGCAATGGCAGTACCCGCCGCCACGCCGGTCGGCCCCCAGCCAAGTCCCAGAACAAACCAGATGTCCAGCGCCCCATTGATAACAGCCAAAAAGGCCTGAACCACCAGGGCTATGTGCATATGACCGGCGCCAATAAACCAGCCGGTAACAGCAAACAGACCAAGGGCCGCAGGGGCACCCCAAAATCTTGCCGTTACATAGGCGACACCCTTGCTCTCGACCGCTTCACTGCCTTGCAAGACAGCAAAAGAAAGCGAAACAATCTGTGATTTAAGGGCGATAAAAGCAAAGCCAACAATCATCGCGATTAACAAAGCGCGCAGCACCGTAAGCTGGCTCTCTTGGAGCTTTCCCGCACCCATTGCCTGAGCGGTAAAACCGGTTACGCTTTGGCGCAAAAAATATATGCTCCAGTAAAATACCGCAAATACGGCACCGCCCAGTGCCACGCCGCCAATATCGCTGGCATCACCGCTAAGGCCGATCACCGCAGTATCAATAACACCGACCAGCGGGATCAGCGCATTGGCAAAAATCATCGGCCAGGTTAGCGCGAAGACGCGCTTGCGCGTTAACATGACGCGTTACAAAATATCCAGTATGGCTTCCAGTGGACGGCCAATGGCGGCGCGATCCCCATTGATAACAATCGGACGCTCGATCAGGCGAGGATGCTCGCTCATGGCCACAATCAGGGCATCTTCATCGCTGACCGATGCCAGACCAAGGTCGCCATAGGCATCTTCGCCCTTGCGCATCAGCTCTCGTGCAGAGCCAAAGCCCAGCATGGTAACAAGGCGGGCCAGTTCATCAGTGTCTGGCGGATTTTCAAGATAAAGAACCGTATCATAGGCAAGTCTTTTGTCATCAAGGTATGCCTTGGTTGCCCGGGATTTGGAGCAACGTGGATTGTGGTAAAATTTCAAGGTCATGGGTTTGCTTTCATTTATGCTCAAGACAGTTTTGGTGGGATTCGGTGCCGGGCAGAGAACACCGTCAAGAACAGGGCAATAAGTGCAGGAGCGGCCTGCACAAACAAAATTGAGGGACTAACCGTCAGGGCACCATAAATTCCGGCGGCAATGACACACAAAAGAAAAAACAAAATGAAGTCCGGTTTATTGCGGATTAGCCCCCAAAGCAATCCGGCGGCAAGAAAGCCATTATAAAGCCCCTGATTGCCCGCCAAAACGGCGCTCTGTGATGCTTGTTCAGGGGTAAGAGAAAATGTAGTGAGGCCGATTTCATGCTGCCAAAGAAACATCTCCAACACCAAAAACCAGCCGTGTAAGGCGGCAACAATCACGACGGTAATAACGGTCAGTATTTTCATTGCCCGGCCCCCGCTACAGGTGCGGCAAGGCAGGACAGATCTTGTTCAATCTCTATATACGATCTGGTAAAACAGCGTTCAAATCGTTTGGCGGCATCAAGATTGGGTTTGCGTCCATCGGCACCGATCGTCTGGTTTTCCAAACGCATGATGGCGGCACCAAGGGCATCTTGGTCCGAGGTCAGCCACGCCGCAAAGGCATCCAGATAGGCATTCCAGTTCATTTCCCCTAACCGGGCATCGGACTGATCCTGCGCCATGCGTAATTGCAACAGGGCAATTTCTTTATTGTTTGCCAAGGCAAAATTGCGGGCCGCCTGATAATGCTGGCTGCGTTGCTCGGGTGAGCTTAGTTCACTCTCATGATCGATCAGCCATGAAACAATGCTGGCACCAGCATCATAATAACATTTTTGCGAGGATAATTTGCGCCAGCCATCCGGGCCATAATTAAAGGCGTCATAATCCAGTGCTGAAAAGGCACTCATATCGCTGCCGCTGATTGAGCATGTTTGTGCCTTTGCCGAAGACGTCGCCAAAACACCAAACATCAGACCAAGACAGGCAAGGATATATTTCATGATTTTTTCTTCCCGCTTTTGCGTACTGGTACCCGCACTGGTTTTGCCGCTCTGGCAGGGATGGAGTCAAGCAGGACTTGCGCCTCTTGCAGATGTAGTCGCTCGATCATCTGCCCGCCCATATTGATAACGCCTTTGCCAAGGTTTTTCTTTAAACCAAAAGCCCGGACAATCGCTTTGGCATGTTTGATCTCAATCTGATTTGGGCCAAAAATAGTGTTGGCAGGAACAATCTGCGCCGGGTGAATAAGGGTTTTGCCATCAAAACCCAACCGTCGACCCTGCTCCGCTTCGCGTGTAAAGCCGTCAAGATCATCAAAAGCATTATAAACCCCGTCCAGAACATCAAGACCATAACTGCGCGCCACCAGAACCAGGCGAGACAAATGGTTCAGCAGAGCTTCACGATTTTGCCCAAGGCCATCACAGCGAAGTTCTTTGGCCAGATCATTGGTGCCAACGATCAGGGTGCTCAGGCCTAATTCATTAGCACTTGTGGCAATCTCCCGCACATTCAAAATTCCACGCGGGGTTTCCACCATGGCCCATAATGCCGGTCTGGAACGGCCAGGAACCAATACCGCCCGGGTCATCACCTGGCGCACCTGGCGCAACATAGTCGCGCTTTCAACCTTTGGTATGACCAGCGCATCCAGGCGTTCAGAGGCCAGCGCCAGCACATCACCTTCGCCCCACGGGCTGGACAGCGCATTGATCCGCACGGCGCGCAATGGTGCTGTCCAGTCCCCCGCCCCCAATGCCCGCAAGGCAGCCGCGCGTGCGGTTTCTTTTTCAGAGGGCGACACGGCATCTTCTAGGTCAAGTATGATCGCATCAGCGCCAAGCATTGCCGCCTTGGCAAGGGCTTTGGCGTTAGAGGCCGGGACAAACAGGGCCGATCGTTTTCTTGTCACCATGATACACTCCTTTGCAGTGTTTCCATTTTAGCATTTTTTTTGCTAGGGTTCTTGCCTCTTCAACAGGATACCCGGTCATGAGCACGCATCATCATATTGACTATGTAGAATTACCGGCAACAGATTTGGCAGCGATGAAAGCATTTTATGGTGCTGCTTTCGGCTGGACATTTGTGGATTATGGTAGTGATTATGTCTCGTTTATTGGTGCTGGGCTAGAGGGTGGTTTCAACCCAACGTCTGGCCGACCACCACGCGGCGGGGCCATGATTATCCTCTATTCTGACGATCTGGATATAAGTGAAAAGGCCATAGGCGATGCGGGCGGCAAAGTTCTGGAACGGATCAGTTTTCCCGGCGGCAGCCGTTTTGGTTTTGTTGATCCCTCAGGCAATGAACTGGCGGTTTGGACGAAGGCGTGAACCCATAGGCAAAGTCCCCCAAAGCCGTAGACGGCTAATGCCGCCATCGGGGATGATGTTCAGGCGCACATGGCTAACCGGGCCAAGCTTGTTGATGGCTTCGGTAAAGTCGTGCTCATGGTCGGCTTGTAATTTTTGTTCTGTCAACAATACCGGCCAGTTTGCGGCCTCGCTCAGAATTTGTGCATCTGATTGACCCGTTATTAACGCCGCCTGCAGGAAAGTTCGATCCGGGTAATTACCTTTGAAATAGGCAGTGTCGAGCAACACCCGCTCAATCACACCCGGGTGAGCCAGGGCAATCACCGCCCAGTCATGGCCGGGTTCGCGGCGGCGGCGGGTTTCCCAACCATCGCCCATATTCACACCTTTGCCGGGGGCCAACATGTTTTCGGGCGTACCAAAGTGCTGGTCATTGCAGCCAAGAGGCCGTGCACCTTCTTCCAGTGCTGCCAGATTGATGAGGGTATTCGGCTCTTCCACAGCCCAGTCTTTTTGAATTGCCCCGTAAACCCGAAGGCGCGCCACGCCGCCATCGGGGTAAATATGCAGCCGCACATGGGTAAAGGCCGTGTCATTGTTTACGGCCACATAATGGTGCGAATCGCCTTGCAATTCCATTTTAGCTACGATCTGCACCCATTCATCACCATCTGGAATTTGCGCTGCACTGTGACAGGCCTCAACAGAGGCAAAGGGTGGAAAATTGCCGGTAAAATGGGATGTATCAATATCAAAACCATGGATAACGCCTGGTCTGCCAAGCCGAACAACACACATATCATGGCCGGGAATACGCTTGCGGCGGCTTTCCCATCCATCCATCCATTTGCCATTATCGTCATATTTTTCCCCGATAAAAACCGGCACAACGGGCGCAATAAGGCGAGCCTTGTCGGCAAAGAAGTCATCACTGGCAAAGACCACTTCTGTGCCAAGGCGCGGTTGCGCCAGGTCAATGTTTTGAATGGCAAAATCGGGAATCATTTTTCATCTTCCATGGCTTCAAGTCGCAACCGGGCGATCTTCTTGACCTGCTCCAAAGCCGTTTGAAACTCGATTTTACGAGAATTATTCAGGCGTATCTCAAACTGATCCAGAATATCGTGCCGGGTCAGCCCTTTGACCGCAACAATAAAGGGAAAGTCAAACTTGTTTGTATAGGCTGCGTTGAGCTGCTGGAAGCGATCAAATTCACTCTTTGAGCACTGATCCAGTCCGGCACCGGCTTGCTCAAGACGCGAGTTATCGGTCAGCACACCGGCAAGGGCGGCTTTGCCCGCAAGATCGGGATGAGCGCGAAGCAATTTCAGTTTGGCGTCATCATTGGCTTGTTCAAGTGTTGCTGCCATGAGCACAGATAATTTGACGGCAGAGCATGGAACCTGATCGCCCATTGCCTCCCATACGGCCCTGGCAATCCAGGGTGAGTGCTCATACACCCCGCCATAGGCAGCAATAAACCCTGCCTTGTTCAATGTGGATGGGTCGGGGTTCAGCGTCATGTCCGCGCCTCTTTATTATTACCAGCGCTATCGCGCTGTGCGCTACTTGAGCACATGGTAATGTCATAGGGATGAAACTCATGCCAATGACGGGCAATATCCACCCGCCGGGCAAACCAGACACCGGACTTTTCTTGTGCATAGCGCAAAAACCGCTCCAGTGCCGCCAGGCGCCCCGGTCGGCCAAGTATGCGACAATGGGTGCCAATCGACATCATTTTCGGGCATGTTTTGCCCTCGGCGTAGAGCGTATCGAAGGTGTCTTTCAAATAGGTGTAAAATTGATCGCCCGCATTAAATCCTTGCGGTGAAGCAAACCTCATATCGTTGACATCCAGCGTGTAAGGCACAATCAAATGCGGGGTTGTAACCTGCGTTGACCAGAACGGTAAATCATCTGAATAATCATCAGCGTCATAAAGAAACCCGCCATATTCAGCGACCAGATCGCGAGTATGGGGGCTGGTTCGCCCGGTGTACCAACCCAACGGACGTTGACCAGTAAGGCCGGTAAGTATTTCCATAGCCTCTTGCATATGAGCACGTTCGGTATCGGTGGGAACATCCTGATAGTTAATCCAGCGTAGGCCGTGCGAAGCAATTTCATGCCCATCTTTGAGCATGGCATCGCAAACGCTCCTGTTGCGTTTTAATGCCATGGCCACAGCAAAAACCGTAACCGGAATTTCCATACGTTTAAACATATCCAGCAGACGCCATACCCCGGCGCGGCTGCCATATTCGTAGAGGCTTTCCATGCTCATATGCCGTGCGCCCGGCACCGGTGCGGCCCCGATAATCTCCGAGAGAAAAGTTTCTGCGCCATCATCCCCATGCAGAACACAGTTCTCTGCGCCTTCCTCATAATTCAGCACAATCTGTATGGCTAGGCGCGCACCGTTCGGCCAATGCGCATGAGGAGGCGTCTTGCCATAGCCGATCATGTCTCGTGAGTATGTGTCGTGGGTCATTATATTTCTCAACTACCAAAAGTTTGGTGTATTATTACTACGCAATCGTTCTTCGTTTGTCATTGTTGAGGGCAAGACGTGTAGGATAAGAAAAAAGACTGGATTACCCGAACGAGTCGGGCAATGACAAAATACAGGGCTAGGAAAAAGAAAATGGCTGGACTGACAACGCATGTATTGGACATCATGAATGGCTGCCCGGCGGCACATATGAGTATTCGCTTGTTGTTTGAGGGCGGGCAGGTGCTGGTGCAAACCCGCACCAATGCAGAAGGGCGTTGTAACGATCCGTTGATCGCCGCCAATGACATGCGCGCTGGGTTGTACAGACTGGAATTTGGCGTTGCCGAATATTATCGCGCCAAGGGAGTGCAACTTCCCGAACCAGCATTTATGGACGTGGTGGCTATAGAATTTGGCCTGGCTGAAACGGACGCTCATTATCATGTACCCTTGCTGGTCTCCCCATATGGCTATTCCACCTATCGGGGTAGTTAATGGCTCGCGATACGGTTTCCTTCACGCTCAATGGCGCTTTGGTTGCGGTTCAAAACCCCGACCCGACCCTGACCTTGTTGAACTGGCTGCGCACAAACCGTGCCCTGACCGGTACCAAGGAAGGTTGCACCGAGGGCGATTGCGGCGCTTGTACGATTGTTATTGGTGATCCTGATCGCACACCACATTGGCAGGCGCTCAATGCCTGTATTGCGTTTCTGCCAACGCTGGACGGGAAATCCGTCATTACCGTAGAAGGGCTGGCCAAAGATGGTCAATTGCATCCGGTGCAACAGGCTTTGATAGAGCACCATGGTTCGCAATGCGGGTTTTGCACCCCTGGGTTTGTCATGAGCCTCTACGCCCATTATCGCAATCACGGTGCCGTGGACGATGATACACTAAACGATATATTGGCCGGAAACCTGTGCCGTTGCACTGGTTATGCCCCGATTATTCGTGCGGCCAAGGCGATGTTTGAGTATCCAAAACCAGAGGAAATTACACTGGCCACAGCGCAGAAAAGCGAGATGCTAAACCTCACTATGACCGACCCATTAAGTGGAACTGAAAAACATTATTTTGCGCCGCAGAGCCTGGATGAACTGGCGACACTTTATGGACAATACCCGCAAGCGGTAATCCTTGCCGGCAGCACCGATGTGGGGCTTTGGGTAACCAAGCAAAGAAAAGTGCTGGAGGTGTTGATTGATATTGGTCGGGTTGAAGGTTTTGCCAGAGTTGAAAAGACCAGGGATGGCCTGATAATCGGGGCCGGAGCCAGCTATACACATGCCCATGCGGCGCTGGCTCAAATGTATCCCGCTCTTGGAGAGCTGATTAGGCGTATTGGCTCAACACAAATTCGCAATGCCGGCACTATTGGCGGTAACATTGCCAATGGCTCACCCATTGGTGACATGCCGCCGCCATTTATTGCGCTGGGGGCAGAGCTGATCTTGCGGATAGGCGACAAAACCCGCCGGATTGCCCTGGAAGATTTTTTTGTTGCTTATGGCAAACAGGATCGTGCGCCCGGTGAATTTGTTGAAGCTGTTTTTGTGCCAGACCCGGCCCCGGGCCAACGCTTTATGGTAGCCAAAATATCCAAACGCTTTGACCAGGATATTTCGGCGCTGTGCGGAGCCTTTGCCATGCAGCTGGACGGCACAAAAGTAACATCCATACGCATTGCCTATGGCGGTATGGCCGGCATACCGGCCCGTGCCACAGAGGCCGAAACTGCCTTGTTGGATAAAGACTGGTCAGAGGTCCATATACGCACGGCGATGACGGCTTTGGGTGATGATTTCACCCCCATGAGCGATATGCGGGCCAGTGCACATTATCGTTTGCAAGCCGCACAAAACCTGCTGTGGAAATTTTGGCTGGACGACAAAGCCCCTTATCTCGCCAGAGAGGTACGCCATGGGTAAATTTTCCGATGTGCCCCATGACAGTGCTCACAAGCATGTCACCGGCAAAGCGGTTTATATTGATGATATGCCATTATTGCGGGGACTGTTGCACCTGCAAATCGGCCTTTCCACCCGCGCCCATGCCCGCATTATCTCTGTAGATCTTGACGCTGTGCGCACTGCGCCGGGGGTTGTGTGCATCCTTACTCATAAGGATATTCCTGCGATCAATGATGTCAGCCCAACAGGCTCTGGCGATGACCCGGTTTTTGCGACTGATACGGTGGTGTATGCGGGCCAGGCCATTTTCGCCGTTGCCGCCACCAGCCTTGCCGCCGCCCGTTATGCGACAGCAATGGCGAAAATAGACTATGAAGACCTGCCAGCCGTGCTGACCCTGGACGATGCCCGCGCTGCCAAAAGCGATCTGGAACCGGCGCAAGTGATGAGCAATGGTGATGCAGATGCAGCCATTGAAAATGCCCAGCACCAGCTATCAGGCCGTTTACGCATTGGCGGTCAGGATCATTTTTATCTGGAAAGCCAGGCCGCACAATGTGTGCCCGGCGAAGATAATGACCTGACAGTGTATTCCTCCACCCAGCACCCCAGCGAAGTGCAGCACCTCATCGCCCATATGCTGGGTCGGCCCAGTCATAACGTAACGGTGCAGGTGCGACGCATGGGAGGTGCCTTTGGCGGCAAGGAAACGCAAGCCGCGCTGATCGCAGCCATAACAGCACTGGCCACCTGCAAGACTGGCCGTCCGGCCCGGCTGGTGCTTGATCGTGATGACGACATGGTGCTGACCGGCAAACGCCATGATTTTGAAATTGATTATCATTGCGGCTTTGATGATACGGGGCGTCTTGCCGGTGTCTGCCTTGATATGGCAGCGCGTTGCGGGTGTTCCATGGATTTATCTGCGGCCATCAATGACCGCGCCATGTTCCATGCGGACAATACCTATTATTTGAACAAGGCACACATTCTCTCACGCCGTTTGCGCACCAATACGGTGTCCGCCACGGCCTTTCGCGGCTTTGGCGGCCCTCAGGGCATGATGGTCATTGAACGGGTGATGGACGAGATTGCTTGTGTATTGAGCAAAGACCCACTGGACGTTCGTAAAGTTAATCTTTATGGCGGTGAGGGGCGTGATTTTACCCCTTATGGACAGCGTGTTACCGACAATATTGCCCCCGAACTGATCGATGAACTGGCGCATGACGCAGATTATGCAAAGCGCCGAAATGACGTGCACGCCTTTAATGCCAGCCATCAATATGTCCGGCGCGGCATTGCCCTGACACCGGTCAAGTTTGGCATTTCCTTTACCACCGGGTTTCTTAATCAGGCTGGCGCGCTGGTTCATATCTATACCGATGGCAGTGTACATCTGAACCATGGCGGTACAGAGATGGGGCAGGGGCTAAACACCAAAATCGCCCAGGTTGTGGCCGAAGAATTTCAAATTGCAGTGGATCAGGTAAAAATCACCGCCACGGACACGGACAAGGTACCCAACACCTCGGCCACGGCGGCATCATCGGGAACAGACCTGAATGGCATGGCGGCGCAAAGGGCCGCGCAAACCATCAAGGCCCGTCTGGCAGAATTTGCTGGCGGAGAGGCCGGTTGCGCCACAGAAGATGTTATTTTTGCCGGCGGCAGGGTCATTGCAGACGACAGGGACTGGTCATTTGCAACCCTGGTCAAAGAGGCTTATCTGGCGCGGGTTTCACTGTCCTCCACCGGGTTTTATGCCACCCCGGATATTTATTATGATCGTTCCTCTCATTCTGGCCGCCCGTTCTATTATTACGCCTATGGCGCTGCCATCAGTGAAGTTGAGATTGATGTGCTTACCGGCGAGAGCAAGATTTTGCGCGTGGACATTCTGCATGATGTGGGAAAATCTATAAACCCGGCCCTGGATATTGGTCAGATTGAGGGCGGCTTTGTGCAAGGTGCGGGCTGGTTGACCAGTGAAGAGCTGGTGTTTGACGAGCAGGGCATTTTGCGCACCCACGCGCCGTCAACCTATAAAATCCCGGCCTGCGCTGACCGACCAGCAATTTTCAATGTTGCCCTTTTTGAGCGTGGTGAGAACCTTGAGGACACCATTCACCGCTCCAAGGCCGTGGGTGAGCCGCCCTTGATGTTGGCTATCTCGGTGTTTAGTGCGCTGACCGATGCGGTGGCCAGTATTGATGATTACAAAACCTTGCCGGATCTGCACGCACCGGCAACGCCAGAGAGCATTTTACAGGCCATCACCGCCTTGAAACACGAGGCAAAGCCATGAGCGCCTGGCACGCACATGCACTGAAATCCCTGGATGCTGGGCAGGGCGCAGTTCTGGTCAGCATTGGCACTGTGCGCGGCTCAACCCCGCGCGATGCAGGTACACAAATGCTGGTAACCGCAACACGTCAGTATGGCACCATTGGCGGCGGGGTGCTGGAGTATGAGGCGACCAAGCGCGCTCGCACGCTGTTAGGGAACGGCGCTAAGTCTCTTGAAGAAACGGTTATTCTTGGCCCTGATCTTGGTCAATGTTGCGGTGGTCAGGTAAAGCTGGTGTATGAAAACCTGGTCGGTGAACCTGAGGCAATACGTCAAAAACTGATCGAGAGTGCGATACCTGCTGCACCGCTTTATCTGTTTGGTGGCGGGCATGTTGGTCGCGCTCTGGTGCATGTGTTGACCGGCCTGCCCTTTGCCATCACCTGGGTGGATAATCGCCCGCAAAGCTTTGTAGAGCCTGTGCGAGACGGCGTGCGCATCAAATATACAGATCACCCGGTCAGCGTCGTTAACGACGCTCCCAAGAACACTGTGTTTTTGGTAATGACTCACGATCATGACCTGGATTATGAGATCATCCGTACCGTGTTGGAACGAAATGCATTTCGCTTTGCCGGGCTGATTGGTTCCAAAACCAAGCGTGCGCGGTTTGTGCAACGTCTGGCCCGCACAGGTATAAGCGATACCGTGTTGCAGCGCCTGACCTGCCCCATTGGCCTTAACGGGATTTCTGGTAAAGCACCCCAAGCCATTGCCATTGCCATTGCGGCGCAACTTCTTGGCCTGAAAGACAAACGATGATAGATTTCGACATCACCCCCTGGCTCAATATGGCCATACGCTGGTTGCATGTGATCGCCGGTATCGCCTGGATAGGCTCCAGCTTTTATTTTATCTGGCTGGATAATTCCTTGCGTCCTGAAAAAGGCGAAAAAGACAAGGCCGTGGGCGGCGCACTATGGGCGGTTCATGGCGGCGGGTTTTACCATAAGAAAAAATACCTGGTGGCCCCGGATCAAATGCCGGACGATCTGCACTGGTTCAAATGGGAGGCCTATGTCACCTGGATTTCGGGCTTTGCGCTATTGGTTTTGATGTATTATTTTAGCGCCGACCTTTATCTTGTTGATCGTGCCAAGCTGGATATGACCAATCTTCAGGCCAGTGGCCTGGGGCTTTTGGTGCTGGTTGCAGGCTGGCTGATTTATGATGGCCTGTGCCGCTCGCGTTTACGCAAAAACGATGCTGTATTGGGCAGCATATGGTTTGTTGTGCTTGTTGGTTTTGCCTGGGGGTTGAACGAGGTGTTTTCAGGGCGCGGTGCAATGATGCACATGGGTACGCTTGTGGGCACCGCCATGGCCGCCAATGTGTTTATGGTCATCATCCCCAATCAGCGCAAAGTGGTGGCCGCCATGCTGGCCGGGCAAGCCCCCGACCCGGCATTGGGTATCCAGGCAAAACAACGCAGTTTGCATAATAATTACATGACCTTGCCGGTGGTGCTGATTATGTTTAGCAACCATTACCCCCTGCTTTTTGGTAATCCCTATAACTGGGTTTTGCTGGCCGGTTTTGGGTTAAGCAGTATGGTCATTCGCCATTTTTTCAATCGTCGCCATAAAGATGACGAGCGTTATTCTTATCTCGTTATCGGGGCCATCATCTTTATCGCCACCATGATGTTTGCCTCGGCCAGTCAAAACGGCTTTCGTAAAACTGGTGATACAGGCGATGTGCCGTTCGCAAATATCAAAACCCTGATGGACACTCATTGCACCATCTGCCATGCGCCCAATCCGGCTTATGACGGTTTTGATGCGCCGCCTGCAGGCCTTAGCCTGATCGATGATGCCGACATCAAGGCCAGTGCAGCGCGGATTTACGATCAGGTTGTGATTGCCAAAATCATGCCGCTTGGCAATGAAACCCAAATGACCGAAGCTGAACGTGACCTTATTGGTCAATGGGTAAACGCGCAGAAATGACCCACAACACGCTCATCGCTACGTCTCTTGATGCACAAGGCTTTGCTCCCTTCGGCGATATCATTTCTGTGACCAGTGCCGGGGCACCCCGGATCATAAATTACGGCCATACCCAGCGTCATGAGACCCCGGCAAGGCTTGATCTGAGCGCCGAAAATGGCCGCGCCGGGATCAGCATATTTCGTTCAACGCCGCTGCCCATCCCCATCAAAGTGGAGGTGATGGAGCGCCACCGCTTATCCAGCCAGGCGTTTTATCCATTGGGCACTCACCCATATCTGGTCATTGTCGCCCCCAAAGGAGACTTTGATGTTTCTGCCATACGCGCCTTTATTGCCAGCCCGGATCAGGGGGTGAATTACCATGCCGGGGTCTGGCACCATTATTTGCTGGCGCTCCATGAGGTCAGCGATTTTTTGGTGATCGATCGCAATGGCCCCGGTAAAAACTGCGACGAAGTGCGTTTGCAACCCCACATCAAGGTGGAGTTTGTCTCATGAGCATCACCGCATGGCGCAGTAAAATTCTGCACTTTAACGGTGATCCGGCCCATTCAGATGAACCGGGTACCATCATGGTTTATGATGATGGGATACTGGTCATCGAGGATGGCCACATTCTCGCCGTTGATACCCCCGAAGCCCTTGCCGACATGACCAGGGGGCTTAATGTTCAACACCTTCCCGACAGCCTGATTGTGCCGGGTTTTGTCGATGCCCATGTGCATTACCCGCAAGTGGATATTATTGGCGGTTATGGGGAACATTTATTGCACTGGCTGGATCGTTATGCGTTTCCTGCCGAGATCGGCTTGATGAATTTCAAAGACAGGGCCAAAGACACGGCCTCGTTTTTTCTTGATGAACTGCTGCGTAATGGCACCACATCGGCACTGGTGTTTGCAACCACCTATGCTCACACCGTAGATGCATTATTTGGTAAGGCTTTGAAACGAAATATGCGTCTCATCTCTGGCAAGGTGATGATGGATACTCACGCTCCACCAGAACTGATGGATACCGCACAATCAAGTTATGAGGACAGTAAATCCCTGATCGGGAAATGGCGAGGCAAGGGCCGCCTCGGCTATGCGGTGACCCCGCGTTTTGCCCTGACCTCCAGCCCTGAACAACTTGAGCTTGCCGGGCGTTTGCTAAAAGAAAACCCGGATGTTTTGCTGCACACGCATTTATGTGAAAACCAGCAGGAAATTGCCCGCGCTGGCGCGTTATTTCCCGAGGCCCGCGATTATCTTGATGTCTACAAACGCGCTGGCTTGCTCACCGACCGCTCGGTATTTGCCCATTGTGTGCACTTGTCTGATGACGAGCGAAACGACCTTGCAAAAGCCAACGCCGCAATTGCCTTTTGCCCGACCTCCAACCTGTTTTTGGGCAGTGGTCTGTTTGACATGTCAGCCGCTCAACAGGCGGGCATGACCATTGGTTTTGGCAGCGATGTTGGTGCCGGGACATCATTGAGCAGCTTTGCCACCATGAATGAGGGCTATAAGGTCGCGCAAATGCGTGCACAAAGCCTGTCGCCGTATGATGCCTTTTATATGGCTACTTTGGGCGGCGCCCGGGCGTTGCATATTGACAAGCATGTCGGCAATTTCACTGTCGGCAAGGAAGCAGACTTTCTGGTGCTTGATCTGGCCGCCACCCCCTTGATGACGCGCCGCCTTGGCAAAGCAAGCACGTTTGAGGAGATGCTGTTTGCATTGATGATCCTGGGTGATGATCGCGCCGTTCGCCGTACCTATGTCGCCGGTAAACTGGCCCATGACCGGGATGCCTGAAATTTTCCAAATTGCACGATTATATCTGGTTTTAAGCGGGTGGGGATAAAGCGTGCTCATATAGCGAGGTTTACCGTCGCGATAGCACCAGTAAATAAGGGACAATAAGGGTCATTTGAGTATCGTTTAAGGGACAAATTAGCCACCATAAGGGTCAGTCAAGGGTCACATGAAGGGTGCCCGAGGGGCAGGCTGTGACCCTGAAGTGACCCTTGAGCATGGATGCGGGGATAAGCGGTTGGTTATCTCCGGTTTTTTCCCTCTCCTTCGACAGGCTCAGGATGAGGGTGGAATAGATTGTATCACTTACCTCATGCTGAGGCGCCCGCTCTTGCGGGCCTCGAAGCATAGCGTCAGTAATTATATCTTCAAATTAGTATTTCTACATTATTCAGGGCGGTAATGACGGCTTGCAGACGCGTTTTGGCGTTAAGTTTTGTTTTTGCATTGATGATATGAAACTTTACGGTGCGTTCAGTGATCCCCAACGTGTCGGCAACTTGCTTGTCGGTCTTGCCTATGGCCACCCAGGTCAGACATTCACGCTCGCGTTCAGTCAGAAAACCGGTGCTATTATGGTTAAACTCTGGCTTGGGGCGATTGTCCAAAGCGCAGGCACGTTGATAAAGACCAACGCTCAAACACGAAAGCACCCAGATCAGGTCTGCATCCAGCAGCTTTGTATCCCCGGTCAGGGTAACACCGGCAACGCGATCAACACGACCCTTTAGTGGAAAGACAATACCGTCTGTCATGCCGGATTTGGCAGCCTTTTCCAGGGATTTGCGCTCCTTTGGGGTCAACTTCTCATAATCACTTACAACATCACCTGCGGTGAAAGGCTGGCCGTGTATCTTGGTATAGCGGATTATGGAGGAATCGAATGTGCGGCGATCGCGCCAAAATGCCTCCAAAAAAGTGGCAGAGAATGTGCCGATTACCAGTTGTTTTCGCCAATTTGTACCAACTGATTCCAGCTCGTAAAGGCAAAATAACTCCATGCCAACAGCTTTGACCAGCGCATCAAAACAGCTCACCAGTTCATCCATATTGGCGGCACCATGTATGCCGGTAAAATATGGGAAATACGCTTCAATTGCGCTGGAGTCAGGCATGGTCGTCATTTCGCCCTGTATTATACAGCTTGTTAAAATACCACTTTAGACGCATGAACAATAGCACAAACTTCAGTTTTATCGGGGCCGGTTTCCTTTGGGGTGCGCTTTGTCATAAATGCGCAAAAGCGATGCTGCATCCACATCTGCATAAATCTGTGTTGAGGACAGGCTCTCATGACCAAGAAGTTCTTGTAACGCGCGCAAATCCCCACCGCCTGCCAGCAAATGTGTGGCAAATGAATGGCGCAGGGCATGGGGTGTTGCACTGGCTGGCAAACCCAATTTTGCGCGTATGGATTGCATCAGTTTTTGTGCGGCTCGTGCCCCCATGGCCCCGCCGCGCGCGCCTCGAAAAATTGCCCCGTCGGGGGTCATTGGAAATGGGCAGGTTTGCACATAAACTTCAACGGCCTCTCTTGCTGCGGGCAATAAGGGAACAAGGCGGGTTTTATTACCTTTGCCAATAATGCGCAAAACCTCGCCCAATGGTAATTCGGCACCGGTGAGCGCCAGCGCCTCGGCAATGCGAAGTCCGGCCCCGTAAAGAAGGGTCAGCAGGGCGCTATCCCGGGCCACAATCCATGGCGCAACCCCCGCAGCGGGTCTGGCGCTTTCGCTCAGCACCTCCCTTGCCGCTTGTGTGGACAATGGCCTTGGGGTGGTACGGGCCAGCTTTGGTCCTTCGATCAGCGAAAGCTGATCGTTTTTGATGTCCCAACGCCGCTCTGCATAGTGGTAAAAACTGCGAATGGAGGAGAGCGCCCGGGCCAGTGAACGTGAGCAGAGCGGTGTATCACCCCGGCGCCGCGCGGCCAGATAGCTGCGAAATTCCTGGGCGCTTAGATTTTTCAGCAGGAACAGGTCAACCCTTTCGCCCCGGTAATCGCGCAAATGCGCAAAAAAGGCGTCCAGGTCACGCTCATAGGCAGATAATGTATTTTGACTCAGGCGTCGTTCAGCGCGCAAATGCTCGATAAAAATGACCAGTGCCTCATGGGCAGGGGTTTTCAGACCGGTGCCCATGCCGCCACCAGCCGCTCAACAACGCGGGCAAGAAAGGCTGCCAGATCGGTGCCCTGATCCGGTTTGAAGGTCAGCCGATCACGACTGCCCAGTGCAAACATGCCTTCACGACCATGCACACTAAGCCGCAAAAGCAACTCGGACGCCAGAGCGTCGCTTTTCTGACCAAAAATATCCCGGGCGTGTTGCTGGCACGGCCCCAGGCGTTCCGCATGGCTACCCATAACGCGCACCACCAGCCCCTTGGGGGCGCCCAGTATGGCCTTGGTATCCGGCGGCGGTTGCAAGCCCTCCACCAGCACCCGCAAGACATCGGCACCAAGAGAGCGACGCACATGACCGGCCAGACGTTGATCCAGCATGTTCAGATCGCGGGCATCGACCAGTGCCAGAGCAGCACCATGAATTTGCGCGGTGCTGGCATGGTTGGTACGCATGGTTTGTATCAGCGCGTCACGTTCCATGGTCAGGCGTCGCACCTTGCCTTCCAGCTGTAATTTTGCAGCCGGGGCAAAGTTGATAATGGCGGCCCCTGAATTATCGCTCATTTTAATATGCTCTGGCCTGTGCTTGCCCAGTCAGCCATAAACGCGGCCAGGCCTTTGTCGGTCAACGGATGTTGCACCAGTGCTTTTAGCACTTTGGCGGGAATGGTGGCTACATCAGCGCCTAAAAGCGCCGATTCCTTGACATGCAGCACACTACGGATGGAGGCGGCCAGAATTTGTGTGTCCAGTTCAGGGTAATTGTCATAAATGCTGCGAATTTCGCCGATCAGTTCCATGCCATTGGCACCGGTATCATCAATGCGACCAATAAAGGGCGATATATATGTGGCCCCGGCCTTGGCCGCCAACAGCGCCTGATTGGCACTAAAGCACAGGGTGACATTGACCGGGTGGCCCTTGCTGCTCAACTCATGGGTGGCTTTCAATCCCTCCCAGGTCAGAGGAACTTTCACACAGACATTATCGGCAATGTTGCGTAAAAATTCACCTTCGGCGACCATTCCTGCAGCATCACTGGCGGTTACTTCGGCGCTGACCGGGCCGGTAGTCAGGGTGCAGATTTCCTTTATGGTTTGCACCAGATCGCGCCCGGACTTGGCGATCAGTGACGGATTGGTGGTCACGCCGTCTATCAATCCGGTCGCAACAAGTTCACGGATCTCGTCCACATCGGCGGTATCAAGAAAAAACTGCATGGAAAATGCCCTCTATATTGTCTCACATGAATAGTGATTCGCTTAGTCTAACCTGCACAATGCGCCCCTGCCAGATGGGGGGGTACCAATGAGTGCTGGATCAAGGTATTTGGCATCGGTTTTGTTCCCTATGGCCATTCCCGAACCGTTTGACTATGAAATTCCCGTAGATATGCCCCTTGTTGAGGGCAGTTATGTGTTGGCTCCATTGGGGAAAAAACTGGTACACGGCATTGTCTGGACTATCCGTGAGGCCAAAGAAAAGGACAAAACGCGCACCCTGAAAATCATTGAGACGGTGCTGGATGTTCCGCCTTTGCCAGCATCCTGCCTTGCGTTTGTTGACTTTGTTGCGCGTTATACCTGTCATTTACAGGGCGTTGTGTTGCGCATGGTGCTCTGCAGCCCTGATGCGCGGCGCCCAGCCCCGGTGCAACGTGTTTATATACCAGCACCGCAAAGGCCGGACAAAATGACCCCGGCACGGGAGAAAATTCTGGCCGTCGCTGGTGATGGTCACTTTAGCGCAGCAGAACTGGCACGCCGGGCCAGCGTTTCGCCTGGTGTGGTCAAGGCCCTGGCGGATGCGGGTGGTCTTACCATGATAGACCGTCCCACAGATTATCCTTTTGATCCACCAGACTCTGCGGGCAAGGGGGTGACGCTAACGCCATCGCAAAGTGCTGCTGGTGCTGCCATGTTGACATTAACCCGACGCGACAGTTTTGCACCAGCACTGCTGGA
The DNA here is from genome assembly GCA_021776565.1 of Robiginitomaculum sp. Lineage (GTDB taxonomy): Bacteria > Pseudomonadota > Alphaproteobacteria > Caulobacterales > Maricaulaceae > Robiginitomaculum_B. The sequence continues at coordinate 40,084 of JAJFFQ010000023.1, read as the reverse complement.
CGGAGTTACCGGATCTGGCAAAACCGAAGTTTATTTTGAAGCGATTGCCGATGTGCTGGCCCGTAACCAGAATGCACAAATACTGGTGCTTTTGCCCGAAATTGCCCTGACACAGGATGTGCTGGCACGCTTTGAGCAACGCTTTGGTGCACCGCCCGCCGAGTGGCATTCTGAACGCTCAACCGTGCAACGTCGCCGGGTCTGGCGTGAAGTCGCTCATGGTCGCGCCCGCATTATTGTCGGTGCCCGTTCGGCCTTGTTTTTACCCTTTGCCAATTTGCGCCTGATTATTGTTGATGAAGAACACGATACCTCTTTCAAACAGGAAGAAGGCGTATCGTATCATGCCCGTGATATGGCCGTGGCCCGGGCCAGATTTGCCGATGCTGCGGTCATTCTGGCCTCGGCAACGCCATCGCTGGAAAGTCTGGTCAATGCGCGCTCCGGGCGTTATGCTCATGTACGATTATCAGCCCGACCCGGAACAGCGGTGCTGCCGCCCATATCAACGGTGGATTTAAGAGAACACCCGCCAGAGGCCGGATGCTGGCTGTCCGCTCCTTTGCTTGAAGCCATGACGCGCACCATAGAGCGGGACGAGCAATGCCTGTTGTTTTTGAACAGGCGCGGTTATGCACCCCTGACCATTTGTCGAAACTGCGGGATGCGTATGCAAGCGCCCGACAGCGCCACCTACCTTGTTGAGCACCGCTATAGTGGTCGCCTTGTTTGCCATTTGACCGGGTATTCCATGCCCAAACCTGCGGCCTGTCCTGCGTGCGGCGCAGAAGGCTCGCTGCACCCCGTTGGCCCGGGGGTTGAGCGATTGCTGGAGGAGGTGCAAGCGCGCTTTTCTAACGCCCGCGCTGAAGTGTTTTCCTCTGATACTGCGAACAGTGCGGCCGATGTGCGCGATTTGATTGCCCGTATGGAGCGCGGCGATATTGATATTCTCATCGGCACCCAAATGGCTGCCAAGGGGCATAACTTTCCACGCCTGACCCTCGTGGGTGTTGTTGATGCCGATATGGGTTTGCACGGTGCTGATCTGCGCGCTGGCGAGCGCACATACCAGACCCTGGTGCAGGTGGCAGGCCGGGCAGGTCGGGCCGCGCATCCGGGCCGGGCCATTTTGCAAACCCATCAACCCGACCATGAGGCCATATTGGCCTTGTGCTCGGGGGATCGGGAAACATTTATTGCAGCAGAGCTGGGTTTGCGTGAAGATATGGGCTTTCCGCCCTATGGCCGTCTGGCTGCCTTGATTTTTTCAGCACCAAATGAGCAAGAGGTCATCAATGCCGCGCGCGCTTTTGTAGCCGTCGCCCCTTTGGTAGAGGATGTGGATATATGGGGGCCGAGCGAGCCGCCACTAAATCGTGTTCGCGGGCGCTGGCGGCGCAGATTGCTGGTGCGCGCGGCGCGCAAGGTGGATGTCTCTGCCCTTGTTCAATCCTGGCGCAAACGCGTGAAGCTTGACCGCAATGTACGCCTTAAGGTCGATATTGACCCGTATTCCTTTTTGTAAAACTTACCCGTTTACAGCCTTTGGCTGGGCCTCATCGTTGGCAGCTTTATGCTTGTTGATGGCGCTTTTCATGGCCGAAAAAAGACGCTGTGGTTCGATGGGCTTGGCCACATGGTCGTCCATGCCGGCGGCCAGATATTCTTTTCGTTGATGCGGCATGGCGTTAGCGGTCACTGCTACGATAGGAATATGGGGCATGGCCTCATCGTTTTCGATTTTGCGGATGGCTTGAGTGGCCTCAACGCCGTTCATTTGGGGCATCTGAATGTCCATCAACACCAGATCAAAGGGTTGCGATTGCCAGGTTTTCACCGCTTCACAGCCATCTTCAACAAAGGTAACATCAGCCTTGGCATGGCTAAGGATGGATTTGATGACCATGCGGTTGGTTGGATTATCCTCGGCGACCAGAATACGAAGCGCGCGTTTGGCTTTTTTCACAGGCTTGTCATTCCTGGATCTGGCTTTTGGCTGACTTTTTTCAATTTCCAGAGTTTCGCATTTTTTGACAGTGACAAAAAACCGAAAGCATGACCCTTTGCCCGGCTCGCTCTTGAGATCAATTTCACCGCCCATGGAACAAACCAGTTCCTTGCAGATGGCCAGACCAAGCCCGGTGCCTTCATGAGCGCGGCTTAAGGATGAATCGACTTGAGTAAACCGGTCAAAAACACTGTGTTGCGATTTCTCTGGAATACCGGGGCCAGTATCATGTACGGCAATGCACAGATGGGTAGCACCCTGCTTATCGGTTTCTTCTGATAATTTAACGTCTATACCGCCTTCATTGGTAAATTTTACCGCATTGGACAGGAGGTTATTCAAAACTTGCCTGATACGGGCGGCATCGCCGGTAAAACGTGTGTCGGGGCTGATAGTAGAGTGAACGTCAAAGGTAAGGTTTTTGGATCGCGCCGCATTACCAAACATTTCCAGTGATGAGTGTGAAATTTCGTCAAAGGTAAAGTCCGCCTTGTTAAGGGTAAATTCACCGGCCTCAATCTTTGACATATCCAGCACGTCATTGAGTATGGTGAGCAGTGACGCCCCTGATTGCTCAACGACATTCAGCATGGAGCGTTGATCGTCTGAAACCTTGGTCTCTATCAAGGCTGTGGTCATGCCCAGTATACCGTTCAAGGGGGTGCGTATTTCATGGCTCATAACCGCCAGAAACTCGGACTTTGCCTTACTGGCGCTTTCTGACTTGTCCCGCGCCTTTTTCAGGGCCTGAGTGCGTTCGCGCACGCGCTGCTCCAGCTTGTCGCGATAAGCCAGCAGTTCAGCCTGCGCCACGGCCAGTGCAGCACCGCGCTTTTGTGCATCCCGCAAAATTGCATACCAGATAATGCTAAGAACAATAAGCACCAGAACCGCACACATGAGAGCAAAACGTATAGTGCCTTGCGCCGCTACACGTTGATGTTCGACATGATCCCATGTGGCGGTGAGCAGCTTGTCCACAGCCATGTTGTACGCATCCGCATCGGCAACATAATGCGGATCACTAATGATTTGGCTGGCCTTTACTGCATTGCCCTTGCGTATCTGGGTGAAGGCACGGGCCTCTGCCGGTGCCGCACGCTGGCGGGCTTGACTGGCCCGCGCTGCTGCTGCCTTGACCGCAGGGCTTACCGCCAGCACGCTGGCATCATGAAGGCGTTTATCCAGTTGTGCCCCAAGCGAGCGGTAGCGGCTTTCCCAGCGCCGGTCACCGCTTTCCTTGGCGGCGCGAATAACAAAGCCACGTTCGCGGTTGATAGAAACCAGATCACCGTGAATTTGGGCCAGCTTGGCGCTGGTCTGTGAAGCATCGGTAATACTGGTGGTGGCTCTGCGTACCGTCAGACCCAGGCCGACAACCATGGCGATGGTCAGGGTTATAGCAAGCACCACAAGCGCAGTGCGCGAGCGAAAAACGGCCAGTTCCGTGATGCGTATAGGAGACATTTATTCTTGCTCTTTTACCCCGTTAGGCAAGAAACTTGACACAAAGATGTTAATATTAGGTGGAGCAGCGTTTTTTACCGGGTTTATAAGGGGCAAGAGCGCCAACAAGAGCAAGAAACTGGCCATGCTGCCGTCGCCATCTTGCCCCCCCCATTAGAGCGTGCTATGCCCCCGCCGGGCTGTGAGGGTTTGCAAAAATTCTTCATTCAATAACTCGCACAAACCAAAGCAAAATCAATGTGTTGACATGCCGTAAAATGACGGCAGTCATTTTGGCAACGGATGGAATAGAGTGTCAGGCCAGGATGTAAAATCTTCCGGTGCGTCAGATCGTTACGCGACTGCATTGTTTGAACTGGCTGAGGGTGTCGGCAAGCTTGATCTTCTGGAAGGTGAAATGGCAACACTAAAAGGTATATTAGCGACCAATGCGGAGCTGACACACTTTCTGGCCTCGCCCGTCATTGGCACAAGTGAAAAAGCCAATGCCATTACCGCAATTGCCAACAAGGCCGGGTTTTCCACGCTCACCAGTAACTTTACCGGTGTTGTTGCTTCGTCTGGCCGGGCAGCAGAGCTGTCGCTGATGGTGGATCGGTTTACGCTTTTGTGTGCACAAGCACGCGGTGCGGTTCATGCTGAGGCAGTGACGGCGCAACCGATGAGCGCGAAACAGGAAAAAGACCTGGCCGGAGCGATTAAAGCGGCGCTGGGTCAGGATGTAAAAATTGAAACGCGGGTTGATCCCGCATTGCTTGGTGGGCTGGTTGTTAAAATCGGCTCGCGAATGTTTGACAGTTCCCTCAAGTCAAAACTTGAAGGACTTAACCTGGTAATGAAAGAGAGCTAGGCGACATGGATATCCGTGCGGCGGAAGTTTCTGCCATTCTCAAAAAACAAATCAAGGGCTATGGCACCAAGGCACAAGTCTCGGACGTAGGCCAGGTGCTATCCGTCGGTGACGGGATTGCCCGGGTTTATGGTCTTGACGAAGTGCAAGCCGGGGAAATGGTCGAGTTTCCAGGCGGCGTCAAAGGTATGGCGCTCAACCTGGAGCGCGACAATGTCGGGGTGGTAATCTTCGGCGAAGACCGTGGCATCCGTGAGGGTGATACGGTCAAAAGACTTGGTGAAATCGTTGATGTGCCGGTGGGCAAGGAATTGCTGGGCCGTGTTGTTAACGCCCTGGGCGAGCCGATTGATGGCAAAGGCCCGATCAAGTCCAAAAAACGCGCCCGTGTGGATGTCAAGGCACCAGGCATTATTCCGCGTAAATCCGTACACGAGCCTATGGCAACAGGGATCAAGGCCATTGACGCCCTGATCCCCATTGGCCGTGGTCAGCGCGAGTTAATCATTGGTGACCGCCAGACCGGCAAAACTGCTATCGCCATTGATGCCATTTTGAACCAAAAAGAAGTCAATAAAAGCGACGATGAAAGCAAAAAACTGTATTGCATTTATGTTGCGATTGGCCAAAAGCGATCAACCGTGGCGCAGATCGTCAAAACACTCGAAGAAAATGGCGCCATGGAATACTCCATTGTTGTCGCCGCAACGGCTTCAGAGCCGGCACCCTTGCAATATCTTGCACCGTTTACCGGGTGTGCCATGGGCGAATTTTTCCGTGATAATGGCATGCACGCCCTGATCGTTTATGATGATCTTTCCAAGCAAGCCGTGGCCTATCGTCAAATGTCGCTTCTTCTGCGTCGCCCGCCGGGCCGCGAAGCCTATCCTGGCGACGTGTTTTATCTTCACTCCCGTCTTCTGGAGCGGGCTGCCAAGCTGAGTGATGAACATGGTGGTGGTTCATTGACGGCGCTGCCGATCATTGAAACCCAGGCCAATGACGTTTCCGCCTATATCCCGACCAATGTAATCTCGATCACGGATGGCCAGATATTCCTGGAAACCGATCTGTTCTATCAGGGCATCCGTCCGGCGGTGAATGTCGGTCTGTCGGTTAGCCGGGTTGGCTCTGCCGCCCAGACCAAGATCATGAAAAAGGTTGCTGGCCCGGTAAAGGGCGAACTGGCGCAATATCGTGAAATGGCGGCCTTTGCCAAGTTTGGTTCAGACCTTGATGCCTCTACCCAGGCCATGCTCGCCCGTGGTGAGCGCCTGACAGAGTTGTTGAAACAGGCACAGTTCTCGCCCCTGTCCCTGGCCGAAGAAGCCTGTTCGATTTATGCCGGCACGCGCGGCTTTCTTGATAAAGTGAATGTTGCCGACGTGCAGCGTTATGAAGAAGAATTGCTGCGTGCCCTGCACGCCGATCATCAGGATTTGCTGGATGAAATTGAGGCTGAACAAGCCCTGACAGCAGATGTTGAGAGCAAGCTTAAAGTGGCTCTTGCAACTTTCACCAAACGCTTTGCGTGAGTGTGGCATAAAGGATTAGTCCTATGGCGAGTTTGAAGGAATTTCGCGATCGCATCGATAGCGTGAAATCCATTCAGAAAATCACCAAGGCCATGCAGATGGTGGCCGCGGCCAAATTGCGTCGGGCACAAGAGGCGGTTGAGGCCGCCCGCCCGTATGCGGCCCGTATGAGCGCAGTTGTGGGTAATTTATCGTCTGCCATGGACGGTCGTCCCGGCGCCCCGGAATTACTGGTCGGCACCGGCAAGGCCGACACGCACCTTTTGGTGGTGGCCAGTGCAGATCGCGGCCTTTGCGGCGGCTTTAACAGCCAGATTGCCCGCCATGCCCGCGCCGAAGCATCTGGTTTGATAAAAGATGGCAAAACCGTCAAAATCCTGTGCGTCGGGGTAAAAGCCGCCGACCAGATCAAACGTGTTTATCCCGATCAGATTATCGACATCATTTCGCTGCGTGAACATAAAAATATAGACAGCACCATTGCTGCCAAGATTGCTGCAAGAATTCTTGAGCTTTTTGAAGCCGGGGAATTTGATGTTTGCACTTTGGTGTTTTCACGGTTCAAATCAGTCATTTCACAAATTCCAACCGCTCAAACGCTGATCCCGGCCAAGGATGGGCTGGATGATGACATTGGTGTGCCCGATCTTGGCGGCGCCGCCTATGATTATGAGCCGGATGAGGAAGATATTCTTAAAATTTTACTGCCGCGTAATCTCACCACACAAATCTTTCAGGCTTTGCTGGAAAATGTTGCCGGTGAAATGGGCGCTAAAATGTCGGCCATGGATAACTCCACCCGCAATGCCGGTGAAATGATCGACAAATTGTCATTGCAATACAACCGTAAACGCCAAAGCATGATTACCACTGAACTGATTGAAATTATTGCCGGTGCAGAAGCCGTATAGAGCCTTGCAAACAAGGCTCTTATAAGAGGAAAACAAGATGGCTGTTAAGAAAACTGATAATGCCCAAAAAACGGCAAAGGGTAAGGTCGCCCAGATTATTGCCGCCGTTGTTGATGTAGAATTTGATGGCGAATTGCCGGCAATTCTCAACGCTCTGGAAACCGAAAACCAGGGCAAACGTCTGGTGCTGGAGGTTTCCCAGCATCTGGGTGAGAACACCGTGCGCTGTATCGCCATGGACGCCACCGAAGGCCTGGTTCGCGGTACGCCGGTCACTGACCTTGGCGAGCCAATCACTGTGCCGGTTGGGCCGCAAACCCTGGGGCGTATCATGAATGTCATCGGCGAGCCGGTGGATGAGGTAGGCCCGATCAAGACCAAATTGCGCGGCCCTATTCACCGCGATGCCCCGGCCTTTATCGAGCAATCCACCGAGGCTGAAATTCTGGCCACCGGGATCAAGGTTATCGACCTTCTCTGCCCTTATGCCAAAGGCGGCAAGATCGGCCTGTTTGGCGGTGCCGGTGTAGGCAAGACGGTTCTGATTATGGAACTGATTAACAATATCGCCAAAGCTTACGGCGGTTATTCGGTGTTTGCCGGCGTGGGGGAGAGAACCCGCGAAGGTAATGACCTTTATTGGGAAATGATCGAATCAAAGGTGAACATTGAAGGCGGCGGCGGCGATAGCCGGGCCACACTGGTTTATGGCCAGATGAATGAACCTCCCGGTGCGCGGGCGCGGGTGGCGCTGACCGGTTTGGCCCAGGCCGAGTATTTCCGCGACGAAGAAGGCAAGGACGTTTTGTTCTTTGTGGATAACATTTTCCGCTTTACGCAGGCTGGTTCAGAAGTGTCGGCGCTCCTTGGTCGTATCCCATCGGCTGTGGGCTATCAGCCAACACTGGCCACCGAAATGGGCGGCCTACAGGAACGCATCACCTCCACCGACAAAGGTTCAATCACCTCGGTACAGGCCATTTACGTGCCGGCCGATGACTTGACCGACCCGGCCCCGGCGGCCTCATTTGCTCACCTTGACGCGACCACGGTTTTGAACCGGGCGATCTCGGAAAAAGGCATTTATCCAGCTGTTGACCCACTGGATTCAACATCGCGTATTCTTGAGCCACGTGTTGTTGGCGAAGATCATTACGAAGTTGCCCGTCAGGTGCAGGAAATCCTGCAAAAATATAAATCCCTGCAAGACATTATTGCCATTTTGGGCATGGATGAGCTGTCCGAAGAAGACAAGCTGGTAGTTAGTCGCGCTCGCAAGGTCGAGCGTTTCCTTTCGCAGCCTTTCCACGTGGCCGAAGTGTTTACCGGCATGCCGGGTGTTCTGGTTGACCTGAAAGACACCATTGCAGGCTTTAAGGGTCTGATCGCCGGTGAGTACGACCATCTGCCAGAGCAGGCCTTCTATATGGTTGGCGGTATGGATGAGGCGATCAAGAAAGCGGAACGTATGGCCGCTGAAGCAGCTTAACTAATGGGCGCAGAGCAGACATTGCGACTTGAGGACTGCATCAATGATGTGTGCCCCTGGTCCGGTGATCCGGTCAGTGCCGATAGTTTAAGCCTGTATCGTGGGCAAACGGTCGGATTTTGCAATCCCGGTTGCCGCGACAAGTTCGAGGCGGCCACCCGCCTTTTTGAGAGCAAAATGAGTGCTCAAAAGCGCAAGGATGATGGCAATGACTGGTAAATTACAATTCTCACTGGTTTCTCCGGAAAAGGAGCTTTTTTCTGGCGAGGTTGATGGTGTTGATGTGCCGGGTGAAGAAGGCGATTTTGGCGTTCTTCCCAACCACGCACCGGTGATGACCACCATCCGCCCCGGCACCATCACCATCAGAAATGGTAATGAGACACAGCGCATGTTCCTGCGCGGCGGGTTTGCCGATGTTACCCCCGACGGCTTGATTATTCTGGCCGAGGAAGCCGTGGATCTGGCTGAGCTGGACGCCGGTAAAATTGCGCAGGACTTACGCAATGCCGAAGAAAATGCCCGCGATGCTGACACGGACGAAAAACGTGAGACGGCCAATGCACGGCTTGAGTATGTGCGCGGTCTTAATGACGCCCTGGGTGGTTGAAAATTAGAATTTCAATAAATCATAATCTCCGTCGGGTGCGCACTTGCCGCACCAAAATAACGAATGGTTAGTCCGCCGTGCTGATCTCGTGTATGAACACGGATCAAACATTCGGCATCCGTTGCGTAATCAGGAACGGCTTCGCCCTCGCGCGGCATTTCAAGTTCGATCCACAGGCAATCCTTATCGGCCCATTGGTCATGAAAAGCGGCACTGATTGTTTCACGTAGGCGTGCATAATGGGCGTTATCCAGATAGCATGTGGCCACGGTGTTAAAGAGGCAGATCATCGGTGTGTCTGCAAATGGCCTGGCGGCGAGGCGCCTCACACAATCAACCATGTCGCCATCTTCAAAATCCACAGTGTTTTTCTGCTGCGTTGCCATGGCAGCATGAAGACGGTTAAGCCTGGGTAGGTTATCACCCCAGATAAAAGCCTCTAAAATGTGTTTTTGGGTATTATTCTGGCAATCCAGAGTGCGTAAATCACAGCCGATACGTCTGCGTATGGCACTGCTTAGGCCTTGCATATGCGCCAGTGAAGTCATCGCTGCCGCAGCGCCGCCGCCTTTCAGATTTATGTCAAAATCCGGGCTGCCGCCTTGCGACCATTGTAATCCACCCTGCAGTGCAACCTGATAGCCATAACAGTCGGCAACCAGGCCCAGACCAGCACTGCACCCAAGTTCAATCAGTGAAACCGCCGGGCGTTTTCCTGCCCAATGCTCCAATAATGGTAACAACCAGGTCAGCCCCCGTGAGGTTTCATTGGTCTGGATGGTGTCTTGCGATATAAATGCGGCCATGGCCTGATGGCGCTGACCAAGCGTTGTTTTCAATGCGCGGGCAAAACTGGCACTTTGTTGGCGGGTAAAACTACCGCCAGCGCTGGCATAAAATGACGCCAGTAAGGGAGCATGCCCTTGCAAGACCTGTTGGTGAAGGGCACCGGCCAGCAATAGCGGGCGTTCAAACCAGGCGATAAAAGTACGCCCCTGCCAACAGGCGTTTGCGGTTTCAAAAAATGCGATCAGATCCGGGTCAGTTGTTCCGGCATTATGGGCCTTGCAATACCCGGTCAGAGTTTCAAATAGTGTTGCGTATAACGGTGAGGTTTTCTGGCAATAGTCGGATTGCAAGTTCAGGTCGTCGAACATGATGTATACCTTTCATATTGACTCCCCAGGGTCAGGCCTCATTACTATCATCCATTCTGCAAGAACAGGTTTTGTGCCTGAACAGGAGAAAGGATGATAGTAATGAGGCCTGACCCTAAACTTTGAAAATGGCAACGTCTTCGAGTGCCTTGCGTGTGATGTCAGGCACCATAGCATTTTTATCCGCATGGCCCGCAACCACAATCATCACCGCACGTTCGTTTTTTGGCCGGTCAAGAAGGTCGCGCAAGAAATTCATCGGGCTGGGTGTATGGGTCAATGTAGCCAGGCCGGCAGTATGCAGACTGGCGATCAGCAGGCCGCACGCCAGGCCGACACTTTCATGAATATAGTAATTTTTGGTGCGCTTGCCGGTCTGCTTGTCTATGCCATAATTTTGTTGAAAAACTACAATCAACCAGGGCGCGGTTTCCAGAAATGGCTTGTGTTCGTCGGTGCCAAGGTGCTCCAGATCACGTAACCATTCCTTACCCGCTTTGCCGGCATAAAATATCTTTTCTTCTTTTTCGGCCTCTACACGTATTTGTGTTTTCAAGGCCGGATCGCTGATCGCCACAAAACACCAGGGCTGTTTATTGGCACCAGAGGGAGCACTACCAGCGGTACGAATGGCATACTCAATAATCTTTTGCGGTATGACCCTGGGTGAAAAGTCCCGCACGGTGCGCCGGGTCTGCATGTGGGCAAAAAATGTCTGCGCCCGTGTTTCCATGGTGTGCATGTCCGGCGGCTCTACGCCGTTTAGCGGCACAAACTGGGCTTTATGCTTTGAACACAAAGGGCTTCCTCCCTTTTTTGTGTGAAGATACGTTAACCATATTTACCCGATATTAACGCAAATCGGGGTTTTGTTAACCAAGGTTGACACGGGGTTACCAGACTTACCCCTTGGGATAACCCCGTATGTTGTATGTTATACCGCATATTTACACCTCATCTAGGTGTGACTAACTTGTGGGTAAGCAAAGAGGGGAGTGATTCGGATGGCCACTGGGCCGTGGAGTGTTAAGGGTATTGATCCGCGTGCACGTGAGGCGGCCAAAGCGGCCGCCCAGCATGAAGGCCTGACCTTGGGCGAATGGATGAACAGGCGCCTTTTAGGAGAAGCTCCAATAGAGGCCAACGCCCGTGTGCAAACTTACGAACGCGCCCGTTTTACCGCACCTGGATCCCTGTCCATTCTTTCCAATAATGCCAACCATCTGGATGTTCATGATGCCATCGGGGAGCTAACCGCCCGGCTTGAAGCCGCGGAGCGCCGCTCAACACTGGCAATCACCGGGATCGATCAATCGGTTCTGGGTATGTTAACGCGCCTGGAAGGCGTGGAGAAGGCTCATACAGGGGTGACAGACAAGCTGGAAGGTTCACTTGATACCCTTGAGGCTCTGGCTGGAAAATCCCGTGATGAACTGGATCGGGTGATTAACAAGGTTGATCGCGCTACCGAGGATTCGGCCCGCCGCATTGATACAGTTTCCGAACAAACAGACCTGCAACTTGGCAGAGCGCGTCATGAACTTTCAAAAGAGCTTGAACTGGTCAATTCGCGATCCGATGAACTAAGCCAGCGTCTGGGCGCCGCCGAGCGCATGACCGACAATGCAGTACGCACACTGGAGGCCAGTTTTGCCTCGGTTGATGACCGGATGCGACAATCAGAGAAAAATATAAGTGAAAACGGCAGTGACGGCCTGTCGGATATGTTCTCTCGCCGCTTCAAGGCGTTAAGTGAAGAACTGATCCATGTTGTGGCCCAGACCAGAGGGCAGCTAGCCAGCCAGATTGAGTTGCAATCGGCGGCACCACGTCTGGAACAGTTTGAGGCGTCCCTTCGCGAAATGCGTAACAACCTTACCAGCACAGAAAAACGTCATGCCAACACGCTGGAGCGCATTGCCAGCGAGGTTGGTAAACTTGGCAATGCCATTGAACACCGGTTTGTTGAAACAGAACGCAACACGGCCATTGGTCTGGATAAAATGCTGGATGGGCGATTTCGTGAATTTCAAAACGATCACGCTGCCGCGATTGATAAAATTGGCGATGGTTTGACCGGGGCCATAACAAGGCTTGAAGAAAAACTGAGCACTGTTGAGGCGCAACGCAGTGTCGAAGACAATCTGGAAACCCGCATGGCCGCCGCAGAAGAGCGCACGGCAAAAATGATTGAAGACGCCATGGGGCGTATTCATGACCGGCTGGATGTCAGCGAGACACAAACGCAGGATGAGTCTCCCGTCCAAAAAGCCATGACCGCCTTGACCGAGCGCCTGGAGGCATTGGAAAAACCCCCGGATGCTATGCCCCCCTTTGACCCGACCCTGTCTGGTTCAGGAACCCCGCCGCCCCTTGCGGCAACGTCTGCACAGGACATCAATTGCGCACTGGAAGAAGTGATTAGACCACCGGATATGTTTTCTGAAAATGCGCCGCCGTCCCTGCCGCCGCTTCCGCCTGAAATTGTTAATCAACCAGATGATGAGTTTGGGCCGGTGCCAGATCATGAACACCAATTCGCAGAAGCCCCATCAGAGGTTGCCCCCGAGGCCGCGCCGATAATCAGTGCGCCGATTTACCCACCCGACGAACCCGCACAACGTGCCCCGGTTGGCGCGACCGCTGATGCCAGTTTTATAACCGCCGCCCGGCGTAGCGTTCGTGTGCCAGGAGGGGGCGCATCCTCTCAAGGCACAGCACATAGTGGTGGCCCCCCCACGCCCTCGGGTGGTTCACGCAAACTTCTTATGGCCGCCAGTTTTATTGCCATTATTGCCATTGTTGGCGCGGGCGGCATGACATTCATGGATTTTGGTAATCGGGGAAGCAATACCAACCCAGGGCCAGCAACAGCTGATAATGGCAATTGGGATTCGCTGATAAATGGCACTGGTAACATAGATCAAAATACACAAATTGCTGCCCTGCCATCGCCTGTTGATAACGACCAGCAATCATCCGTGCAAACCCCAAGCCTGGATGGTGCGGATACAATTCCGACATTTGAAAGCCCACCAGAGAAAGAGCCAGCACAGGCAAGCACTCCGCCAAAACAAAATACTGCATCACGACCATTGCCGGTTCAGACAGTCAGTCAAACACCCGCCCGAACATCACAAACAGCATCAAATACGCCCGCAAGTATACCGCGCTCCCAACCCACCATTCCGGTCAAGGCGGCACCATTAGAGCAGGCCAGCAAAACCAGGGCGGGGCAAAACCAAACCAGTCCTGGCTCCATTGGCAATACCGGGGGCAACACCGGACGGTTGACCATTCAACAGGCGGCAGCAAATGGTGATCCGATAGCGCAGTTTCAACTTGCCTCTGCCAAGATAGATGCCGGTGATACACAAGGCGGTATTACCCTGATGCGTCAGGCCGCCAATCGCGGCCTTCCCATTGCCCAGTATCGTCTGGGCAAGCTTTATGAAGACGGCACAGGGGTTGCCAAGGATGACACCGAAGGGCGCCGCTGGACAGAACGGGCAGCCAATGGTGGTAATCGTCGGGCCATGCACAACCTTGCGATGATGTATGCCGAAGGCAATAGCGTGCCGCAAAGCTATGAAACGGCGGCCAAATGGTTTCAGGAAGCAGCTCGCATGGGGTTGACCAACTCCCAATACAATCTGGCCTTTTTGTACGAACAAGGCCTTGGGGTTCCCGAATCCCTTATCGAAGCCTTCGCCTGGTATTCCATTGCTGCCAAGGCTGGTGACGGGGGTGCCAAAGAACGTGCTGATGAAATTGGTGCGTCCCTGCCCGTCCCTGCCATGGGTGAAGCCAATAAATTATTGGCAAACTTTAGTGCCCGGCCCCTTGATCTTGCTGCCAATGGTGTTTTTAACAATGTCAGCTGGGCCAGGCCACAATTGAACACCGCACCCAATATCGCCCGCACACAAATACTTCTGGCCAGGCTGGGCTATAATCCCGGCCCGGCGGATGGCAATATTGGCGATGCGACAAAACGCGCTGTTATTGCCTATGAGCGTGATAATGGTTTGGCACAAACGGGCCGTATTGATTCGGCGCTATTGACAAAACTTGAAGCTGAAGCGGTGAATTAACGCCTTAACGTTTCTTTTTGCTCTGTTGCGATAGTGCAAAATCAAGTGCTCCCTGTCCCCATTCGCATGCCTCACCCGGATCATCCATGGCGCTTTGCGGTATTTCCCAATATCCGTTCATCGGGCGTGGCTCGTCGCCTTTGCCAAAATCAACCATAAACGGCCCGCAACCCAAAGGCGCCAGTTCTGCCTTCATGGCCTCACTGACTTTCATATAAAGAACATCATCGGCTATGAGGGCAAACATCACGCCCCGACAATAGACGCCTGCCCCACCAAACATATGGCGGGTGCTGATCGCGCCCAGACCAGTTAAATGTTCACCAATAAAGGCTTTGAATTGCGTTGAGACGGCCATTTATTTTATCAATTCCCACAAAACCCATCATATATCTTTAGGGTCAGGCATGGCAATCGCCCTTGGATTTTGTACACTCAGCACAAAGAGTACCATGTCATTTTATGGAGAATTTTATTGTGCAGAACGCATCATCAAAAATGTTAGTAACGACAGGCCGCATTTTGCTGGCCTTGTATTTCCTGTTGCCAGGACTGACTAAACTCGTGGCCCCGGAAATGCAACTGGAACTGATGCACCGCCATCACATTCCCTATGCTGCCCTGTTGCTGCCTGTTGCCGGTGTGGCGCAAGTACTGGGTTCACTATTGCTGTTGACCAATCGCCATGTGCGAAATGTCTGCTTCGGGTTTGTGCTCTATATCTTCATCATCAATTTTACTATGCATGATTTTTGGAATTTTTCTGACACCGAGGCGGCGCATGAGTTGCAAAATTTCATCAAAAACCTGGGTATTCTTGCGGGCCTTTTGGTGCTGGCCGGGGTTAGCCAGAAGCGGAAATTGGCGCTGAAAAGCTTTTTGCGCGGAGATGGTACCGTTTAGACTGGATTACCCGGATAAACCGGGTAATGACAGTTTAGGACAACAAATCCATGATTTGTCATTACCGGGCGTGTCCCGGTAATCCAGATTTTTCTTGATTTAGTATCCTAATTTAAGGTTCAAGCCCCTCATCCCAACCTTCTCTCTCCCCAAAGCAAAGAGAGGGGGGAGAAGGGGTACTAATACACCTCGAACAGACCTGCTGCGCCCATGCCGCCGCCAACGCACATGGTGCAAACAACATATTTGGCACCCCGGCGTTTGCCCTCGATCAGGGCGTGACCAACCATGCGCGCACCGGACATGCCATAGGGGTGACCGACCGAGATCGCCCCGCCGTCGACATTAAGTAGCTCATCGGGAATACCCAGCTTGTCACGGCAATAAATCACCTGCACGGCAAAGGCCTCGTTCAGTTCCCACAGGCCTATATCATCCATGGTAAGGTCGTTTGCCTTGAGCAGTCTTGGCACCGCAAATACTGGCCCAATGCCCATTTCATCCGGGCTAAGACCGGCGGCCCATATGCCACGATAGGCACCCAATGGCTCCAGCCCGCGCCGCGAGGCCTCGGCGGCCTCCATAATGACGGCGGCAGAGGCACCATCGGATAATTGTGAGGCATTACCAGCGGTGATGAACTGGCCTTCCTTGACGGTCATGCCGTCTTTGAACACCGGTTTTAGACCAGACAAGGCCTCTGCGGTGGTGCCTGGGCGATTGCCCTCATCTTTTTCCAGCGTCACGTTTTTATCGGATATTTCTTTGGTTTCCCTGTCCATAACTTTCATAATTGTAGGCAAGACAACAATCTCGTCATCGAAGCGTCCGGCTTCTTGTGCAGCGGCGGTTCGGTCTTGTGAGCGAGCCGCGTATTCGTCCTGCGCCTCGCGGGAAATATTATAGCGATCAGCAACGATCTCGGCGGTTTCCAGCATGGACATATAAAGATTGGGTACGTTTTGCTTGATCCACGGATCGCGCGCACGATAGCTGTTCATGCGTTCGTTCTGAACCAGTGATATGCTTTCACCGCCACCGCCAACGGTGATGTTCATACCGTCGCAGAGCACCTGCTTTGCCGCTATGGCAATGCCCATCATGCCCGATGCACACTGGCGATCGACACTCATACCAGCGACGCTGTCTGGCACGCCGCCACGGATCAACATTTGCCGGGCCGGGTTTTGCCCGCCAGAGCCTTGCTGCATGGCACAGCCCATGATGACATCATCAACCTCTGCGCCTTCCAGTCCGGCCCGCGCAATCGCATGTTTTATGACATGACCGCCCAGTTCCTGTAGCTGGGTATTGTTAAAGGCACCGCGATAAGCCTTGCCGATAGGTGTGCGCACGGTGGATACGATGACGGCGTCACGCATGGGTCTCTCCTTCAAGTCGTTACTGTGCAAACGTAACCGCGATCAGGCGTCAAGTGCAAATTATTTACCGCTCATTAACCATAGCCCGTTCAGATAATCCCATGGAGATCCCGTTCATGCGTTGTCTGAAGCTTGCCTTTGTTATTAGCCTCATCTGCACAGCGCCGGTTATTGCCGGTGTTCGCGATGTCAACCTTGGTATTGACGACAAATTTGCGCTTAGTCTGGTGCGTTTTGATGCTCAACCCGATGAAGTGTTCGTACAGGCCAGTGCCGACGGCATAGAGATTGTTATCAAGGGCGTTGAGGCAAAAAAGACCCGGATCGAGCCACCGGATACTCAGCTGGTCACCGCAATTGATGTCCGCCCGGTCGAAAATGGCATCCGCCTGATTTATCATTTCAACGAGCCGCCCTTGCAAAGCGAAGTAAAAATATACGCTCATTCAGTGCTGTTGCGGGCGCAATTTAACCATGCCTTGCAGGTGCAAACCGCCAGCTTGCGCTTTGCCCCGGCGGCTACCAACACAACGGCATCGGTCACGCACGATAAGACGTCTATTGTGGCCAGCATCACGCCAGCACCAAAAGATGAGCAAATAAACACTCACCAAAATTATGATGAAAATGCCCCCACCCGTGATGGTGATGTTGCGACATCACCACCCGTACCGGTGCGTGGCACCGGCCTTGTCCGCGATGCCTCTGCGACAAAGATTACGCCACAACGTCTTGATGCCAAATCCTGTGCGGCGGCGGAACTAGCCATTGAGGATGACCCCTGGGCGCTGGATAAACTTTCACTTTATGGAGCTTGTATTGCCAAAGAGGGCAAAAATGATGAAGCCAAAGAAGTATTTGAACGCCTCCTGACCTTTGATCCTGATATGATCTCAGCCTATATGGGCCTTGGTGCTATTGCCCAGGAAAGCGGTAATGCTGCACTGGCAAGGCGTCACTATCAACAGGCGCTGGGCCTGGGGGGAACAGATGCACAAGCGGCGCAGGTGCGGGTGCTTTTGGGCACACTGGGTGAAGCGCACTAAACCCTAAAACAGTGACAGAGTTGCGCGCATCAGAAACATAAACCCCAACAGACCAAGGCACAGGGTAAACAGGCGCAAACCACCATCAAATACTTTATCCGCCATCAGAACCTCCCGGCACTGCGGCATTGGCCTGACAGGCAAACAACCAAAAACTGGCCGCAATAAGCAGGATAAATGTGAATGTCCGGCTGATGGTTTTGCGGGTCTGCGCGTTCATGGTGCTTTCCTTCTCTGCCATACTGGTGTGATGCCTCAAGAAGGCAGCGATAGGGCGGCTCCATGACCATTTGGGGAAAATCAAGACCGAATGTGGCGATGCTTGCCAAAAGAGGGCAGAATTGCGGCGTTTCGTCCCTTGACGAGCACAGGGCCAGAACTCATGAACAGGACAGATTTGTTGTCAGGAAAAAAAATGCCCGAAGCTCCCCTTTCCGATAATTTGAAACGTGTAAAACCATCGGCCACCCTGGCCGTGTCGCAACAGGCACGTGAGTTAAAAGCGCAAGGCGTGGATATTATCGGACTTGGTGCGGGTGAACCGGATTTTGATACCCCTGACAATATCAAGGCTGCCGCCAGGCGTGCCATTGACGAAGGCAAGACCAAATACACCGCAGTGGACGGTATACCCGAACTGAAAGATGCTATTTGTCAAAAATTCGAGCGCGATAATGGTCTGCATTATGCTCCCGAACAAATCAATGTATCGCCCGGTGGCAAACCGGTTATTTTTAATGCCTTTATCGCCACGCTGAACCCCGGCGATGAAGTGCTGATCCCTGCACCCTACTGGGTCAGTTATCCCGACATTGCCAAGCTATGTGGCGGCACACCCAAAATCATTGAAACCCGCATTGAAAATGGCTTCAAACTAACGGCTGAGGAACTGGATGCAGCCATTACGCCAAATTCCAAATGGCTGGTTCTGAACTCGCCCTCCAACCCGACAGGGGCGGCCTATAGCCGTGAAGATCTGGAGGCATTGGGCGAGGTTTTGCTCAAGCACCCGAACATCTGGGTGCTGACCGATGATATGTATGAGCACCTCATCTATGATAATTTCAAATTCTATACCATCGCCCAGGCCGTTCCCGGGCTTTATGACCGCACACTGACCATGAACGGTGTGTCCAAGGCCTATGCCATGACCGGATGGCGCATTGGTTATGCGGGCGGGCCAAAAGACCTGATTGCCGCCATGCGCAAAGTGATGAGCCAGTCGACCTCAAACCCCACCTCCATCAGTCAATGGGCCGCCGTTGAGGCATTGAATGGCCCGCAGGACTTCATCGCCACGCGCAATGCGGTCTTCAAGGAGCGTCGCGATATGGTGGTAGACATGCTCAACCTGTGTGAGGGACTGGCGTGTCGAAGCCCCGAAGGCGCGTTTTATGTCTACCCAGATTGTGCCACACTGATCGGTCAACAAACTTCAAACGATGTGGTGATTGAAAATGACACAGGTTTGGCGTCCGCACTATTGGCCGATCAGGGCGTGGCGGTGGTGCCCGGGGCCGCCTTTGGCATGTCGCCCGCATTTCGCATCTCGTATGCGACCTCGACGGAAGTTTTGCAAAAAGCGTGCGAGCGCATACAGGAATTTTGCGCCAGTGTGCGTTAAACCAGAACGAGAAAAATAACTGCTGATAATATAATCCGGTACAGGGCAAAGGGTAGCAAGCCGATGCGCCCCACAAGACGCATGAAAACTGCAATGGCGGCATAGGCGGTCAGGGCGGATAGTCCCAACACCAGCATCCCATCACCAAAGTTTGCACCATTTTCAGTCGGATGGTCGTATAATGATATTCCGGCAGCCAGCGCCAGCGCCGCCAAAAGCGGTATGGACATCAGCATGGAAAACCTTGCGGCCTCAATCCGTGATACGCCCAAGGCCCGCGCTGCCGTCATGGTAATGCCCGAACGACTGGTGCCCGGTATAAAGGCCAGAATTTGCGCCAGTCCGATTAGCAAAGCGGCCTTCCAGCCGTGCTGCTCAACCGAGCCATGTTGTTTGGCCCAGCGATCCGCTGCCCAGAGAGGCACGGCAAATCCAAGGCTGGCCCAGGCAATGATTTTGGGGTCGCGCAATGCCTCATTTGCACCGCTCATATAGATAAACGCCCCGGCAAGAATAGCCGGGGGTGTAGCAATGGTGAGCATCCAGAACAATCGTGCATCAACCGAGGCTGTCTTGCCCTTGAGCACATCACCCATGCCGTCAACAATACGCACCACATCATTGCGGTAATAGGCAATAACCGCGATCAGTGAGCCACCATGAGCCATTAGATCAATCAGTGTTCCCTGATCGGATGTTCCCATGACTTTGGGCACGAGAATGAGGTGTGCCGACGAACTGATTGGCAAAAACTCAGTTATACCCTGAATGATCGCCAGTACGACAAACTGTAATAGCCCCATGTCGCCTCGTTAGCCCCGGTTGGCCAAAGCCTCTGCCAGTTCGCCGCCCTTGGCATCCTTAAAGTCAGAACAAAGAGCAATGCGTTCAAGGGTTTGTGCCAGGGAGCGTTCATAGCCCGGGATTTTTGTCGCTTGGGCGGTAAAAAAGGCCTCAACCTCTTTACGATTTTCCATGCTGCAAAATGCGCCGCCCATACCCGGTGCACTGGCTTTGCGTTGATCGGGTCTGCGCGCCAGCACTTCGTCAAAATGTGCGGTCATCCATTGCCAACCTTCATCGGCAAAAGGCCCAAACATCAGGCCGCCCAACAAGCGGGTGCCTTCGCGCCCGGTCAACGCATCACCCAAAGACCAGTTGCGCAATTCATCTACGAGGGCCGCATCTCGTGTACCCCCCAACGCGCCAATGGCAGCGCCGCGCACAGCCGGGTTGCGTTCTTTTTCAAGAAGGCTTTGCAATGCAGAAACAAAAGGTTCGCCTTCGTCCTGCACCGCAATGGCAAAGGCCGTGTTCATATCCGCAGGGGCCAAGGCAGCAATATCATCGTCGCTACGCAGACCAACAAATTTCATCGCACTGGCAGCCAGAGGCCCACGTATATCCTCATCTTTTCCGGTCAGGGCGAGGCGGCGTTTCAATGCGGTGCGCAGCAGTTTATCGCCCCGGCTATTGCCTTTGATGGAAAGATAACGCGCGCCAAAAGCGCGGCGAACAAAGGCGGCCATGGCCGGATCATCCCAGCCCAGCGCCCCGCCAGCAAAACCTGCTGTAGAATTGACGGCATCAGAAACCACGTCCCAGGCCGGGTGATTAGCCAGTTTTTCAATAAGGCCGAACCAGTTCTCACTACTCATGCTACCGGCACGAAGCGCCGCTGTTGCACTGTTACGCAGCGCCAGCGCCTCACTTGCGGGCAAGGTATCTGCTTTGGCAATAAGTTTTTTCCAACCGTCATCATCAAGGGTAAAGCGATAATATCCTGCGCCGCCTGCATTAGGCATGACATAATCCGGCGCGGTTTCACCGGACAATTCAAGCGTGTCATTTTCCTCGCTCAACATCATGCAGGACTTGAAGGGCGCGCCCTGAGTTTCACCTGATGCGCAAAACGGGATTTTCCAGCGTCCATCGCCCTTAATTGCAGAGCCTAGCGGGGCATAGGTGCTCTGGTGCAGATGCAATATGGTTTTATTGTTGACGTGCTCGACGCGTACATCAACACGCGGGGCATGAGGTTGCTCGATAAATGTGCGCAAGCTATCAATAATTTCAGGATGCCCGGAGCCTTCACCAAGAGAGGTAAAAAAGTCTTCGGCAGTTGCGGTTTTGAAGGCAAATCGCTTCATATGTTCACGAACACCGGCCTGAAAGGCTTCCTCGCCCACATAGCTTTCCGTCATCGCCAGAACACCAGCACCCTTGCTATAGGTAATGCCGTCAAAAGCGTCCCAGATGGCGGCATTGCGGGTCACCGGTTCATGAATTTTACGGGTGCTGGCCAGGGCATCCTGGTTCATGGCACCCAATGCCCCACGCAATGTGGAGCGATCAAATTCGCCGTCCGGTTTCCACAGGCTCAGGGTTTTATTGCCCATCCAGGTAGCAAAGGCCTCGTTCAGCCAGATATCAGTCCACCATTTCGGGGTGACAAGATCACCAAACCATTGGTGCGCCAGTTCATGAGAATTAACCGAAGCATAGGCACGTTTCTGGTTTAGCGAGGCTTCATCGCCGACCAGCAGCAAAAACTCGGTAAAGACAATGGCGCCCGGGTTTTCCATGGCACCAAAGGCATAATCCGGTGCAGCAATCAGGTCGAGCTTGGCGTAAGGGTATGGGATGCCAAAGTATTTTTCTTGTTCAGCAACTATGCCGGCTGTGTTTTCCAGCGCATAAGCCAATTGGCTACCATTTCCCTTGGTGGCAACGCCGCGCAAAGGCACAGGATAATCACGAACGCTATTGGGTGGCATCGCCGCCCAGGTGTTTATGTCATAAGGGCCAACGGCGAAGGCAAGAAGATAGGTTGGTAACGGTTTGGTTTGTGCAAAATCATAACGCACCATACCGTCGTCCAGTTCGATTGCGCCGGTTTGTGGTGTATTGGTAATGACCGCATCATCTTTGGGGGCCGTGACGGAAACATCAAACGGCACTTTAAAGCGTGGCTCATCAAAGCTCGGGAAAATTTTGCGCGCGGCAATGGCTTCAAGCTGGCTGACGATATAGGCGCTGCCATCACGCTGCACCTGATACAGCCCGTCAAGAGATTGATTAAACGGTGCATGAAATTCAAATTTCAGGGTTCCTGTGCCTGGGCCGGTATTACTTTCAAGAGTGACAAGCGAAACCCCGGGTTCAGCTGATTCCTGATAACTGGCAGCAATACTGGTGCCATCATCAAGTGTAAGGGCGACGTTTTCTACGATCAATCCTTCACCGTGCATCCAAAAGCCCTTCATGGCTTTTTCAAGATCAACCTTGATCGCAACAGTGCCTGAAAATTCTATGCTCGTCGGGTCGATAACAAGGTGCAAGGTATATGACGTTGGTGCTATACCGGTGGGCAACTGGCCAACAGGCGGTTCATCAAATTGCGGCAAGGCTGGCATTTGAGTACCGGCCATCTCGTTATTAGCCGTGTCGGCTTTTCCTTCTGGCGATGATGCAGGACTGCAAGCGACAAGCATGGTACCCGCCATAAGTCCAGTGATGATAAAGCGCATTTTTCCCTCCCGGTTTGTGATCCACGGCCCCCACCGTTTTGCCGGGTATAATGCATAAACTGGCAGGTGCAAATTAAACTTTGGAAGCCTTTGCCGTTTGACCGTTAAATCACAGCGCGATATGTGGTCATTATGCCGCATGATGCAACCAATACACCCGGGCCAGGACGCCACCAACCAGAGCACGCCATGCGCTCCACACATGCGGTAACAATGGCATCCGTTGCTGTGGCGGCCATACTGGTTGGGGTAAAGCTTTGGGCGTATGCTTTTTCTCATTCAGTTGCCATGCTGGCTTCATTTGCCGACAGCGCCCTGGATCTGGCTGCCTCGTTGACAACTTTTTATGCGGTGCGTTATGCTGCAGCACCGGCGGATCGTGAGCATCGTTATGGTCATGGCAAGGCAGAAAGCTTTGCCAGCCTTTTTCAGGCACTTCTTGTGGCCATATCAGCTGCTCTTGTGGCGCGCGAATCTGTGGCTCGTCTGCTTGATCCGCGTGTTGTTGAGCACGGCACGCTGGCCATGGGAGTGATGGTAATTTCCATTATCCTGACTGTTATTCTCGTCTACTGGCAAAGCAAGGCAATCGTTCAGAGCGGTTCTGTGGCCATTGCCGGGGACAGGGCGCATTACATTTCTGATCTTGCCGCCAATGTCTCGGTAATCGCTGGCATTGCACTGACATTATATGCCGGTTTTGGCTGGGCTGATGCCCTGGTCGGGCTTGGCATTGCGGGCTGGCTGGTGTGGACAGCCTGGGGTGTGGCGCGCAATGCGCTGGATCAAATGCTTGATCGCGAATTGCCCGATAGCGAGCGGCGGCGAATAAAAAAACTGGCGCTGGAGGTCGATGGCGTTTTATCAGTGCACGAGCTACGCACCCGCGCCGCCGGTATTTTTGTGCATATCCAGTTTCATGTGGATATGGATCCAAAAATTAGCCTGGCGGACGCTCATAAAATTATTGTCAAGGTTGAAAGGCAATTACTTAAAGTATTTCCTGCCGCTGATATTTTAATCCACCCGGATCCGGACGGCGAAGCAGAACCTCATGGTATTTCACATTTTAACGCAGACGGTGGAGAACCCTAGGTCACACTTTCTTTTGAGTTTTAAGTAGGTTCCTTATGCGAAGGATTTTGGTATCTGTTGGCGCGTTGCTGGTCTCTGCTGCAATCTTGCTGGCGGGCGGTGGTTTACTATCCACACTGGTTGCTATTCGTGCGCAAAGTGAAGGCTTTGCCCTGCCCCTTATCGGCCTGCTTTTATCGGGTTATTATATCGGGTTTGTTGCCGGTTGTTTTGCCACGCCCTATTTGGTTGCCCGTGTAGGTCATATACGCGCTTTCGCCGCGCTGGCAGCACTGGCGGCAGCGGCAGTATTGCTCCATGCGATTTCACAAAATGTTATGGTGTGGCTTGTATTGCGACTAATCACAGGGTTTTGCTTTGCCGGGCTTTATATGATCGTTGAAAGCTGGATTAATGAAAAATCCACAAACGAAATGCGCGGGCAAGTGCTGTCGATTTACAGGATTGTGGATCTGGTTGCGGTAACGGCAGGGCAATACATGTTAATCCTTGCCAACCCTGCCGGGTTTATCCTGTTCTCTCTTGTATCCATATTCATTGTCATCTCGATTGTTCCTATCGCGATGACAAAGGCCTTGGCCCCTGAGCCTATCACGCAAACGACTTTGAATTTGTCCAAACTTTTGCGTGTTTCTCCCATCGCCGTTGTCGGGGCATTTAGCGTTGGCATGGCCAATGGAGCGTTCTGGGGCATTGCACCGGTTTTTGTGCAACAACTTGGTTATGACGTAATGATGGTACCCGTTTTTATGAGCGTGGCCATTATCAGTGGTGCAGTGGCTCAATGGCCTGTGGGGTATATTTCTGATCTGGTAGACCGACGGCTTGTGTTAATCATGGTCGCTGCGGCCAGCGCGCTCAGTGGTTTATTTGTGTATGTATACGCAGCAGAATCCTTGTCGCTACTGCTCATCGGCAGTGGTTTATTCGGGTTCTTTGCCATGCCAATTTTTGGATTAAGTGCCGCTCATGCCAACGATTATGCGCAGAGCGATGAATTTGTCTCAATCAGTGGTGGTTTACTTTTGCTTTATGGGTTTGGCTCAATAATTGGCCCTGTTCTGGCCTCTCTTGCAATACAAATGGCGTCTCCGTCATGGCTGTTTGCCTATACAGCAACGGTTCATATTTTGCTTGTCATATTTGGTCTGTTTCGTTTAACCCGTCGCGATTCAATACCTGTAGAGTATCAGGAAGACTATGTCCCTGTCCCGCGTACAACGCCGGCAATTTTTGAAATTGATCCGCGGAACATCCCGTCTGAAGCAGACGACATATGAATTGAATAGTAAACCCGGCTACTTATTGCCCCATATTCTGGAAGCGGATAATTGCTGGTCCCAAAATCACTACAAAAAGAACAGGCAGAAAAAAGACAATCATTGGCACGGTCAGTTTGGCCGGAAGCGCGGCGGCTTTTTTTTCTGCCTGCGCCATACGCATATCGCGATTTTCCTTGGCCATAACCCGTAAAGATGCACCCAAAGGCGTACCATAGCGTTCAGCCTGTATCAGTGATGTGGCAACGGCCTTTACCCCTGGATGATTGGTGCGCATGGCCAGGTTTTCATAGGCCTGGCGTCGTTCACCCAAATAACTCAACTCTGCGGTGGTCAGAGACATTTCTTCGGCCAGTTCAATAGAGTTGGAACCCACTTCTGCTGCAACTTTTTGAAAGGCAGCCTCAATTGACATGCCGGCCTCAACACAGATCAGCAATAGATCAAGAGCATCAGGGAAGGCCCGCATAATTGACGTCCGGCGTTTTTGTGCAATGTTCGACAGATACATGCCCGGTGCATAATACCCTGTCAGAGCCAACCCTAACGCCATCGCCAGGCGGGTAATGGGCGGTTTGCCCATGTCATTGAGAAAAAACAGATATGCCAAACCACCGGTGAAGAGCAATATAGGCATAATCATACGCAAGAAATAAAACGTCATGATCGGCGCCTGACCGCGAAGGCCTGCCTGCATCAGTTTTGTTTGCAATCCTGTATCTTCAAGAAACTTTTGCAAATTGAGCGTGCCGACGACATCGGTCATAAACCCTTTGGATTCGCCGCGTAAATTTGCCTGGGTTTTCTCTAATGCTGCGCGGCTTTGTTTGCGCAATTGTTCACGCCGGTTTGACACGGATTTCAGACGCCCGGCAAATTTATTGCCAGAAAACAGCGGGCCAACCAGTGTCATCACCGTGGCAAAAACAGCAATTGCTGCCAGTACGGATATAACAAACTCTGGATTTGTCAGGGTGTTAATCAACTTGTCCATTAGTGTGATGTCCTCAAAAGTCGAAGGCGATCATTCTGCTCATGACAAAAATACCCAACCCCATCCAGATGCCGGCTCCAGCCAACATGACGCGGCCAAAATCTTCGGTGAACATCAGGCTCATATAAGCCGGCGTAGTTAGATACACGATCAGCATGACCAGTGGCGGCAGCGACCCGATAATACCTGATGATGCCTTGGCTTCAGAGGATAAGGCACCAATTTTTTCACGCATCATTTTGCGCGCGCGCAAAACAATAGATAGATTGCCCAGTGCCTCGGCAAGGTTACCCCCGGTTTTTTGCTGGATGGTCAGGACAATTCCAAAAAAATTCAGCTCGGAAAGTGGCATCCGCTCATACATTTTTTCCAAACCCTTACCAAGTTCAACGCCTACTGATATGCCCGCATTAAGTTTTTGAAACTCTGGGCCAACGGGAGACGGTGCTTCTCTGGCAATGATCTTGAGACATTCGTTCAATGGCAGCCCGGATTTGACGCCGCGAACAATAATATCAATGGCATTGGCAAATTCCAGGCTGAATTTTTTCATGCGGCGCTTACGGGCAAAGCCTAAAAACCAGCGCGGCAAACCAAACCCGGCACCAAACCCAAACGCCGCCGCTATAAAAGGTGTTTGCCCAAAAAAGAAAAGGCCGGAAACCACCATCAACCCAATGACAAGAGAAGTGATATTGAACGCAATTGGTGAAAATGAAAAACCGGCCTGGCGGATACGTGATTTCAAGGTGAATCTACGTTTGCGTTGTTCTTTTTGCTGTTGATCGAGGTCTTTGAGGGTTTCCTGTAATTGCTTGCGCCGTGAACTGGCCTGATCCATGGCTGATATTTTACGCTTGCCACGTTTCATCTGGTCTCTGGGATGAAGTGACCGCAAGCGTATAGAATTCACCTGATTGCTTTTGCCGCCGGCAAAAACCCAGCCCAGCCCGGCAACGCTGATAAAGGCCAGGCCAGCTATTAGAAAAATGGCACTATCACCCATTATTCTTCCGCCTCATCCAATGCCTCAGCCAGCTCTTTTTCCAGACCGAAATAGCGAGCACGATCCCAAAATGCTGGCCTGGCAATACCGGTGGAGCGGTGAGTACCCGCAATGTTGCCATCATCATCTTCACCTTCGATTTCGTAAACAATGATATCTTGGGTGACGATAACCTCACCCTCCATGCCCAGAACCTCGGATATATGGGTAATCCTTCGTGACCCGTCTCGAAGGCGCGCAGCCTGAATAACCACATCAATTGAGCCGGCAATCATTTCCCGAATTGTCCGCGAAGGCAGACTGAACCCGCCCATGGTAATCATGCTTTCCAGTCGCGAAAGCGATTCGCGCGGGCTATTGGCGTGCAGTGTGCCCATAGAACCATCATGCCCGGTATTCATGGCCTGCAAGAGGTCAAAAGCCTCAGAGCCACGAACCTCACCAACAATTATGCGCTCAGGACGCATACGCAGACAGTTTTTAACCAAATCAGTCATCGTCACCTGGCCGCTTCCCTCAAGGTTTGGCGGACGGGTCTCCAGACGCACCACATGAGGTTGTTGCAATTGCAGTTCTGCTGCATCCTCACAGGTAACAACCCGTTCCTCGGGCGCGATA
The DNA here is from genome assembly GCA_021776565.1 of Robiginitomaculum sp. GTDB lineage: Bacteria > Pseudomonadota > Alphaproteobacteria > Caulobacterales > Maricaulaceae > Robiginitomaculum_B. The sequence continues at coordinate 12,482 of JAJFFQ010000023.1, read as the reverse complement.
TACCCTGTCATACAATTCAATAGTGTGGTTTTGCCCGAGCCAGTACCGCCGGAAATAAGTACATTACATCGGCATGCCCCGATCACACCAAGAACCCGCGAGGCCGCAGGTGAAATAGAGTCAAAACTGACCAGATCGCGCATTGTCAACTTGTCTTTTTTAAACTTGCGAATGGTCAGCGTCGGGCCATCAAGTGCCAAAGGCGGTGCAATGACATTCACCCGTGAACCATCGGCCAGCCGGGCATCACAAATGGGGCTTGATTCATCCACCCGTCTGCCCACCTGGCTAACGATGCGCTGGCAGATATTCATCAACTGGCCATTGTCACGAAACCGAACGTTGGTTTTTTCGACCTTGCCGGCAATTTCGATAAAAACATTATCAGCACCGTTGACCATAATGTCTGAAATTTCATCACGGGCCAATAACGGTTCAAGCGGGCCATAACCCAGAACATCATGGCAAATATCCTGAAGCAGGCTTTCCTGCTCGGCAATAGACATGACCACGTTCTTGATTGAAATAATCTCGGTGACGATGTCCCGGATTTCCTCAGCCGCACTTTCCGTATCCAGTTGCGCAAGCTGGCCCAGATCAATGGTATCAATCAGCGCATTGAATATCATTGTTTTGGTGGTATAATATTCTTCGGAGCGCGCCGATGTTGCAGGCTTGGTGATTTCCTTTTTTGGGGCCTGGGGCTTGGGCTGTTTAACCGGTGCCTCTTGTTTACCTGCCTGCGCTATCCGCGCCGCCGGGGCGGTACTGGTTTCTACAGGCGTTGACGCAGGGGTTTTTTGTGGCCCGGCACCTATGCTTGCGCTGTCGCGTTTGCCAAACATATGATGTTAGCCCCTGCCCAACAGCTTATCGATCAAACTTTTTTTGCGCTGCTCGCACGTGTGTCCGGTTAAGAGCGCCGCCAGATGAGCCAGACCTTCTGCTGCCTTGGAATCAGCTTTGATTTCCTGAATCATTTGTCCATTATTTGAGGCTTCCCCAAAAATTTGCGGTTCAAAAGGCAAGACCAGAACGGGTTCAGCGCCAAGGGCATCAGCAAAATCCTTGATTGGAATTTCAGGACGTTTGGGTACACCCACCTGATTGACAACAATTTTTGGCGCAAAATCATTTGAACGCGAAGCCTTGGCCAGATCATAAAGGTTCTTTGCATTACGCAAACAGGCCAGATCTGGTGAAGCAACAATAACAATTTCGTCGGCGGCAAAAAGCGTGTTTTTAACCCAGCCAGACCAAACATGAGGCATATCAAGAATAATGTGCGGAACACTGGCCCGCACTTGCGAAATAACGGTTTCATAGGCAGTCGCATCCAGATCCCACTCACGATCCAGTGTTGCCGGTGCCGTAAAAAGAGAAAGGTGTTCGGTGCATTTAGTCAGGAGTCGCTCCAAAAGGACGTTATCAACACGATCCGGCTCCGCCAGTGCATCGCCAATATTGCTGTTGCCGTCCTGGTTGAAATCAAGGCCCGCCGTGCCAAAAGACAAATCAAGATCGACTATGGTCGTACCCGTTTTGGCCCCTTCCGAAATTTGCCAGGCAGTGTTGTGGGCAAGTGTTGAGGCACCCACACCACCTTTGGCACCTATGAAAGCCGTTACTTTTCCGGCAAAGGGTTTGGAGGGATCCACAAACAAATCAGAAATAGACCGGATGAGTTGCAAGGAATTAAGTGGCGGTACCAGATAATCACTAATACCACGACGTATCAGTTCACGATAAAGCCCAATATCATTGGCGGCACCCATGATAACAACCTTGGTGCCAGGGTCACAGACATTGGCCAGTTCATCGAGTTGATCGAATAGCGCGCGCCCCCTCATTCCCGATTCGACCAGGATAAGATTAGGTGTGTTTTCGTCGTGATAGTGTTCAATGGCTTCTGGTAAACCACCCAGGCTGGTTTCAATATGCACACGTGAAAACCGTCGATCAGATGCCGAATTTTCGATCAGTGACACCGTATCTGGGCGTTCACAAAAAGCCCGGATAGAAATACTGGGTACAGGTTGGTCAACGCCGGTGGTTGAACTGGTGAATGTTTGCTCTTCAAGCTCCATTGGCTCTTCAACACTCACCTCATCAGCATGACCAAATGCCGGCAATTCATCGGCAATCATTGCCGGTGGTGCAGAAAAATTTTGTGAGGAAATATCAGATTGAAACGCTGCCAGAGCGTCACCTGCATCTTTGGCATCAACTTGTAATTCTTCGGGCAACTCAAAAGCCGCCGAAGGGTCGAAGTCATCATCAAAATCGTAAGCGTCAGACATGATTATACCAGGTTTCTTTCTTTAAATCTGTGATCGTTAATTAACGGCGTCCGAGACAGTACCTTTTTCATCTGCCGTGCGTTCAGCACCGGTCACTTCCCCGGCAATATACTTGTTCATTATGGTTTGCCGCCGGGCCGTAGAGGCCGGATCAGTGGCGCTTGGGCGAATCAGATCATAGGGATTGGCGATCATCGCGGCGGTATTGATAGCCAGCGCGCAACCAAATCTCTCGGATTCGTTATTGCCAGGATGAGTGGCCAGATTTCGCCAACGCCCGTCACAACCTTCGACATGAGCTACATAACGGGTAAAGGAGAGCAATAGTGGTGAGCCGGTTATGCCGCTGGCCTGATAATGACCTTGCGCAATAATGGCCCAGTCAACACCGGCTTCATACAATACTTTTTGTGATTGTTGCGCTGCACGTCTGGCCGCTGAACTGGTGTCAGAGCCTTGTGGCATGGAAATGGCCAATGGCCCATAACCATGATCCAGATAAGCGGCGGCATAGCCTTGCAATGTTCGTTTTTGTGCTTCTGTCAAGCTACCCATTGCAGGTGCCAGCGTCAGTGTTAAACGCTCTGCTTGCTGCACCACGCTGATTTTGTGTTGATCGCCAGGTAGACCTCTGGGGTTTTTAGGTGCTGTGGAACAAGCATTTAACCCCACAAAAACAATACCATAAAACAGCAGTGATAACGGGGAGCTGGTTGAACGATTTTGCATGAGCACTTTCTCTTTATTCCAGAACATAACCAACTGGCCCCTGCCAACTTTTGCCATCAGCCTTTGTGCCAGGCGCGCGGTAAACCTTGTTCAACCGGCCAAATAATATGGTGCCAAGATCCGAGGCGCTGGATAATCCATCTGCTGGTGTTGCCAGGGCATCCGGGTGTGTTGGATCAACTAGATAAGGCGTTACCATTATCACCAGTTCTGTCTCATCATTCTGATAGTCACGAGACCGGAATAATGCCCCCAGTATGGGCAAATCCTTGGCACCGGGAACGCCTTCCAGAGCCTGTTTGGTTTTTTCCTGAATGAGGCCAGCAATAACCATAGAGCCGCCAGAGGGCAGTTCCACCGTGGTTTCCGCACGGCGCACATTAAGGGCGGGCAGGGTCAATCCCTCCACCGTACCGATAACGTTGCCATCTGCATCTGTTACCGCCTGATTGCCAAGCTGCAAGGCACCCTGAGTGGTCAACTCCGATACTTCTGTGGAAATTTTTAAGGAAATACGCCCTTTACTGATAACCAGCGGCGTAAACCCAAGCCCGACTCCGAATTTCTTGTATTCTATAGTTATGTTGCCATCACGGTCACGCCCCACCGGGACAGGAAACTCGCCGCCCGCCAGAAAATTTGCCGACTCGCCAGTTATTGCCGTCAAATTTGGTTCTGCAAGGGTGCGCACCAGACCCACCCGTTCCAGAGCACTGATACCGGCACCAATTGAAGATCGAGGCACACCATTTCGGAAATTTTGATAACCGATGGATCCTGTAGTGCCACCCAATGCACGCCCCGCCAGCGAGAAGGCGTTATTGGTGGCAAACCCTGCCGTAGTACCAAAGCTGCCCGGAATTACTGTTTCAAAAATTGGATTACCCAATTGATCCAGCACGGCAACGCCATTTTCCAGCAAGGGTTTGGCAATTGGTGCGATAAAATTGCTAAAAGACAGAGAGCCGGAAAGGTTAACCCCCAATTGCTTGACCAGACTGCGCTGCATTTCTACCACACGAACCTTTAGCAGCACCTGCCCTTTGCCCTGTATGGATAGCAAAGAGAGAACCTTTTCAGGATCATCGACACTTTGGTGGGCAATTTTAAGCACCGAATCAGCCGTTCCTGCATCAGGTACGGTGCCCGAAAGAATAAGATTATCACCCATGGGCTGAACCTTGACCCGCGCGCGCGGCAACAACCTGGCAATTGTGTCTTCCAGACCACGCACGTCCTGAGCTACAGTAATTTCAAGGTTGAGAATTTGGTTGCCGTTATTGTCAAAGAAAAACGCGTTGGCCTGTCCCTGGGACATACCCAGAATATAGACCCGTCGGGGCGTTCGGATGACAGCGTCAACAATATCAGGATTTGAGACCAGCACATCACGGGCATCCACGGGTAGTTCAATCACAGCGGCCTTGTTTAACGGCAAGGCCAGAGATTGCGAAACCGGGCCATCGCCACCGCTAATAATTTTGACGTGCCTGAGTGCTGATTCTCCGGCAATGGCGGCGGGAACAGCGACAAAACCAAAGCCAAACACACAGGCGAAAACCAGAATGAAGAATGGTGATACTTTCATATTCACTGCCCCTTCACGGCCAGTTTTGTAGACTGGCCATAGCGATAGACAATCATCGGCTTTTCTTTTCCACTGACCGTCGCATGGCTCTGTGCGCCGACAAAAATAGTCGGCATGGCATCGGCCACGCTTCGTAACGCCAAGGATAAATTCCCCGATGCCCCAGCATGAGCCAAAAGCTCTGAATCTGGTCGGTTAAGCTCTAACGTAGCCGTCGATCCAATAACAACCTCTTCATCCTCGCCCTGTTTGAAACTTTGATCGATGGCCAGAACCCGAACATTTTCCAAAATTGTTCTTGAGGTGAAACCGTCTCTGGTTTCCCCATTTGCTTCGTCCGGCACTTCCTGAGTAAGGAGGACATCGACCCGGTCATTAGGCAAAATAAATCCGCCCGCACCTGTTTCCACAGAAATTTCAACCGAAACGGCGCGCATGCCCGGCGAGAGAACTGCCGCCATAAACCCGGCATCACCTGGATTAACCAATTTTCGACCGGAAATTGGCTCCCCGGCCGCAATATCCATACGGGCAATGGCTCCGGCATAATTTTTTAGTGCATCGGCATCTTTTTTTTGTGTAATAAAGACCTTGTTGAGAGCTTCTTTTGGCCATTCCTGCCAGGATAAATCTCCCGGCGTGACCCGCTGCCCTATTACAATGTCTTCCCGGGCCACCAATACCTGCTCTATTTGTGGCATTGGCGCGGTTGTTACTGCATCAGTGACAGGTTGTGGTGTCGGCTGGTTCGTTAAACCACGAACCATTAGCGCCGCACCAATGGCCGCGACAGCCGCTATGACAAGGACAATAATCCTGCCGAGATTCATGACATCACTCCTGTGCGCAAATCACACGTAGTACCGAAGTGAGCAGAAAGTTCTCAAAGCATGGTTAACAAAACCTCATCCACCGCTGTTTGCGGTCAGAAAAAGTGACGTTTCGGGAAATGCAAGCAGTGCTCCGGCACAAATCGCAATGCCATAAGGCACATCACCGCCCTTTTTTAGCAATCTTGCCGACCATTCCCAGCTTTCCAGATGGGATGGCATTGGATATTTACGCACAATTAGCAGAAAAACCGTCAAAACCCCGCCGGCCAGGGCCGCATAGGCAGAAAACATCAATAATCCTGGCCAACCCATCCACAGGGCTGCGGCGGCAAACAATTTTGCATCGCCGCCGCCAATCCAGCCAAAGGCAAACATGGTGATGGTCAGTACCAGAGCGCCTAACCCCACAAGTACATGATAGCCAATGACTCCCCAGCTCTGGCCACTCAAGGGTATGGTCATGGCAAATAATGCAATTAACCCCAAAGATATCCAGTTGGGAATGGTCATGGTGGCCGCGTCATAAAAGGCCGCGATTAACATAAATAAGGCAAAACCCATAAAAACAAGAGATAGCATCAGGCATTCCTTGAAACTTTGAAAGGCCTGTATGCGTAGGTTTGCGTTAACGCAGGGTTTCTAGGCCAGCCCCAAACTTTTTCTAATATATTTAGAAAATACAAAATGATTGAGTCCATCACTTTTATTAAACAACTGTTTTGAATGCTCGGCAATAGAATTGAGGCGAGCTGTTTTTGTATAACTATATGATGACATAATTTTTTCTATTAAATTTTGTGGTAGCTGCGTCGATACCTGCCTAAATATCTGTAATAACACCTCGAAGTAAAATGCCGTTTGGTATTGGTTATGATAACTTTCAGGAATGGTGGGTAGGCAATGTTTAGGGCACTGTCAGATTAAAATGCCCTTGAGCTTAATATCCTAATTTTGGGTTCAAACTCCTCCGCCTTTAGGCGGAAAACCCTATGATCTCACTGGTCGCTCAATCTGAGCCCCCAGACAGTTGCATCTGCGGCATTGGAAATTATCGGAATCAGGCCAGGCGCGTATTGAGAAAGTACAACGGCATTCCTGAAAAGCAGTTTTATTGGTTCTTGAAAGAAACGGAATTCAAATTTAATTGTGGGTCGCATAAAGAGCAGTTAAAGCGCTCAAATTATGGACGAATTTATAGCTTATCTACGGCAGACCAAAAAGATAAAAGCGAAATGGTCTCTAAAGTTGCAGATTTCGCTGAATACATGCAGCGAATTAGTTCAATTATTAAGGCCATGATCCAGGGTTCAGACTCATTAAAGCCAGTATATTATGATAGCAGCAAGGCAGCCATAATTATCATAATATATCCCACTCCTCAAAAATTATCGCAAATCCATTTGGCGGTATCATTGAGTCCCGTACGTCCCACATCAAGAGCGCCGGAATAAGACATAAACCCGTGTATTGTTGTGGGATAACATCGAAATTCTGTTTTCACATTCGAGGCGCTCAGACGATCCGCATAAGCTTTACATTCGTCACGAAGAGGATCAAAACCGCCAACAATGACAAGTGCAGGGGCAAGTAGGTGCAGGTTTTTTGCTAATAGTGGCGTAGCTTTTGGTGATCGGGCATCGGCTTCATTTTCAAGATAAAGGTCAACAGTCCATGCGATGCTGGCTTGAGAGATGAAATACTCACCAGCACCATATTCTGCCATGGAGGGATATTCATTTCCGTTATCAAGAGCAAGTACCGGGTATAGTAAAATCTGACCAGAAAGCTTTATATCAATATCACGCGCACGAAGTGCACAAAGCGCGGCAAAATTAGCCCCGGCGCTATCCCCCATGACTGCAACCTGGCTAGTATTCCCACCTATTTTCCCAGCATTTTTCACGAGCCATTCAAGACTGGCATAACAGTCATGCAATCCCACCGGAAACCTGTTTTCTGGCGAGAGCCGGTATTCTACGCTAACGAATATTGCACCAGTCTTCAGTGCCATAAAGCGGCACAGGTTCTCATACGATTCAGCATCTCCCAAGGCCCAACCACCACCATGAAAGAACAACACCACAGGCGAATGGCGCAAGAATTTCTGCTTCGGATAATAAAGATGTAGTGGAATTTCCCCGTTTGGCCCGGGAATATTGATGTTTTTGACCTTGTGTATGCGCCGTTTAGGTTCACCAGCGTTCAGATATAATTCTTTCAGCGCCTGTCGGGCACCGGCAATAGACATCTCCTCCAGAGGCGGGCCTTCATTTGCGTTGGCTAAATCGAGAAATGCTTTTGTTGACGGATCCAGCCTGGTCGCTGTTGCCTTATTGCTAAAAGACACGGGACACTTGCAGACCCCAGGTGCGTGGTGCTGCCAGGAAACCTTCCGGCTTACCTGCTTCCACGCCTGATTCGAGGATGTTCAGAAAATATGTTTTATCAAAGATGTTTTTGACAAAACCTGCTATGCGCCAATTCTCATCATCATTTTGTAATGACAACCTGAGGTTAACCAGGCTAAAGGCCTTTTGTGCAGACAGGTCGCGGTTAAACGCTGTGAAAAAACTTTTGCTTTGGTACTGATAATCCACACGAAACGCTGCTGTACCCCAAGAACTGACTGGTCGCTCAATCTGAGCCCCCAGATTGGCAGAAAATTTCGGCGAACGCGTCAACCTGTTACCGCCCAGATTGATGGTGCCAAGACCCGGATTGCTGGGATCTTCAGTTAGAAAATTATCAAACTCTGCATTGAGATATGAAAGACCAGCATTAAATTCAAAAAAGGCATTAGGACGAGTGACAAGCTCAAACTCCCCACCCCAGACAGTTGCGTCTGCGGCATTGGTAATCACACCCGCATTATTTTGCAGCTTGGATACCTGTAGATCAGTATAATCGTAATAAAAGGCTGACAGATTTGCCTGGACACGATCATCTGCGAACTTTGTTTTGATGCCGCTTTCATAAGCCCACACAAATTCAGGATCAAAATTACCCTGAAAACCGTTAAAGGTGAAGCCACCTGACTTGAAGCCTCGAGTTGCGCTAACATACATCAATGTATTGTCGCTGGAAAAATATTCCAGGGCAAAACGCGGCGTCAGAGCATTGGAATCCTCTTTAAGGGCTTGGTTCAATGGGGGTATAAACCCAAAATCTGTAAACTGATTTGCTTTTTTATCCTCGGTATTATATCGCAACCCAGCCGTCAGGTGCAGTTTATCAGTGACCTTATAAGTCCCCTGTCCAAAAACAGCGAAGGCATCAGTTTTAATGTCTGCAATATGTAAAATATCAAAGCCAAACCCGGGAATGGGAATAAAAATTGTCTGATCCCCATCATCATGAAAATAATACCCGCCCAATATCCAGTTAAAAGCCTTATCGTTGTTTGAGGTTAAGCGAATTTCTTGTGTGAATTGTTCAGAGCTTGAGTCATCCGAGAAGTTTTGGAATGTAATATCTACGGCATCACCATCAAAGGCGGCAAAAAAATCAACATTCCTATAGGAAGTAACTGATGTCACGGTGACGTTGGGGAGCACCCAATTTATAGTGCTGGTAAGTCCATATTGATCCTGGCTCTCTTCTACAGGCGATTCTTGAGAAACATCGCGCAAATCATCGGGGTCAAACGCACCATTTAAGCCCTCAAAAAGCGGGGAAAATTCGAGTTGTTTAAATGGTGCAGGTCGTGAGTCATCTGTAGAAAAATCACCAATTAAATCAATAGTCACTGCATCTGAAGGTGTGACACGCAAACGAAGCCGACCTAAAGTTACATCTTCAGAATCAAGGGATTGTCCAGTAAAAAGATTGTCCGTATAACCGCTTCGGTCGCTTTTTACGAGGCTAAGGCGTGCCTGTACTTTTCCCGAAAGAGGGCCGCTGATTACGCCAGAAAAACGGGTGCGGTCAAAATTACCATATTGAAACTCACCCCGGGCATAAAACTCTTCGGTCGGGGCCTTGGAGATAATATTGATCGAACCACCAGTGGCATTCCGACCATACAACGTACCTTGTGGCCCTCGCAAAACTTCAACACGTTCGACATCGTGTAAGTCAAAATTAGCCGAAGAGGTGCGGGCGATATAAGCACCATCCGCATGCACAGAAACGCCAGGATCTCCACCAATTGTAAGATTTTCGGTGCCGATTCCGCGAATATAAATCTTGCCAACGATTTCCTTGTTAACGATGACGCCCGGTGTCAGCAAACCAATATCGTATATATCTTCGATAACTGAACGCTCAAGGCTTTGCGCACTAAAAGCGGCCATCGAAATTGGTATACGCTGCGAACTTACTGCACGTTTCTCTGCTGTTACAATGATAACATCAACACCAAAATTTTCTTCAGGATTTTGCTGAATTTCGCTCGAGGCTTCCTGTATATTATTAACGGGTGAGGTTTCATTAGTAACGGATGTATCCGTTGTTACTGACACTTTTTTTACGGAAGCTTTGCGAAAGATCGTTACCGTATTTGGCCCGGAAAATTCAAAAGACAATCCAGTATCTTCAAGTAGCATTGCCAACGTCAAACTGCGACCCATCTCACCGGTAACAGCGTGACTTTGAATGCCTTCAGCGACTTCAGTTGCCATAATAAGCTGGATCCCAGCTTGTTCAGAAAACGCTAACAAGGCCGTTGCCACAGGCTGCGCCGGGATTTCAAATCTAACAGTTTTGATTGTTTCAGCTGCCATAACAGGTGGGGCAGCCCATATGAGAGGTGTCATTGCCGTCGTACAGCACAGTGCCATAGTGCGTAGAATGCTTTTTGAATTCACTGAAGCCAACTTGTGTTTATTGCTCTTGTTGATGAATTTCATATCACCCTCTCTCTAAAAAGGGGAACGTCCCATTCGCGTCCCCTCGTTTATAGGACGAAGCAGATGATGATTTTGGGAATCAAATTTTAATAACAGGCAATAAGGGTTCTGGTTTGGGCCATGGTCATTATTGATGATGTGGCTCCGCACTATCTAACGATGATGCAATCAGGATTAGATCATCGTCCTTAACATTAATAATTCTGACATTGAACGCTTTATCCAGACCATCAAGCCAATCGCTAATATTGTCATTGAACACAGTACCGGTAAATAGAACACCCTTAATCTCGTCTTCAGCAATGACGATTTTTTGATCTGAATACCTGTTGAGATTAGCAATGACAGTCTCTAATGGCTTACCAACAAAAACATGTCTGCCTATACGCCAGGAAGTAACGGCATCAGCGTTAAATGGTCTTACCACATCATCAAAGCCTGACGTACTGGCAACCAGTTCCTGACCGGCATTCAGCATAAACAGTGGTGTCATTGGCACTGGCTCAACTTTCTCGCCTGCTGTTAATGCCGATGGCGATACACTGATGCTAACAACGCCCTCAATAACAGATACGGCTGTATCCTGATTATTTAAATTGATATTAAAGGACGTGCCTACAGCCTCTATCGACCGTAACCCTGCCGTCACAATAAATGGCCGTGTCTCATCTTTTGCGACGTCAAAAAATGCTTCGCCTGATTTCAAAGTAATGTTGCGTTCTGATAAGGTGTAATCGATTAGAATTTTCGACTTGGCCCCGAGCAAAATTTGAGAACCATCATTAAGATCAACAGCTTTGTGCTCTGCGATGCCAGTCTCATAAACAATTTGTGATTTCTGAGCTGGAAAGCCTAAATCCTGTATTGCAACGAATAGCAACCCAAAACTCAAAACCAGAACCGCTGCGACTTGAGCAGACGCCAAAATCCATGACCGTTGGGAATTATGGACATCACTATGTTGGAATACCGGCAGTGCCGCTTTACCATCATAATGATCTTGTTCTAATTCACTTTCGGACGGCCAGGGTAAATCGTTCACCTGTTCGCTTTGTTGCCAAAACTCTGAAACACTATCAAAAGCCTCGGCATGCGCCGGACTCCTGTTAATCCAGTCCCGCCAACTAGAAAAATCGCCTGCCGCAATCTCATCACTGTAGATACGTAAAAACCACTCGGTCGCCTCTTCAGTCAATTTCTTGCCCGGATTTGCTATTTTTATTTCGTTTTTCATTTTTCTCATCAGTTAATATGACATTAATCCAGCTTGTTACCTTTTGATGTGGTCACTGCAGAATGCAACTCCTCTCAAGACGTATTTGCGCACCATGCTTTCACTAAGCCGCATTTCTTTGGCAATTTCCCTATATGAAACCCCTTCAAACTTATAAAGCATGAAGGCCTTGCGGCACTTGGGCGGTAGTTTGGCAATAATTTTTCTGACATAATTAAGTTCTTGGCGCGCTTCAAAGACAACATCCTGCCCTGGATTTGAACACGCATGCCTGTTTATTTTTTCCTGGTCAGTTTGTATTTCAAGAGACCTTGAGCGGCTGCGCAAACGATCAATGGCTATGTTTTTGGCGATCTTGAATAAAAACGCCTGTAGATGACTTATGGTTTCTGGTTCATCGAGCCGCAGCATTCTAACAAAAGCCTCATGTGCGACATCCTGTGCATCCAGAGGCGATGATAGTTTTGCATTTAGATACTTAATCAGCGCGGTGTTATGCTCACGATACACCTGTGCAACAACGGCACGCCGTTCTTCCTCATTTTCAGCGCGAGGAGAGGGGGCAGATTCCTGTTGCACATCCGCCCCTCCATCAGAGGAATCAGATGTTGATAGATATGGTTCTGCCACAGACGTATTTTTGTTTTCTGGTTTCATTTTCTACATGTATACAACAGCCTTACTATTAAAGACGAATTTGATCCACAATATGAGAATAAAATTTTCCTTACTAGCCTATTCTGAACTAACCTATTCTGAAAAAATTATAGCATTGTCATGTATGAACGGCCCCGTTTGGCAATGATGATGTGGTAATACTCCCGTATTTTAAGGGTATTGATAAGTAGAATTTTCTCGTAATCAGGATTGAGGAGATTCATCCATGAAGAAGTCACGATATTCGGACAGCCAGATCATCGGCATTTTGAGGCAAGCAGAGGCGGGCACGCC
>JAJFFQ010000022.1 GCA_021776565.1 Robiginitomaculum sp. | reverse complement strand
AACCCCCGTCGCAACCAGGTCAACAATACGAAGTCGTAAATCTCGAGATAAAGCCATGAAAATTCCTCCTGATTCCTTGAATCAGAAGAAGATCGCTTCGTAAACCTGTTTTTGACTCTAAACTGGCCGGAAGTGCTCTAGAAAAATGGAAGCGCGAAAATCTTCATTGCCATAATATCATGCCAATGATTGAAGCCACGTATATCGGACCTGTTCCATCAACGAGTTTTAAACGTGTTTTACGTATTGATAAGGCTTGTGAGATAAAATGGCGAGTAAGCTTCGAGAATTGACGTTGAGCACGTTTTGTTAAGGCGCAATGGGCTTATTAACTCACCCTTCCCGGTGTGCCTCAACATAGGCGCGAAGGACGGCGTTCATTTTGCTTTGATAGCCTTTGCCTTGTGCCTTGAACCAGTCGAGAATTTCCTGATCAAAGCGAATGGTGATCTGCTTTTTTGATTGAGGCATGACCAGCTTTGCGTTCTTCCAGAAAGTTTCATCCAGTTCAGGAATATCGCTATAGTCAATATCCTCGTCTTTGATGGCTTTAAGTCGGGCAATTTCCGCTTTGCTTAGTGGTTCTGCCTCATTCAGGGTTTTTCGTACAATAGTCATGATAATCCTTCCTTTCAGTACGGTTGGCGAGGCGTGCAGAAATTATGCGCGTTATTTTGCGTCTGTCCGTATGGACGATAACCAGAACAATATTGCCGTCTATTTTGCCTGTGCTGATTTCTCGAACCTCACCATAATCTGTTCGATTGTCAGTTCGGGTGAACACCAAACCATGAAAAATTGCGATTGCATTTTCAAAACGGATGCCGTGTTTTTTCAGATTGGCAGCGTTCTTGTTATCATCCCACTCAAATAACATGAACGATGTAGACTACAAATGTAGTTATATGTCAATTGTATTGCTCAGTCATATTCCAATATGGGCGCAATCCTGGCGCTGATGGATCGGGATCGGGTGCAGAAAAGACTGGGTGGGTAGCAGAACCGGCATTTGCTAAAATTATACAGGTTTGTCATTACCGGATTTATTCCGGTAATCCAGTTCTGCAACGCGCACACTCTGGATTGCCCGGATAAACCGTGCAATGACAACCGGAGGCTGGCTACGGGGTAAAACTGTTTTTTATGATAAGCGGGATGAGCCTGTTCCACCAATCCCCCGGCGTGTTCTAGCAGGCTTTACATAAAGGCACGGCTGGAAAACCAGTAAATCCCCAGGGCAAAAATAACCGTGCTGGCCAGTATTTGTCCCTGCCGGGTTTTTGCTTGTCCCAAAACCCTCGTGGACAGGGCAATGAGGATTAGCAACAAGAGCACTACGGCAAGCTGACCGACTTCTACGCCAATATTAAATCCGCCAAGTGCAGAGAGGCGTTGTCCGGCGGGCAATTCGGCCTCAAATAAAACACTGGCAAATCCCGCACCATGAACCAGGCCAAATGCTGTGGTCAGGACAAAACTGGCCCGCAATGCCATCTGTGTGCTGGTCACTAACCGGCCATAACTATAGACAAACAGTGCAAACCCAACCCAGGCCAGCGGCATTAGTGTGCTGTGGCCGCTCAAGGCTGTCCCCGTCAGCAACAGAAACATTCCGGCCAATAATGTGGTTGCGCGATGCCAGTCGTGGCTGCCCGGCGGGACAAGAACTTCCATAGCCACAAAGGCAATGGAGAAACCGATTAAGGCCTCTATGGCCGGCCCGTCAGGATGGATGTACCCTAAAGCAGCCAGACTGAGCGTGAGGCTGTGACCCAACGTAAAGCCAGTGACCAATAAGGCCACGTCCTTATGGCTGCGCGCCAGTAAAACAAGTGCAATGACAAAGGCTAAATGGTCAAAGCCACTCAATATGTGGGTTATGCCGAGCTGGATATAAATGGTAAAATTCGCCCAGAAACTATTTTCTGCGTCGCTATCTTTTATGTTGCTAGCGGCGGCACGCATGATGTGGATGCGGTGCGCATTGGTAAAAATAAACTCTCGAGCTTCGGTGTCATTATCAATCTGGGCAATGTGAATATGCGTGGAGGCCAGATCAAAAAAAGCGTTGTTATGCACACGCCATCCCTTTGTTTGAACATCGCTCTGGCAGGTAAACACAATCTGTATGCGCAATGACCCGGATGCAGAGGGCAGGGGGGTCGGCAAGGAAACCGGACACGCAATTTTGTTTTGATACACCTTCAAGCTTGCGGCCAAATGTCCGGCCAGCAATGTCTGCAATGCGGTTTCATGTTCCTGCAGGGGGATGAGAAGCGTGGCTTGCACCTGATCGATACTAAAGGTAACGCGAACATTGTGGCCATCCTCCTGCCAGCTTGAGAAAGAGCGACTGGCCGAATGGGCAAAAGCGGCGCTGGCGCACAGCCACAAAAGTATGACGGCAGCAATAAGGCGCATTATTCTGGTGCGTCCGGGCCGTAGGTAATGGTTATATTGCGTTTTAACCGATCAAGATAAGTACGCAGCGCCGCATCATCGCGCTCATCAAGATAAGCCGCTTCGACAGTTTCGCGGATGGTATCCAGTTCGGGGGTTCGTGCGCGGGTACGGTTGACCATATAGAAGCGCCAGACACCGGCTTTGACTTCTATCCAGTCTGACCATTGACCACGGGCAAGGGTGTTCAGTATCTCAATCGGGCTCGCACCAACATAGTCTTTTAATTTTTGTTCCGGTATCAGGCCTTCGGGCACGGTTGGTGTATTTTTGGCAAAGCGGGCGATCAGGTCTTGGGGTTTTGTGCCATTTGCCATCGCCAGATCAAATTCTGCTTTTTGCGAAAATGCCTCACTTTTCGGGATGAATACAGCGCGGACGAAAATGCGGGCCGGGCGAGCGAACCGGCCCTTGTTGCGAAAATAATAATCCCGCAACACGACCTGGCTTATGGGCATGGCACGGCTGCGTGCAATGATGTCTTTGGTGATGGCGTCCACCAGTGCATTACGTAACGCCGGGTCTTGCTGCACCAATTGCATATCCAGCGCACGCTGCACCAGCAGTTCTTCTTCGATCAGTCGTTGCAGTATGGCAGCTTCATCATTTTTGGTGAGCGGGTTTTGCTTGCCAGCCGAAACCGAAGTCAGGGCGCGAGCAAAATCTGCACGCAAAATGATTGCCTCATTAACCCGGGCAATGGCCCCGGGGGGCAAGGAGGTGTTTTCGGTTTTGCCATTGTTAAGGGCGCTAAACGCTGCCATGCCCAGCCCGACTATGACGCCGCCCAGCAATAACATGCGTTGCCAACACGTTTGGTCAATCGTGCTCAAGATTTGTCGTTTCCTGATTGAGCGTAGGTTTGGTTAAATAAATTGGCGAAGACCAGGCGCGGTTTTGCACATCAGCCAGACAATTATCACTCTTGGAGGTGCGATAGTCCCCATAACAGGGATTGACCGCAACGCACTGGCCCTGTTCATCGAAAATACAACGCAAGTTGGCACCATTTATGGTCGGCGTTGCTTCCTGTATGGCGCGCACATAATAGAGCGTGTCACGTTTACCCGCGATATAGTCAGGATCATCAAATTCAACGCTGCACCCCGCGCCCTGATCGTCACAGGGAATACTTTTCCATGTATCATGGATGAGCGTTTCCACTGGCTCATCCACCAGCATTTGCGGGGTGATTTTAACCACTTCGATGCGGACAATTTTTAACCGCTCATCAGACGGGTTATAACATTCCCCTCGGCATAGCTTGCCAAGTCGGTCGCCGGGTAATCCTTGTGCAGTAAAATCCGGGCAACCAGGTTTTTGAACAAATGCCCCGGCGGCGCGCACGCGAAAATGCGGGGTGTCATTCATATCCACGGTGCTGCCCATGGAATGGGTTGCGCCATCATCACCCAGCAGGTCAAACCACAGAAGTATCCGTGGGCCAGACGTGCCATAGGTCTCGCGCCGTTGCATGGCATCCCAGACGGCACCACGCGCACGGCCTTGGGAATGAACGGCAGTCAGCCCACCGGTGGTGAAAAAGTTTGCCTGACGCTCCAGCTCCAAAAGCTGGAACCCGGCATTGGCAAACAGGCTTTCGCGGGTCACGGGCAGGGGCGTGGCCAGTTTCTCTTTAATCGGAAACATCTGGCGGTACCATTTTTCATTTATAATACCAGCGGCTTCGGTATTCAGCCCCCGCTCATACGCCTTGTAGCCGGTGCCGGGACGGGCGCGATGGTTATCAGAGGCGGCGATAAAGCCCCAGTTAAAACGGGTGGGGTTATCGCGGCCTTTATCAAAGTTACTGATGGCCAGGCCATATTGCGCAGACACACCAGGGCGATGGTTCAGGGGTGGCAAAAAGCAATCAAGGCATTGGCCAGAATCCAGCCAGTCTGTCACTTCTTCGCCGGAAATAACCATGTGCCCGGCAACACCAAGATTGGCGTAACGTTCGCGCGTTTTTACGGCGCGCACATGACAAAGAGAGGGTTTTTCACCCGCACTCATACACCGATCCCGGATAATCTCTCCGGCTTGCCAGCAAGAGGGCAGATAGTTTGCCGAAGGTTTCGGGCAGGTGGCGATCAGTCGCTCTTCGTCAATGACATCTACGGCTCGCCAGGAACGGTATTCCTCTGAATTACCATGGCCAGACATAATTTCGATAAGGGTTTGTTTTTCCGGATGCATTTTGGGGCTAAGTTGCTTGTCAAATGATGTGCCGGGCGGTGTGTAAAAGCCCCAGCTGGTGCCGTGGGGGATCAACAAATAATCCAGTTTTTGCGAATTGAGTCGGGTGACCAGAGCGCCAGGATCTGCCGCCTGTTCATAGCAATTTAGCGGTAATTCCGTCGAGGGCAGATCGGGGTCGCAATCCGGCACAGCACGAATTTCTGCTGCAAAAGTACGAAAATCATAATAATTCTGCCGATTGGGAAAATCTGCCAACGAAATGCGCCAATCCATGCTGGTTGCAGATTTGCGTATGGTTTCACTGGCCGGCCCCGCAGCAGCAATCGGGCGAAGGCTGATGTCTCCATCGTCTTGCCCTTTGAAAATAACGTTTTTGTGGCCGTAATGTTCCGCAGGAATGGCCCCCACTTGCGACCATTCAAAGCCCATAAAAGCAACCACATCCGGGTTGGCTGGATCGCCGGCACGGGCATTGCATTGACGGATGCCTTGGGCGGTTTCGGCCCAGCGTGCGGGGGTTGACGCTTCGGCATGATCGTTGATCGACCAAAAATCTATGGCTGAGCAATAGCGGGCAAAATCACAAGCGTCGGCCAGGGGGTGCGCACCTTCACCGCCATAAATAGGCAATGACCATAAAAATGCATCGGTGGAAAAGGTGGTGTGAACATGCAGGTCGCCAAACAGAATTTGTTTGGGGGCATCCTGATCCAGAATGGCGGCACTCAGGGCCTGGGCGACTTCACGTTCCTTGGTGATGTTGCCGGGCAGGCTCGCGCCTTTTATCTCTCCAACGCCGCGATGCTGGCCATACCAGTTCTCTTTGGCCCCATAAAGATAAGTGCCAGCACCAACAATAATGACAACTATCAGCAGACCAATTGTTTTGACAATACTCATCTTGCGTTTCCCATTTATAACCGTGTCAGGGCCGATCACCTTCCGACATGCGTACTGGATAACACAGGATGATACAGGATGTCATTGCCCGATTTATTCGGGCAATCCAGAGAAATATCACGTAAAACTGGATCACCCGGACAAGCCGTGTGATGACAGGTTGGAAGGTGGTTGAGCGGCTTTAAGCACCTTCCGCAAACAATTCCCGCCCGATCAGCCAGCGGCGGATTTCGGATGTACCGGCCCCGATTTCGTATAGTTTGGCGTCGCGAAGAAGACGACCGGCAGGGTATTCGTTGATATAACCATTACCACCCAGTATCTGGATGGTTTCAAGTGCCATCCAGGTTGCGGTTTCGGCGGCAAGTAAAATGACCCCGGCAGCATCCTTGCGGGTGGTTTGGCCCCGGTCACAGGCTTGTGCCACGGCATAGACATAAGAACGCGCCGAGTTCATCCGTACATACATATCGGCCAGTTTTCCCTGGATAAGCTGGAACTCACCAATGGCCTGGCCGAATTGTTTGCGCTCGTGCACGTATGGCAACACAATATCCATACAGTTTTGCATGATCCCCAGTGAACCAGCAGCCAAAACGGTGCGTTCATAATCCAGACCGGACATCAGGATTTTAACACCGCCACCCACTTGCCCCATGACGTTTTCGACGGGAACTTCACAGTCCTGAAACACCAGCTCACAGGTGTCTGAGCCACGCATGCCCAGCTTGTCCAGTTTTTGTGCGGTGGAGAAACCGGGCATATTTTTTTCAATTAAAAATGCGGTAATGCCGCGTGACCCGGCGTCGGCGTCGGTTTTGGCATAAACCACCAGCACATCGGCACCCGGGCCATTGGTGATCCACATTTTGGTGCCGTTGAGAATGTAATGGTCACCTTTTTTCTCGGCTTTCAGACGCATGGAAACCACATCAGAGCCAGCACCAGGTTCAGACATGGCTAACCCGCCCAAATGTTCACCGGAAATCAGGCCTGGCAGGTGCTTTTGTTTTTGTTCGGCATTGGCCCAGCGGCGTATCTGGTTGACGCACAGGTTAGAGTGCGCGCCGTATGACAGGCCCACAGAGGCCGAGGCCCGGCTGATTTCTTCCATGGCAATCGCGTGTTCAAGATAACCCAGACCTGAACCACCATCTTCTTCCTCTACGGTAATTCCCAAAAGCCCAAGCGCCCCCATTTGCGGCCATAAATCACGTGGAAAAACATTGGTTTCGTCGATCTCTGCGGCGCGCGGCGCAATACAGTCATCAGCAAAGTTATGGACGGTATTGCGGATCATGTCCGCGGTTTCACCGAGGTTAAAATCGAACGGGGATATGGAGTTTTTTATCATGCCATCGCGATAACACGGGGAGCGTAAATGTGCATCATTTTTTTCAGGTACGAAACAAAGGTGCATTAACTTATTAAAAACCTTTTTTGTCAGCGCCTGATTAAGACATTCCTGTCAGTATGGACAGGTAATTGAGAGAATTGTTATGTCCTGTATCCAGCGTTTATATAAAAGAATGAAATCATTTCGCTCGTCCGATAATGGTAGTGTGGCGGTATATTTTGCCTTGAGCCTCATCGCGATTGTAACGGTGATTGGATTGGCTTTGGATTATGGCCGCGCCCTGAATTTGAAAGCTGGCCTGGGCGCTGCGGCTGATGCGGCCGCACTGGCCACCGCCCGTGACCCTGATATCACCGCCAATAATTTACAACAACGTGCAGAGGCATTTTTCCTGGCCAATACGCAAAACCGGCCTTTTGGGTCGAATTTTGTTATTAACGCCACGGAGCTTCCAGGTGGTGACGGCGTTCATATTAATATTACAGCACAAGTTGATACGACCTTGATGTCCATTGCCGGGGTGAACCATTTTGATCTTTCGGCACAAAGTGAGGCTGTTTACAGCACCAGCAAGATTGAACTGGTTATGGTGTTGGATAATACCGGATCAATGGGTGGTGGCGGCAAAATTCAGACCCTGCGCACAGCATCAGAGAATTTGATAAACCAGTTAATGCCAGATGGTGTCTCAACAGAAAACGTAAAAATTGGAATTGTTCCCTTTGACATTGGCGTGAATGTTGATGTTTCAAACGCCGGGGCACCCTGGCTTGACGATCCAAATGCCAATGGTAATGGAAACGGCCCTAGCCAAACGAATGGAAAGAAGAAGAAAAAGAAGAAAAAGAAAAAAAAGAAGAAAAAGAAAACCCCGCCACCCCCACCACCCTTGCCACAATGGGAAGGGTGTGTTGGGCCACGTAATGGTGGTCATGATGTAACGGATTCAAATGCCACCGGTGTAAACAAGATACCGGCCATTTATGATGACCAGACAAGTTGCAATCTGTCATCTATTCTGCCCCTGACCTCTGACAAGGCTGCCTTGCTGACCAAAGCCAATGATATGCAGGCTGTTGGCTGGACATATATTCCCGAAGGCCTGGCCTGGGGTTGGCGTGTCCTGTCTCCTGAATTGCCTTTTGCTGAAGGTGTGGCCTACGATGATCCTGACTGGACAAAGGTTCTTGTGCTGATGACCGATGGTGCCAATACCGTTACCTGGAACTGGCCAAACGGCAAGCCTGGCGCAGATACCGGAACAAACAGCAATGCGGGTAATGCAAAAACAAAAGTGTTGTGTAAAAAAATCAAAAAGGAAGAAATTATCATCTACACGGTGGCTTTTCAGGTGAATTCCAACAGCACACGGCAAATGCTGGAAGATTGTGCCACCACGCCCGGTAATTATTTTGATGCACAAAATAATGCAGCACTGGAAGCTGCATTTTCAAAAATTGGTGGTGACATCAGTAATTTACGTCTGAGTAAATAATGCTAACGGTTCAAACGCCTTAACAGATAATACCCGCTGATAAGCACCAGTAATACGCCCATAAGAGCTTGCCCCGGCCCTTTGAGAAAATCGAGGTTCGTGGTCATGCTTATTGTGTTCTGAATTTGCCACAGCCCCCCCAGTGTCATGACAATGCCGATAATACCCATCAACATAAAAATGCCGCGGCCCCGGTCATAGGCTGGCTGAAATTCACTGCTTTCTGGCAGGGCGTTGGCATCGTTCAACAGGGTTTGTGGATCAATATCATCTGGTTGCTTATAAACCGGTTCCGCATAGAGGGTGGACGCAACACCTTCATCATAGGTGTCATGGATTTTGGCAGATGGAGCATCAGGTTCATAAGGTTCCAGGAGTATACCTTCCTCATCGACAAGAGGTGGTGCGGTTTCTTCTGTTTCTAATCCGTCTGTGCCAATATCGCCATGTATCAGTTCGGTTGGAAGAAGCTGATAAGTATCGTCCTCCTCCACATCGGCTTCTGTCGCGATGGTTTCCAGCCGTCCGGCAATTTTTTCAGCAATTTCGGCGACCGGGCTGGGCGTAGCGTCTTGCTGTGTTTCAGGTTGATTGTCTTTGACCATTTCTGCTGCGGATTCTTCCGCTTCAAAAGCCTCATCCAGTGACACCAGTCCAGCAATAGCATCATCGTCTGGCTCAGTGATAGGTTCTGATCGTGTCGGTTCAAAACGTGCATCGCCTTGCCCGTGCAAGTCAACAATCACTTTGACCGGTGTTTCAATATCATGATCGCGCACCATAGCCTTATCGCACAATGGCGGGAGCTGCGGCGTTGGTGCCACAACATTTGACCCTGATGTGGCCAGGAACAAGGCTTTTTCCGCTGTTCTGCGCCGTACCAGCGCATCAACAACAATCACCTGATCTGCCAGTTCGGCCCGTCGCCAGACATCAAACCCTGCGGCGGCATCAACCGGGCAACCTTCATTCAGGCGGCGCAAAACCGTACTTTCCTTGAAATGACCTAAGCCAATATTGAAAACCAGAGACATGAGAGCATCGAACTGGTTTTGGCAAAGCGGTGCATAAATCAGGTCACAAAGCGGGGCTTCAAGGCGTGTCACATCCCAAGTGAGCAGATCAGAAGCATCCTTTTCATTGATATGTGTGCCTTTTCGGGCCGATACCGTATGGCCATAGCCAATAACCCAGCCGCCATTGGAAAGTGGTGCCGCCTCGGCCCGAAAGCCTTCAAAAGCCTTTATCAGACTAAACCCTGTAGGTGATGTAGAGTATCGCGCCATGGCCTCGCCGTATCAAATCGGGACAAACAAGGGCATCCCGCAATGAACTCTGCAAAGCTCAGGCCGTTTTAATCATCTGTATCGGGTCGCCAGATGTCCGTGTCTGACATGGCGGTGAACGGTGCAAAAAAACCGCCGCCGGCACCGCCGCCAACAAGATAGATGGCCCCATCAAGGGTAATTGCTTTTGCGCCAGTGCGTGGTGTTGGCAAAGGCTCTGATGCCGCCCATTGACCGATCTTTGTATCCAGCACCCAATGATCCGCAAGTGAAACACCTCGCCCGCCACTACGCCCCCCGAAAACGTGTATGTCCCCCTTGAGGGCGGCAATGGCATGGCCGGAACGCGCCAGGGGCAGGGCCGGCCCTTGCGCCCATTGTTCATCAGCAATATCGAAAATGTGGACAGCCGCCACGGGGTTGCTCGCCGGGCCACCGGCAATCACATAAATTTGCTCGCCCATGGCAATGGCTGCGAGATCCCGGCTATCGCGCAACCCTTGTTCCAGTGTACTCCATTGGCGTTCTTGCAGATCAAAGACGAAAATTTTCTCTGCCTCGGGGCCGGTACCACCAAAAGCATATAATTTCCCCGCCGCAGCCACGAGCGCAAAGCCCGCACGCGGCGAAGGCATTGCCGGGCTTTGCACCCATTCGTCGATTTTAGGATCATATTCCCACATGCGCGCATTGGGATGACCGTCCGTATCTGCGGCATAACCCCCGGCGGCGTATAGCTTGCCCTTAAAACTGGTCATGCCAAATGATTCCAGTCCAACCGGCAAGTCAGCATCAATCCGCCATCCCCCCATGCCTGGTTTATAGGTTTCTGCATTGCCCAGAGGCATCAAAACACCCGACCCGCCAATGGCGTATATTTTGCCGTTCAAAACCTCCACACCAAGGCCAGCGCGGCCTTTTTGCAAAGGTGCGCCGGTGCTCCAGTGCCCGGCCAGTGCGGTGGTTAGTGAAATCAACCAGATCAGAAAACTCAATACGCTCGTTTTTAGCAATGCCAACTCCTACAACAAAACCAGGGTTGCCAACCCGAGGAAAACAAAAAACCCGACCACATCAGTCGCTGTTGTTACAAATACGGATGATGCCACAGCCGGATCAGCACCAAATCGTTTCAAGCCCAACGGGACAAGAATACCGGCCAGACCCGCAATCAGCAAGTTTATCAACATCGCGGCACCGATCACCACAGAAATAAGAACTGAGTCAAACCATAGCCAGGCAATCGGCCCGATAATCACGGCAAAGATAAGGCCGTTAATCAGGCCGGTCATGATTTCCCGTAAAATAATGC
Source organism: Robiginitomaculum sp. (assembly GCA_021776565.1). Lineage (GTDB taxonomy): Bacteria > Pseudomonadota > Alphaproteobacteria > Caulobacterales > Maricaulaceae > Robiginitomaculum_B. The sequence continues at coordinate 4,502 of JAJFFQ010000022.1, read as the reverse complement.
GGCGCACATTTGCCGAGGTAATATCCCGTGAAGCGATGGCCCGAACGGCAACGGCCAGACCTTGCGTTCCGGCATTGCCCCCCATGGATGCTACTATGGGCGCCAGCACCGCCAGAGCCACTATTTTTGAAATAACCGGGCTAAAGCTGGCAATCACAGCCGAAGCCAGAATAGCCGTGACCAGATTTATCAGCAGCCAGGGCGCGCGGCTGCGCACAGTTTCCAGCACCGTGTCGGCAAGCCCGGCATCATTAACACCGGCAAGGGCGAGTATGTCTTCTGTGTGTTCTTCTTGCAGAACCTCAACAATATCATCAATCATAATCATGCCGGTAAGGCGGCCCTCATGATCCACCACAGGTGCAGAGGGAAGGTCATATTTTTCAAAAAGATAGGCCACATCTTCCTGATCCATTTGCGGGGTTACCACAGCCCGTAAACCGGTCATGATGTCGGCTAATGGTGTATCTCGATCAGCGCGCAATAGTGCTGAAAGTGCCACGGATCCCACGGGATGAAAGGCGGGGGTGACGATGTAAACTTCATAAAACACGTCCGGAAGACTGTCATTGGGCGACAACCTCACATGATCGATAAGTTGCCTGGTCGTCCAGAATTGTGGCGCGGTTACAAAATCGCGCTGCATCAATCGCCCGGCGCTGTCTTCCTCAAATTTAAGACCGGCTTCCAGCAAATTACGAATGTCTGGTGCAAGCTGTTGCAAGACCTGAGCGCGAAAATCCTTGTCCAGTTCCTCGACAAGCTGTACCGCGTCGTCCATCTCCATATCGTTGATGGCATCGGCGATCTGACGCGGGTTCAGTGATTCAACAACATCCTCAAGTGCATCATCTGAAAGCTCGGCAAGCACATCGCCGCCAAAGGCATCCGGTGCCAGACGTGCAGCCGCCTGTGTCTCATGGGCCGAAAGCTGTTCGACAACATCGGCGGCATCTGCCGGGTCAAGATCGTCAAGGGTTTTTTCGACGGCACCGGCATTGCGCTGCGCAACGGCCAGGCGCACGTCATCAACCACGTGCGTATCGACACCCACGCCGTGGGCCATCTCGTCTGTGGCGATTACATCATCGCGCAGATGTTTTTTCTCGCTCATGCTTGGCCTCAATCGCGTGTACGTTGCTGCGAACATAGGCAAGCCTTGGCAAAAAATCGAGGCGGATCATACAGTGTTTGCAGAATTATATAATTTGATGAGCAAGAACTCCAGGAGTCTTACCCGGCGCGTTTTCTTGCGGCAATTAGCGGATCAAACAACCACTCGAAAAGAGACCTACGCTCAATCACCAAATCACCCTGCAATGTTGCCCCGGTTATCAGGGGTGTATCACGCCCGTATGTGCTGATGGTTTGTTTATCCAGCGCCACGGTCACCCGGTATACGGACGTTTCGTAAGCAAATGGTGCGTTCAATTCGCCGGGCAAATAGGACGCCTTGGAGATTTGCGCTATATGGCCCTTTTGTACCCCAAATTTCTGCCAGGAAAAGGCATCATATAGCAGGTTGACTTGCTGACCCGGTTGCAAAAACCCGATGGCCGCAGAGGGTGCAAGTAGGCGCGCCACCAGAATTGCATCGGCGGGGATCAACGTGACCACAGGCTGTGCTGGTACGCGCATTTGTCCGGCATTACCGTGAAGCGCAACAATTTTGCCACCTATAGGCGCGCGCACAAGGTATGAGCGCGAGGCCTCCAGTTCCGCTCGTGATTGCTCCAGCGCCGCAATCTGTCCGCGTAATTGAGAGAGTTGCGCCGCCTTTTCATCGGGCAGGGCTTTCAAGTTCAGCGCCGCTTCATCTTTTGCGCTTCGGCGGGTGAGGTGCAAACGGTTTAGATCACTAAGCGCGCCTTGATCGACCAGCAAGGCTTGTCGCAAATTGCCAATCTCGGCCCTGGGGGCAAAGCCCTTGACCGCCAGTTTCTCCATTTTTTCAAGGCGGGTTTGGGCAATGGTTATGGATTTTTCCTGAATACCGATACGGTCTTGCAAACTGGCAAGTTCGCCAGTCAAGGCTGTGATGGAGGCGGTCAGTCTTTCGCGCTCATTGACAAAGCGCCGCTCTGTGCCGGTAATTTGCTGGTTCAGCTCATTAAGGCGCGCTTCAAGCCCGGCCAGACCTCGCTCGCCCACGCCACCGACCCGGCTTTGCACATCAACATTGACCAGGAATAACGGATCGCCCTCGTTGACCAGCGCACCTTCCTCCACAAACACTTGCGCCAGTCGCCCGCCAAGTTGCGCCCGCATGGTGATAACCCCGCGCGCCGGCTCCAGCCAGCCGGGGATGGTTTCCTTGCGGGCAAATTCGGCGCGTACCAGAAAGACGCCGAGGATCAGGGTGGAGAGCGCAAACACGGCTGTCATAATGCCAAAGCGCACCGGCTGGGCAATAATCACCTCGCCATGAATTTTACGGCGGCGGTGCTCTATGGCTTGGGGGCGGAACAGGGTCATTTATAGAAAGCTAAAACCAAGAGAGAGTAAATTAGCAGTAGAGTGGGCGATAACAGTAAATACATAAGCCTCAAACCAACCAGTGGTTTTTCGTAAAATTGAGTAATAAACTGCGAAAATAACAAACATTACACCCCCTGTTATGCCAACAATATAGGCACCATGCGCTAGATAACTAACCAATGTTATGAAAAATATGGGCAAAAGATTTTGAAATTTAAATTTGTGAAATACCCAAAATAAAAAGGGGATAAGTAAATTTTCAATTATAGGAACAAAAAAAAGCGTCTTTGTTATTTCATAAGTGCTATAGTTCCATTCAAAATCATTTTCTGGTATTGTAAATGTAGAAAAGGTATTTTTCTCAAAATTGCTCGTAAAAAAATAATTTAGAAAAAAAATAACAGTAAATACTAGAATTGCAATAAACTTTGCAGTTAATCCACAGGTAATAGAATAAAATAATTGCGCTACCCATCTGTTTTTGACCAGCAATTGGTTACAATGTTTCATGATATACAAATATTACTGTGTACATAAATATAACACTGTCCAAAAATATAATTTGTTGAATAACTTAAAGAAATTTTGCCAAATTTTTGCATATATGTAATGTTTACAGCGTTTAGATGCGTGGCCAAAAGCATTTAATTTGCTAACGCTATAAGAAAAGCCTGATGCGCTGATAGTAAGCCTTATGAAGGACGGGTAGGGCGTATCAAGGATATTTTGTCCAGCAGATTATGTCTCTTATGCAAACTTAACTCCCTGCTCTTACGGAAAGGGCAATCGAATTGGGTTTGTACCCTTGAATGCTCTGCCTGTCCAATTTTCATAATTCAAATCAATGTCATATGTTTGTGTAATCCCAATCGTCTATATTGCCCCATCCGCCTTGGCCATTAGGAAATGGGCCAATGTTGCCAAAACTCCCTCCATCATAGCGCAGTCCATTTTGGCTTATATCAAAAACGAAATAATCAATTAAAAAACCGATACCTGATCCAGGGTTATCAAAAAACCAGCCTATCTGTTCAAAAAAACCAGCATCTTCGTCTGGCCCACCACCGCTCACCAGTTCCATCTCGTCTATTGTCAGTTCTCTCATCTGTTGATCTCCCGTTATGTTTGACACGCTGCGTGATTACAGACAAGGGCAGTGTGCATTGAGGGGGGGGGGTAAGTCAAGGATAAATTAGCTAAACATGTTTAGTAAACATGTTTAATTTGAGGTTTGTCGTCATGAATCAACGTGTTATGCCAAATAAAATATATTTATAAAGAAATAATGTTCAGTAGTTGAATCCTGCGTTGCACTCTGTATGATTTATTACTTTATTGTGAGGCACCCAGGATCAGGGTAGAGAGCGCAAACACGGCTGTCATAATGCCAAACCGCACCGGCTGGGCGATAATCACCTCGCCTGCGAATTTTACGGCGGCGGTGTTCTATGGCTTCGGGGCGGAAGAGGGTCATTTATTTACTTGGGTGTGAGATGTAAGGCCTGTTTCCTATGATATAATGGACATTTTTATCTCCATAACTATCAATCTCTTTAGTGCACGCATCAAAATTATCGGCACATACTGTGCCTGTGAATTTCAATTTATAGAGTTCTCTAAGTTGCTTACTGGTCGGCAACCAAAGTGAATATTCAAATTCCATTATTTTCCAGGGGCATTCATTTACACGATAATCGACGGTGAAGTTACTGCGGCCCAATTTGACCAACACTTCTTTCCAAAAATCATTATTTACACCGGCCTTTATTTGCAATGCATTGAGTTTTTTTGAATCGGCAAAGGTGCAATTCTCAAGACCGTATTCTGCATTTTCCCGCATCAAATGCTCTATCATCATGGCGTTCCAATGAAACCCAATAATAGGGTAATACTCCCGTATTTTAAGGGTATTGATAAGTAGAATTTTCTCGTAATCAGGATTGAGGAGATTCATCCATGAAGAAGTCACGATATTCGGACAGCCAGATCATCGGCATTTTGAGGCAAGCAGAGGCGGGCACGCC
>JAJFFQ010000021.1 GCA_021776565.1 Robiginitomaculum sp. | reverse complement strand
GGCGTGCCCGCCTCTGCTTGCCTCAAAATGCCGATGATCTGGCTGTCCGAATATCGTGACTTCTTCATGGATGAATCTCCTCAATCCTGATTACGAGAAAATTCTACTTATCAATACCCTTAAAATACGGGAGTATTACCGAACAAGCCCCGCAATGTGAGAAGGGGCTTTTCCGAGAAGGATTGAGGTGAGGGGAGGCTTGCCCAGATTACTTCTAATAATATCACCAAAACCACTTTACCCTAAAGGCTCTCGATAATGGTTTTCATCATCGCCTGAACTTTTATGGCGGTTTCGCCAAGGGCAGGGTTTTCAATGGCTTGCATGGAGGCCACCGGATCAACACCGGAAACTTCTATTTCGCCGTTTTCCATTTCCTGCACGATCACGTTGCAGGGCAACATTACACCGATTTTGTTTTCTGCCTGTATCGCATGATAAGCCATATTCGGGTTGCACGCGCCCAAAATAAGATAAGGACGAATTTGCGCCCCTATTTTTTTCTTCAACGTTGCGGCAACATCAATTTCAGTCAGCACACCAAACCCGTTTTCTGCGATAACAGTGCGGGCGCGCTGTGCCGCTTCATCAAAGGGCAGGTTAAGGGTTTTTGAAAAATAATAGCTCATGGGTTTGCTTCCTTTAAGGAGTAATATGTTTATTAGGAAGCCCTTATATAAGGATTATCAGCCATAACGCCAGTGCAATGCCCATGAGCCAACCATGTGGCCAAGCCCTTGCCTCTCTATTTTTTCAAATGTCGGTCAAAATATGAAAAGAAAACCCGCATGAGGTGTTTGCGCTGGGCTTTGCCGCGAACGCCATGACGCTGCCCCGGATAGGTCATCATTTCAAAGGGCAGGTTTTTTGCCTGTAGTGCCGCATACACCTGGGTTGAATTGGCAAAAATGACATTATCGTCAGCCATGCCGTGAATCATCAACAAGGGAGAGGCCAACCCGTCCAGATAGGTCATGACCGAGCCAGCCTTATAGCCTTGCGGGTTGTTTTGCGGCGTACCCATAAAGCGTTCTGTGTAATGGGTGTCATAGAGCGACCAGTCACTAACCGGGGCGCCAGCAATAACGGCTGCAAACGGCTCTGGCGTTCGTGTGGCAAGCATGAGCGCCATATAGCCACCATAACTCCAGCCATGCAGACCTACGCGTTTTGCGTCAACATAGGGCAGGGAACGCAGAAACTTCAGGCCGGTGAGCTGGTCTTCAACCTCAACCCCGCCCATGGCATGATAAATGGCGCCTTCAAAGGCTTTGCCACGGTTATTGGAGCCACGATTGTCCAGGCGAAAATACACATAACCGGCTTGCGCATAGAGCTGATCGCCACCACCGCGCCATGAACGGCGCACCAGATGCGTGCCCGGGCCACCATAAACATTGATAATCGCAGGATAGGTTTTCTGCGGATCAAAATTGGCAGGTTTATAAAGTTGATAATGTAATGGGGTGCCATCGCTGGCCATGATCGTGCCAAATTCAGGGGTGATATGCGCTTCAGAATGTGGAAAATATGGATGGTTTTCATCCAGGGCATTTTCCTCAACCCAGTTAATCCGTTTCCCCTTGATCGTATAAAGTGCCGTTTGCGGCGGTGTATCCGGATCAGAATATCGACCAATAAAGCGGCGCGCACTTTTATCCATAGTCACACCCCAGGAGCCGCCATCCGCAGTAATCTGGCGCACTTTTGCATTTTTCTTGTTCGTGTAACTAACGGAGAATAAATGCGTTTCCAGTGGGCTTTTGCGCCATCCAGTAAAATAAACCAGACCCTTTTTCTCATCAACACCGACAATTTTGCTCACGGGCCATTCGCCTTGAGTGATCTGGCGAACCATTTTGCCGTTATTGTTGTAGAGATAAATATGACGATAGCCGCTACGCTCTGATGTCCACAAAAACTGTTTGCGCTTTTTCAGACTGTGAAAATCATGAGAAAGATTGATCCAGGTTTCGGCATTTTCCGAAAATACTGTTGTGGTTGTTCCACTTGTCGGATCAGCACGCAAAATATCAAGTTGGTTCTGGGCGCGGTTCTGCCGCTGAATCAGAACGCTGGCGCTATCGGCCTGCCAATCAACCCGGGCAAGATACACATCCATGTTTGTGCCCAGATCAACTTTGCTTTGCCTACCCTCGGCCAGGTCAACAATGTGAAGTGTGAAGTCAACATTGGTCATACCGGCACGGGGGTATCTTTGCGGGACGATACGTGCCGATTGCGCGCCGATTTCCATACGGTTGATAATTTCTACCGGGCTTTCATCAACACGTTGAAACGCAATAAATTGCTCATCTGGTGACCACCAATAACCGGTATCGCGATCCATCTCCTCCTGGGCGACAAATTCGGCCATGCCATTGGAAATGCTGTCGCTGCCATCTGTGCTCAGGGCGCGCTCCTTACCGGTGGCAAGATCAAAAATAAACAGGTTCTGGTCTCTGATGAAGGAAACAAAATTACCCTTGGGAGAGAAGCGGGCATCGGTTTCAAAGGCGGATGTTTGGGTAAGGCGACGAACCTCGCCATCTGGAATATTGATCGTATAGAGGTCGCCATCCAAAGGCACCAAAATGGCGCTACCTTGCTCGTCCCAGCTATAACCGACAATGCCGCGTGCGCGGATGCGTTGACGCTCACGGCGGCCTTTTTCTGCTTCAGAAAGTTCAACAATATCTGGTGATAACACCCTGGAATCAACCAGCAATCGCGCTATACCGCCACGCGTCGGCATGGCCCATAAATCCTGTTGCAGATAGTCGTCATCCTTGCCTCGTAAAAAGGTCAGTAATTTACCATCGGGTGAAAATTTTAATCCGCGTGGCGTGGGGCCAGACAGTGCCGGGTCTGAATAAACCCGCTCAATGGTCAGTTGCGAATCGCCTGAAGGCTCATCTTCAGCAATGACGTTGGTTGATAACCCAATCAAAAGAGTGATGCATGGTAAGAGCGTTCTCAATCTTGAAAACAATAATATTGTCATTGGATGTTCCCCATTGCTCGACTTCCTTGCCATATAAAGCACATTCAACACAAAAGTAAAAATCAACAAAGGGATAAAACAGGTTTGTCAGCAGACGTCAGTCAAAGGTGCAGCAAAAGCCCTTTCACTGCTTGCCCGGGCAGGTTATAGACCGCCCCTGACCTTGTGGGGGCCTGTAGCTCAGTTGGTTAGAGCCGGCCGCTCATAACGGTCTGGTCGTAGGTTCGAGTCCTACCGGGCCCACCATTTTAGTGCGCTATCGCGGAGAATTTTCCAATCAGCCACCGCGGAGAATTTTCCAATCAGCCACAATAATATAAGAATTGCTTAAGATGAGCCAAGTTATTTGCGGATGAAGTGGGCGCTACAATAAAAACAATGGGCTTCGCCATTGGCATCAAGATCGTAATAAACCAGCGGGTGACCCAATGCGCCGCCGCCGCCATCACAGGCAACACGGTCTTTTTGCACAGTGATCGTTTTATGCGGCGGCAATTTTTGTTTTGTTTCGTCCGTTTGCAGTTTCGATGTCATAAGCGCATTTCCATATTGCCGTTTGCATGTGGGCGACATATTTAATCACCTGTCGCGCAACGTCAACGCGCACCTGTCAGAGGCAAGGACATTAAGAGTGTGAGCGTTATAACCACAACACCGGATTTGGCGATTGAAGCCATTGATTTGCGTAAAATCTATCCAGGCAGACGCAACACACCGCCCAAAGAGGCGCTTAAGGGTATCACCTTGCAAATCCCGCGTGGCTCAATTTTTGGACTGCTTGGCCCCAATGGTGCCGGTAAATCCACGCTGATAAATATTTTTGCCGGGCTGACGACCAAAACCTCTGGCACGGGGCGCATTTGGGGTTTTGATATTGATGCGACCCCGCGTCAGGCGCGCGCCGCCATTGGCGTGGTGCCACAAGAAATCAATATGGATCCATTTTTCTCTCCTCTTGAAAGTCTGGAATTTCAGGCAGGGTTTTATGGCGTGCCCAAACGTGAACGACGATCTATGGAAATTCTGGAGGCTATGGGGCTTGCCGATAAGGCCAATGCTTATGTGCGTGAACTTTCTGGCGGCATGAAGCGGCGGTTACTGATTGCCAAGGCGCTGGTGCATAATCCTCCGGTTCTGGTATTGGATGAGCCAACCGCAGGCGTGGATATTGAGCTGCGCCGCCAGCTTTGGGATTATGTGCGCGATTTACACACCCGTGGTGCAACCATCGTGTTGACCACTCATTACCTTGAAGAAGCACAAGAACTGTGTGATCAGATTGCCATCATAAACCACGGGGAGGTGGTTGCCTGTGAGCGTAAAGAAACCTTGCTAAAGCGTCTCGACCACAAAACACTGGTCATTGAGCCAAGAGAAGCAATAAAGAGCGTGCCGGATGATCTGGCCGCCTATGATTGTCAAATTCGCCCAAATGGTGCTTTGGCTATATCTTATAAATTTGGCCAGCAATCGGTGGCTGAACTCATAGAGCGTGTCCGCATCAGTGGTATTCGCATCAATGATTTGCGAACTGAGGAAGCAAACCTCGAAGATGTATTTATGTCATTGACCTATGATAACAAGGACATGCCAGACCCTACAGAGGAAACCGCTTGAGACGCGGCTCTTACCGCGCTAAACCACGCCAAAGTAAAAGGGGTTTGCCCAAGGCAATTCCGCGCCCGTAGCTCAGCTGGATAGAGCGCTGCCCTCCGAAGGCAGAGGTCACAGGTTCGAATCCTGTCGGGCGCACCATATTTACTTGCGCTATCGCGACGCTAAAGCTCGCTATATGAGGGCAAAAGATGCGGCACTTTGCGTCTGATATTTAAGCCAGTAACATCCCGCGAATGGTGAAATAAATCAGCGCCGCCATGATCCCGGCAACGGGAACGGTGATGAGCCAGGCGGCCGCGATTTTTATCAAAATTGATCGTTTGACCAATTCCTTGCGATAAAATCTGAGCAGTTTCTTGCGCTCTTTTTTATATAAATTTGCGCTGGCTCGTTTTTCTTTTAACTTTTTCAACATGATGTCTTTTTCAAACATGCTGGCTGCTTCATAGCGATCCAGAAATTCATCGACCGCATCTGAATCTTCACCATCATGATGATCGCGGATTTCATCAAGCGTGCGCGCCCAGTTGGCCTCCAGATATTCGCGTAAAAACCCGATACCAAAAACACCGCCAACCGCGATGTGCGTGGAACTGACGGGAAGGCCAAACTGGGACGCAATGATTACGGTAATCGCGGCGGCCATAGCGATGCAATAGGCCCGCATTTGATCCAGTTCAGTGATTTCCGAACCAACGGTACGAATTAATTTTGGCCCATATAATGCCAAGCCCAACGCAATGCCTAGCGCCCCTACCATCATCACCCAAAGCGGAATTTCGGCCTTTGCCGACACACCACCATGAAGCACGGCCTCATGAATTGCCGCTAATGGCCCAACCGCATTGGCTACATCATTGGCACCATGAGCAAAGCTAAGTAGTGCGGCGGCAAAGATGAGCGGAACCACAAACAGGCTATTGATACTGGCCCGGTTGTTTTCCAAATTGTCGGCTGCCCTGGCAATCAGGGGGCGAACAATAAAATATACCAGAGCCGCAATGCCAAGCCCGATCAGAGATGCTGTTAAAAAATCAAACTTCCATATTCTTTTCAAGCCTTTAAGAATGAGATATGTGCTAAAGGCCCAGGCCATTATCGAGATCAGGTATGGCACAATACGTTTGGATGCGGTGACCTTGTCTTTTTGGTAAACGATTGTGCGTTTAATCAAATAGAGAAACGCCGCAGCAATGACTCCGCCCATAACCGGCGAAATTACCCAGCTGGCGGCAATTTTTCCAACAGTTTCCCAATCTGCAATTGCCCAGCCCCCGGCGGCAATACCCGCACCCAAAACGCCGCCGACAATGGAATGGGTCGTCGATACCGGCGCCCCGACGGCAGTGGCGATATTTAACCAGATCGCTGCCGCAAGTAACGCCGCCATCATTAACCAGATGAACGTTGTGCTATCGGCGATCAATTCCGGGTCAATGACACCTTTCTTGATTGTGCTGACTACGTCACCGCCGGCTATCAATGCGCCGCCGGCTTCAAATATGATCGCAATAATAATTGCACCGGTCAGCGTCATGGCTTGAGAGCCAACGGCGGGGCCAACATTATTGGCAACGTCGTTGGCGCCGATGTTCATGGCCATATAACCGCCTATCATCGCTGCTATGACCAGCAAAATACTATCCGGCCCGGCGGTAAGGCTTTGATTGGCAAACAACATAATGCCGGCGATAAACAACAACGCCGTTCCGATGCGAAACAGCTCGCCACGGCTGATCGACGTTGCTTTTTCAATGTCTCTGAAGTCCTGGAATTCCATAAGGTGCGTCTCCCCCAAGAAAAGTAACCCTGATATTCTCTAACCGATGCAAATGCTTGGTTAGATAGTGGCGGAGAGGAAGGGATTCGAACCCTCGAGACGGGGACACCGCCTACTCCCTTAGCAGGGGAGCGCCTTCGACCACTCGGCCACCTCTCCACCGGCGGGGATAGCCCGGGCAGGGCGGCACATCAAGAGCCAAATGCAATGCGTATCAGTAGTGAAAATTCTGCTTAAATGCTGCTTATGGTTTGCACGCTCTGTTTATCAAAAATTAAGGCTGTCACTTAACCGGATTTTGAGGCTGTTCTACTAGGTTTACCCAAGAGGCAGGGTGAGAAAACAAGATGTCAACACGCAAAAAAAACTCCAGTACATTGAAAAGCCCAAATCCAGGCCAGGATCATGGGAGTGTTAATACTGCTCTTGTTCCATCGGCTCGCCTGGCTGATGCGCCGCAATTCACCACAACTGGTATTACCGATACAGAGGTTCTGACGATTGCTGAACCACGGCAGGCTCGCCTGATGAAAACTTTGATTATCCGCTCTTTTCAAAGCATTGATGCCCTGGTGGTTGCTATAATTGCTGTTTTTGGTTGCATAATGGCCAGTGGTGTTCCGCTTGCACAGGCGGCCTTTGGTATTGTGGTACCATTTCTGGCGCTGCCATTTATGCTGGTATGGGGACTGGCCGCCGTTGGGGCTTACCGTTTTGATTTCAGGGAAAAACTGGTATTTCGCTGGGGTAAAACTATTGGCATCACATTGGGTATTTTGGCTTTTGTCCTGATTGGGGCACGGGCGGTGAATATGCCAGATCCTGCTTTTTCTGTGTTGGCACTGGCCGGCGGTCTTGCTTTGGTCATTTTGCTTGCTTTGCAGGTTAGCTATTCTGCTCTGGTACGGTATTGGTCACGCATTGGTATGCTGGCAAGCAATGTTATCATTGTCGGGGCCACGGATAATGCCAAACGCCTGATCCGCCAAGGTGCACAGTGCAAAGACTTGAATGTGGTTGCTGTTTTTGATGACCGCGCCTCACGGCGACCAGGTAAGGTTGAAACCGTTCCTGTGGCCGGGGGTATAAAAGATTTGCTGGCCTGGGACGGCTTGCACACCATTGACCAGATCATCATCACAGTAACATCAACAGCATCACGCCGGGTAAATGAGCTGGTCGATCAACTGCGGGCATTGCCGCAAGAGGTTGTATTATTTATGGATATTGACGGGTTTAACCCGGAACAGGCCCGTTTGACGGAAATTGCCCGCTCACCCATGGCCTATATGTCCGGCGCGCCGCGTAATGAATTAAAGATATTTACCAAACGGGTGCAGGATCTGGTTTTTGCATCGGGCATGGTCATGGTTTTTGCGCCGGTGATGGCCGTCATAGCCTTGCTAATTCGTCTGGATAGTCCTGGGCCGGTATTGTTTCGGCAAAAGCGTCATGGTTTCAATAATAAAATTATTGAAGTGTGGAAGTTCCGCTCCATGCGCGTGGATGACAGTGAGGGGCCAATTCAACAAGTGCAAAGAAATGATGCGCGCGTGACGCGTCTTGGTCGGTTTTTGCGTCGCACCAGCCTTGATGAATTGCCACAATTGTTCAATGTGCTCATGGGTAGTATGTCTCTGGTTGGCCCGCGCCCTCATGCGGTGGGGATGCGCACGGACAATATAGAAAGCTGGAAGCTGGTGGCCCATTATGCCCACCGTCACCGGGTCAAACCTGGCCTGACCGGGTGGGCGCAGATCAATGGCTCCAGAGGCCCACTGGATACTGCCGAAGATGTGCGGACACGGGTTCGCTTTGATGTTGCCTATATACGCCGTGCCGGGTTCTGGTTTGACCTGTGGATCATGCTTAAAACCGGGCCATGCCTGTTGGGGGATAGCGAGACTATTCGCTAGGGGTTTGGTATATCTAGGGGGCAGGCTCAATCATTACCTCGCGAAAATGTGTTTTGAAGCCGTGCAATGATCCGGCATAAGATGGCACCATAACATCCGGGGCGACAAATCATGAATTTTCTAAAATCAATCTATGTGATGGCGTATATTACGGCGGCATTGGGCATCAGCTTCTATGCCGGAGCGCAATTGGCGCAAGGTGGCGATTTATTGGCGTGGTCTGGGGTGTTATTTACCACGGCCCCTTTTATGCTCCGCTTAAGCTGGATTATGATGATGAAGGATACGCCGCGAACCAGCGCGCGCTTTCCCGTTTTTATCCTGCTTGGGGTCTTGGGTTTGATCCTTACAAATTGGGCGTGGCGAAATGGTGCTGATATTTACGCGCTCGATTTGGCGGTTGCCGGGCTTGCGGGATTTATGCTGTACAGTTTCTGGTATTCGTCCTTTTCTGGTCGGGGTAGTAATAAACTCAAAGCTGGCGAGACACTTGCTTCATTTAGCTTACGCTCGGCATCTGGTGAAAAGATCAACTCAGATGATATGCGAGGACGTCCGTATATCTTGATGTTTTTTCGGGGCAACTGGTGCCCGTTATGCATGGCGCAGATCAAGGAACTGGCGAAATCCTACCAGCAAATTACCGCGTGCGGTGCAAGAGTGGCCCTGATTGCGCCGCAACCTCATGGCAATACAGAGGCGCTGGCCAAAAAATTTGATGTAGATTTTGATTTCTACACGGATGAGGGCAACAAGGCTGCTCGCGCTCTGGGAATTGCCAATAAATGGGGGATTCCGTTTGGGATGCAAGTGCTCGGTTATTCAAGCGAAACGGTTCTACCGACGGTCATTATTACTGACCCGGACGGAAAAATCCTGTGGGCCGATGAAACAGACAATTATCGGGTTCGGCCTGAACCAGAGACATTTCTGACTGTTTTGCGTGACCACGGGTTTGCACCAGCCTGAATTGGGTAAAGCCCCCTCCGGCGGCTGCGCCACCACCTCCCCCGCTCCTTCGACAAGCTCAGGATGAGAGCAGGGGAGGATAAATAGAGTTTCTTTTTGCCTTTTCCCTTCCCCGTTCACGGAGGAGGTGTTCAAAAGGAGTGGAGGGGGCTTATATTACATCCATTTGATTGCCCGGGTGAGCAGCCTTAAATGCCGGTAATACTGCGCAGGCATCATCAATGGCGCAGATGGCAGGAAAAGATGTCAAATCAACATCAAAACGCCTGGCTGCGTATACTTGTGGGATCAGACAACATTCTGCCAGACCCGGTGCATCGCCAAAGCAGAAATCACCACGTGTCTTGTCGGCCTTGAGTATGGTTTCCAGTGCTGTGAATCCTTCGGTGATCCAGTGGGAAATCCATCGCAAAACCGCATCCTGGTCAGCACCAAATTCACTTTTAAGGGTATTCAAAATCCTCAAGTTATTTATCGGATGAATATCGCAAGCCACCAGGGCGGCCATGGCCCGCACATGGGCGCGATCATAACGGTCTTTTGGCAACAGTGGAGGGTCGGGCCAGCTTTCCTCGATCCATTCCAGTATTGCCGGTGACTGGGTGAGAGTGCGCCCGTCCACATTAAGTGCCGGAACCAGCCCTTGGGGGTTCAAGGCCAGATAGGCATCTGTTTTGTGCTCACCCGCCAGTAAATTCACTGGCACATATTCAAAGGCCACGCTTTTTTGATGAAGGGCAATGCGAACCCGGTGTGAGGTTCCGCTACGATAATAGTTATGTAGTTCCACAGACCTCGGCATACCTAAACCATCCCCAGTTTTTGCTTTTTTAATAACAGTTTCAATGATTTTTCCATGCGCTTATTTCGTGTTTCCTCGTGCTTTGCCGTACTGATCCAGCCAATGTATTGACGCTGGCACGACAAGGAGAGAGTGTGAAAGTATTCACTGGCCACAGGATTGCTGGCAAGTAAATTCCGAAACTCTAGGGGCATGGAAAATTCAGGCCGGGCAGGGGGCGTTAACACCCACTTGCCCTGTGTTTTGGCAATTTCTACCAGGCGTGTTCCAGCAACAGTCATTAAATTGGCGGCTTCCAGGCGGGCCACACGCTTTATATTTGATGGCGACCAATTACTGTCCAGTTTTCTAGGGGTGAATTTGTGCATATAACGTTCATCGTCGAGGCGCTTTTTTATTCCGTCAATCCAGCCATAACAAAGTGCCTCTTCAACCGCATCATTATAGCTCAAGGTTGGTTTACCCGTACCAACTTTGTAGAATACCAGCCATATCGTTGTTTTATCAGCATGATTTTTCACCAGCCATTGGCGCCATTGGCTTCGCGAAATTGGTGTAAATTGCTTTGTTTGATCCTCGACCATGACGACGACTATAGCAGCCAGAATGAGGATGGCGAGAAACGCATTGTGTGTGTTGCAATATAGTTGCAATTGTTACTAAATTGGTTCATGTAGCGTTAGAGACAATTTTATACCAACGCGCCAAAACCGGCGCTGGACAAGATGGAGCAGATCATGGCCGATCTTTTTGAAAATCCGCTGGGTACACGCGGTTTTGCCTTTGTTGAATTCACCTCAACTGACCCTGATGAATTGGCATTGTTGTTTGAAAATATGGGCTTTACCCCAGTTGCCAAACATAAAACAAAAGATGTTATTCGCTATAAACAAGGCAGTGCAGATTTTTTGCTGAACCGGGAAGGCACAGGTCAGGCCGGTGCCTTTAGGGGGCTGCATAATGGCGGCGCCAATGCCATGGGCTTTTTGGTTGATGATGCAAAGACAGCCTATGATGGGGCGCTGGCGCGCGGTGCAAAGCCAGCTACTGACGGGGTTTGGACAGAAAAACTGCCCGCCATTGAAGGCATTGGCGGCTCGTTGATTTATTTGCTGAGTGTTGCGGAGCGTGACGCCTTCTTCGCCGAAGAATTTACGGCTATTGCCGGGGCTGATGAGGTTAAAAATAGTTTGGGTTTTACCTATATTGATCATTTGACACACAATGTTCATCGTGGGCAAATGGAGGTCTGGGGCAAGTTCTATGAGAATGTCTTCGGGTTTCGGCAAATCCGTTATTTCGACATTGAAGGCAAACTGACCGGTCTTATCTCCAAGGCGATGACCTCGGCAGATGGCAATATCCGTATTCCGCTTAATGAATCCCGTGATGACAAATCACAGATTGAAGAATTTCTGCACGAATTTAATGGCGAGGGTATTCAGCACATCGCCATAGCAACAGATGAGATTTTCGACTCAGTAGATGGATTGTTGGCCAATGGCCTTGACCTTCAGGACACCCCGGACAGTTATTTCAGCCTCATTGATGATCGCCTTCCCGGTCATGGCGAGAATATTGAGGAGCTACGCAAACGGCGTATTCTGATTGATGGCGCGCCAACAGAAGGGCAGGGGCTGCTTTTGCAGATATTCTCAAAAACAGTAATCGGGCCGGTGTTTTTTGAATTTATCCAGCGCAAGGGCAATGAAGGCTTTGGCGAAGGCAATTTTCAGGCATTGTTCGACTCGATCGAACTGGATCAGGTGCGCCGGGGCGTGCTGGATGATGCCACACCATGAGTATCAATCTGAAACGAATTCATCATGTGGCCTATCGTTGCAAGGATGCCAAGCAAACGGTTGAGTTCTATCAACGTGTTCTGGACATGGATTTTGTTCTGGCCATTGCCGAAGATGAAGTGCCTTCAACCGGAGCACTGGATCCCTACATGCACGTCTTTATGGATGCTGGCATGGGCAATGTTCTGGCATTTTTTGAATTACCGACGCAACCAGCTATGGGCCGTGATAACAACACTCCAAACTGGGTGCAGCATATTGCCTTTGAAGTTAACTCTGTTGATGCGCTTATGGCTGCAAAGGAAAAGGTAGAGGCCGAAGGTCTTGACGTTGTTGGTCCGACCAATCACGGTATTTTCAAATCGATTTATTTCTTTGACCCCAATGGCCACAGGCTGGAACTGGCGGCCAATACTGGCACACCGGAACAGATGGCAGAATTGCACCGGGTTGCACCGGATATGCTGGAAGAATGGTCGCGCACCAAAAAAGCACCGCGTCATGCAGCCTGGCTACATGAACAGGATTAGGGTCAGGTCTCATTACTATCATCCATTCTGCAAGAACAGGTTTTGTGCCTGAACAGGAGAAAGGATGCAGGAAATGTGGTTCATTTTCAAAGGCTTTCGACGTATTCAGGCATAAAACATGCCTTGTCGTTCAAAGTTTTTGGCGGGTTTGTCATCTTCGCACAATCTGCATCGCAAAGTCTCCTCGAGCAGGGATAAACCTGTCCATCGTCCACTTTGCTTGCATCTTATACTGATATGACAGACAGAATTGTATGAGATTAATGAGACCTGACCCAAGGCTCACTCGTCCGGCGTTTGCTCAGTCTCGTTTTCTATGTCGGCATCGCGATCTTCGCCAACGATGACAATTCTTTCCCTGAAGCGGTTTTTTTCGCGACGTATCAGGCGCTGTTTTTTTCTTTGCAACCCTTGTAACAAGGTAAAAATTTCTGGTGGAAACCCGCGTGTATCCTGCTGTTCTATACCGGAACTATCATAGACTTGCATGTTTTTTCCCCGGCCAGTGGTGTAGCCGTTCATCAGGTCAGCGATTTGTTTATGCCGGTTTTTTGCGACAAGCGGATAATCATTGTCCATCTCACCTTGCCCAACGCGATCAGCATACTTTAGTAAATGCGTGCGCAAGTCAGTAGGCCAATCAGGGAAATACACCATAGCTTCGCGATAAATATGCGACACCTGAACCTTGTTGCCGAATTTGCGTACCCCACGCAGGGAATTGATAAATTCCTCTGCATTAGCAGTCAGTAAATCGCGTACATTATCCCCGTTATAAGCCATTGGCAGGATGCTTGGGCCGCCAATTGCACCATGAAAAAAACCGTATATGACCAATGGGTCTTTCCAGTTTTGATAAACGATTTTTGTGCGAATATCACGCAAGCTAAGGGCGATGCCTTTTACAGTCAGTATTTTCGCATCGTGCAGTTGATTGTGCTGTTCACCAATACGGATATTTTCAGGAAGTTTGACCGGGTAATTAAGCGCGATTTGTTCAATCACCGCCAAATTGTGCAGATTATACCAATAGGCAAGCTGTTGATCCTGGCTCAAAAGGCTAAAGTCCGTGTTTGTACCCATTGCTTCCAAATCCTGGCGATATTGCGTCAGGGCAACGTGCGTGGCGGGCAAGAATCTTGAAAAATAAACCCGATTACCCTCAAGCGCCGTAGCCCCGGAATGACTGGTTTTGATACGGGTTCCCGTTGGTGCCCGGCTGGATAGGGCGACCCGGTCTGATCGTCCAAACTCAATAACAATGCTCTTCAAAATAAAATCCAGTGTTGAATAATCGATCGTCTGGGTTATTTGTGGTGCGGCGGCATTAAACACCTGCAATGATGGGGTTGTTGTTGCACCAGCAATGGTCGTGCTATCCTGATCTGACAGGGCATTGGCCGCAAGCAATGTTGCCGGATTGGCAAAGGCAAAAAAGATCAGAGCCATGCGTATCATCATCTTGCCTTTTTTATATAATGTTTAGCGCACAAAGCCATAGGTCACGCCAATGGTAAAGTCTGTAAACCAATACTCTCGCGAATGTGATTTAGGGCATGGCTTCTTTTGCGTTTGCTATGTTTGTAACTGTATACCTACGATGAATATCGTTTCGCATTTATAAGCTAACCTTTCCAGAGGCTTTCATGTTCCTGTCCAAAGTTTAATTTACCTTTCTTTTTAGTAACTTGCAGTTTCATCCCGGCTGCGCGACCAATGCGCTTCATTCGTGCGACGGGATAAATTCATGGCGAACAGAAATCATTTACTGTGTGCTTCGGCTCTTTCAGTTGTATTTTTTGCAACATCTGCTGTGATGGGCAGTGCGCAGAGCGCACCGGAAAATAGTGATGTTAGTTGTGCAACAGATTGTGATGCAAATAGCAGTGGCAGCACCAATGGTATTACGGTCTTTGAGCCGGACTTTTTTGCCAGCTATAACCCGGTAACCGCGCTTGATATGGTGCGTCAGGTTCCCGGATTTTCAATAGACAATGGTGAACGAGTTCGCGGGTTTGGCGGTGCGGCGGGTAATGTGCTGATAAATGGCGAGCGTCCGAGCACAAAATCCAATGGTTTGCAGGAAATTTTGGGACGTATTGCCCTTAGCCGCGTTGTTCGCATTGAGCTGATCCGTGGATCGGTGCCCGGTATTGATATGCGCGGCCTGACCCGGGCGGTTAATGTGGTGCTTTGTGATTGTAGCGAAGGCGGGCAAACGACATTCAGTATAAATACAAGGTTGTGGCGTGACCGCGCATTTGTAACCGGTGAGCTGACTTATGCCGTGCGTCTGTTTGATGCCGACTTTACCGTCAGTTTGCAACGCAATGGCCAAGGCCGCCGCCCCGAAGGTATTGAGGAAAACTTTGATGCAGCCGGTAACCTGACTGAGCGCCGCGAAGAAGAAGACCAGCGTTGGTTTCGTGAATGGCAACCCACGTTCAATATGGAAAAAAAATTCAACAACGGCGATGCCTTGCGCCTTAATGGCAAATACTGGAACTGGATGTGGGATCGTAACGAGACGTCGCGCATCTTCGATTTAACCGGCGGTGGCGATGTACCCAACGGGTTTGATTTTAACACGTCGGACAATAGTGGCAATGGCTATGAAGTTGGTGGAGATTTTGAAAAGAAATTTTCTGAAAATCGATCGGCCAAGCTAATTTTTGTTAAAACCCACCGCGTTAATAAATTTCTTGATACTGCTGAAAGTTTTTCAGCCAATGGCTTTACCGGCGCATTTCAGGTGGACAGCAATCAAAGCCAGAATGAAACTATTCTGCGCTTGCTCTATGACTGGACAATGAATTCAAAACACACACTGCAAGTGGGGTCTGAGGGCGCAATAAATTCGCTTAATTCCGGGCTGGATATTTTTGAAGATACTGGCAATGGCTTCACGCCAATATCACTTGCTGTTTCCAATACTAAAGTAAACGAAGATCGCGGTGAATTTTTTGGCTCGTGGGTATATACTCCAACATCAAAATGGACACTGGAAACCGGCCTTCGTTACGAAGCGTCCAAAATTTCACAATCCGGTGATGCCAGCCGTGCCCGGACGTTCAAATTCTGGAAACCGTCATTCTCGGCAACATGGAATTTTACTGACAAGGATCAAATTCGTACATCAATTGAACGCAAGGTTGCCCAACTCAACTTTTTTGATTTTGTCTCCAATGTGAATTTGAGCGACTCGCAGACCAATTTAGGTAATCCCGAGCTGGAGCCTGACCGTACCTGGGAATTTGAAACGGCATGGGAGCACAGGTTTGGTACCAAGGGGTCGCTTAATGTCAAATATCGCCATTTTTGGATTTCAGAAGTACAGGGCAGGGTGCCAATCAATAATACGTCGGATGGCCCTGGTAATCTTGGTAATGCCAGGCGGTCTACTTTTGAAATTGAGGCACGAATACCTCTGGATCGTTTTGGTCTCAAAAATGCTACTCTGGATACTAACTTGTTTTTACAGGACTCATCAGTCACTGATCCGGTAACAGGTGAGAAGCGGTTTTTTGAAGGGCGTGTGCGGCAATTCTGGGGACTGGATTTTCGTCAGGATTTGAATGATTTAAAAATGGCCTGGGGGTGGGATTATAACTCCGGTAATTCCTGGCGTCAGTTTCGCTTGTTTGAACAAAGCCTGACCAGGCGAGGTTCAGGTGATCTGGATGCCTTCATTGAGACGACACGTATCAAAGGCATTACAATCACAGCCAGCGTGGATAATATTTTCAATCAAAAAGAGCGACGCACCCGGACTTTCTTCTCTGGCACCCGTGATCTTGGCGTCGTTAGTGGTTCGCAATTACGGGTGCGCGGCGATGGTCGTCTTTATTCCTTGAGGATCAAAGGTACGTTTTAAGACTTGTCCTTCGTATGAAGGGCGGCAGTAACAGCTTTACGATAGCTGCGCCCAACCGGAATTTCTGTACCGTTTTTAAGCCGTAATACATGTGCGCCAGTTGGGCTAAGGCGCAATTGCCTGACAAAATTGATATTAACAATTGCCGAGCGGTGTACGCGGGTAAACGGCCCCTGGGTCAGAGATTTGCTGATGGCACTCATCGTGTTGCGCATAAGATGTGTGCGTTCACCAATATACAGGCGAATGTAATCCCGTTCCGCCTTGATCCATTCTATATCGGCGCTGTTGATCCGCACCATGCGCCCTTTTTCCTTAATCCACAGGGCGCGCCTGTTGTCATCGCGTTGTTGTTGTCCAAGAGCTTCACGCAGATTTTTTATAATGGCCCCAAGTTCTTCGGTGCGCATATCTGAGCTAAGGGATTTAAGTCGCTTTTTGACCAGTTTTATCGAGTCGATAAGGCGATCTCTTTCAATGGGCTTTAGCAAATAATCCAAAGCGTGTACTTCAAATGCTCGTACAGCATAATGGTCAAAAGCGGTGACAAATATCACCTCAGGCGACGGGGTGAGTTTGCCAAGTTCTTGCGCAACTTCAAACCCGTCCAGCCCGGGCATCTTTATGTCCAGTAAAACCAGATCTGGCTTGAGATTGCTGGCCGCCTGAATGGCGGTATCGCCGTCACGGCAAGTGCCAACAATCTCTATCTCATGAATATCTTGTGCCAGATGTTCAAGTCGGCTCAAGGCAAGGGGTTCATCATCAACCAGCAGGGTTTTTATCATTCTCGTTTCCATAATACAGTGGCATGATAATTGTTACGCATAGCCCACCTTCGGCGCGGTTTTGCAATCTCAGACTGGCCGCATCACCGTAGAGAAGTTCAAGGCGCTCTGCGGTGTTTTTCAAGCCAACTTTTTTATTTGTATTGTCAAGAATGGCTTCAGGGTCAGCAACACCCGGCCCATTATCTTCAACTGTTATGACCAGCTTGTTCTGGTCTTCATGAGCCTTGATTGAAATTTCACTGGTGTCTTTATTTTTTGCAATAACGTGCTTGATTGCATTTTCCACAATTGGCTGCATCAGCAGGCTAGGCACCAGCGCACGTGACAATTGGGTAGGGACGTCAAAATTTAACTGCAAACGTTCCTGAAACCTGGTTTTTTCAATGGCCAGATAATCACGTTGTGCGGCAATATCTTCTTCGAGGGTGACCAATTGCGTACTGCCACTATCAAGTGTGTAGCGTAAGAAGCGACTTAACCCAATCAGAACACTTTCAGCCTCCTCATTGTGTTTTTTTAAGATTAGTGCTGAAAGGGAATTCAGGGTATTGAACAGGAAATGCGGATTTAGCTGATAGCGCAATACGCTAAGTTCAGCCTGGTGCGCCAGACTCTTGGCCTTGGCCAGAGCCATGGCCTGATGCCTTACCCTGGAATTTTGAACAAAAGAAATGTAGAGCACAGCCCAGGCAAGCATGAACCAGACTTCATCCGAGCCATCAAAAAGAAATTGGGTGAAAAGATTTTCCCAGTTTATCTCAATGCTGAAGGCATAAAGAATAAGTGCAAACACTACCCATTCTAAAATGGCAGTGAGTATGGCAATTCCTGTTGCCAGTGCAATCAGTAATGAAAATTTATATAGTCGCTTAATAAATAAGTACCTAATACCTAATGTTGCTAATATATTTAGACCAAGTGATGATGCAAACATTACAGTATATATATATTTATTGTTTTCAGGCCGTAAAAAACTTGGGATTGAAATTATTACTGCCAATATTACAAAAATAAGTAGCAATGACCAAAATATACTTCTTTCTTCTCTTTTCTCTGAATTCATTTTTACTTGAGAGCGCATGGCAACTTGCCCTGGAGACTGTGGCCCATAAAGAGGTGCCTGATTAAATATACCCGAGTCATCCATTGGTGAATGAAACCGATGGATTTGCGGATTGAGAAGATCATTTATCGCAAAATAACATACGTTTGTCGAATATTATAACGCGCATCGTGATGATTTAGCCCTTCATCGCTCTTGTATTGAATCGTGACAGTTTTTTCTGGTGGGTATCTTCTGGAGGGGGCTTCGATTCCGCGTGGCTCCTGTTTTTTTTGTTTTTTCGAGAGGGGTTGCACATGCAATACGGAAAAATCTTTGGACGTACTCAACGAGTGAATTCGTTGCGTGCTTTAACACTGGCTGGCGTTTCTGCGCTGGCATTAGGCGTTGGTGGGCAAGCCTATGCGCAAGCCGCCAATACAACAGATCAGACAGCAGATGATGCTGATACAGAAGAACTTATCACGGTTACCGGCTCGCGCATCAAACGTGCCGGTCTGGATACGGTTCGCCCGGCCATCACTCTGGACAAGGATTCGCTCGATAAACGGGCGTTTACCAACATCGCTGATGCTTTGGCCGAAGTGCCGGCATTTGGTGCCGGTCTTAATCCCAATGGCGCACAAAACGCCTTCACCGTTGGTCAGAACTTTGTTGACCTTTTCTCTTTGGGTACTCAGCGCACTCTGGTTCTGGTTGATGGCAAACGCTTTGTCTCTTCCAACGTGCCGATTACATTTGGTTCTGCCGGTGGTTTGCAGGTTGACATGAACTCCATCCCTGTTGCCCTGGTTGATCGTATTGAAGTTGTGCCGCTCGCCGGTGCTGCAACCTATGGCTCAGATGCCATTGCCGGTACGGTTAATGTTATCCTTCGTGATGACTATGAAGGCTTTGAAGCCAGTGGCCAGTATGGCGTTGCCGAAAAAGGTGACTTCCAGACCTACCAGGCACAGGTTGTCTTTGGTGCCAACACTGCCGATGGTCGTGGTAACACCTCGCTTTCTGTTGAGTATAACGATCAGCAGGGTGGACTTCTCAACAAGCGCCCATTCTTTTTTACCGGTGATCCCAATAATGTGAACTTCGGCAACCTTGACCTGAATGGTGATGGTGTTCTGGATGACGTTGATGGTGATGGCGATCCTGATACCTTCCGCCGTATCTTCTTTGACCAGACGGTGCAATTGTTTGGCCCTGGTGGTTCGGTTTCTCCGGGCACGCTGACCATTCCATCGATTGGTCTTGGGTCTTTGGCTGATGGCAATTTCTATGAGTTTAACCCAGATGGCACGCTTGGTACTTGCGTACCGGGTGTTTCGCCTGGTGCCTCATCTCTTTTCTTTGCCCAGGGCGGCACTTGCGGTATCGACTTCTTTGACAGTGTTGCGCAAATTCGCTCACCATTGGAGCGGATCGTTATTTCGTCAACATCCCATTATGACCTGACACCTGACATTCGTTTTAACCTGCAATCAACATTTGCCAACTCAAATGCTAATGAGTTGGTTAATCAGGGCGGTTTCCAAACCTTTGCTTTTGGCGGTTCATCAGCTGCCTTGACCTTTAATACCAATAACCCGTTCCTGACCTCCCAGGCGCGTGGTATATTGGAAGGCAATGGTCTGACCTCCTTTGGTTTGAACCGTTTCAACAATGACATCGTCAATTCTGGTGAGAACTCCACCGAGAACTTCACCTGGCGTCTGGCCGGTGGTTTTGAAGGTGACTTTGAAATGGCCGATCGTAACTTCAACTGGGCCATTGATGCCGTTTTCGGTCAGGCTGATGTTGAAACTCGCCAATTTGGTATTGTTGATGGTCGTTTCTTTAATGCCATTGATGCGGTGCTGGTTGATGATGCCCTGCTGCAACAAATTGTAAATGGTGGCGGTGCTGCTGATCTGAATGGTGCGCTGACTGCGTTGAACAGGTCTGGCCGTTCCGGTCTGACCAACATCAGCCGTGGCGACATTATCTGTCAGGCCAATGCCAACATTGCGGCTGGTAATGTCACCGGCTTTAACTCGCAAGTTGCAGGCAATGGTATTTCAACTGGCATTTTCTCTTTTGCCGAAGGTTGTGTGCCGTTGAACCTGTTTGGTGAAGGGGCCGGTAGCCCCGAAGCCATTGCCTTTATCAATGGTGCGCCGCGTATCACTTCTTCAAATATTGCCCAGCGTGTATTTACCGCCAGCCTTGGTGGTGATGCCATTGAGCTGCCTGCCGGTTGGCTGGCTTTTAACGTTGGTTTTGAGCAACGCCGTGACCGCGCTGTCTTTACCCCTGGTCTGGGTACCGCCCTTGATATTACGCGCTCTGCGCCGTTTATCGAAACCGGTGGTCAGTCCAAGACCTATGAAGTGTTCGGCGAAGTGCTGATCCCATTGGTCAGTGCTGACATGAACATTCCGGGCTTTGAGCTACTCGAAGCAACAGGTTCATTCCGCCGGGTGAATAACCGGGTTGGCAATCTGGATCGTGTAAAAGCCAATTCGGCTACGGTTAATGCTTACGAATTTGGTGGCCGCTGGTCTCCGGTCAGTGATATTATTGTTCGTGGCTCTTACGCTTCGGCAATCCGGGCACCGTCATTGGTGGAACTGTTCTCACCAGCAGTGCAGGCATTCTTGCAAGCCAATGACCCGTGTGATGCACGATTCATATCCGGTGGGCCTAATCCGGCTAACCGGGCAGCAAATTGTGCAGCGATCGGTATTACCCAGCCCTTCACCTCTAATGTGGCTAATGCCACGATTATCGGGGCTAATGAAGGTAATCCTGATCTTCTTCCGGAGCGTTCAAAATCCTTCAACATTGGTGGTGTCATCCGTCCACGTTGGATACCGAACCTGAACATTCAGCTTGATTATTTCAACATCAAGATCAAGGATCGCATTTCGCCCCTTAACCTGACGCAGATCATGGGCGCTTGCTTTGATGCGGCAAGCTTTCCTAACAATCCATTCTGTAGCCCAAGTCTCTTTACCAGGGATGCAGCTGGTCAGGTGACATTTGGTAAAACTACCAATCTGAATGCCAGTAACTCACAGTATGAAGGTTTCCAGGTTCAGACCACATATAACTTTGATGTGGCTGATGCTCTGAATGCAACCAAACTGATGAAAACTGGTAGCGATCTGGGTGAACTTGGCTTTAACCTGAACGTGGTCAAGGTGTTTGAAAACAGCCTGCAAGTTTTGGCCGGCCTGCCCGCAGACACTAACAACACGTTTGCCAACCCGGAATGGTCTGGCACTTTGGATACCACCTATACCATGGGGCCATGGCGTGCGTTCTGGCGTGTCCTTTATCAGGATAGCCCGGTGTTTAATACGCTGAACAATGCCTTTGTGCTGGATGACAATGACCAGATCGTCAAGTTTGGTGCCCGGGTGATCCACAATGCCTCTGTTGCCTATACGGTTAGTGATGGCACAACGGTTCAGCTCGGTGTCAACAACATAACCAAGCGTCTGCCCAACGTGTTTGAGCATGCCGCTGGTTACTTTACGGCCACGGAGCAATTGGGCCGGACTTATACCTTCCGTGTTAGGTCCCAATTCTAGGCACAGTTCTAAAGCTTAATAAAACCATTACGGAAAAGGCCGGGGAATTCCCCGGCCTTTTTTGTTTTGCATTGCAGAATCCATAAAGACAAACTCTATATTGTCATTACCCGGTTTATTCCACTGCTGTCCGGTTTAACGACCCCTTTTGGTTTCCTCCCCTGCCCTCATCCTGAGCTTGTCGAAGGAGCGGGGGAGGTGTCAGCGAAGCTGACGGAGGGGGCAGGTTTTCAGAGAATTTTGTGTTGCAGTACAATCCCCCCATCGACCGCTATTGCGGTCACTTCCCCCGTTAACGGGGGAAGAATAGACTTGGGGTCAGGCTTGGCCTCAATAAATCACCACACTGCGCAATCCCTGCTTGCCATCACCTTTGATTTAGCGCACCAATACGGTAACACCTGTTACACCTGCGCAAAGGTATTTTCATGAAACTTGCATCGTTAAAATCCGCCCCAAATGCTGGAAGAGATGGCCGTTTGGTCGTCGTATCCAAAGACCTCACCCGTTATACAGATGCAGGGCGTATAGCGGTCACTATGCAGGCAGCATTGGACAACTGGGCAGAAACCAGGCCACAATTACAGGCACTGGCGCAAAGTCTGGAGGTTGGTGCGGTTCCGGTGGAGCGTTTTCACGAACGCGACTGTGCATCACCCTTGCCCCGTGCCTTTCAGTGGGCCGACGGCTCTGCCTATGTCAATCATGTGGAACTGGTGCGCAAGGCACGCGGTGCGACTATGCCGGAAACATTCTGGACGGATCCGTTGATGTATCAGGGTGGCTCGGACACTTTTTTGGGGCCGCGCGATGATATTGAAATGAAAAACGATCAGGACTGGGGCATTGATATGGAGGCCGAAGTGGCGGTCATCGTTGACGATGTTCCCATGGGCGCAACACCAGAGATCGCGGCCAGTAAAATTCGCCTCATCATGCTGGTCAATGACGTTTCCTTGCGCGGTCTTATCCCGGGTGAGCTGGGCAAGGGGTTTGGGTTCTTTCAATCCAAGCCATCATCGGCATTTTCACCTGTGACGGTAACACCTGAGGAACTGGGCGATGCCTGGCGAGATAGTAAATTGCATCTGCCGATGTTGGTCGGGCTGAATGGCGAACCGTTTGGCAGGGCCAATGCCGGAATGGACATGACGTTTGACTTTGGCCAGATTATTGCCCATGCGGCCAAAACACGTCCCTTGGGTGCCGGGGCAATTATCGGTTCTGGCACAGTCTCAAACAAACTGGATGACGGGCCGGGCAAACCCATCGCTGAGGGCGGGGCAGGGTATTCCTGTATTGCCGAAATACGCATGATTGAAACCATAGAGCACGGTGCGCCCAAAACACCGTTTATGAAGTTTGATGACAGCGTTACCATTGAAATGAAAGATAAAGACGGCGCTTCGATATTCGGTCGCATTGCCCAGACCGTAAAGCCATATCATGGCTGATCCGCTGCCCGATGCCCTGCATCTTGATGATTATTTGCCTTACCGCCTTTCTGTTGCCTCCAACCAGGTCAGCCGCCTGATTGCCAGGCTGTATCAGGATCGCTTTGGGCTATCAATCTGGCAATGGCGGGTTCTGGCCATTCTAGGCGCCCAAAATGGTTTGACGGCGGGCCAGGTTGCCTCTCGTGCGGCCATGGACAAGATGGCCGTCAGCCGTGCTTTATCAGGTCTCATGGCCCGTGCTTTGGTTATCCGTAAAACCTCGGACAAGGATGGCAGGGCACGGATATTATCACTGACCGACACTGGCTTGAATATCTATAACGAAATCGCCCCTTTGGCGCGGGAACAGGAACAGCATTTGCTGGAGGGTTTTAGTGTGGAAGATGTGAAAAGGGCTGCGCATTTTCTACGGGCACTTGAAAATCGCGCAGCAACATTGGTGCACGGTTAGGTTTGGGCCATTATTCTGGTTAATGCCTTCTGAAAAACAGCTTCAACCTGTTTGCGTTTTGTATGACGTCCGTTTTGCACCATAAGCCGCCCCCTTGCATACACATCTTGCACCGGAGAATTGACAGCACCGTAAATCCAGCCATCCAGCCAGGCATCACCCGAACGAGCAACCAATGCCGGATGCTGTGAATTCAACGTAACAATATCGGCGTGTTGGCCCACCACCAGCGCCCCAATATCCTGCGCCAGCGCCTGCGCGCCGCCGTCAAGTGCGTGCTGGAACAATGTTCTGCCGCTTGAGGTCTCTGCCGGAGCCAGGGGTGTTCGACGCCCGCTTGTCAACCGTTGACCATAATCCAGCAGGCGTAGTTCTTCGGCCAGATCAATGCGTACACAACTATCTGAGCCAATACCAAAGCGTCCCTTTTGGGCAAGGAAATCAACGGCAGGAAACAAGCCATCGCCAAGATTGGCTTCGGTAACCGGGCAAAGCCCGACCACTGCTTGTGAGCGGGCAAGGTCACGGGTTTCACCTTCATTCATATGAGTGGCATGAACAAGGCACCAGCGTTCATTCACCTCCATATGATCCAGCAACCAGCGCACGGGTGGCGCACCTAAATGCTGAATACATTCCTCAACTTCGCGCCGCTGTTCGGCAATATGGATATGCACCGAACAACGTGAGAAAATTTCGATAAACTTTTGTAATTGCGATAAATTTACTGCCCGTAATGAATGTGGTGCAATGCCGGTCACCGTGTCCGGGAACTGTGATCGTAGCTCTGACATCAATGCCGAAAAACTGTCCAGGGAATGACCAAAGCGTTTTTGCCTGTCGATGAGGTCCTGTGCATTAAATCCACCTTGCGCATAGAAAACCGGCAACAATGTTTGCCCGATGCCAGTACGTGCGGCGGCATCGATCACCTGTGCACTCATTTCGGCGGGGTTGTCATAGGGAACACCACCAGGCCCATGATGCAGATAGTGAAATTCACCAACGCAGGTAAACCCGCTTTCCAGCATTTCCATATAGACCATGGCGGCAATGGCGTTCAGGGTATCCGGGTCGATGTGCTGGGCAATGCGATACATCAGCTCACGCCAGGTCCAGAAACTATCTGCGCCCGGGCCAGCGCGTTCTGCCAGTCCTGCCATTGCGCGTTGAAACGCATGGCAATGCAAATTAGCCATACCTGGCACGGCAATATCGGCACTGGCATCGCCGGATTGCGGTTGTGCATCTGTGTCCAGAGCGCAAATTCTTCCTTTGGCATCAATACCAAAGCGCGCGTTTTTGGCCCAACCATCGGGCAATAAAGCGTTTTGTGCAAAAAGTCCGGTTTCCATTATCCCTTTTATCGCGATTGCTGCGCTGTGGCGAGCATCAAAAAAGACTTGGCAGAGTAGAGCGTAATGGTTAGCCAAGGGTATGGAAATTCCGCATCATGCAGGGACGCGTCAATGGGTGCTGGAGGGCGCGCATTTGGCCAGTATGGTCAGGGGCGGTGCGTCTTATGGTATGATTGACAATGCGGCGGTTGCTTTTGCAGGTTCAGATATTGCCTGGGTTGGCAAGGCAACAGACCTGCCAGCGCCGTATTTTGGTTGGGACAAGGAAGTATTGCCTGGCGGATTGCTGACCCCGGCCTTGATTGATTGCCACACACACATTGTTTATGGGGGCGACAGGGCAAAAGAATGGGAAATGCGCCTGAACGGTGCAACATACACCGACATTGCACGGGCAGGGGGTGGCATACTTTCCACCGTAGAGGCGACACGTGCGGCCAGTGAAGATGATCTGGTGATCTCGGCACAACAACGCCTAGAAACTCTTATGGCAGAGGGGCTTGGCACCATTGAAATTAAATCTGGCTATGGGCTGGATGTGCACAATGAATGTAAAATGCTGCGTGCTGCGCAGGCGCTTGGTATGGCAAGCGGTGTGCGAGTCAAGACCAGTTTTTTGGGTGCTCATGCCTTGCCCCAAGACTATGCCGGGCGAGCAGACGATTATATTGATCTGGTGGTAAAAGAGATGTTGCCAGAGGTGGTTCGGCACAACCTTACTGATTATTGTGATGGGTTTTGCGAAAACATCGCTTTTACCCAAGCGCAAATACGCAAGGTTCTGGAAAAGGCAAAGTTGCTTGGTCTGGGTCTGAGACTTCATGCAGAACAATTATCCAATCAGGGCGGTGCGCAAATGGCCGCAGAGTTAGGTGCGCTGTCTTGCGATCACCTGGAATATGTGGATGAAGCCGGGATAAAAGCTATGGCCCGGGCCGGAACCAAAGCCGTTTTGCTACCTGGTGCATTTTATTTCTTGCAGGAGACGAAAAAACCACCGGTCGAGCTATTACGCGAACATGGTGTGGGCATTGCCCTGGCCAGTGACTGCAATCCTGGTTCCTCGCCGCTGACCTCGCTATTGCTGGTGATGAATATGGGCTGCACACTTTTTGACCTGACACCCGAGGAAGCATTGGCAGGGGTAACACGCGAAGCCGCCGGCGCGCTTGGCCTTACAGAGAGTATCGGTACACTTGAAGTGGGTAAACGCGCTGATCTGGCCTTATGGGATGTGGAGCATCCGGCACAATTGGCCTATCCTTTGGGTGCAAACCCGCATCTTTCCCAAATTCGAGCAGGACAATGGGTGCTATGAACAAAACTATTGAGATCAAGCCGGGAAAAGCCAGCCATAAAGACTGGAAAGCTGTGCGCGACGGTGCCACTGTAATGCTTCCAGAGACCATATGGCCAGGTGTTGAGCGTTCGGCGGCGACCGTGCAAACAATGCTGCAAAATGACCAAACTGTTTACGGCGTTAACACCGGTTTTGGCAAACTGGCAAACACTTGCATAAACAATAAGGATTTGGGCGATTTACAACGCCGGATTGTGCTCTCGCACTGCGCTGGAACCGGCCCATCATTATGCGAAAGTGTAACGCGGCTGATCCTTGCCATGAAAGCGGCCAGTCTGGCCCGGGGTTATTCGGGTGTTTGGGTGCCCACCATTCGTCTGTTACTTGCCATGCTGGAACGCGGCGTTTTGCCAGTTATCCCTTCGCAAGGCTCGGTCGGGGCATCGGGTGATCTTGCTCCTCTGGCACATATGGCAGCGGTGCTGATCGGCGAAGGTGAAGCGTGCTATAAAGGCGTGGTTATGCCGGGAAATATTGCATTGCAAAAAGCCGGGCTGGAACCTGTTTGCCTTGTCGCCAAGGAAGGTCTGGCATTACTCAATGGCACGCAAGTCTCCACCGCTTTGGCGCTAGAGGGGCTTTATGGCGCAGAACGGGTATTCAAGGCGGCTATGCTTGCCGGGGCGCTTAGCGTGGAGGCTGTGCGCGGCAGCCATGCGCCGTTTGATGAACGCATACATTTTGTGCGCGGTCAGCCCGGGCAAATCACCGTGGCGCGCAGTTACCAGGCCTTGTTAGCGGGCAGTGCCATCGTAGTGGCTCACATAGATTGCAAGAAGGTGCAGGATCCCTATTGTTTGCGCTGTCAGCCACAGGTCATGGGCGCGATTTTTGATGTGTTGCGCACCGTGGCCAGAACTCTCGATATTGAGGCCAATGGTGTTACCGATAATCCCCTGATTTTCACCGATACGGGTGAGGCCCTTTCGGGTGGAAACTTTCATGCCGAACCGGTGGCTTTTGCCGCCGATCAAATGGCACTGGGCATATGCGAAACCGGATCCATGTCAGAGCGGCGGATTGCCATGCTGACCGATTCTGC
Organism: Robiginitomaculum sp.; assembly: GCA_021776565.1. GTDB lineage: Bacteria > Pseudomonadota > Alphaproteobacteria > Caulobacterales > Maricaulaceae > Robiginitomaculum_B. The sequence continues at coordinate 44,982 of JAJFFQ010000021.1, read as the reverse complement.
ACTTTCCGGTCTGCCAGCCTTTCTCACTCCCGACCCCGGATTAAACTCCGGTTTTATGATTGCCCAGGTCAGTGCCGCAGCACTGGTCTCTGAAAACAAGCAGATGGCCATGCCCGCGAGTGTGGACAGCATCCCCACATCGGCCAATCAGGAGGATCATGTTTCCATGGCCACTCATGGGGCCAGGCGTTTATTGGCCATGGTGGAAAATGCGGCGAATGTAATCGGCATAGAATTATTGGCCTCTGTGCAAGGGCTGGATTTGCATACCGGTTCAGAACGTAGTTCCCCGCCGCTGGAAGCTGTACGCATGCGCGTGCGCGCTGAGGTATCCATGCTGGATGAAGACCGCATGATGGCCCCTGATATTGCAGCAGCAAAAGCTCTGGTAACATCGGGTGCGCTGTTATCACTTAATGGCGTGGAGGCAGCACTACCTGAGGTTTGTGAAGCATGAGTGATAATTTCTATCTGCATGAAGGCGTATCTCCACTCATTCTTAGTTTTCCGCACTCAGGTACGGCCTTGCCGGACTCAATCACTAAAACCCTGACCACAGAAGGGCAGGAATTAGCAGATACAGACTGGCATGTGCCACGTCTTTATGATTTTGCAAAAGCTATGGACGTGACATGGCTTGAGGCCAGGTTTTCGCGCTATATTATTGACCTTAACCGTGACCCTTCGGGCGTTTCACTATACCCGGGGCAAAAAACCACCGAACTTTGCCCACTTGATACATTTAATGGTGCGCCGCTCTGGCTGGATGGATGTGCGCCGGATGAGCAGGAAATTGCCTTGCGCAAACAGCTATATTTTGCGCCCTACCATGCTGTACTAAAGGCACAGATAGCCCGGGTGAAGGCGCATCATGGATTTGCTGTGCTTTATGATTGCCATTCCATACACGGAACGATCCCGCGCTTGTTCGAGGGTGATTTGCCCGTGCTCAACCTTGGTACAGACCAGGGGCGTTCCTGTGCCGGGGAATTACAAGGCGTTATTGGCAATATCATGCAAAACAGCCCGTACGCCCAAATTATCAATGGTCGGTTTCGTGGTGGCTGGATTACCCGTCATTATGGCAGGCCGGGCAGGGATGTTCACGCCGTTCAGATGGAAATAGCCCAGCACGCCTATATGGATGAGACGCCGCCCTGGCACTGGCAAGAAAAACGTGCCGCAGCCTTGCAGAAAATGCTTGAGGAAATTCTGAATGCGGTGTTGGAATGGTCTGATACTCAGGGTTAATCAGGCGATTTTCCTGATGGCTTTATCCTCATTATAATTTTTATTTAATGCTTTGAATAAACTGATTAATAATAAACGTTGGTCGATTGGCTTTGTGATGTACCCATCCAGCCCCATCGCCAGATAACGTTCTTTGTCCCCAAGCATGGCATCGGCAGTAACTGCAATGACGGGAATATCTGTCCAGGTCTCATGACTGCCACGGATATAGGCAATCGTTTCAGGGCCATTAAGAACGGGCATATGCATATCCAGTAAAACCAGATCAAAGGCTTCGGCTTGCAAAAGATCAAGAGCTTCCTGACCGTTTTCAGCCTCTACTATGTTGACTCCAGTTTTTGCCAGCAGGGTGCGCATAACCTTGCGATTGATGTCACTGTCATCAACCAAAAGAATTTTTTTGTCAGATAGATTTATTTTTACAGGTTTTTTTGTGGATTTTTTGCTGTTCGTTATTTCTTTTTCTACTATGGCCGCTTTGAAGGTGAATGTGAAAACCGAGCCTTTATCCGGTATACTGCCAACAGTAATGTCCCCGCCCATCAGTTGGGCCAGCTCGTGCGAAATTGCCAATCCCAGCCCTGTACCGCCGAATTCTCTGGAAATGGAGCTGTCTGCCTGAATAAAAGGTGAAAATATACGTTTTTGGGTGTCGGCATCCATACCAAGCCCGGTGTCTGAAACGCGTACGCCAACGGTACAAACATCGGAACAGGAGTCACTTAAAAACACATCTATATCGACCTTACCCTTTTGGGTAAATTTCAAAGCGTTGGAAACAAGGTTGGTGAGGCATTGTCTGACACGGACTTGATCAAAGCTGAGTGTTTCGGGGATGTCAGAGTGAATAGAAACAGCAAGTTCCAGTTTTTTGTCTTCTGCCTGGATGGCAAATAATTTGCAGGTTTGCGTTACAAGCTTTGGCAAATTTCCTGGGATTTTGGCGATTTCCATCTGACTGGCACTGATTTTTGATATATCAAGCACATCATTCAAAATGGTCATTAACGCATCACCCGATTCAATGATGGTCTCGACCTTATCTGCATCTTCACAGGCAAGGTTACTGTCACCTAACGCTTGTGCCATACCAAGCAAGCCATTGAGCGGGGTTCGTATTTCATGGCTCATGGTGGCCAGAAAAACACTCTTGGCTTCACTAGCCTGTTCCGCCTCAACTTGTGCCGTCTCCAACTCACGTCTTTGGGCCACATTTTCCGACATATCCCGTATATACAACATTGTCGTGTTGTTACTTGTGCCTGGTACATCAACACCAACTACGGATACGGGAATGGTTTTTGTGCCGATTTTGCAGGATAAATCATCTGCCCGCGCATGACCTTTGTTGCGTATTTCAGCCAGGAATACAGCCAGTGCTTCTTTTTCATGAGTGTGAAAATCAAAAGCCGAATATTGGGTGAAATCTTTTCCGGCAACATCAAGCATGTTGATGGTGGCCGGGTTACAGTCAATGATCTTGGTGGTTTCCTGATCCATCAAGATAACAGCATCCGGGGAGAGTTTGAAAATTGCCCTCCAGTTAGCTTCCGAAACTTTGGCCTTTTCCGCTTGAGAGCGTGCATCCTCAAGAGCATTTTCTGTTGCATCCAAAAGTGAGTTAAGCCTTAATATGGCTTCACCAATTTCACCGCCACTATTGTTTCTTACTCGGTATTTTTTGGCGTTTCCTGGTGTTATTATTGCCTGTTTTAAGGAGGCGACAAGCTCGTGAACTGGCCGAATGGTAATTCTGTATACCAGTAGCATCAATACACCGGTGGTGAGCAAAGCCAGAACGGTAAAAAAGGTCGTAGCACGGCCAATCGTTTGATTGGCCGACAAGGTAATTTTCTGAATACTTTCCAGTTTCTCAAGGCGTTCAGCTTGATAAGCCAATACCCGTGTTTCCAGTTTTGCAGAAGATACGCGAACGAGCTTCATTTGTGCATCACCGGCTATGGGATCATTGTTGCGGTAATGACTGAGCGCGCTTTTGGTCGTGGCGGAAATTGCAAACAAGGTTTGGTTGATAAAGTCTGAAAGAGCCGGCTCATTCAGTTCAGCAGTCAAACGATCCAGTCTGGCATGTGTATCAAGGTAAGTATCCAGGGCAGGGTCTGAAAGGCTGTTTGACAAACTGGCCTCATAATAAAGCAATTCATGCACTGCGCTGCCAAGGTTATATGCAAGGCGATACCGCTCAAGCAAATGGTCTTGTTTGATAATGGCGCGATTGGAAAAGTTTGATGCCAAGCTCGTAATGATGCAAATGCTAATTGTTGAAATTGCAAATGCAGCCATAATGAGTGCGAAATTAACTTTTATCGTATTTTTTAACGGATGCCTGAATTGAAACTTCATCAATCTTCCCCCAATTTCGTATCATACAATAACTTGATTAAATCGTAGTAAACGTGTTTAGCGATGATATTTCCTTTTAGGGTTCAGACTCATTCAAATTATTGATTTCACGAGAGCAGAAGAGCAGTTTAGAAGATATAACGCCTGTTTTCCAAAATATGTTAAATCAAAGGAACACATCCATGAATAACCGCCTCGATAATGCCCGGCAGATCAAGGCAGCAACCGGCACTAAACTGAACGCCAAAAGCTGGCTGACCGAAGCACCCTTGCGGATGTTGATGAACAATCTTGATGCTCAGGTGGCTGAAAACCCGCAAGAACTGGTGGTTTATGGCGGCATTGGCCGGGCGGCGCGAGACTGGGAAAGTTTTGATAAAATCGTGCACTCCTTAAAGCAACTGGAGGATAACGAAACTCTGCTGGTGCAATCAGGTAAACCGGTCGGCGTGTTTCGTACCCACAAAAATGCCCCGCGTGTGCTGATTGCCAACTCAAACCTGGTGGGTAAATGGGCCAATTGGGATCATTTTCACGAACTGGATAAATGCGGCCTGATGATGTACGGCCAGATGACCGCCGGATCGTGGATTTATATCGGCAGTCAGGGGATTGTGCAGGGCACCTATGAGACTTTCGTCGAAATGGGGCGCCAACATTTTGGTGGCAATTTGAACGGCAAATGGATACTCACCGGCGGCCTTGGCGGCATGGGCGGCGCGCAACCACTGGCGGCGACAATGGCCGGGGCCAGTATGCTGGCCGTGGAGTGCCAGCCCTCGCGCATTGAAATGCGTTTGGCGAGCGGCTATCTGGACAAACGCACCGATGATCTGGATGAGGCTCTGGCGATCATCAAAGGCAGTAAAACCCCGGTTTCTGTTGGTTTACTTGGTAATGCCGCCGATGTTTTCCCTGAACTGGTGCAGCGCGGGGTGCGCCCGGACGCGGTGACCGACCAGACCTCTGCCCACGATCCGATCAACGGCTATCTGCCCAAAGGCTGGAACCTTGCCAAGTGGGAGGAGCGCCGCAAAAGTGATCCCAAGGGGGTCAAGCGTGCGGCCATGGACAGCATGAAAGTGCAGGTTGAGGCCATGCTGGCTTTCCATGCGCAAGGCATACCCACATTTGATTATGGCAATAATATCCGCCAGATGGCTCTGGAGGCCGGATGCAAAAATGCTTTTGATTTTGAAGGTTTTGTTCCGGCCTATATCCGCCCGCTGTTTTGTCGGGGTGTCGGGCCATTTCGCTGGGTGGCCCTGTCGGGCGATCCCGAAGATATTTATAAAACCGACGCCAAGGTCAAGGAACTGATCCCCGACGATGCGCATTTGCATAACTGGCTGGCTATGGCACGAGAGAAAATTCAGTTTCAGGGTCTGCCTTCGCGAATTTGCTGGGTCGGGCTGGGCCAACGTGACCGCCTCGGTGTGGCCTTTAATGACATGGTGGCCTCTGGCGAGTTAAAAGCGCCCGTTGTGATTGGCCGCGATCATCTGGATTCTGGCTCGGTGGCCAGCCCCAATCGCGAGACAGAGGGTATGAAAGATGGCTCGGACGCGGTGGCCGACTGGCCACTCCTGAACGCCATGCTGGCAACGGCTTCGGGGGCAACATGGGTGAGCATGCACCATGGCGGCGGTGTAGGTATTGGCTATTCGCAACATTCCGGCCTTGTTATTGTGGCAGATGGCACAAAAGACGCCGAAGAACGCCTACGCCGCGTTTTGTGGAACGACCCGGCCACCGGCGTTATGCGCCATGCCGATGCGGGTTATGAGGAGGCCATAGACTGTGCCCGTGAACACGCACTGAACTTGCCGGGATTGGGGTAAAACTTTCGTCACCCCGATGAAAATCGGGGTCCAGTTGTGATTTTATTTTGGATTCCGGCCTTCGCCACAATGACGATGGTATTATTTTCTTTCCCCCGCCCTCATCCTGAGCCTGTCGAAGGAGCGGGGGAAGAAAAGCAGGGGAGAAAAAAAACAACTGAGTTGATGACAAATGAGAATGTTTATTGTGCATACAAAATTTATCAATTTTGTGCCTCTAACTTCGTCAAATCTTCTGCCAGGCGAACCGGCATATCCATGGACTGATGCAGGATCATCATGATGCCGATTCCATTACTCAATTCGCGAAAAAACAAAATGTGTTTTTCATAACGGCTGAAATAAACCGGAATATCCAGATCCTGCGGCACAGCGAGGGTCTGGGGCAAGGCGTGCCAGGGCAATTGCCTGTCTGCCAGACGCTGTAAATGTGTATGCAGGCCACGAATATATTTTTCGGCCTGTGCCTGACCCCAATGCTGGACTGTGTAGTCCAAGATTTGGTCTTGCTGCCTGTCAGCAGTTTTGAAAAATTTATATCTGGCCACAGGCTATGGCGTCTTGTTACGGGCAATCACGTCATCAACGCACACATCAACGAAAGCTGCTTCATCTGCCCGTAATGCCGGTTCCAGTTGGCTATGAAGCCAGGCCCAGGCCTGTTGCCGGGTTTGCAAATCGCGCCGGATGAGATCACGAACATACTCACTGGCATTATCATAAAGTCCCGAAGGCCCGGTTTGTTGTTGCAAATGAGATTTCAAGGTTCCGGTAATACGGACATTAACGTTATTGGAAGCCATGATTTTTCTTTCGCAATTGCGTATAGAATACCTATAATATAATTTACAATAGAGCAACCGGCGTTATGCGTCATGCCGATGCGGGTTATGAGGAGGCCATAGACTGTGCCCGTGAACACGCACTGAACTTGCCCTTTGCGGAGGTTCTGCAATAGAACTATCTTAGGTGGACAAACACAGAAAACCGGGAAATAGCCATGACAACATCATTTATAGTTATTGATGATTTTCTCGAAGACCCTATGGCGTTTCGGAAAGCGATACTCAATGTGGACTTTCCCGAAGACCTGCGCCCCAAAGGTTATCCGGGACGCAATTCGGCAAAACGTGTGCAGCTAACCGGTCTTGAGGAAGAAATTTCCCGCATTGTGCAGGAACCATTAAAAGCCAAAACCGATGCCGGGCATGGCGGCGCGCGCATCACCCTTGAAGGTGACAAGGGCATGGCCGATGTCCATATCGATCAGGGTCATTGGTCAGGGATTTTATACCTGAGCAAACCAGAGGATTGTCAGGGCGGCACAGATTTTTTTCGCCACAAGGCCACCGGTACCGAACGGGCATTACTGGAAAAAACCGATCTTGACACTTTGGGGATTTCCGACCCAAAGGAAGCCAACAAGATATTCAACAACATCCTGCTGGATGATACCCATAACCCGGATGCCTGGGAGCGCACCATGCGTGTACCCATGCGCTTTAATCGCCTGGTGCTTATCCGGCCATGGCTTTGGCATACGGCTGGCCCGGGCTTTGGCACCAGTTTGGACAATGGCCGCCTGATTTATCTTCTGTTTTTTGATCTGGCGACGTAAAGAACGGCTATCTGACCTACAGGTAACCATCTTCAAGAAGGTCTTTGAGGTGCATGGCGGCGACAGGTTTACCATCCTCCACCACAAATACATTGGCGATGCGGCGCTGGGTCAACTGGGCGATCACATTGCTAATACGCTCTTGCCCGCAGACGGTATAGGGCGCTGGGGTCATTATATCCCGAGCAGTTTTTTCAAAAAACCCATCTGACAACGCCCGGCGCAAATCGCCATCGGTAATCATGCCAACCAGAGCATTGGTGTCATCGACCACGGCGGCGCAGCCCATGCGGCCTTTGGTGATAACGCCAAGTATATCTCGCGCTGTGGCGTCCAGGTGTAGAACAGGGGGGGGCGTGGTGTGCATTAGCATCCAGTCGTTTACGCTTTGCAATCGCAGACCAAGTTTGCCGCCCGGATGCCGGTCACCAAAATCCTGTGCAGAAAACCCGCGTCGCTTCATAACGGTGATGGCCAACGCATCGCCCAAGGCTAAGGTCATCGCCATGGAGGTGGTTGGCACCAGGCCATTGGGACAAGCCTCAGCTATTTCTGGCAAGGCCAGCAATATATTGGCCGCTTTGCCCAGTGTTGAGTTGGCCCGACAGGTTATGGCGATAATCGGAATATCGCGCCCGGTACAATAGCGCAGGGTATCCACCAGTTCGCGGCTTTCGCCAGAGTTAGAAATCGCCAGAACGGTAGAGCCGGGGGTAAGCATGCCCAGATCCCCATGGCTGGCCTCGGCGGGGTGGACAAAAAATGAAGGTGTGCCGGTTGAAGCCAGTGTCGCGGCAATTTTACGCCCTATATGGCCGGATTTTCCCATGCCCAGAATGATGCAATGCCCTTGTGTTTGCAAAAGGGTCTGTACAGCCCTTGAGAACGCAACACCATCAAGTTCTTGAGCTAACGTAGTCAATGCCGCAGCTTCGGCCTCTATGACGGCGTAGGCTGTTTTATGATCGTTATGGTTATTCATCGGAACGACTTACCTGCCTAGGGATGTATGGGCAAGTGGCCGGTGCTATTCAACGGTAACTGATTTAGCCAGATTGCGCGGCTGATCCATGTTCGTTCCCAGTTTATGTGCGGTGTAATAAGCAAGTAATTGCAAAGGAATAGCACTGATTATTGGCCCACATAAACCCGGCATGTCAGGCAGCACAATTATGTGTTCTGTGCGGTCTTTGAACTGTTCTGCCCCGGCCTCATCGGTTATGGCAATAATTTTGGCTCCGCGTGCGGCAACCTCTTCAACACTGGATATGGTTTTTTCTAGCAACTTATCACTGGGGGCAATCACCACGACGGGTGTGCCATCCTCGATCAGGGCGATGGGGCCGTGTTTCAGCTCACCGGCGGCATAGCCTTCGGCGGGCAAATAGGTGACTTCTTTCAGTTTAAGCGCGCCTTCAAGTGCCAGAGGATAATAAACCCCGCGTCCGATAAAGAAGGTTTGTTTGGCACCGGCCAGGATCGGGGCTATGGCCTCGCACTGGTCTTTGACGGTAAGTGCCTTTTGGGCCAGTTCAGGTAATTGTTCCAGGGCTTTAACGTGTGTGCGGGCTTCGTCTTCGCTCATGTGGCCACGCAATTGAGCCGTGCCGATCGCGCTCATGGCCAGAACGGCAAGCTGGGCGGTAAAAGCCTTGGTAGAGGCAACGCCGATTTCAGGCCCGGCCAGGGTGCGCATAACCGCATTGGTTTCCCGGGCAATCGAGGACTCTGGCGCATTGAGAACACCAATAGTGCCAAGGTTTGCACGATTGCAATAGCGCATGGCGGCCAGTGTGTCGGCGGTTTCGCCAGATTGAGAGATAAACAGGGCGGTGCCATTTTGCGGTAGTGCTGGCGTGCGATAGCGAAATTCCGAAGCAATATCAGTTTCCACATGCACACCGGCCAGACCTTCAAACCAGTATTTGCCAACCGAGGCCGCCAGATAGGCGGTGCCACAGGCAATGGCCACAAGGCGATCAGCATTTTTAAGCAAAGGTGCCGCATTACCCAAAGATGGCAGATCAGTTTCCTGATCCATATAGGCGGCCATGGTACGGGCCAGCGCCTCTGGCTGCTCATGGATTTCTTTTTCCATGAAATGACGATAATTGCCCTTCTCTGCCATCACCGCTGAAATGCTGGCCGTCAGTATTTCGCGTGTCACAACTTGACCAGACTTATCACGTACGCAAACGTCATCGATTTTCACAACGGCGCTATCACCTTCTTCCAGGTAAAGAACCCGTTTGGTAAAGGGAGCCAGGGCAAAAGCATCAGAGCCAACAAACATCTCGCCTGTCCCAAAGCCTACCACCAGTGGGCTACCATGGCGGGCGGCGTAAAGCGTCTGGTTGTCCTTGCCAACAAGGGCGGCAACCGCATAGGCACCTTCAAGCCGTTCAAAACAGGCCAGAAATGCGCTTTCCTCGTCCATGCCTTTATCAAGATGGTGCTGGATAAGGTGGGCGATCACCTCTGAGTCTGTTTGTGTGGCAAACACATGACCTTCACGGGCCAGTTCCTCGCGCAAAATTTTGAAATTCTCGATAATTCCATTGTGGACAATGGCAACATTACCCGCCTGGTGCGGATGAGCATTTTCCATGTTGGGTTTGCCATGGGTGGCCCAGCGTGTATGGGCGATCCCGCATGTGCCCTCAATAGGGGCATCATCCAAAACATGTTGTAAATTGATGATTTTACCAGGTGAGCGGCGGCGCACGATGCCCTGACCATTGACCACGGCAATACCGGCAGAATCATATCCGCGATATTCCAGCCGTGTCAAACCCTCAACCAGACGGTTGCTGACCGGCTGATTGCTTACAATACCAACAATGCCGCACATACAATTTTCTCCGCTAGGCCAGGTTGGGACATTTTAGCTTAATACAAGCAAGCTCTGTACCATGAGAGTTGTAATATTTACAACAAATGAGTTCAGACCCAAATCAATTGTTGTTTCTATTGATTGCAAGGCAAGTCTGACCAAAAGTTCATCTTTTACGCCTTGCACTCCTTGGGCATTATCAGGCAATGTGAAACAACATGCGTCAACATAGCGCAGATAAATTTTGCCGGGGAACATCAAAAAGTCGAGGATCCATCATGACATTGAAAAAATTTCTGATTGCGGGCGCTACGGCAATTGCATTGAGCACAGGCACCTTGGGTACAACGGCCCTGGCACAAGCGCCGGACATAAACGTTGCTTACGAGCAATTTACCCTGCCCAATGGCTTGCGCGTTATCGTTCATGAAGATCGCAAAGCCCCCATCATAGCGGTTAGCATCTGGTATCATGTGGGTTCCAAGGATGAGCCAAAGGGAAAAACCGGCTTTGCCCATTTATTTGAACATTTGATGTTTAACGGTTCAGAAAACCATCCGGGTGAATTTTTTGAACCATTTGAGGCCGTTGGCGCCACTGGAATGAACGGCACCACCTGGCTTGACCGCACCAATTATTTTGAAACCGTGCCCACACCGGCGCTTGATATGGCCTTGTGGATGGAATCGGATCGCATGGGTCATTTGCTGGGGGCCATTGACCAGAAAACCCTGGATGAACAACGCGGTGTTGTGCAAAATGAGAAACGCCAGGGCGATAATAACCCTTATGGTATGGCACAATATCGTTTGGGGTATGGTGTGTTTCCCGAAGGTCATCCCTATCATCACAGCACCATTGGCTCTATGGCCGATCTTGATGCCGCCTCGCTGGAGGATGTGAAATCATGGTTTGGTGAATACTATGGCGCGGCCAATACGGTATTGGTGCTGGCCGGCGATATTGATGCGGCCACGGCACGGGAAAAAGTGACCAGATACTTTGGCGACATCAAGGCTGGGCCACCCCTGGCGCACATGACCTCATGGATACCGGTCAAGAGCGAAAACAAACGCGAAATCATAACGGATTCAGTGCCACAAGCACGCATTTACCGCCAATGGGCGGTGCCGGGTCGATCCACACAAGACAAGGTTATGCTGGATTTGGCAGCTTCGGTTCTGGGTTCAGGTAAAAACTCACGTTTTTATAAAGAACTTGTTTATGAGCGTGAGCTGGCAACGGCTGTATCGGTCAATGTAGAGTCTCATGAGCTGGCCAGTATATTCTCTATCGACATCACGGCAAAACCAGATGCAGATTTACAGAAAATTGAAGACATTATTGACCGGATCAGTGCTGGCTTTTTTGCCAAAGGCCCAAATCGTGAGGAGTTGAAACGCGCCAAAACCAAAATCAATGCCGGGGCCGTGCGCGGTCTGGAACGCATTGGCGGTTTTGGCGGCAAGGCGGTGACCCTGGCGCAAGGCGCGCTTTATGCTGGTGATCCCGGGTTTTACAAAACCCGTTTGAACTGGATCAACGCCGCAGATGTCAGATCGGTTCAGTACGCGTTTCGTGAATGGGTTGGAAAACCGTATTACCAGCTTAATGTTTTGCCCTTTGGCAAACACCAGATAACTGAAGTTGAGGTGGATCGTTCTGCCGGTTTGCCAGCCGTTGGTGGTTTGCCAGATTTGTCCTTTCCTGTCGTTAAAGAGGCAACCTTAAATAACGGTATGAAGCTGGTTTTTGCCGAACGTCATGCGGTGCCGGTTATAAATATCGCCATGCAATTTGATGCTGGTTACGGTGCCGATCAGGGCGCTAAACTGGGAACCTCATCCTTTGCCATGTCATTGCTTGACGAAGGTGCCGGTAAATTGGGTGCGTTGGCGCTAAGCGAAAAGCTGGAAACTTTGGGCGCACGGCTTAATACTGGTTCTGGTCTGGATACCTCAACCGTAACACTATCCGCCCTCAAGCAAAACCTGGCAACTTCACTTGATATTATGGCCGATGTGATTTTACGCCCGACTTTCGCAAGCGAAGAAATTGAACGCGCACGTAAATTATGGATTGCCAATATCGCCCGGGAAAAATCACAACCGGTACAACTGGCTTTGCGCCTGTTGCCACCGGCGCTATATGGCAAGGATCATGCCTATGGCGTCCCCTTTACCGGCTCGGGAACAGTGGGGTCGATCAATTCCATAACACGTGATGATCTGCTGAATTTCAAAAACAGCTGGTTACGTCCGGACAATGGCGCCTTGTTTGTGGTTGGGGATACGACTCTGGAAAAAATTCTGCCAGAACTGAACAGGGTATTTGGAGGCTGGAAAGCACCAGTGACAGCCAAACCTGGCAAAAACATCGGTATGGTCTCACTGCCAGAAACGGGCAAGATAATCCTGATTGATAAAAAACATTCCCCGCAAACGCTGATACTGGCTGGCGAACTGATACCGCCCGGCACATCACCGGACAGTCTGAGCATTGATGCCATGAATGGTGTTCTGGGTGGTCAGTTTACCGCCCGGGTCAATATGAATTTGCGCGAAGACAAGCACTGGTCATACGGTGCCTTTACCTTCACCCAGGGGGCCAGAGGACAGCGCCCCTGGCTGGTTTATGCGCCGGTGCAGACCGACAAAACCAAAGAATCTCTGGCCGAACTAATGAAAGAATTCACAGAATTCAAAAGTAGCCGTCCGGCAACAGCAGAAGAACTGGCCAAGGTGGTCAAGAATAACACCAACAGCCTGCCCGGTCAGTATGAAACCGCCGCAGCAGTGCTGGGCAGTTTACAATCCTCTGCCCGCTATGGTCGTCCTTATGAATATCCAACAACATTGAAGGCAAAATATAACGCCATGACCGCCGACAGCGTCAATGCACAAAGCAAGGTGATTGTGCCTGAAAAACTGACCTGGATCATTGTTGGCGACATAGAAAAAATCCGCGAAGGCATTGAGACGCTAAACCTCGGCACGCTGGAAATCTGGGACGAGGATGGCAAAAAACTCGAATAGGGTGGTTGTGCTGTCTTATGGGGAAGGGCGGTGTCTGTGCACCGCCCTTTTTTGAACTGTATTCACAATGTCAAAATACCTTATTCGAAATCCCGGGTCTGTGACTCGGCAACCCTGGTATCAATACCCAACCAGCCACAATCATACATCACCAGCGTTCCCGGTTGGATAAATCTGGGGTATTTCTAACAAAGTCAAATCTCCAAAACGGTGTCATTGCGGTGAAGACCGCAATCCACCTTGATGCATCAAAATGGGTTCCGGCCAGTTTACGCTTACGAAAGTGAGGGCCGCAATGACGAGTGGAGGGGATAAGCAACAACTTATCCCCATATCCACACTCAAGGGACACATGAGGGACACCTCATGTCCCTTGGCTGACCCTTATAATGGCTAATTTGTCCCTGAAATGCCCCTCAAATGACCCTTATTGTCCCTGTGTGACCCTGCATTAGTCGGGGATAAAATGAGTTTATCCACTCTTTGCACAGCATCTCTATAATCGTGTAATTTGGATATTGATGTCATACAAGTCAGGGTTGCCGGAATGGCATAGGGGATGCCAGAACCCTAATGAGCGCATCCATGATTTTTTTTGATGTAGCCTCTTTGAGAAACATGTATAGCTTCCAATCATAAAAAAGGGAACTGCATCATGTATAAAACAACGCTGAAAACAATGGCTTTGTGTATCAGCATAGCCGTTGCTGGTATGGCCAACGCACAAGAGCCTGTTGATCTGGATATGGTCAATCGTATTCGGGATGAGGGTTTTAATCACTCTCATGTCATGGATACCCTGGGTTATATGACTGATATTATCGGCCCGCGTCTGACCGGCTCGCCGCAATTACGTCAAGCGAATGATTGGACACTGGAAAAATTCCGTGAATGGGGATTGAAAAACGGTGAACTGGAAGGCTTTGAGTTTGGCCGCGGATGGAGTTTTACAAAATCTGTGGTGACAATGACTGCGCCGCGAGAGGCACAATTATATGCATTGCCGCTTAGTTGGCATCCGGGCACGGATGGGCCGGTGCAGGGTGAAGTTGTATTAATCAAGATAGACTCTGATAAGGACTTTGAAAAATACGAAGGCGAACTGGATGGAAAAATTGTTCTGCTGAACAAGGCGAAAAAAGCAAGCTCAAAAGACCCGTCAATGCCAAAATACAGACGCCTTAGTGATGATGAGTTGGAGGCTCGAACGGATTTCAATGTTCCTGTTGGCGAGCCTCAGGATTCAAAGGCATTTGAAAAGCGGTTCCTTTTTGAACAAGAGCTTTTTGCCTTTCTCAAGAAAGAAGGAGCCGTCGCCGTTGTTCGTCGCAGCCCACGCGATGCAGCCATGATTGAAGCTTCGGCTTATTTGCATAAAACCGGTCAATCGCCTGAAATTCCGGCCATCGCCATGTCAACGGAGGATTATGAGCGCATTTTACGCATACTCGATCGCGATATGCCTGTTTCTTTACGCATTGAGGTCGTTGCTCAATACCATGATGAGGACACAAAGGCTTATAACACACTGGCTGAAATTCCGGGTAAGGGATCAAATCCGCAAATTGTTATGGCCGGTGCGCATCTGGATAGCTGGTTTATCGGTGACGGTGCCGTAGATAACGGCGCTGGATCTGCTGTTGTCATGGAGGCGGCTCGTATTCTCGCTGCCTTGAATATAAAGCCAAAGCGCACCATCCGTTTCGCACTTTGGGGCGGTGAAGAGCAGGGGCTTTATGGCTCAGAACAGTATGTGCGCTCCCGTTTGGCCGATCGTCCGGTGATTGATGATGAGGAGCGTTCTGCGCTACCCGCCTTTTTCTGGTTTAAGGAAAGCTGGCCCATCACGACAAAACCAGGGCACCAAAAACTGTCCGCCTATTTTAATCTGGATAATGGATCGGGAAAAATTCGCGGCATTTACGGCGAAGGTAATGCAGCACTAAAGCCAATTTTTGAACGCTGGTTTTCGCCTTTTGAAGATTTGGGGGCCAACACGGTTTCGCTCAATAAAACGGGCGGTACCGATCATTTGTTTTTCCAATGGGTGGGGCTGCCAGCCTTTCAGTTCATTCAAGACCCGCTGGATTATGGTTCTCGTTTGCATCACACGCAAATTGATACACTGGATCATGTATCAGAAGCTGATCTGAAACAGGCCGCCGTTATTATGGCTACTTTCCTGTATCATGCAGCGATGCGTGATGAGAGATTACCACGCAAACCATTGCCTACCAAACCGCCAGAGTTCAAACGGAAATCCAAAGAAGAAAAAGAGGAATAAGATAGAGACAGTTCTATCGCCTAAATGTTCTTGCTCCGCTTATCTGGCGTGTTAACTTTCGCACGCTTGGGAGGACGAGTGCATTGCTGAACGATCCACAGATTATCCGGATGATCCTTGTTCTGGCTATTGTGGTCGGGATTGTTGTCCTGTTTGCGTTCGAGCTTTTTTCTATCGAGCTGGTGTCCGCAGGCGGGATTGCGCTTTTCCTGTTGCTATTTCACTTGTGGCCAGTGCCAGGTAGTACTTTTGGGGTTGAGAATTTATTGGCTGGCTTTGCCAATCCGGCGCTGATTGCTATTCTGGCGCTTCTGGTGGTGGGGCAGGGTATGTTTCATACCGGGGCCATGGAAGGGCCATCCAGGGTGTTGGCTGCCTCCTATGATCGCCATCCTACGCTGACCATGGGCGCGCTGTTTGGTTTTGTCATGCTCATTAGTGCCTTTATCAATAATACCCCGGTGGTGGTGATGTTTATCCCGGTGCTGGTCACGATTGCCGCACGGGTGGGTACATCGGCCTCGCAGGTTATGATACCGCTGTCTTACGTTTCCATACTGGCCGGTATGACAACCTTGATCGGGTCATCCACCAATATACTGGTCGCAGATGTCCTTAAACACGAAAACGGGATCAGCCTGGGATTTTTCTCGTTGGCTCCTATTGGGTTGGTGCTTGCCTTGGTTGGCGTGGTCTACCTGTTGACTATCGGGATGCGACTTCTACCCAGGCGTGAGGGAGAGAAAAAAGAACGCAGTTCCGGCAGGCAATATATAGCGCAGGTCGAGATAACCCCGGAAAACCCACATTTGGGTGAGGTGCCGATGGCCGGCATGTTTCCTCAATTGCAAACGGTTACTGTGCGTATGGTTCAACGTGGTGGGCAAGTCTTTTACCCACCTTATGATGAGGAGGCGACCCTGCGCGAGGGCGATATTCTCACCGTTGCAGCAACGCGAAAATCTCTAAGTGATTTATTGATCTCTGATCCAGGAATATTATCGGGTATGTTGCGCAGCGATGCGACAGTTGATGATACAGACCCCGAAGGTGCTCTGGCTATAACCGAGGCCGTTGTGGCCCCTGGTTCACGTTATGTAGGGCGCACGCTCGATCAGATCGGGTTTCGCGCGAGCACGGGTTGTATTGTTCTTGGGATTCAACGGCGTTCGCACATGATCCGCCAAAAGCTGTCGACCATTCGTTTGCAGGCCGGTGATGATTTATTGCTGTTTGGATCACGCAAAGGCTTGCGTGCCTTGCGTCATGACCGCAGCCTTCTGGTGCTGTTATGGTCGATGGCTGATGTGCCGGATATACGTCTGGCGGGACGGGCCAGGCTGGTATTTGGTGCGGTTATCCTGGCGGCGGCAACGGGTTTGCTGCCCATTGTAATTGCGGCGCTTGCCGGTGCGGTTGCTATGGTGGCGGTTGGTTGTCTTAACCTGCGCCAGGCGGTCAGGGCGCTTGATTTGCGCATATTCCTGCTGATCGGGGCCGCGTTCGCCATGGGGGCTAGTTTGCAGGAAAGCGGGGCCGCAGAAATGATGGCCAATGCGGCGGTTAGCGCCGCCATGCCCTATGGCCCGGCTGCATTGCTGATTGGCCTTTTCGGGCTAGTGGCGGTACTGACCAATATATTGTCCAATGCGGCCACGGCGGTTCTCTTTGCTCCTATTGCCGTCAATGCTGCGATAAAGTTTGCCGAAACACCGGAAATGGAAAACAAGCTGGCGGTGGCCGCCGTTATGACCGTGATCTATGCGGCAAATTGCTCGTTCGCAACACCAATAGCCTATCAAACCAATTTGCTGGTTATGGGGCCGGGGCATTACAAGTTTATGGATTATTTGCGGGTTGGCGGCCCGTTAGTGGTTATCTTGTGGCTGGTTTTTGCCTTTATCGCCCCTTATTATTTCGGACTTTGATGCAAAATTTATGTGAGTCGGTACATTTGAGATGACCCATCCGTTTCCACTCAAGCAATTACGATTTTTTCTAACCGCCCCGGCACCCTGCCCATATTTACCAGACCAAATGGAACGCAAATTGTTTACTCATTTGCATGCACTGGATGGCCCGGAACTGAATGACAGTCTCACACAGGCAGGATTTCGTCGCTCGCAAAACATTGTTTACCGCCCGGCATGTGAAAGCTGTTCGGCCTGTCAATCGGTGCGTATTATCGCCACATCATTCAAGCCAAACCGCACCCAGAGGCGCGTCCTGAAAAAAAACGGAGATTTATGCCGCACTATCGAAGCTGCCCTTGCCAGCGATGAACATTACGCCTTGCTCTTGCGTTATATTCGTAATCGCCACCCGGATGGCGGTATGGAAGATATGTCATACGCCGATTATCTGAGCATGGTTGAGGAAACCGCGGCCCGTAGTCAGGTTTGTGAATACCGCGATGAAAACGGCAAACTTCTGGCGGCGGTTCTGGTGGATCAACTTAGCGATGGCCCCTCACTGGTGTATAGTTTTTATGATCCGGCGTCACAGGCCCGCTCGCTAGGATCATACATAATACTGGATCATGTTCGCCAGGCCATAAAGAACGCATTGCCCTATGTTTATCTGGGCTTTTGGATTAAAAACAGCGATAAAATGGGTTACAAGGGGAACTACAGGCCATTAGAGGTTTTACGTCATGGTGGTTGGGAAGAATTGAAGGATAGCAAGACATGAAACGCAGAACATTATTAACCGCAGGTGGTCTTGGTCTGGGTGCAGCACTGGCTGCATGTGGTGGGCCACAAAGCACAAAAACTGATGGAGAAAGCCCGGCATCCCCGACGGTATTACGCAAAACAGCACGCAAGTTGCGACTGGTTACCTCATGGCCAAAAAATTTTCCGGGGCTTGGCACAGTCGCCGAAGAGATATCTAAAAACATTGGGAAACTCTCCGGTGGTACGCTTGAGGTAAAGCTGTATGCGGCTGGTGAGTTGGTTCCGGCCCACGAAGAATTTGACGCGGTTTCATCAGGCGCAGCGGACTTGTATCATGCCGCCGAGTATTACTGGCAGGGCAAGTCCAAGGGATTTTCTTTTTTTTCTGCGGTGCCTTTTGGCATGACCGCCGTAGAAACGCTGGGCTGGTTAAACAAGGGCGGGGGAAATGCCCTGTGGAATGATTTGTCTGCACGCTTTGGCCTGATTGCGTTTGCGGCTGGTTCTACCGGGCATCAGATGGGTGGCTGGTTCAAAAAAGAAATCAAGACCATGAATGATTTCAAGGGACTTGTGATGCGTATTCCGGGGCTTGGCGGCGATGTGTATAGCGCGGTTGGTGCGTCACCAAAACTATTGGCTGGAGGCGCAATTTATCAGGCTTTGCAATCGGGCGCGATTGACGCCACCGAATGGGTAGGCCCATGGAATGATCTTGCCTTTGGGTTTTATCGTGAGGCCCCATATTATTATGGCCCGGGATTTCATGAACCAGGTTCGATTATTTCCCTGGGGGCCAATCTGGAGGTCTGGAATAGCCTGTCACCACAAGAACAAACAGCAATTCGCGGGGCTTGTGGCTGGGCAATGGCTACGTCGCTGGCCGAATATAGCTGGCAAAATGGCCGTGCCTTGCAAACCCTGGTCAATGACCATGGGGTTCAGGTGCGTAATTTTTCTGATGATATTTGGAAATCTCTGGGTGCAGCTTCAAAAAAAGTGTTGCGTGAAGTGGCGGCTTCTGATCCGCAAACCCAAACTATTTATGATAGCTATAGGGAAGCCTTGCACGAAGCCATTGCCTGGTCAGAGGTGTCAGACGGTGCGTATTTACGTGTTCGGGCACTCGTTGGCGTTTGATGGACTTTCTTACCGCGAATAGCCCGACAAGCTGGGGCATCTTTTGGTTGCAACCACTTTTGGTTATGGCTTGTATATTGATCGTTCTTGGGTGGTTTGGTCAGACATGGAATGCACTGGAAAGTCTGACCGGTTCTCTTGTGCGGCTTGTTGACGGGCTGAACACGCTGCTGGCGCAAAGCATAAAATGGCTGGCCCTGACTATGGTTCTTATGGTCTCCGGTCTGGTGATAATGCGCTATGTGTTCGGCATTAGCGCCATCAAGGCCCAAGAATCTGTGATTTATATGCATGCATTTCTATTTTTACTGGCCGCCCCGGCAGCATTGCTGACAGACACCCATGTTCGCGTCGATGTTTTTTATGAAAAACTGTCAATAAAAGGGCGGGCAATTATCAATCTAGTAGGTACATTTTTTTTGCTTATGCCCGTGTGTATTTTGATCTTCAAGCTTGGCGGTGCCTATGCAGCGCGAGCATGGGTTATATTTGAAGGATCACCGGAAAGTGATGGTATACAGGCGGTTTTTCTTCTCAAAACAGCGATTCCGGTGTTTGCCATGTTCATGATGTTGCAAGGTTCGGCTATGGCTGCCCGAGCTGCCATGGTGCTCTCTGGCAAAGCCATGACACCATCACAAGAGACCGGGGTTATCGTTTAGCCGATGGATTTTTTACTGCTCCATCTTGATTTGCTTATGTTTGCGGCGGCAATTCTGGTATTACTATCAGGTTATCCTGTTGCCTTTTCACTGGCTGGTGTGGCACTGGTTTTTGCCGGCATAGGCATAGTCACTGGGCAGTTTGATACCGCGCTTCTTAGCGCCTTTCCAAGTCGTATTTATGGCGGAGTAATGACACGTCAGGTTATGGTGGCTGTACCCTTGTTCGTGTTTATGGGGGTGATGCTGGAACGCTCGAAGATAGCCGAAGAACTACTTGAAACAATGGGAAAATTATTCGGACAGATACGAGGCGGTTTAGGATTTTCTGTCATTATTGTTGGCGCCTTACTGGCTGCCTCTACCGGCATTGTCGGGGCTACGGTCGTGACAATGGGGTTATTGTCCTTGCCCACCATGATGCGTCATGGTTATTCCTCTTCACTTTCCGCCGGGGCCATTGCCGCTTCGGGAACCCTCGGACAGATCATACCACCCTCCATCGTACTGGTTCTTCTGGGGGACGTGATGTCCAATGCCTACCAACGGGCACAGCTTGATGCCGGGGTGTTTGCCCCCAAAACCCTGTCGGTTGGCGACCTTTTTGCTGGCGCATTGTTGCCAGGCCTGGTTTTGGTGACTTGTTATCTCGCCTGGATGGCTATTGTTGCCTTTATAAAGCCGGATGCCGCACCTGCAGTTCAGCAAGATGTAGACAACAGCCCTGACCTCAAACAGGTGTTTGGTGCACTGGTTCCACCGCTTTTGTTGATCGTCTCTGTGTTAGGCTCAATCCTGACCGGGCTTGCTGATGTTACCGAGGCGGCGGGTGTTGGCGCTCTGGGGGCATTGTTTCTGGCGGCTGTGCGCCTTGGCAAAGCAAAAGATAAGGGGCGGTTTTTGGTGTTGGCGGGTGCCGCCTCTTTTGTTGCCATGATTACCCTGGCAATGATGCTGGATTTGCGCCTTGGTCGCACGGATACAGATTTTGCCGAAAAAGTGGGGCAGGGGGCGGCGCTGATCTTGTCCTTGCCTGCACTTGTGGGGACGAGTGTGGCTCTCTGGCGCTTGTTTGGGGCAAAGGTTCTGCAAGGCGTAACTCGATCCACTGCACAGATCAGCGCCATGGTTTTTGTCATCCTGATTGGTGCCACCCTGTTTAGCCTTGTATTTCGCGGCCTTGGCGGCGACGAGAGTGTTGAACGCTTGCTTACCACAGATGGAGGTGGGCCAGTGCGAGCGGTGATACTGGTTATGGTGGTAATGTTTTTGCTTGGTTTTTTTCTGGATTTTATTGAAATCACCTTTGTTGTTGTTCCCATTGTTGGGCCTGTGCTGTTGGGTATGGGAGTAGATCCAATCTGGCTTGGTGTGATGATGGCCATCAATCTGCAAACCAGTTTTTTAACGCCGCCCTTTGGATTTGCGCTTTTTTACCTACGCGGCGTCGCTCCCAAAGGCGTTACCACTGCACACATCTATCGTGGAGTCTTACCATTTGTGGCAATCCAGATATTGGTTATGGCGCTGGTTGCCTTTTTTCCTGCACTGGCAACGGCATTGCCGCACATGATTTATGGTTGAATGTTAAAAAAAGCCCGACAAAATTGCCGGGCCTTTCTTCAAAATGATTGGCAACGTCTAGCGATGCACCGTCAATGTAATACCAAAGACACGTGGGTCTTTGGTGAAACCGGTCAGATTGTTAAAATCAATCCCGCCAATGACGTTCGTCTCATTGGTGATATTTCGTACATATACGGAAGCATCCAGTGAGCCGTCATGCTTTGCATAACCAAAACGCAAGCCACCTTCAAAGTTGCCCGATGTTTTGAATTCTTCCGATTGGTAGAGAAAGAAATTGGTCTTGCCCTGAATTGACCAGTCCGTGAACATATAAACTTCCCCTTCTGGCCCCGCAGGTTTGGCGTATCGGAGAGTGAAGTTACCGGTAAATTTTGGCGCTTGCGGGAAAGGGTTACCATTGACCAGTGCATTTCCGTTCGCATCAAGCGGATCAAGAGGCGTACACAGGCCAGAACCACAAGTTGGCACAGCCAGATTTGGATCCTTGAATTTGGTTTTATTGTAGGCAAAACCAGCCGTTATCAAGACATTTTCTGCTGCTGCCCATTCAAGATCAGACTCAAAGCCATAACCAATACCCTTTTTGGCGTTTATCAATTGATTGAAATTGCCAGCCCCGCCAATAGCCGTCAGCTGCATGTTCTTGATGCGGTACGAATATATATCTGCATTCAGACGCAAGGTGTTATCAACCAGTTCTGATTTGAAGCCAGTTTCAATTGAATCGATGACTTCTGATTTTGCAGTGGAAGGTAGGCCAAAAAATGCCACGTCACGCCCCTGAATGGATGGGGCGCGAAACCCGCGTGCAGCTTTTGCATAAACATTGAGATTATCTGATGCAGCGATGTTGCCGCTGACATCCCAGCTAATTTTACTGCCATCAATTTCAACATCGGGTATGGGAAAGAGGGTGGCGATTGAACCCAGGCGTTTATTGTCTTCGGTATAGCGAACGCCAGCGGTTACGGTGAACGCCTCCGTAACGTCTACACTGCCCTGGCCAAAGATAGCCCATGAATTATTGGATTGTTTGAGCACGGTTTCCGGGACAAAGAACGGGTTGGTTCCCAAAGCCAGATCCATATTGAAATAATACGCACCCATTTGCCATTTGGCCGGGCCACTGCCATTGCTGGCAATGCGAAATTCCTGGGTGAACTGATTGTGTTCCTTGATGGAGCCTTCAGTAACCGAAGGAAAGGGGATAAAGCCTGGCCCGCTTACGGGCAGGAACACGGCACCAAAGCCACCATCAATATCACCAATGCTGGAACCGTCAGTGGTTTGCAAAGATGTGATAGAGGTGAAGGTTACGGCCTCAGTCTCATATTCCATTTTCAGGGTCAGCCCAGCATTATCATAGGTCTGAAAGTTATTGTTACCTTCATCAAAAAAGACGGTGTCCCTGACAAAATTTCCATTCAGTGAATTGCTGCCAGTATCAAAGATATTGGCACGGAATAAAGTCGCTGTATTGCCTTCAATTTCACGTGCCTGGGCAATAATCAGGGCGCTAAAATTCTCGGTAGGCGTGAACAATAACTGGAGGCGACCGGCAATATCATCATAGCCACCTATGGCATTGTTGACGCCCGTGAAACCATTATCAACCCAGTTTGACCGGTGCGCGTAAAGGCCGGAGACGCGCATGGCCAGTTTGTTTTCAATAAGACCGCCGCCCATGGCACCGGTAAACCTCTGGGTGTTATAACGCCCCCAGCTGGCGGACGCATCAATTTCAAACTCGTCGCTGGGACGAACAGAATCAAACTTGACAATCCCGGCCGTGGTGTTGCGACCAAAGAGCGTTCCTTGTGGCCCGCGAAGTACCTCGACCTGCTCAATATCAAAAAGCGGAAAGCTTTTCAGTGCCACATTTTCCATAACCACGTCATCCATGATGACGGAAACCGGCTGCGAAGCGGCAAGGTCAAAATCTGTGTTGCCCAGACCACGTATGTAAAACCGCGGTGCCACACGACCATTTGATGATTCAATGTTCAGGCTGGGAATGCGGGCGGATAGTGCCAGAATGTCGTCGCCGCCAGCCAGAATATCATCAAGGGCATCCCCCTTCATGGTGCTGATGGAAATTGGCACATCCTGGATATTTTCTGCGCGTTTTTGCGCGGTCACGATAATGACATCTAGGCCGTTATCATTGATCACCTCTTGCGCAACTGCTGGCATGGCAAGGGCACCCGAAAGCGCAAGCGCAGCAACACTGGCTGCACAGCCATATCGCATCAAAGTATTTTTGGATGAAATGGTCATGTGTAAAAATTCCCTGATATTCAAGCCGACACTGCGCCCGCTAAAAAAATGTACTTAGGCCGATTCACATATTCCTGCAAAGGTCATTGCACCAGCTTGACTTGTTGTAAAATATGGGATTGCGTCAGATGTGTGATATTTTCATCACTTTATTGACCTTGCTTTACATCTTAAGATTGAAAAACCTGTATGGCACTACCTTCCTTCAAAACCCAATGATCTGAAGTCGCCTTGTGCAACAAGTTGAAGGCACTTCGGATAAAGCTGGTGTTCTGCGGCCAGCACTCGAGAAGACAGCGTATCAACGGTATCCGTTTCATAAACGGGAACTTCTGTCTGACCAATAATTGGCCCTTCATCCATTTTTACGCTGACAAAATGTACAGTACAACCATGTTGTTTAACACCACTTTCCAGCGCTCGTCTGTGCGTATTTAACCCCCTAAAAGCCGGTAATAGCGAAGGGTGTATATTGATGAGTTTGCCTTTCCAGACCCGCACAAACCCGGCACCCAGCAAACGCATAAATCCCGCAAGACAGACAATATCGACGCCTGCTTCGCTCAAGGTTGTATGAAGTGCTGCCTCAAAGGCCTCTCTGGTTTCAAAGTCGGTATGCTCGATGAGCTTGATTTTAATGCCACGTTCATGCGCAAATTTCAGTCCTTCTGAATCAGCGCAGTTGGCAATAACCAGTGCTATATGTGCCGGAAAATCAGGCGCAGCACAGGCTTTAACCAATGCCTGCATGTTTGAGCCACGCCCGGAGATTAAAACGCCAACCGGCACACTCATGTTGATACGTTTGCCAGCACCCCGGTTATCCAGGCGGTTTCACCAGCGGCGCATAAATCACGCATGACCTTTTCTGCGTTCTCTGTGTCAACAACAGCAAGCATCCCAATGCCACAGTTAAATGTGCGCCGCATTTCATGGGTGCTGATACCTGCGGTATTTTCAAGCCAGGAGAAAACCGGGTGAGGTTCCCAGGAGGTAAAATCAAGCTGCGCCACTAAGTTATCAGGCAACATGCGCGGTGGATTTTCTACCAGACCGCCCCCGGTAATATGCGCCAGCCCTTTTATCAAACTCTGGCGCACCAAAGGCAGAAGAGAATGAATATAAATGCGTGTAGGAGCCAAAAAAGATTGCGCCAGTGTGGAGCCATCCTCAAAGGGTGACGGGTCAGACCAACCAAGGCCGGTTTGTTCAACAACAGCACGGATCAATGAATAGCCATTGGAATGTGGCCCGGAAGATCCAAGAGCGATTAGTGTGTCACCGGCCTGCATTTCATTTTTGCGCGGTAGTAAGCTGTCTCGCTCGGCGGCTCCGACGGTAAACCCTGCCAAATCGAAATCCTTGCCGGAATACATGCCTGGCATTTCTGCCGTTTCACCGCCAATGAGTGCGCAATTGGCGAGCCGACAACCTTTGGCAATTCCGGCGATAATATTAGCTGCCGCATCGGGATCAAGGCTGGCACAGGCAAGGTAATCCAGGAAAAACAACGGCTCTGCACCCTGCGCCAAAATGTCGTTGACACACATGGCCACCAGATCAATGCCAATGGTGTCGGTTATGCCGCTTTCAATGGCTATTCTTAGTTTGGTACCTACCCCGTCAGTTCCGGAAATCAGTATCGGATCAATAAAACCGGCAGCTTTAAGATCAAACGCACCACCAAACCCGCCCAGTCCGGTATCCGCACCAGTACGTGATGTAGTCTTGGCCAGCGGGCGTATCTGGTCAATCAGTGCATTTCCTGCACTAATATCAACACCAGCCTGCGCATAGGTCAGGCCATTTTTGAGGTTTTTGGCCATAAGCGATTCCTTTTGTTTGTGCTAAAACAAGCCTAATGTGAGAATAGGCGCAAGAGGCGGCTTTCATTCATCTGTCAGGGTCGTGTATATTGGTGCCCAACTTGTTACCCAAAAATGCAGGATACCTCATGCGTAAAGCTCTTTTGACCGTTTTAATTTTTCTGGCAAGTGTTTCAACAGCGATTGCAGGTAATCCTTTTGAAATAACCGGGGTGCGCATTGATGCTCACGGGGCAAATGTAACATCTGCAAGAGAACAGGCCATTAGAGTGGGCACACTGGATGCAACATACAGGCTGCTGGACAGGTTAACCTTGCCAGAGGATCGACTCATACTGGATCCACCGCTTGTCATCACCGAAGACGTTGCCGAGCAATTGGTTGCCGGCATCCAGATCGCCAATGAAAGGCGCAGCCGTTCGCGTTATCTGGGTGATTTGAGCGTTACATTCGATGCACAGCTTATCAGGGCGTTTTTAAGGGCGCAGAATTTGCCATTTGTTGAAAGTCAGGCACGCCCGATTTTAATTGTGGCACTTTGGCAAGATGAAGAAGGCTTGATTGTTTCTACATCTGATAACCCCTTGGCGCGTATTTTGAAAGATCAGGGCTATCAAAATAACCTTGTACCGCTTGCCCTTGCTGAATTTATGCCGCCACAGGATGGTCTGGATGATGAAGGTGTACAAAGGGCATGGCAACTTGCCAATCTGGAAACAGAAACAATACGTGAAATTGCCACAAGGTTTGGTGTAGAAAACCTCATCATTTCCCGCGCTCGAAAAACCGGCCACGGAGTTATCAGGATTCAAGCACACCGGGTTGCCGTAGAAAATGGGTTTGTTGGTTCTATTCTAAATATGGGCAGCTTTGAAGGCAATGCGCCATTTGGCACAAATCCAAATGATGCTGATGCCAGTGCCTTGCGTTCGGCAACTCAAAAAATTGCACGAGTTATCGAAACTGAATGGAAACAGGCCGCAATAGTGCGAGAAGGCGAACGCCAGAGCGTTATATTAACGGCTCTTTATAACACTCTAGCTGAATGGCAAAGTCTGCGAGATGCATTAGGTGGTGAAGCCTTGGTGGAGGAAGCAAGACTTGATGCGTTCAGTATTGATGGAGCACTATTGACGCTTACCTATTTTGGCAGTGAAGAGCAGTTGGCCCGCCGCCTTGCGCAAAAGGGCATTTTGTTACGTAATGAAGATATTGGGCTTGTGGCTCAAATTCGTTAAAGGTGGTGTCGTGCAAACCCGTCAATTATGGCTTGATCTAACCCCGAAGGGCGGTGCCTACCGACGCGAGACGTTTGTTGAGGGGCAAAGCAATTCATTGGCCCGCAAGGCGTTAGCCATGTGGCAAGACTGGCCAGCAGGTTTGCTGGTTCTTACGGGGCCATCTGGTTGCGGAAAATCCCATCTTGCGCATTTATGGACAAATGATTGTGGTGGTCAAAAAACTAACCTGACCAGTTTACCGCGCACGCTTGAGGGGTTTTTACTGATAGAAGATTTGCCAGCCAACATGGATGATAACACCTTGTTTCGCCTCATTAACGCAGCTGCAAACGCAGAGGTAAGGGTGTTGCTGACCAGCTCTGTGCTGCCGCGCGTCTGGCCCGTTGTTCTACGTGATCTGAAATCCCGTTTGGCGGCCATGCACACAATTACTATTGAGGAACCAGATGACGTTGTACTGACGGGCGTGCTAAATAAATTATTTGCAGATAGACAAATTACTGTTGATAAACAGGTGATTACATATTTATTATCACGTATGGAACGCTCGACAACTGCTGCATTAAAAACTGTGGAACGTATTCATGACAAGGGCCATGATCTGGGGCAGAATATCCGCCTCCCTCTGGTGCGCAAAGTTATTGCTGATATGGAACATGAGGTGCAGATGCCGGATTTGTTTGACCAGTCCCCAAAAAATAAACAGGGAGGGTAGTATAATGGTTATGGTCAATGAAAATGAAAACCAGATAGATATAAATGAAGACATTTCTGCTTCGCCTTCACGATTTTTGAATCGGGAACTAAGCTGGCTACAGTTCAATATGCGCGTATTGCAAGAAGCAGAAAACCATTGCCATCCACTGCTTGAACGCCTGCGATTTTTATCAATTTCCGGCTCTAACCTGGATGAATTTTACATGGTGCGTGTAGCGGGCTTGCGTGCACAAATTCGTGCCGGCGTGGGCCGGGTTAGCCAGGATGGCCTGACGCCACTTGAACAACTTGAGCGCATCAATGCACAAACAGCCCGGCTTATGAAGGATCAGCAACGGATATGGAAGGAATTATCACCGAAACTTGGTGAAGTTGGACTGTTGGTCAGGGATGCAGACACACTTGATGTTGCAGGAAAAAAGCAATTGCACGATGCTTTTATTACACATATTTTCCCATTGATTACGCCTTTGGCTATTGATCCGGCTCACCCATTTCCATTCATCCCTAATCTTGGTTTTGCATTGGTGCTAAAACTTCGCCGCGCTCAAGATGGAAAACCTATGACGGCTCTGGTTCCCATCCCGGCAGGTGTGCCGCGTTTTTTGTCATTAAAAGAAGATAAACGCACCGGGGATGGTCGTGCAATCAAGTCATTTATTCCTCTGGAATCTGTTTTGGCCCTTTTCTTTGAGGATATATTTCCTGGTTATATCGTTGAGGAAACTGGTGCGTTTCGCTTGTTACGGGATAGTGATATTGAAATTGAGGAAGAGGCCGAAGACCTCGTTCTTCAATTTGAAAGCCTGATAAAAGAACGCCGCCGTGGCGTGGTGGTGCGGATCAAGTTTGACGCCAGCACCCCGGATACCTTGCGACAGTTTATTGTCGAACATCTGGATGCAGAAAAGCAGGATATTGCGCCCGTTGACGGCATTCTTGGCATAAGCCAGCTTGACCAGCTGATCGTACCCGAGCGGTCTGATTTGCAATTTCCTCCTTACGAACCTCGTTTTCCAGAGCGTATACGCGATCATGGCGGTGACTGTTTTTCTGCCATCCGTGAAAAAGACATTTTGATCCATCATCCGTATGAATCTTTTGATGTCATGGTTCAGTTCTTGCGACAGGCGGTTGCGGATCCAGATGTTGTGACTATCAAGCAGACCTTGTACCGGACATCAAAAAGCTCCCCCATAGTCTCGGCGCTGATCGCGGCGGCAGAAGCGGGTAAAAATGTCACAGCACTCATTGAGCTAAAGGCACGTTTTGATGAGGAGACCAACCTTAACCTTGCCCGGGCGTTGGAGCGCGCTGGCGTGCAAGTGGTCTATGGATTTATAGAGTGGAAAACCCACGCCAAGATTAGTCTTGTCGTGCGCCGGGAAGGCGAACATTTGCGTACCTATACGCACTTTGGAACAGGCAATTATCACCCTCAAACCGCAAGAGTATATACTGATCTATCCCTGTTTACTGCTGATCCGGCCTTTGGCCGTGATGCTGTGCGGGTGTTTAATTATGTTACCGGTTATGCCCAACCCGAAACGCTGGAGCGTATTGCATTATCGCCGCTCAATTGCAAAACCACTTTACTTCGTCTGATCGCTGCTGAAGCAAAAAATGCATTGGCAGGAAAACCCAGTGGCATTTGGGTGAAACTGAACGCACTGGTGGATCCAGAAGTGATAGATGCCCTGTATGCGGCCAGTGCCGCAGGCGTAAAAGTTGATCTGATAATCAGGGGGATTTGTTGTTTGCGCCCTGGCGTTCCTGGCCTATCTGACAACATACAGGTCAAAAGTATTATTGGTCGGTTTTTGGAACATTCACGTATTGCCTGTTTTGCCAATGGTAAAACCATCCCATCAACAACCGCATTGGTTTTTATCTCATCGGCGGACTGGATGCCGCGTAATCTTGACCGTCGGGTTGAGGTTTTATGTTCTGTGCAAAACCCCACGGTGCACAGGCAGGTGCTCAACCAGATCATGGTCGCCAACCTTCAGGATCAGGCCCAAAGCTGGACTATGGGGCCGGATGGTAATTTCAAGCGAGTGGATGTTGCGAAAATTAAAAATCCTTTTAGTGCTCACACTTATTTTATGACCAACCCCTCGCTATCAGGACGTGGCAGCGCACTTAAGCATGACCAACCTTCACTTTTTGAACCGGAGAACGATTAAATATGGCTGCCGGAGGGGGCAAGAAAACAAACGGCCTTATTGACAAGGCTGTTATTGATGTAGGTTCAAATTCTGTGCGTCTGGTAATATTTCGCACCCGTGAAACTTTTTTTCAACCAGTGTTTAACGAAAAAGTATTGGCTGGCCTGGGCCAGGGCATGGCGCAAACGGGGCGGTTAAACCCGAAGGGTGTGCGGGCTGCAATGGCGGCCCTGAAACGGTATCAACGTATTATCAAGGCACGTGGTGTCCATAATGTAATGGCTGTTGCGACGGCAGCCGTGCGCGTTGCCGAAGATGGCCCCGAATTTATTGAAAAAGTCAGGCAGCAAACAGGGTTAACCATCACCGTTATTGAAGGCGAGGAAGAGGCCCGCCTTTCAGCGTTTGGGGTGATTGCAGGAACGCCTGATGCTTTTGGCCTGATTGGCGATTTAGGTGGCTCCTCTCTTGAACTTGTACCTGTTGGGAAAGGGCGTGTTAAACGCGGCATCTCCCTTCCCCTTGGCCCCTTGGCCATGCGGGCGGGGAACGGCATGGATCATACGGCAATGGAGGCACAAATTGATGCCGCTCTGGATTTAGCTTCGGTTCAAATACAGGCCGATGCCCAGGGCAGTTTTTACGCGGTTGGTGGTGCATGGCGCTCGCTTGCATTGGTCAATATGGCATTGCGTGGACATCCCTTGCGAGTATTACACAATTACACCATGAGCAGGGATGAGGCCTTTGATCTGGTGCATCTTGTCAGCGCCCAAAGCCCCGAATCTTTGGCGCGCACTCCTGGGCTTTCAGCGCGTCGGGCACCTCTGCTTCCCTATGCAGCGCTATTACTGGAACGCATCCTGCAACGCCAGTTCTTTGATAGTGTAACAATATCTGGCTACGGACTGCGTGAAGGCTTGCTTTATGAGCAATTAAGTTCAAAGGCACGGGCTGTACATCCCGTGCTTGCCGGTGTGAAGGGGCTTGCCCAGCAAAACTGGTCATCACCGCGTTTTGGCAGTGAACTTGAACGCTGGTTAAAACCGGTTATGGGCGCGTTAAAAACGCCTTTTGGTGGCAAGCGTACAGATTTAATGCATTCAGCCGCATGTCGTCTTGCTGATATTGGTGCGCGACTGCACCCGGATCACCGGGCAGAAATTGCCTTTGATATTGTTTTGTTTGCGCCTTTTGCGGGGCTTTCCCATGCCGAACGTGCGGCGTTGGCCCTGTGTATTTTCTACCGTTACGCCGGTGACACAGAGGTGCCAAGGGCAGGATTGATTGGGTATTTATTAAGTAAAAAACAAAAAAACTGGGCCTTCGGCCTGGGCATGAGTTTACGCTGTGCAGCGGCTGTTTCGGGCCGTACTGCCAAATTGTTAAAACGAACACAGGTGATGTTACGGGATAACACTTTACGCCTTACGGCACGTGATGATGCGCAGGAATTGCTAACCGTGCGAGCACAAAAACGCCTTGAAGCTATGGCTACAGCACTGGATTTGCAGGTAAAATAAGCTTTTGACTATCGTATCTCTATAACAGCCCGCTTACCTTTGAGGGTAAGAGACAGTTCGCCACGTTTAAGGCGCAAGGCCTCATCGCCAAAGGCTTCAAATCGCCACCCCTTCAGGGCAGGAATGTCTGCATCATCAAATGCAGCCAATTGTTCAATATCTGCGGCATTTGCGATCAGACGCGGGGCAACGCCCAGGTCTTCGGCCTTGATGCGCAAAAGAACCTTTAGCATTTCCGTTACAGGCCCAAGACCCGGTGGCATGGCTGGCGGGCGTTTTATTTCAGGGGCGTGTTGTGCAGGATCGTCCAGAGCTTCGTTAATGACCGCTAACAGACCTTGCGCAATTGATGAACGTTCAAACCCCCTGGGGATCGCACGCATCCGCCCCAAAGCTTCTGCATTTCGGGGGGCCTGTTGTGCAATTTCATATATGGCATCGTCTTTTATGATGCGCCCGCGTGGTTTATCTCGTGTCTGTGCTTCGCGCTCGCGCCAGCGAGAAACCAGCCGCATTACCGCCAGCCATTGCGGCGTATATTTGCGAATCTTCATCCGTCGCCAGGCATCTTCCGGGTTGAACTGATAAATGCCTGGATTAGTTAATCCCGCCATTTCCTCATCAACCCAGCTCAGGCGGTTATGCTCTTCCAAACGGCCAACAAGGAGCGGATACAGATCGCGCAAATGGGTAACATCACCAATAGCATAGGTCAGTTGTTTATCGGTAAGCGGTCGTCGCGACCAGTCGGTAAAACGTGACCCCTTATCAACACTTTGGTTCAACATTTTTTGCACCAGCGTGTCATAGCCAATGGAATCGCCCAAACCTGTGGCCATGGCGGCAATCTGACTGTCAAAAAGAGGCAGGGGCACCTGGCCCATCAGGCGGTAGAATATTTCCAAATCCTGCCGTGCAGCATGAAACACCTTGGTAATTGTTGGCTCTGCCATCACGCCAAGAAATGGCCTCAGATCAAGGTCTTTTGCAAGAGGATCAATAATGGCCTCAACATCACCACCAGCAACCTGGATCAGGCAGAGCTTTGACCAATAAGTGCTTTCGCGCAAAAACTCGGTATCGACAGCAAAAAAGTCTGCCTTTCGTAAACCCGCGCACACTTTTACAAGTGTTGCCGTATCTGTGACAACTTGTGGTTCATTTCCTACCATGTGTTTTTGATCCGCCTGTATAACATAAACGTTGCAAACAAGAGGCTGATGAGGGCAATACCAACATAGGCGCTTGCAAGCGGGATGTCTGAACGGGTAACGCCGATAAGCGCCAATTGCCCAGCCGAAGCTCCTGCTGCATTCATCACCGCGCCACCAGCCAAAATGCGTGCGCGGGTTTTCTCTGGTGCACGGTGCTGTGACATCGCTTGCAGGGGTACGACAAAGACACCGGAAAATACAGACATGGCAAAAAAATCAAACAAAAGTCGCCAATTGCGCTTGTCTGCAAAAAAGTCACTCACACCGCCCAACGGGACTGCTGTACGCCCGGCACTGGCGAAAAAGACATCAGCAGCGAAAATTGAGAGTAATGCAGCACCTATAATGGAGAGCCATAAAATATCTTTATGTCGGGTGGCGGCGGCACAACCTAAAGAACCAAGTGCAGCACCAACTGTGAAAATCACCATAAAAACGGATGTAACAGTGGCATCCATATACAACACATCACTCACGAGGAGAGGCAGCACGGTGACCGATGCGGCACTTGCAGTCCAGAACCAGGCGACACCAATCAACGGGCGCATGGTGCGCGGCTCGCTAAACAGGTTGGCCAAGGTATGCCAGGTGCCGGAAAAAATATTCCAATTGAGTTTCAATCCAGGTTCTGCAGCAGGTTTGGCTGGCAACATACGCATAAACAGCCAACCCAGTATCGCCAGCACAACCAGTGTGATTGCAATAGTTTCCGGGCCAGAGGGACGAAGCACCATCAATGTGCCCATCAGTGACCCGGTAAGAATCGAAAGAAACAGTGTGCCGCTTATCATGGCATTGCCGGGAACAAGTTCTTTACGGTTAAGGTAGTGGGGCAGAGCCGCCTGTTTTGCTGGAGCAAATACTGCCGATTGTGCACCCATCAAAAACAAGGTGATGAAAAGAATCAGGCCAGAATTCAATACAAATCCGATTGCGGCAATTATCATCAAAAATATTTCCGCAAGCTTTGCTGTTTTCAATACCTGAGCGTGCGGGTAACGATCAGCAATTTGCCCGGCAATGGCAGAAAATAAAAATAATGGTAACGTGAAAATGGTGGCGGCAACCGGAACCAGGACTTCTCGTGGGATGCCCTGCAATTGCAGGCCGCTATAGGTAATCAATATAATGAGCGAGTATTTGAATACATTGTCGTTAAACGCGCCAAGGGATTGAGAAACCAGAAGCGGGCCAAACCGGCGTTGCCGGATAAGTTGTAACGCTGTTAAATTACTCATGAACCCTTATCCAGAAAAGTGCGAATAGCCATAAACACCTCATCAAACATAGGTTCGGTCAAACGTCTCGTATTGGTATTATAGCGCGAGCAATGATAACTGTCGAACAAACGAATTTGCCTGTCTTCACTTTCCAGATCGTGCTCTGCGCCATGTCCGAACGGGTAGGCTGCACGTCTCATTCCCAGTGTCGATAAAACATTATCATGGGCAATACGTCCAAGTGCAAATAATGCTGTTACCTTTGGTAAATGCGCTAATCGGCTAACCAAAAATGGCCGACAATTGCGGGTTTCCTCGCCAGTTGGTTTGTTTTGTGGCGGCACGCAGCGCACAGCATTGGTTATCATGCAATCGACAAGGCGCAGATCGTCCTTGCCGTCTTTGTTGAATGTGCCGATTGAAAACCCCTGCTTTGCCAATGCTTTGTAAAGTAAATCTCCGGCACCATCACCGGTAAATGGCCGCCCAGTTCGGTTGGCGCCGCCGCGCCCCGGTGCCATGCCAACAATGAGCAAACGTGCATTATCATCTCCAAAAGAATCCACCGGCCCATTGTGCCAGTCTGGTTCCGCTTTGGCGATTTCTTTGATGTAGCTAACCAGGCGCGGACACAAGGTGCAGTTTGCCGGGGCTTCAGGGGGTATAGGGGTGCTCATGACTATATAATCAAATGCTGGCCGTATCATCTGCTCGCGTTGGTCGTGTGAGCAACTGGGCAAGATCACCAAGTTCTATAAAGGTATCAGCAACCCGGCGCAGATCATCAGAAGCCACCGGCGGGTTTGATAGTGTAGTTGAAACTACAGATACGCGCACGCCTTTACTCTGTATAGCTTTGACCAGTGGGCAAAAATCACCATCACCGGAGAAGAGGATAATGTGATCGAGCCATTGGGCAGCTTGCAAGGCATCAACGGCAATGTTGACATCCATATCGCCCTTGGTGCGCTTTTTCCCGCTTGAAGGGTCTATGTATTCCTTTGCAGATTTGGTGATAATGGTAAAACCATTATAATCAAGCCAGTCCACCATTTTTTTGAGAGGTGAAAAATCCTGATCGTCTACCAGTGCAGTATAATAACTGGCGCGAACCAGGCGGCCACGTTTACGAAATTCCTCAAGGAGTTTTGCATAATCAATTTCTATATTGAGGGCGCGCACTGCGGCATAAAAATTTGCACCATCAATAAATAGTCCAATACGTTCGTCCGGATAAAATGCCATAATAAATGTCTCTCTAAAAAAGATTTTTCTATGAAATTATTAAATACTGCCCCTAACAAAGCCTATATTGCCTTTGGTGCCAACCTCCCATTTTTAGAGAGCACACCTGAGCACACAATCATTGCTGCCGTAAATACATTAAAGGGCAGGGGAGTGGTTGTGCTGGGGTTCTCACGGCTTTGGCAAAGCCCGTCATGGCCAGACCCGAATGAGCCGTCTTATGTCAATGCGGTGGCAGAGATCACGACCCGATTACCGCCGTTTCCTTTGCTAAACGCTTTACGCACTGTTGAACGCCGGTTTGGACGGCAACGCGATATACGCAATGCACCAAGAACTCTGGATATTGATGTGATAAGCTATGAACGCTTAAATTTGCGCACTAAACATCTGATCTTGCCACACCCCAGGATGGCACAGCGCGCCTTTGTATTACTACCATTAAAAGACGTGGCACCACACTGGCGGCACCCCGAAACGGGGCAATCTCTGACATATCTCATAGATGCCTTGCCATACAAGGATAAAAGCAAGGTTTTGCCATTGTAATCCGCATAAAGTAGTAGGTGACTGCGTTGCGTACGATATTGATGCTTGCATCTGGGCAATCTCAGGGCTATGCAGTCGCGTTTCCTCCATGGTTTTACACCTGACCCCCGGAGTGCCCTATGGCTCGCGTTACCGTCGAAGATTGCATCGAAAAAGTAGAAACCCGGTTTGACCTTATTTTACTGGCTGCTCACCGGGCACGTTCCATTTTATCCGGTTCGTCACTTTTGGTTGAACGGGATAATGATAAAAATCCGGTTGTGGCCTTGCGCGAAATTGCCGATGAAGCCATTAGCGTTGATGTGCTTGCCGAAAGTCTGGTTTCCAGTCTGCAACGCGTTCTTCCAGAAGAAGAAAGCGGCGAGGAAGTAGAACGCATGGCCATTGAGCACCAGAAGGCTGATGCTGCGATTTCTGAAATTGACATGCTCAAGGCGCTAACCGCTGACCGCGACGGCGCCCCAGACAATCGCTTCTAAAGAAATAGTAACGGCGACAACGTCGCCTGAAACTCACCCGCCCATGCCGGGCGGTGCATCTGGCCCTATACCAACAGCAGACCATCTGGTTGCCGCCATTCGTGGTTATAATCCCGGTGTTGATGAAGCGCAAATACGTGCTGCCTATACCTTTGCCCACGATATGCATGGTGAGCAATTGCGTGCCTCTGGTGAGCCATACTATGGCCATCCAGTGAATGTGGCCTGGATTTTAATCGGGCTACGTCTTGATCCGGCCAGCATCATTACCGCACTTTTGCATGACACAGTTGAAGATACTGATGCGACCGTTGAAGATTTAAGAACGCGTTTTGGGGATAACATAGCTTCACTTGTTGATGGGGTTACCAAGCTTGGCAAACTGGAATTGATGTCAGCACGCACCCGGCAAGGTGAAAACTTGCAAAAATTTGTTCTGGCAATTACCAGGGATGTGCGGGTCTTGCTGGTTAAACTGGCTGATCGTTTGCACAATATGCGCACGCTTGAATATATCCCCAAAAAAGAAAAACAAGAGCGTATTGCCAGGGAAACAACCGATATTTACGCGCCTCTTGCGCGGCGGATAGGTATTCAAAAGGTTTGTGCTGAACTTGAGGACTTATCCTTTCAATATTTAAATCCGTCAGCCTGGATTTCCATTCAACGAAGACTGAGCAGTCAGCGTGACAACACCTCGGCGCAAGTTGCACAGGTGTCGCGGGCAATTTCAGAACGAATTATGGCTGCGGGGATTTCTGCACGGGTGTTTGGCCGTGAAAAACGCCCCTTCTCGATCTGGCGAAAACTGGAACGCCAAGCCATAACTTTTGATGAGCTTGCCGACGTTTATGCCTTTCGCATTATTGTTGAGAACCCGGAAGATTGTTACCGCGTACTTGGTTTAATTCATACGTCATGGCGTTGCGTACCAGAGCGTTTTCGTGATTTTATTTCTGTGCCCAAACCCAATCGGTATCAATCCTTGCACACCACCATTATGGGGCCAGGTAGTGTTCGTGTTGAATTACAAATTCGCACAGAAGACATGGACAATATTGCCGAAGCGGGGGTTGCAGCACACTGGCGCTATAAGCAAGGTGGCTACGCCTATGATACAGCCTCCGGAGGAGATCCTCTGGAAATGCTGAAGCCTCTATTGGAAATTCTGGAATTTGGCGGCGATCCTGATGAGTTTCTGGAACATGCAAAGCTGGAAATGTTTCAGGATCAGGTGTTTGCTTTTACCCCTAAGGGAAAGCTGATTTCCTTGCCCGCCGGGGCAACGGCACTGGATTTTGCCTATGCGGTTCATACAGACATTGGTGATGATTGTGTGGGGGTAAAAATCAATGGCAGGGAACGACCCTTGCGCACATCTTTGAGCAATGGTGATTCAGTAGATATAATCCGTGGTGGTGAGCGTGAGCCACCGCGTGGCTGGGAAGGGATGGTTGTTACCGGACGTGCCCGTTCAGCCATCCGCCGTCTCATCCGCGAGGTGGAGCGTCAGGAATTTGAGAAACTTGGTCGGGCTTTTGTGGACAGGCTGTTGCGCCGTGAGGGATTAAAAGGAAAAGTGGTTCTTAAAGACGCCAGCAAACGTCTGGGCCTGAAGACTAATAAGGAATTATATATACAGGTTGGGCGCGGGTTATTGCGCACGGATACCCTGCTGGATGCCTTGTTTCCTGGCCGCGCTGATGAGAGCGCGGAAAGCATGAACCAGCGTGAACTAATCAGTGATAAAACGGCACGGTTTTTTGTGCGAGGTAGCGGGTTAAAGGCCAGTATTTCAATGCACTTTGCCCAATGCTGTTCACCGTTGCCCGGTGATCGAATTGTTGGTGTGTTGGTGCCAGGAAAAGGGTTGATTATACATACAATTGATTGTGAATTATTGGCCAGGTTTGAAGAAATCAATGAAGCGTTTATTGATCTAAGCTGGACGCCGCAAGCCGGCGTTGAATCAGCTTCAACGGGCAGAATTCTTGCCACAGTCATACATCAACCCGGGGCACTGGCTGAAATAGCCGATGCAGTCGGTCGTTCCAAAGGTAATATCATGGATGTAAAATCACTGACCCGTTCACCGGATTTTTTTGATATGTCCTTTGATGTTGAAGTCTTGGATGCCCGGCATCTTTCGCATATTGTTGCTGCAATGCGCGCCTGTAATTGCGTGGTTTCGGCGGATCGTGCCAGAGTGCAAAATGCAAATGAGGGTGCTAACCATGAACACGGATGATGTTCTTGATGAATTTCGCGCAGCAGGAGCCTTGCTGGAAGGACACTTTATCCTTTCATCAGGTCGTCATAGTCCGGTTTTTTTGCAAAAAGCCTTTGTGTTTATGGAACCGGCACGTACGACGCGGCTTTGCAAGGCACTGGCAGAAAAGATTCTGGATTCTGATCTGGGGCCGCTGGATGTGATTATTTCCCCTGCCGTTGGCGGTATTATTCCCGGCTATGAGACCTCACGACATCTAGACGTTCCAGCCATGTTTGTGGAACGCGATAAAGGAAAGTTTTGTCTGCGCCGTGGGTTTTCCCTAAAAAAAGGTGCGAAAGTTCTTATCGTTGAAGATATTGTCACGACTGGCCTGTCATCGCGGGAGTGTATTGAGGCGGTGAGAGCACTGGGGGCTGATGTGGTTGCCGAAGCCTGTCTCATTGACCGTTCTGGCGGCAAGGCAGACGTTGGTGCGCCACTTATTGCCTTGGCCAGTGTGGATTTTCCAACCTTTGCAGCCAATGAATTGCCGCCAGAACTGGAGGCTATTCCAGCCCATAAACCGGGTAGTCGGGATTTGTACGCATGATCCCCCGTCTTGGTGTGAATATAGATCATGTGGCAACGATTCGAAACGCCCGGGGTGGCGACTATCCTGATCCGGTCAAAGCGGCGCAAATAGCGGCAAAAGCCGGTGCCGATGGTATTACAGCACATTTACGCGAAGACCGACGTCATATAACAGATCTTGATATTAAACGCCTGGGTCAAGAGATTGATCTGCCGCTAAATCTTGAAATGGCGGCGACTGATGAAATGCTGGCCATCGCTTTGAACGCTGCACCTCATGCCGCCTGTATTGTGCCGGAAAAGCGTGAAGAGCGCACAACAGAAGGTGGACTGGATGTCGCCGGGCAGCATAATCATTTGGCCCATTTTGTCCGTGCGCTAAAAGAAAATGGCACGCGGGTTTCCCTGTTTATTGAACCAGTGCAGGCCCAGCTCGAAGCTGCACTGGTACTGGGCGCTCCTGTGGTTGAACTGCACACTGGTGCCTATGCCGATGCGTGTAATGCTGGCCAGCATGGTGAAGCAAAACGCATATTGGATGATCTGTGCGCGGCTGCTTCATTTGGCATGGGTGAAGGGCTGGAAATTCATGCCGGTCATGGTCTGACATTTGATACAGTAGCACCCGTTGCAGCCATAAAGCCGGTGCGCGAGTTAAACATTGGCCACTTCCTGGTCAGCGAAGCCATTTTTTGTGGCCTCTTTGAAACGATAACCCATATGCGCAAGTTGATTGCACAATCTCGCACTGGATTGGCTTCATGATTTTGGGAATAGGTGCTGATTTGTGCGATATTACCCGCATAGAAAAAACGCTTGAACGCTATGGAGCACGTTTTACAAACCGTATTTTTACGAAGGGCGAACGCGAGACTTCTGATGACCGTAAAACACGGGCGGCATCTTATGCCAAACGCTTTGCCGCTAAAGAAGCATGTGCCAAGGCATTGGGTAGCGGCGTAAAATACGGTGTGGCCTGGCGCGAGCTTGGTGTGGTGAATTTGCCCACAGGTCAGCCGGGCATGGTGTTGTCTGGCAGCGCAGCGCAGCGTCTGGACGCCATGACCCCAAAAGGCTATCAGCCCTTCATCCATTTAACGATCACCGATGACTATCCCTTGGCACAAGCCTTTGTGATAATTGAAGCTAGGACAATACAGGCATGACTGAAAAAACTGACGCGAAAGTTGAGGCCGGTCAGGAAGGGTGGGGTGAGACGTTTCGCACTATTTTTTGGGCACTCATTATTGCTGCGGCCTTACGCACTGTTTTTTATCAGCCTTTCACCATCCCTTCAGAGTCCATGCGCCCGCAATTACTGGTTGGTGATTATCTGATCGCGTCCAAATATGCTTATGGGTATAGCCGTTATTCCCTTCCCTTTGGGCCAAACCTTTTCAGGGGAAGGGTAATGGCATCCGCGCCAAAGCGCGGCGATATAGTGGTGTTCAAATGGCCACGAGATAATAAAACGGATTATATAAAACGCCTGATTGGTTTGCCAGGCGATACCGTGCAGATACGAAAGGGACAGGTTATTCTGAACGGAAAACCTGTGTCGCGTGAACTGGTGGGTGATGAAGCTATTGTTGAACATAGAGGATCGTCTCGCACGATTACGCGCTATCGGGAGACCATGCCGAACGGACATAGTTACATAACCTACAACATGGTCGATGGTAGCCGGTATGATAATACGCCAGCTTATCGTGTGCCGGACGGACATTACTTCATGATGGGTGATAACCGGGATAATTCACTTGATAGTCGCGATTGGGGTTTTGTTCCTGCACAAAATCTCGTCGGCAGAGGGGAAAAAATCCTGATTTCGGTTAATTCCAAATTTCGGTTAGCTCGCCCCTGGACATGGTATAATTTTCGCTCCCGGGTTTTTGTCAGCTTGCGTAAAAACCGGTGACAGAGCTTGGCATTAAAGATGTAGACGCCTTTCAAGAGCATATTGGTTATACCTTTGGGGACAGTGATTTATTACGCCGGGCACTAACCCATTCCAGTTATGGTGATGGCCGCAGTCTTGCGCGTGACAATGAACGACTTGAGTTTCTTGGTGATCGGGTGCTCGGGCTGTTGGCGGCACAATTTTTGTTTGAAGCCGAAGGCGAATTTGACGAAGGTGATATGGCACCGCGCCTAAATGAACTGGTTCGTAAAGAGGCCTGTGCGCGGGCAGCACGCAGGGCCGAATTGGGCGCAGTTATTTTGCTCTCAAAATCCGAAAACAAAAATGGCGGACGAGATAAAACCAAAATTCTGGGTGATGCGTGCGAAGCCATACTCGCTGCACTTTATCTTGATGGCGGAATGGATGAGGCCCGACGCTTTTTTATTAGATTCTGGGGTGAAGAACTACAGGAAGCTGAAGACTATGCGCCCGATCCTAAAAGCAAGTTGCAAGAATGGGTACAAGGCAATGGTTACGACTTGCCGGTATATGTTTTGCTAGACCGATCGGGGC
The DNA here is from genome assembly GCA_021776565.1 of Robiginitomaculum sp. GTDB lineage: Bacteria > Pseudomonadota > Alphaproteobacteria > Caulobacterales > Maricaulaceae > Robiginitomaculum_B. The sequence continues at coordinate 3,954 of JAJFFQ010000021.1, read as the reverse complement.
CAGATCATGCACCTGAATTCCATATTGAGGTCAAGGCGGGCGGCCTGACAGCCCAGGGTAGAGCCAACAGTAAACGCGAAGCCGAGCGTATTGCTGCCTGTGGTATTTTGAAGGAAGGCGGACAGTTATGACCGAACAACCTTCAGGTATAACTCGATGTGGTTTTGCTGCCATTATTGGTGCGCCAAATGCTGGAAAATCAACACTGGTTAACGCTCTGGTGGGTTCCAAAGTCACGATCGTCACGCATAAAGTGCAAACCACGCGCTTTAACGTACGCGGTGTTGTTCTTGAAGCTCAAAGCCAGATTGTTCTGGTTGATACACCCGGTATCTTCACCCCAAAGCGCGCCCTGGATCGTGCCATGGTTCAGGCGGCCTGGAACGGCGCAGCCGAGGCAGATGTTATCGTGCATTTGGTGGATGCCCCAGCCTATGCCAGGGTTTTGACAGAGCAGGGTGCAAAGCCACAGGACAAAAATGCCTTTAAATATGTGGAGCGCATTATTGACGGGCTAAAAAAGCATGAATTGCGCGCCGATCTTGCCCTTAACAAGATTGATTTGTTACCAAAAGAACACCTTCTGCAGCTTGCAAAACATTTTGAAAATACAGGATGTTATGATAAAATTTTCATGGTAAGCGCGGGTAAAAAATCCGGGCTTGAAACCTTGAAAGCATCCCTTGCCGCAGCCATGCCTGACGGGCCATGGCATTATCCTGCCGACCAGATTGCAGACTTGCCATCGCGCCTTCTTGCCGCTGAAGTCACGCGTGAAAAACTTATGTTACGCGTGCATGAGGAATTGCCCTATGCCGCCAGTGTTGAAACCGAGACCTGGGAGGAACATCGCAACGGCGCGGTACGCATTGGGCAGGTCATTTTTGTGCAAAGAGAAAGTCAGCGTAAAATTGTATTGGGCAAAGGCGGGCAAGTTATCAAGGCCATTGGCGCCGCATCCCGGCAAGAATTATCCCGGATGTTTGACCGAAAAGTTCATTTATTTCTGCACGTTAAGGTGCAGGAAAACTGGTCGCGGGATCGCTCCCATTTGGCCTTGTTCGGGCTGGAGCTTGAGTAGGTCACACACTCATAAACAGGATCAACATGGTATGAGACAATTTGTTCGGAAAACAGGCGCAAAGCCGAAGGAAGCCCCATGGCTTTCAAGACTTTGCAGCGCATTAACCGGACACATTGGTCATATCCGAAGGGACGTGCAACCCGCGTTAATCTGCGGCGTCGAAGGTCTCAACCGTATCCTGGATACGCTTTTCACCCTTCTTCTGGCATATTTTAACGGTTTAGCACGCCATTTTGACCCTGTTTATGAGTGTGTGACCTGATGGAATGGTCTGACCGCGCCACCGTGTTGGCGGTTCGACCCCATGGTGAGGCCAGTGCTATTGTAGAAGTCCTCACCCCCGCTCATGGTCGCCATGCCGGTCTGGTACGGGGTGCAACAGGCAAGCGCCTGCGCGGCGTGCTGCAATCGGGTAATGTAGTCGAGGTTCACTGGCGTGCTCGTCTTTCAGAGCATTTGGGTGCCTTTTCAATTGAACTGGTGGAAGCCCGCGCCCCGAACTTGTTTGATGATGCCCTGGCCTTGAGCGGCCTTGGTGCAGCGTGTGCCATGGCCAGCCTGACACTTCCTGAACGTGAGCAACACCAAAGGGTCTATGAAGCCTTTGACGTATTGATGGGGCAATTGATGGAACGTACAATCTGGCCCGCGCTCTATGTGCGCTGGGAAGAAGGTATATTGCGTGAACTGGGTTATGGCTTGCAACTTGATCGTTGTGTAGCCACCGGGGCAACGGATGACCTTAGCCATGTCAGCCCCCGTTCAGGGCAGTCAGTCAGCACCGAGGCTGCCGAGCCATATCTTGACAAGTTATTGAAACTCCCAGGATTTTTACATAATCCGCTTGAACCATTACAAGAGGGTGATGTTCGCTCAGGACTGATACTTACCGGGTATTTTCTGGAACGGCGCGTGCTTTGGCCCGTCAATAAAACCTTGCCCGAAGCACGGGGGCGGATGATAGAGCGCCTGGATAGTGCCGGGCTGTTATGACTTATGGTTACAGGTCTAGACCTGAGCATGAGGGCGCGGCATACTTGCAGCGACCAGTTAAGGCGAATCTGAATATGTTACTTTTTATCAAACGTTTGTTTGCCTGGTGGGATGGCGCGACCCTGGGTACGCTATTCACCATTTTCAAGCACGGCCAGCAAATTGGCACGGACGAATGTGGCAACCGCTATTTTGAGGCCCGCAAAGCTGATCCTGATGGCAATAAACGCCGTTGGGTGCTGTATAATGGTTATGCCGATGGCTCCCGTGTTCCAACCGACTGGCATGGGTGGATGCACCACACCTTTGAAAACCCGCCTAACGATAAGCCTTTGCTCCGCAAGTCTTGGGAAAAGGATCACCAACCCAATTTGACCGGAACCATATTTGCCTGGCAACCCAAAGGCTCACTGGCTGGCCAGGGCGTGCGCCCACAGGCAACGGGTGATTATGAGGCCTGGACACCTGGCAAGGCCGATACCGATGCGTGAGCAGCTTGTAGAGACCGTTGTAGGCCTTCTGGTGCTGATCGCTGCCGGTTTTTTTGTAGCCTATACCATGCAAACCGTTGGCGAAGGGCAGGGCCGCGATGATTACACATTATTGGCCAAATTTGGCTCAGTAGGCGGTATAAATGCTGGCTCTGACGTACGCATGGCTGGTGTCAAGGTCGGCGTTATCAATGAGATATCCCTTGATAAGGTATCATTTGACGCCCGTGTCAGCATGAGTATTCGTGCCGGTATTCCCGTACCAGAAGATTCTGTTGCCCGGATTACCACAGATGGGTTACTGGGTTCTGCCTATATTTCCATTGACCCCGGTGCCGAGGAAGATTTGCTGAAACCAGGCGCAGAGTTTGATTTCACGCAAGGTGCAGTAGACTTGTTAACACTTCTGGGGCAGTTTGCGGGCAATTCTTCAAAGGAAGCCTCGCAATAACGCGGACATATTCCCGTCACATCAGTTATGTAAACATGCTTATGCGCTTTATTTTGTTCACGCTTGTCGTCCTTATCCATGCCAGCTCATTGGCTTCTGTGGCTTTTGCCCAGGGCATACCGGTTGATCCTGCGGGTGACATGTTGTCCTCGCGCCCCGGTGCAGTTGCGGTCATGCGCGGCCTTGATAAAATCAGCGCCGAAACGGTTGATTTCAATGCCAAAATTGGCACCTTGGTGCAGTTCGGTACCTTAAATATCACCGTTAATTACTGCCGCAAAACCCCACCGGAAGAACAACCGGAAGTCTATGTGTTCATGAATATCAAGGATCGTCGCACAGACGGTTCAGGGCAGGAAAGTGACGGCGAAGAAATTTTCTCCGGCTGGATGTTTGCCTCCAATCCGGCACTTAATGCACTTGAGCACCCGATTTATGACGTATGGGTTCTTGACTGCAAGGGCTGATACGCCCGCAACGACTATTCAAATTAGGCCATTATAGCTGCCCTTACGCGGGTGGGGATAAGTAATTTTCGTGTGCTCATATAGCAAAGCGATAGCACAAAAATCACGTGCTCAAATAGCGAGGTTTACCGTCGCGATAGCACACTGGATACTCGCTCAAATAGCGAGGTTTACCGTCGCGATAGCAAGAGTCACGTGCTCAAATAGCGAGGTTTACCGTCGCGATAGCACCAATAAATAAAGGACAATAAGGGGCATTTGAGGGACGTTTAAGGGGCAAATTAGCCAGCAAATGGGTCAGTTAAGGGACACCTGAAGGTCAGCGAAGGGGACTGTTTAAAATTCTGTGTCATTCCAGTAGCTTTGATAAAAACAGGAATGATGATTATGACCAGATTACCAAGCAAGACCACTGATTTTAACTTTGATGAAGCTCTTCAATCCTTACAGGCTGGCCAGCCACTTTCC